>NZ_AUID01000018.1 GCF_000423525.1 Proteocatella sphenisci DSM 23131 | reverse complement strand
GATGTGTTATCCCAGTGACAAGGGCAGATTACCCACGCGTTACGCACCCGTCCGCCGCTAAATTTAACTCTTTCACCCCCGAAGGGGATCTGCAATTAAACTCCGCTCGACTTGCATGTGTTAAGCACGCCGCCAGCGTTCATCCTGAGCCAGGATCAAACTCTTAAATTTAATGTTTGACTGGCCGGATTAAACATCCGACATATCTATTTTTGTTATCTCAATTAATTGAAATTACGGTTTGTTTCTTTTTGTAGATGATTGCCTTGCGGCTCACATCTATAAATGGTTTGTATATTCTGCTGTTTAGTTTTCAAGGTTCATGTTGCGCCGCTCTATCTTGTTTTGTTTGTGTTGTTGTTGCTGTGTTTTGGCGACTTTATTAGTATACTAAGATTTACTATAAAAGTCAACATTAATTTTCATATTTTTTTTGAGACAATTTTCATATTTGAATATTATTTTGTATACAATGAAAATAATTCGTTTTAATGGAGTATTATTCTTTCTTTTTTGTCTCTTGTGTCATTTTTTGTGTATTTTTCCGAACTATATCCTATAAAAAAACATTTAAAAAATTATATCATTTTTATAATATCTGTTGGGATCATGTTGAATATATTCTTTCCGCCTTCAATTAATTCATCTGATGCTCTTCCATGACAATAGACTGTATCAGCTATAACCCTGCCTGTGATAGTATTTATATTGCATTTTTCTTTTGCTTCCTTATATATATGCATTTTTTTGCTTATTCTAGCCAATCTTCCTCCTATCATTCCTGCGAGTATATCTCCCGATCCGCCTTTTGCAAGACCTTCGTTTCCACTTTGGTTTACATACTGTGTGCCATCAGGACAGCTTGTTATTGTATTTGGTCCCTTCAGTACTAAATATACTTTATATTTTACAGCAAAATTTCGAGATAAGTCAAATCTGTTTCTTCTTACATAGTCTATATCCTTTGAGCACAGCCCGGCCATTTCTCCCATATGAGGAGTCAGTACTGTAATTCCTTTTCTACTGATAAGTGACTCTTTAATGTCTTTAAGAAAATGCAGGCCATCTCCATCAATCAAAAGATTGTATTCTGATTTTAAAAGTTTGTCTATAAGATATTTTGAATTCTGATTTCTTCCCATTCCCATTCCAACTGCTACTAAATCTGTGTTTTCCGGAATTTCTACATCTGTAAGGGCCCCTTGTGATTCTTTACAATCAAGATACATACTTTCTGGAATCAAGATTTGAGCACTTATTCTACTGTCTCTTATTATTGCCAGTGATATCAGACCCGCCCCTGAACGTGCACATGCCATGGCTGACATAAGAGGGGCTCCTGTCATATTCTTACTTCCTCCAATTATTACTGCTCTACCATTTTTTCCCTTATAATCGTCTTGATGTGATATCAATTCTTGAGTTTTATAAGCTTCATGCATACTCTTGTCCCATAGATATGTGCCTGGCTTACTTTTTTCTGTTTCTTGCCTTATCCCTGCGTCTATTATTTTTAATTTTCCATAGTTCTGAGCTCCAGGATGAAGGTAGGCTCCTATTTTGGGAAATTGTACGCTCAGAGTCAGATCTGACCTTATGCTGCAGGGGTTGTCTGCACAATCTGGGTCACTTCCACTTGGAATGTCTATAGATATTACTTTTGCTGGAGAGTTGTTTACCATCTCTATGATGGTTCTGTATGGCTCTTCTGCAAGACCTATGCTTCCTGTTCCAAGCAAGGCATCTATTATATAGTCTGATTTTTCTATGGTCTTTTTTAATTCTTCCAGGTTATTATGGCTGAATTCATTTAATGTAAAGCCTGAGTTTACAAATGCCTTCATAGCTGTCAGTGCCTGGTTTTTTATTTTAGCAGGCGAAGCGCACATCCATACCTTTGGTCTTAAGTTTCTTCCATGCAATCTCCTTGCAAGCACAAGTCCGTCTCCCCCATTATTGCCACTCCCACACAGGATTGTTAATGAGGGCGCATGCAATTTTGTAACATTTTCTGCTTTAAATTCATGAAATGTTTCTATTATGTATTGTTCTATTTCTGTAATCATAGCTTGGGCTGCACATTCCATGAGGGCATATCCTGGTATGCCTATTTTATCCATTGTATACCTGTCTGCCTGATGCATTTCTTCTTTATTCATAATTTTCATGTTTTTCCTCCAAAAAGTCTTGACATATTATCATTTTAGCGTTAATATTGGTTTAAATCAATATAAAGTCTTTGATTAGAAGTAAGTAACTTAAATAAAGCTTTCAGAGAGCCGGGGGTTGGTGAAACCTGGCAGTGTAGTTTAAGCGAATGGGTCTATGAGATTCTCGGCGAAAGTCTGTTGTGATTATTAGCTGAAGACGTGGTCCTCACGTTATAGAGGTAGGGTATGTCTGTACCTGAAATAAGATAATGCTTTACATATCTATTCGACTTGCATACCCCGATTCTTTGAATTGGGGTTTTTTGATACACAAGTCTCTGACAGAGTTTTCTGGATTAGATTGGCAGTAAAGTATTAACAAGGATGGCACCGCAAATGTTCTATTTGCTCCTTATAAAGGGGGAAGTATGTACGTTGGGCGGTTTTTTTGTTTTCCTGCTTATTTCCGAATTAACAAATCTAAAAAATTATTTATTTCGCAGGAAGCGAAGAAGGGATGTCTATTATGAAAAATTCAAATTTTACAACCAGAAATCTAGTTCTCTCAGCGGTACTTTTAGGTATCGGATTTGTTCTTCACGCAATAACTCCGCCTCTGTTTTTCGGCATCAAGCCTGATTTTATGCTTGCATGTATGTTCATTGCAATTATCATAAATCCTGATTTGAAAAACACTGTAGTAACTGGTTTTGTCGCTGGCATTATAGCTGCAATGACTACAGGCTTCCCTGGGGGGCAGATTCCTTCAATTATAGATAAGGTCTCATCTGCTATATTTATTTATCTTATGATTCGTATTTTCTCGTCCATCTTTGTTGATGAAAAAGGAAAACATATATTCACTGCTCTTCTAAGCCTTTTGGGAACTATAGTAAGTGGTGTCATATTTCTTGGATCTGCGCTTTTGATGTTTGGACTGCCCGCTCCTTTTTCTGCTCTTTTTGTAACAGTGGTTATTCCAACAGCAATTGCAAATACCTTTGTTTCAGTAATAATATACAAAGCATTTTCTTCAATAAAAACATACGCATAGACTTTTGGAGGCAAAACGCCTGTATTGTACCGCCCTTATATTATATAAGCTTTAATACATTTTTTTAAACTGTCATTTTTTGAAAATTTATGCTATACTATTAATATAAACAGTTTGCAAGAGCATATACGACCCGGTGTTTTTTCAGCACAATCTGGCTGAAAAAACACTTTTTTGTATGCTTTTTATAATAAGGAGGTGAACCCATGAATCTTATAGATGAAAAGGTGCAGCATTCTCAATTTGGAATCGGTCGGATTACTTCAAACTCGGGTAACATAATAAAAGTCGAATTTGATGAAGATACAGGTGAAAAGAAATTTTCATATCCCGAAGCTTTTGAAAGCTATCTAAAAATGTGTAACCCCGAAAGTCAGGAATATGTTTCAAAAAAACTCGGTGAGCTACATAAGGAGATTTCCAAAGAGCGCATCGAAAAAGAACTTGAACGTCTTCGTGACGCTGAGAAAATGGCGTTAGAAAAAGCAGCACTAAAAAAAGCTGCTCTCAAAAAGAAAGCTGCAGAAAAGTTAGCTGCAAAAAAACTAAATATCTAATACTATTTGAGATATTTAAAGAGTGCTTCAAAAATCCACGTGATTTTAATCTGAAGTTGCTCTTTTTTTATGTCCATAAATGTCGTATTTATGTTATAAAAGGGGTATAAATTTAATAAATGTTTTATTATTTAAGGAAAGGCGGCCTGATTTGAACCCTAATAGTACTCCTTTAGACAATCTTCTCACAGCCCTTGCCAGCGATCCAGACAAGGGCCTTGATAGTAGTTCTGCTGCAAATCGCCTCAACGAATACGGGAAAAATGTCCTTAAAACTAAAAAAAATAAATCATATTTCCAAAGATTTGCAAATCAGTTTAAGGATATTATGATAATAACTTTACTTGTAGCTGCGGCTATATCTTTTGCAATATCTATTAAAAGTCTTGACTCATCTGGCTTGTTTGAACCTGTACTTATACTTCTCATAGTAGTACTCAATGCTACGGCAGGCGTTGTACAAGAAGGAAGGGCCGAAAAAGCACTCGCTGCCCTTAAGACTCTTTCTTCAAAAAATGCCAGAGTCATAAGAGATGCTTCTCAATCAATTATCGATGCTTCATTGCTTGTTCCTGGGGATATAATAATACTTGAAGCTGGCGATATTGTTCCCGCAGATGCCAGGCTTATTATGGCTTCTTCTCTTCGTTCTGATGAATCAGCCCTTACTGGAGAGTCTGTTCCTTCAGAAAAAGATACAGCTTTTATCCCAGGTCCAGATGCAACTGCAAGCGATATGATTAACATGGTTTTTTCAGGATGCAGTATAACAGGAGGTACTGCTAAAGCCCTTGTTACAGCTACTGGTATGAATACAGAAATGGGTAAAATTGCAGACCTGCTTGCAGGTGAAGATGATACTCTTACTCCTCTTCAAAAAAGGCTTTCAAATTTGGGAAAATATCTTGGCATAATTGCAATTATATCCTGTATAATAATTTTTATAACCGGGCTTTTAGATGGGATTCCTTTAATGGATATTTTTATGATATCTGTGTCACTTGCAGTATCTGCTATACCTGAAGGACTTCCGGCCATAGTTACAGTTGTCCTCTCACTGGGTGTCCAGCGTATGGTTAAACAAAACGCTATAATAAGGCATCTTCCTGCTGTTGAAACACTTGGAAGTGCTTCTGTAATATGCTCAGACAAGACCGGCACCCTTACACAAAATAAGATGACTGTGGTCAGTGCTTTTACAGCGGGCTCTGATTCACTTTTTGAAATAGACAAAAATGAAAGTGAAGAACTCCTTAAACTCCTTAAGTTTGCATCACTTTGCTGCAACTCCACTATGGTTTATGAAGGTGATACAGTTAAGCACATAGGTGACCCCACAGAAACTGCAATCGTCGCATCTGCTTACGATAAGGGCATTATAAAAAATATAATTGAAGCTGAAAATCCAAGGCTGGCTGAAATTCCCTTTGATTCTGACCGCAAGCTCATGACCACTATAAACAAGATGTCTGACAAAAATATAGTTATTACAAAAGGAGCTTATGATAATCTTATCACCAGATGTATACAAAGAGAGCATGAGTTTTCTTCGGATATGAATGATGCCATGACCAGTGATGCTCTTCGCGTAATAGCGGTGGCATACAAAGAAATTGATTCACTCCCTGACGAACTTAGTTCTGAAAATATAGAAAATGGACTTATCTTTCTTGGTCTCATTGGAATGACTGACCCTCCAAGGCCAGAAGTAAAGGCAGCTGTAGAGGTTTGCAGGAATGCAGGCATAAAACCGGTCATGATAACTGGTGATCATCTTTCAACTGCTTCTGCCATAGCGGGGGAACTTGGTATACTTGAAAAAGATGACCTTACCCTTACCGGATCCCAGATGGAGTCCCTTTCTGACGAGGAACTCGATTCTATGGTAGCTGATATATCTGTTTATGCCCGTGTTTCCCCAAGAGACAAGCTCCGTATAATAAAAGCATGGCAAAAAAGAGGTGATGTGGTGTCTATGACAGGTGATGGGGTAAATGATGCTCCTGCACTAAAAGCTGCAGATATTGGGTGCGCCATGGGCATCACAGGCACAGATGTTGCCAAGGAGGCTTCGGATATAATACTTACAGATGACAATTTTGCCACTATAGTAGAGGCTGTGCGCGAGGGACGTGGAATATACGAAAATATCAAAAAGGTTGTGATATTTCTTATTGGTACAAATATAGGTGAAGTTTTTTCTGTATTCATTGCAATGGTCCTGTGGAGAACGAGCCCTCTGCTTTCTACACAGCTTTTATGGATAAATCTGGTTACAGATAGTTTCCCGGCAATAGCCCTTGGAATGGAAAAAACCGATCCTGAGATTATGAAGCTAAAGCCAAGGTCTCCTCATGAAGGATTTTTTACAAAATCTTCTTTAATAAGGGTGCTTCTTCAAGGACTTATGTTAGCTATTTTAACTTTATTTGCATTTTGGTATGGATCTAAGACAACCACTAGCATTGAATCAGGGCGTACAATGGCCTTCCTCGTGCTTGCACTGTCTCAGATATCACAGGCTTTTAATATTCGCTCAGAAAAATCTTTATTTAAGACTGGTGTCTTTAGCAGTAAAAATCTTAATATCGCATCATCTATATCTATTTTTTTAATGGTCATAGTGGTTTTTACTCCACTGCGAATATTCTTTGGCCTTACAGTACTTTCACCATTTCTTTATGCCATATCCATGCTTCTGTCTCTTGTTCCTATAGTTGTTATGGAAGCTGCCAAATTTGCGGGATTAATAAAAAACTGACATAGCAATTTTACTTTACTTTGTATTTATAGGAGATAATCTCATGTTAAATATTTCATACAAAAAAATAATAGATAAATCTCCAGTTGGCTATGCCCTTCATGAGATAATCTGCAATTCTAAAGGACAACCATGTGACTATATTCTTATTGAAGCCAATGCCGCCTTTGAAGTATATACAGGTCTTAAAATTTCTGATATACATGGAAAAAGAATAAGTGAAATCCTTCCCTATATAAAAAAAGACTCTTTTGACTGGATCTCATTTTATGGAAACATAGCTCTTAATGGGGGTGAAAAAGAATTTCAGCAGTATTCTGGTGTCCTTGGAAGGTGGTTCACTGTAAATGCTTATTCACCTGAAAAAAACTACTTTATAACCTTCTTTACAGATATAAGTGAACATATCAAAAAACAAAGTGATATTCAGGAGCTTCTTTACGAAATATCCAGGGACTTTGTTAACGTAAAGACCGAAAATATAGATCAGGCTATTTCTGATTCTCTTGAAAAACTTGGGAATACTATTGAAGCAGACCGGGTTTATATTTTTCGTTATGACTTTGACCGTAATATCTGTTCAAATATCTATGAATGGTGCTCAGAAGGTACAGCTCCTAGAATCAATACACTTTTGGAAATTTCTCTGGATCTTATCCCTGAGTGGGTGGAGCGCCATATAAGTGGAAATCCACTTTTTGTAAACGGAGAAACTGACCTCGAGTATATTAAGGAAAGAAAGCATCTTAGGCTTGATGAAATAAAAAGTCTTATTGCTGTTCCCATCATATACGATCATAAACTCTATGGATTTGCCGGATTTAACTCAATCAAGAATACACACCTCTACTCCAGCCTTGAGCATAATCTCCTTCAGAATTTTAGCCAGCTCCTGCTTTCAATTATGCTGAGAAAAGAAATGGAAGATTCTGTATATCTCAAAAAGGAAATCTTTCGCACAACTCTTTTATCAATAGCAGATGGGGTTGTATCAGTGGACGTGGATGAAAATATAATACTCATGAACGAAGCCGCAGAGAAGCTCTGTGGAATATCTTACAAAGAAGCTCAGGGAAGACCTATAAAGTCTATCTTTAATTTTATAGACAGTGATTCAAAAAAACCATATGAAAATACCGTTGATAATGTAATCAGGACAGGATTGCCTGAAAAGGTTTCAGGCAATTTGTCTCTTATCAGTAGAGACGGACGTGAAATTCCTGTCCAATATAGCGCTTCCGCTGTTAAAAACAAAAAAATGCAAAAAAAAGGAGCCGTTATAGTCATAAGAGATGCCACCAGCGAACGAAATATACAAAAACAAGCTGAATATTTGAGCTTTCATGACCATCTTACCAAGCTGTACAACAGAAGATTTTTTGAAGAAGAACTCTTAAGGCTTGATACCCTGAGAAATCTTCCTATATCTTTTATTCTTATGGATGTTAATGGACTAAAGTTAACAAATGACGCATTTGGTCATGAAATGGGAGATCAGCTTCTGAAAAAAATTGCAGATGTAATAAAAAAAGAATGTCGAAACGATGATATAGTAGCCAGGCTTGGAGGGGATGAATTTGCAGCCATACTTCCAAAAACTGACATCGAACAGGCCAGACTCATTATGGACAGGATTAGCAATTCCGCAGCTAGAGAAAATCTTAATAATGTAGTAGTGTCTTTAGCAGTTGGATGCAGCTCAAAAACATCTCCTGATCAAAATGTAGATGAGATAATGAATATAGCTGAAAACAATATGTATAGTAACAAGATAAGCTCAGGCAAAAACATGAGAAAAATGACTTTTGAGCGTATCGTAGACAATTTATTTAAAAAATATAAAAATGAAATAGAGCAGACAAGTGCTATGGTAGAACTCTCAAAAAAAATAGGAACCGCCATGAATTTTTCACAAGACCAGTTGTCTAATCTCGAGATTGCAGCTCGCTATCATGATATAGGCAAGATCATAATTTCCCCACAGCTGCTCAACAAAAAAAGAGGCCTTACACTTGAAGAATACGACCTTGTACAGAGACACTCCGAAGCAGGCTATCAGATAATGAAGTCTCAAGAAGAGTATTCTTCCATAGCTATTTATATACTTTCACACCATGAAAAATGGGATGGGAGCGGTTATCCCCGCAATCATAAAGGGCATGAAATCCCACTTTTATCGAGAATACTGGCAATAACAGATGCCTACACCGCTATGACATGCAATAGCCCTTACAGAACAAAGCTCTCAAAAGATGAAGCTGTAAAGGAAATCATGGATAATTCAGGACTGCAGTTTGACCCGGAAATAGTTGACATATTTTTAGATATTGTTTTGCATGAGGATCTTTAGATAGGTAAATCCTTTCCATTTTCCACATTTCTATGTTAAAATTATAATATTGTCTTGTTTCAATAAGTAAAAAATACCATATTTTGTAAAACGAAAGGATTAAAAATGAAAAAAAGTAAATTAAAGTTTCTATCACTTACTCTGGCATCACTAATGTTGCTTGCGGGGTGCTCCGGGTCTGCTGAGACTGCAACAACTAAAAATATAGACCAATATATAAAGCTGGGTGAATATAAGGGTCTTAAATATACTCCTATGTCAGTTGAAGTAACTGATATTGAAGTTGAATCGGAAATATCAGCCATACTTGCCAGCAGTCCTACTTTGAATGTCATCAAAGACAGACCTATCCAAAATGGCGATATTGCTAATATAGATTACGAAGGGCTTCTCGATGGAACCGCATTTGAAGGCGGAAGCGCTAAAGGCTATGACCTTAAAATAGGTTCTGACACATTTATACCTGGATTTGAAGCCAAGCTTATAGGTGTTAATTCAGGAGAAAATGTAGATATTGATATATCTTTCCCTGAAGATTATGGCAGCCCAGACCTTGCAGGCAAAGCCGTAGTTTTCAAAGTTAAAGTAAACTCCATAAAAGAAGAAATAGTTTCTGAGCTCAATGAAGAGTTTGTAAGCAAAAATTCAAATTTTGACACTATAGAAGACTATAAGGCAGATATAAAGGCTTCTCTCCAATCAGAAGCAGACTATGCAGACAAGCTTACTCTTCTTGGAATGGTCGTTTCTTCTTCTGAAGTTGTAAAATATCCTCTAGATCAGACACAGGAATATATTGACGCAATGAACAAAGACATAGAAGAAACAGCTGTTCAGTACGGAGTTACAACAGAAGAGTTTCTAAGCACATACCTGCAGATGACTCCTGAAGAGTTTCAAGAAGATGCCAAAAAAAGAGCTGAATCAACAGTATCAGAAGAGCTTGTTATGCTTGCTGTCTCAAAAGCCGAAAAAATCAAAGTAAGCGATGAGGAATATGATGCTGCTATTAACAAATATACAAGAGCTTTTGGTTTTCCAACATCTGATGAACTTGTAGCCCAGTATGGAAAAGACTTGCTTAAAAAACAGGCACTCTATGACAAGGTCCTGAATTTTCTGCTTGAAAATGCTGTAAAAGCTGAAAAATAATATTTACAAAAAATAATACTTTTAAAACAAAGATACCGGTAGAGGAATAACTTCCCGCGCCGGTATCTTTCTTATTTTTTTGGTGCTTTTTTTACAATACCTGCCATTATACAGTACATATCTTCATTGATCAATTCTTCTTTATCTCTGATTTCTTTGTAGGCAGATTCACTTATTATATAAGCATTTTTGAGCCCTTCAACGCTTGTGAAATCACGCTTCATAGTCTTGTTTGCTATATTCATCATGTCTTCAATAGTAATGTATGAATCTTTTTCTATATCTGAGAGAAAACTCCTGTCCATTTTGTTTATAGAATTGTTCTCAAGAAGATAGAGCATGCTTTCAAGACTTTTATATGAAGCTTTTTCTTCAAGTCTGTAATTGTTATCATAATTCATACTAAGAAGCGCTCTGCTCCTTAGATATTTTATCTGTTCTTTTGCATAACTGCCTTCAACCGGGTTGCTGTTTTGATATTCTACCAGCCTTACTCCCTGATCAAAGAGCATGTTTCTGGTCATAAGAAGAAGTTTATCATTTCCAGATATTTCTGATACACCTATGTTATTGTCTATTATGACCTTTGACATTACTCCAGCTGCTTCTCCCATACCCATAAGCACTGGTACAGTACGAGCACTTCCAAATGCCACCGAATCAAACCCTGCACATTTGCTGGGTACAAATATTCCATCTGCATGTTCTGGTATCATCATTCCCGCACTTATTCCATATGGCCTGGTTCCTGAAAGTATTGTTCCAGAATCACCTTTTTTCTTTGCCTGAATATCTATGGGATAGCTTCCAGAAGCAATAAAGTTCTTTGGAAAGCTGTTATCAAATACTGCCTCAGCCGTAAGGGTTTCCTTTGCTATGAGATGCCTTGTCTCTCTAAAGTAAAACTCTGGAGCTACATCTACAAAGTTGATGTTTTCAAAGCCTTTGAGATTGTTTCTCATATATGGCACTACATCTTTTTGGATTCTTTCCCTGGCTTGGAGCCTTATCTGCTCATCTGCTTCCTTATCGTAAGGGTCCATATCAAAAATCTGAAAAGCATTTATAAGAACCGTTCCATCGTCTTGAAGTCCCAGATTGAGTCCTCTCATCTGCATCTTTGGATTATCTACCGGGCAGTTGAACATCTCTTCGTATCCCCAGGCACTGGTTCCGCTGGCTCCGGTGTTAGGATCATCATCATAGTTAAGATTTTCTTTTACCTTGTCCCAGTCAAGTCCATCTATCTTGAAGACAAGCGTGGTTGCCTGATATTGGTTTTTTAGTCCCAGGTCTTCTTTACCCTCAAGAAATTTTGCTCCTGCTCTCATAGCTATATCAGCATTTGGAGTACAATCTATAACTACCTTTGCACTGATATGCTCCGGATTTGTATCTTTATTGAGTGTGATTTGAGAAAGCTTTGATTTACTGTCATATATATAATCAAAAGAATTGTCATCGGTAAAGACAACTTCTGCCCCACTTTCAGATAATATGGTCTCAAAAGCTCTTCTTGCTGCATTTATATCAAATGCTTTTCTTTTCCCAATAAGCTTACAGAATCTGTCAAATATACCATGATTTAAGTAATTTTCGGGATAAAATCTTGTATCAAATATGCTGTTCTCATTATCAGGAGCATAATTGAAATCGATCATATTAAGCCACCCCAAGGTGTACAGGCCTCCAGGCACTTGCCTTCCAAAATCTACCATAAGTGTCTTTAGTCCATTTTTTGCTGCACTAGATGCCGCAGCAACCCCCTCAGGATCACTTCCAAAAACTACAACATCGTAGTTTTTCGTCCTTTCATTCGCATATGTATCCAATGTATGCATTTCAAAAATTCCACTGACCAGTGCAAGCATTGCAAGCATGACAATCAGTATTCTTTTTTTATAGGCTTTCATGTTCCCTCCATTTGTTTGATTTTTGCTTTACTACAACTTTTACATTATATCCTCAGTGCTAGCTGTTGTCAAACAAGGAAATCGTTTACTGTCTATATCTCAAAAAAACATTGTTTAAATGGTATTTTTACTTTAAAATAATAGTAATATAGTTTCACAAAAGTTGTAAAATTAAGGAGATAATATATGATGACAGGTATAGCCGCTTCCGATGGGATCGCAATTGGTAAAGTGCTTCTTCTAAAAAAAGAAATCCCCGTTATAATGAGAACTGTAATTTCAGACTCAGAGATTAAGCCTCATATTAAAGTTCTTGAAGATGCCATAGAAAAATCCATATTTCAACTTAAAAATATACAGTCTGATTCAGATCCTGAAATGATCAAGATTCTTGACTCCCATATAATGATGCTTGAAGATATTGAATTTCTAAATGAAATCAGACTTAAAATAGAAGAGGGTAAGCAAGATGCAGTATCCGCAGCCGATGAAACAATTCGATTTTTTGCAGATATGTTTCGAGGAATGAAAAATGAATATATGAAGGAACGTTCAGAAGATATAACAGATATAGGCTACAGGCTTATCATGAATATGCTTGGAAGAGAGATCCATTCTCTTCGCTCTATAAAAGAACCCGTTGTCATAGTGGCACATGATATCACTCCTTCAGATACTGCTCAGATGAAAAAAAATCTGGTACTTGGCTTTCTTACAGACATAGGGGGAAGGACATCTCATGCAGCAATTATGGCCAGATCCCTTGAAATACCCGCAGTACTTGGACTTGGAAATATAAGCTCACTCGTTCAAGACGGCGATACTTTATGTTTTGATGGAGCAGAGGGCACTATAATTATAAATCCAGACCCTAAGACCATACAAAAATACTCTAAAAAAAATTTACAGCTTCAAAAAGAAAAAGATCTGCTGTGCATATTCAAAGATCACAGTTCTATTTCCGCAGATGGGCACAGAGTGCAAATATGTGCAAATATAGGAATTCCTTCAGATGCAAAAAGAGCAGACGAATACGGAGCTGAAGGCATAGGGCTTTACCGTACAGAGTTTCTTTACATGGACAGAGCCGGCTTTCCCAGTGAAGACGAACAGTTTGAAGCCTACAAAATAGTGCTTGAAACCATGGGAAACAGGCCTGTAATAATACGTACACTTGATATAGGGGGTGACAAAAATCTTCCATATCTTAGTATACCAGAAGAAGCTAATCCCTTTCTTGGATACCGCGCAATGAGGATTTTTCTAGACAGACCAGAAATTTTCAAAGTACAGCTGAGGGCTCTGCTCAGAGCCAGTATATATGGGAAGCTTCGAATAATGTATCCCATGATATCATGTGTCGAAGAAGTAAGAGCTGCAAATCTCATACTTGAAGAGTGCATACAAGAACTTGATGCAGAAGGCATAAAATACTGCTCTGAATTTGAAAAAGGCATTATGATTGAAATTCCTTCAGCTGCAATCGCTGCTGATCTTATAGCCGATGAAGTCGATTTTTTCAGCATTGGCACAAACGATCTTATACAATACACCTGCGCAGTTGACAGGATGAACGAAAAAATAGCAGGACTCTACAATCCATTCAATCCGGCAGTACTGAGACTTATAAAAAATGTTATAGATGTAGCACACGATAACGGGATATGGTGTGGAATGTGTGGAGAAACTGCTGGCGACAGTCGTCTTATTCCGCTTTATCTAGGAATGGGTCTTGATGAATTTTCTATGAGTGCAAGCTCTATGCTAAGAGCAAGAAAACTTATTTCGAGACTCTCTTATGAAAAAATGCGCTTGATGTCTGAAAAAGTTCTCAAAATAAAGACATCCGATGATATTAAATTCTTTATAGCCCAAAATTCCATATCTGAAAATCCTTTATAGGAAAATATAAAAAACCACAGAAAAATTAAAAACAAATTTTTCTGTGGTTTTTTTAAAATTATTCGTGTTCATTAATAAATTCTGCCACTTTATCCTTGCCTTCTGATTTAGCCTTGTAAAGAGCTATGTCTGCTTCTTCTATAAGCTGATCAATAGTTTTTTCTCTTAATATAGTCCCTGATATACCCACACTTACAGTAACATTTATTTCTATTCCTGGTCTTATAGTAGTTTGTGAATTATTTTTTATATTACTTCTTATCCTCTGAGCAACTTCAATCGCAACTTGTCTTCTTGCATCATTCATAAGAACAATAAATTCTTCTCCCCCATATCTTCCCGCCTTATCATTTGATCTTACTGAGTAGCTTATTATATCAGCTACCTTTTTAATTACTATATCTCCCACAGTATGACCATAGTTATCATTTACTTTTTTAAAATCATCTATGTC
Organism: Proteocatella sphenisci DSM 23131; assembly: GCF_000423525.1. Taxonomy (GTDB): domain Bacteria; phylum Bacillota; class Clostridia; order Peptostreptococcales; family Filifactoraceae; genus Proteocatella; species Proteocatella sphenisci. Next base: position 45,884 of record NZ_AUID01000018.1, on the reverse strand, counting down.
TATCATAAGTATAAACAATCCATCACTTGACCTGTTATTATTTACCTCATCATAGATTTCTTTTCCTGTTTTTAAAATGGAGCTTCTAGTCATAAGACTTGTAAGAAAATCATAATTTGCCGAATTCTCGAGTTTTTTATAGTTTGATGCATTATTCAGTGCTATTCCTGAATATTCTGCTATTACTTTTAGAAAACTCAGATCTTCAGGAGTAAATGCGTCTTTTGAAAAAGACTGAACACTTATAACTCCTCTTACTTTTCCCCTGAATCTTACCGGAACAAATATTGCAGACTGAGGAATATGTTCTGATGACTCTGCATCTGACCCAGTCTGAAGCTTACTTACATTTTCTATATAATCATCAAAATTACTTATATATCTTGAATATTCATTTTCCATATTATTTATAAAGATCTCGCGATCATTTCTTATGCAGTATCCTGAAAAAGTATTACTTTCCACGGATAGGTTTTCCACCTTCATATTTTTTCCTTTTTCAAAAGATATCTTATATTCATAATTTGAGTCAGACTCATCATAACTTACAATCTGAATAATATCTGGATTGCATATATTTTGTATTTCTTGTGCTATGACTGCGAATATTCCTTCTTCATTAAGACTTGACATTATCCTTCCCAATGAATCATAAAGCTGGTCCTTTTGTATACACAGGGTCATGTATATCTGAGCCTTATCCGTTGCTCTTTTAAGTTCAAGTTCCTTCATATTGGGAGACTTGAGTGCTTCTGATATTTTTTTGTCTTTTTCCATGTACTTTTCAAGATAAAAAAGAGCCTTTTGCGAATTTCCAAGCGCCTTGAACACAGTACTCATCTGAAAATAGAGCTTTCTTTTTAGTTTGCAATTTTTATTATTTCCAATCAGAGAGATAATTTCTTCCGCCTTGTTGCCCGCAGATTCATATCTTCGCCGTCTTATATCCATATCCATCCAGTCCAACAATACTTCGGCCTGGTCTAAGGTAAAACCATATCTTTCAGCGAGATTTGCAGCTTCTTCATAAACTATAGCAGCTTCATGATACATTCCTCTTAATTTCATAAGATTAGCTTTTTCTTGAAGCAACATGTATCTTAAGGCATTGTTTTTTTCATTTAATAAAACTTCCGCTCTTTCAAGGTACTTTTGAGCTTCTACAGTATTTTCATTATGTCTCTCACATATGGCCCTGTTAAGATTTATTATAAAATCATTGCTCATACTGCCTACGTATGACATGCTCTCAAGTTCTTGAGATATGTATATGGCCTGTTCATAATCCTCCATATCTATATACATACCAACAATATCAGCTTTCAATACGCTCAATGCTTCGTAATCTTTTATTTCTGTAGCAAAATCCATGGTTCTCAGACTTATTTCAACTGCTTTTTCAAAATTAAAACAACATGAATATACAGATATGAGGGCTACGGATGTATTTAACATCCCTCTTGTATCATTATTGTCTTCAAAAATTACATATGATTCTTCAAGCAGATCTATCGATTTTTCTATATCTGAGCATCTGTAAAAACAGCATCCCATCTTATATAAAAACCATGGATGTGCAAAATCAAGTTTGTTTTTTCTTGAAAATTCAACAAGATCTTCCAGTATTTTTATGATTTCAAATTGTGTAATATTAAACATTTTGTCACAAAGTTCTATACAGTAGTTCTGATTTGCCATGAGTCTTTCTTTTTCTTTAATAATTTCCCCTGATTTCATTTAATACCCCCCATTATTGATATATTTTCAATATATTCATTAGTATATATATATCCATATTTGATTATATATATCTTATTTTGAAAATATAATTCTAACGAAGTAAAAAACAGGCCTGGAATTTAATCCTTTGACCTGTTTTTCTATTTGAGGGGTGTGGTGTTTATTTATAATTTTACTATTTATTTAGCTTTTTTTGAATCTTTTTTTATATCCTTAAGATAATATTTTTCACTTGTAAAGAATTCATCCTTAAGCTCTACTACTTCTTTGCTCATAACGATAAGTGCAAGCATGTTAGGTAGAATTATCATTGCAAGGAAGAAGTCAAGGAACTGGTAAAGGAATTCTATACCACCAAATACTCCAAGAAGTATTGAAACTACATATACATATTTCCAAGCTTTTGCAAATTTGTATCCAAACAGAAATTCCGCCTGTTTTTCTCCGTAGAATACAAGTACTATAACTGTTGAAAGAACGAATAAGAGTATGGATACTGTAACTATTATTCCTCCTGCAGGCCCAAACATCTGACCAAACGCGAGCGCTGGTATAGAAGCTGCTTCAGCTGAAGGTACAGTTTCCCACATTCCAGTTATAAGAACCACAAATGCTGTTACTGAACAAACCATAAGTGTATCTACTGTTATCTCAAATATACCCCAGAAAGCCTGACGAACAGGATGGTCTGTCTCAGCCGTAGCATGAGCTATAGGCGCTGTACCCATTCCAGCCTCATTTGAGTATGTTCCTCTTGCAGCTCCCCATCTAAGCGCTAAGGCTACTGATGAACCGGCAAAACCACCAGTTGCTGCAACTGGACTAAAAGCACTCTTGAATATAAGAGCTATTACGCCTGGAAGTGCTGTGATATTTGCAAATATTATAATAAGCGCTCCCGCAATGTAAACGAGTGCCATAAGTGGAACCAGTTTTTCAGTTACCTGAGTGATTCTTTTGATTCCGCCAAATACAACTATAAATACTATAATTGCCATTCCTATACCAGTAACCAGAGGCGGAATCCCTATGGTTCCTGCTGTTTGAACTGCTGATACTGCCTGAGTTGCTACAGAAGGTATAAGCTCTATCATAAGAAAGAAAGCAAACCACATACCTAAAAATTTACCAAGTTTCTTGTTTTTAAATCCTTTTGCCAGATAATACGTAGGTCCTCCGGCATATTCTCCTGCTTCATTTTTTTCTCTGTATTTTATACCAAGTACGATTTCTGAGAATTTTGAAGCCGAACCTATAAGTGCTATTACCCACATCCAAAATACTGCTCCCGGTCCTCCAAAAGCTATAGCAACCGGAACTCCAACTATGTTGGATGCCCCTATTGTAGACGCAAGGGCTGCCGTCGCTGCCTGAAATGGCGATATGGCATCTTTGTCATCAGATTTATGGAACATCTTTCCAAAAGTCTGCTTCCATATGTATCCAAGATGCACAAACTGAAAGAAACCAAGTCTTATTGTAAGATAAATTCCTCCACCTGCCAAAAGAAGCAGCATGGGAGTTCCCCACATCCAGTTTGAAAAACTGACAAGTACATTTGCTATTGCACTCATACACATTACCTCCTGTTTCTTATAATAAATAAACGTATAAATGATAACTAAGTCTATTATATTATTTACCCGTTTTTATAATGTTTGAATAATGCTAAATAAAAACAATTTTCTGAATTTATCCTCTTTCTCTTTTTAATATTTAAACAAAATTTAAACTATAACGTTGCTGTATTCCAGATATTGAACCGATGCCACATTACTATTTTCCACTATTCCCAGAAATTGCCTGGATTTACAGTCTATTTTTTCATGGTTTGCTACAAGTATTTGAATGTTTTTTTCATTAGAAAGATAAGAAAGTATGTTCTTGAGGGAATTATAAAGCCTTATGTCCTTGATGGTCGTTATCTTGTAATCCATTTCTATGTAATCCAGGACTCTTGGCTGTATTTCTGATATATCCATCCAGTATCTTTTGCAGGCTCCACCTATCTGATTTCTTTTGGATATCTCCAATAGTCTCTCTGATAGCTCACTCATCAGTATATATTCACAGCCTGGATCTGCATATTCATTTATTCTAATGACAACATTCTCTTTACGAGTCTTATCTGATTCTGCTTCTGAATCTACAAGTGTCATATATAAATCTCTTATTTTTTTCTGTGGAGATATATTTAGTTCTTGCCTTAGTGTATTGTAACATTTTCTGTACTGGATTATTGCAAGGTGCCTTTCGTTCTTTTCTATATGGAGCTTCATAAGCCTGAAAGAGGCTTCTTCCTCATAGGGATTTACCCTGAGAATATCTTCAAGTATTTCAATCGCCTTTTCATATATACCTTCATTTGTATAATAGTCCAAAAGCGAATTAAGAGACTGTATATATTTTTTTTGATATCTGGCCCTTTGAAAAAGTACCCATTCATTAAAATCGTCGCTGTCTTTTATATAAAACTGATCCAAAAAATCTCCCTTGATATGTTCTCTTGCATAAATAAGTTTGTCTATTGTTTTAGGGTTTTCTTTATCTATTTCCTGTGCATCTATATCTTCTAATACTTTGAGATCGCATTCAAATATATACTTTGGATTTATAAAACAGTACTCTTTTGTACTCACTATAAATTCATTTCCTGATTCATCACTGGGAATTACTTTTTTTATATTCCAAAGATTATATCTTAAATTGTAGTTTGATGTTTCGAAGCTGTCTGCCCATAAAGTCGACGAGAGTTTGTCTCTTGCCATCTTATTGTTGTCATTACAAATAAGTATGGCTATTATAGCTGCTGATTTTGAACTTAGTTTTGAGAGAAGTTCTTCTTTTCCATGATTTATAGAAAAACTTCCCATCAATTTGATATTTAACATATCCATTTTTTCTCCTTCTAAAAATTTCTGTATAGGATAAATCCATTTTTTATTGTAGCTGCTACTTTTGCAGAAATTATTGTTTCTGGGTCAATCTCAAATATGTCTTTGTCGAGTATAACAAGGTCTGCCGTTTTCCCTATTTCTATACTGCCTTTTTTAGATTCTTCTTTTACTGAGAAGGCTGCATTTAATGTGAAAAACTTTACTGCTTCTTCCACTGATACTGCATTTTCAGCTACCGGATGGTTCACTGCTGAGTGTATGCCCAGAAGTGGGTCTATTGGTGTAAGGTCGCTGTCTGAACCCCCACAAATTATTATTCCTTTGTCTATGAGCTTCCTGAACTGATTGGTATTTTTGTACCTCTGTCCAAGTCTGGATTCATACATCCTTCCTGGTCCGCCATACATATATTCATATGCCGGCTGCATGGAAAATATAAGTCCCAGTTTAGAGGCTCTATCTATCTGTGAATCAGAAGAAAGCTCGGCATGCTCTACTCTGTGTCTAAGCCTGCTTAGAGGATATTTTGATGCAGCATATTCATGTGCACATATAAGGCATTCAAGCGCCCTTTCTCCTACTGCATGCATGGTGGTATTAAGGTTTTTTTCATAACTTTTTAATATGAATTCCTTTATTTCCTCCTGCGTGAAATAAAGTTCGCCATTAGTGTCCAGTCCTTGATAATTATCAGTTATTGCAGCACTTTTAGAGGTGAATGATCCATCTAGATATACATCTCCTCCTATAAAATCAAGCTCCATTTCTTCTACCTTATCAAAATCTATTGTGCTGTAAAAAAGTTTTATGTCCACTGGAAGCTTGTCCTTATAAGTGTTCATATCCTCAGCGTCATTTTCATAAAATTCAAAGCCCCCTTCCATTACATGTATACGGGTAACTCCTTTTTTTATTATTTTTTGAGAGAGTTCAACTATTGATTTGTATCTCTCGGAGGAAGTGTAGCTCTGTATGATTTTTTTTCTTGTCAGTGCATTTACCTTGCCATATATTCTTCCTGAAGGCGTTCCATTATCATAGTACTCCATCCCCTCCATGGTAAGAGGTACTTTGAGTTCATGGATGGCTCTTGTATTTAACATACTGCAGTGAAAATCACGGCTGTTTATCCATATGGAATAATCTCTTGTAAATCCATCAAGGATTTTTCTTGTGGGATAAGATCCTTCTTCCAGATCTGATACTTCAAGTCCAAAGGCCCTTATTATACTTGTCTTTGGGTTTTTAATTATCCAGTCTTCAATCTTGTTTTTTATATCTGTATAATCTTTACATCCATTTAAATCCAGGCTTATATATTTTGTAGCTGTCTGAACAAAATGAGCATGACAGTCATAAAATCCTGGTAGTACCAGCTGTCCTCCTAAATCTTCTTTTTCTGTGTATTCATCTATACATCTACTATAGGTATCTGAATAACCTGCATCTGTTATTATTCCATTTGTTATTCCCAGCCAATTATATGGCTGATTTCCAAATCTTTTAAAACTTCCATTGTAAAGCAATATCTTATTTTCCATTCTCCCACCATTTCTTTGTGCATTTTTTCAATTATCTCATATCTACCCATTTTGTCCATGTTTTCCTACAACAAAAAATATGGTTTCACCCTGTAATAGAATGAAACCATCTTTGAGCTGAATTATTTCAGTAAATTCATTATTGTTCTTTCTACAAGCTCTGGCGCTACTTCAAAGGAGTATTTTTTTTCAATTCTCTCTGTAAATTTGTGAGCATCCTTTCCAAAACTTCCAATGTCTAATACCGGAAGATCCAGCTTTTGCATGTCTTCAAGGGGAAGATCATAGGTCTTTCCAAATCCAGGCATATTGTTTTTAATACCTGATATTATAACAGGATCTTTGGGCGCCGAACCATAGCTCAGATCTGAAATATAAGGGAAGAATTTCTTGTAGACTACTTTGTAGTCTGTCTTGGTTTTTTCTACCGCATCTGCAACTGCATTTAAAAGATTTATTTCTTTTTCTGTTTTTCCCTCAACATATACATGAGGATAATAAGGAGGCGTGAAGTATACTATTACTGCCGGATTTCTGTCCGACCACAAGCTGTGAACAAATTCTACTATCTTCATAGTCTTGTCTCTTGTGTCAAATTCTTCCTTTTCAATAAGTTCATTTATATATTCGTTTAATTTTGTTTCAAGCTCCTGACCCATTTCCAGTTTTACCATTGAATAAAGCTCTTCATATGAAAATGATCTTGCTTCCCATGGCAATTTTTTATAATCTCTGGAAGCCATTTTGCAGTAAGCTTCATACTGGTTATTGAGACTGTCTACAGTATATTGAAATGAATCCTTGGCAGCTTTTTTCATCTTCACCATTACTTCATCAGGAGTGGAGCTCTGCGTTGCATAGTTGAAATAAAGGCATGCTGTCTTGGCTATCTGGCATGAATATTCAGGCTTAAGGTCCTTACTCTTTAGTGTTATAGGTGGCAGAGATACTTCTCCTTCAACGGTGTCACAATACTCCACATTAAGGTTTATTCTATTTATAATAGATGCCGATATCTGGTTTGGATCTATCCCTTTAAAGGATTCTCCAACATGTGTCTCTTTTCCTACTATATAAAATGATGGCATGATTTTTCCTACCGTACCTATATAAACATACTTGTTCTCATCACCCTCGTACTCAGAGGTCATGTAGTCTGTATCAAGCAGTGCAGTAAATTCAAGTCCTTCATTTTCTTGAATTTTAACAAGCTCTGGTACACATGAAAGCATGCCTGCACTGTTTGCTTCTTCATCACATACCGCGCAAAATATTAGATTTCCTGAAAAATTTTCTATATCTTGTGAAATTTCTTCCATAATGGACATAATTATGGCGTCCCCTGTTTTCATATCAAAAAGACCTCTTCCAAAAAGATATTCTCCCGATTCCAGATCTTTTTTTACTTCTTCAGGAAGGTCTATCTCCTTAAATTTCTCAGTCAGCTCATAAGGCTTATTCGCATAGTCTTTTAATGAGCCATAATCTGAAATTCCTACCGTGTCTATATGTCCTATCATTACAACAGTTTTTTTATTGTCTGATTTCTTTCCACGCATTAGAGCCATGAGACTCTTTCTTCCCCATTTATCACCTGGGACTTCAATAGTTCTAAGATCTTCAGGATTGTTTTTGTAATAGGTCATATCTGAAAATATCTCGTGCATCTTTTTAAGGGCATCCAGTTCTCCTGTAGTTTCAGCAACGCTTAGCTGCTCTGTTAAAGCTACTGCAATCTCTTCTATTCTCTTACTTCTTGACATATTCATGTGAATTCTCCTCTTCATTAACTAGTCTTGTGAAAGTGTACATACAAGAAAATCATATATACTCTGGGCGGTTTCCCAAACAGAGTCGAGATTTACATACTCATCACTTCCATGATAATTTTCTCCTTCTGGCCCGAATATAACCGTTGGAATTGAAAGTTTTCCTCCGATATAATTAAAATCTCCCATGCTTTTGAAATACGTTATACTGGCATCCTCACCGCAAACCTTGTTTATTGATTTTTTTAGCATATCTAAATATTTATTATTTTCATCAATCACATAAGGCTCAAAGCCACCATCAAAATTTTCTGCAGGAGAGCTCCTGAGCTCTATCTTATACTTGCTGGTCAGATCTGCTCTTTTGGCTGCCTCATGTATTTCTTCTTTTATAGTATCTATGCCTTCGCCTCTTACTATATGCCTGAAAACTTCTATCTCTGCATAATCAGGAACACTGCAAGACTGCCCTCCTCCACTCATGCCTATGAGGCAGTGTGAACCTTTTCCAAGTTTTTCATCTTCTTTCATCTCCGTTTTTTCAAGCTCACATGCGAGCTTTGCTGCATCAAGAAGTGCATTTATTCCAAGCTCTGGCGCCGCTGCGTGTGATGATTTTCCATAAAGTTTCACCTTGTAGTTGTATCCACCCCTTGCTCCGAGTGATATCGATGGAGATTTTACCCTAGCAAACCCTGCACTTGGCTCTGTAATTATAGCAAGATCTGCCATTTGGATTTTTTTATCATTTATCAAATATGTAGTCCCCAGCCCAAACGGTCCTTCTTCATCAGAAACCAGATTATAAATTATCTTTCCTCTGAAATCAGATACATTTTTTACAAATTCAGCCAGCACCTCCATTATAATTGCGCATCCGCTTTTCATATCCAGCGCGCCAACTCCGTACATATTTCCATCTTTTACAACTGCATCATAAGGTGGCTGTGTCCAACCACTGCAAAGCCTTACTGTATCAAGATGTCCATTAAAATATATAACCGGTCCTTCTTTTCCACTGTCAATCGTTCCTATTACATTCATTCCCTCGAAATTAGTTATTTCTTTTTCGTGATAACGGTGAATCTGCGCGGGAACATTTCTTTGTTTAAGCCAACTGCAGGCATACTCCATTATTTTTTCTTCTTCAAAATATGGACTCGGTATCTTTATGAGGGTGGAAAGCAGGTTATTCAGATTTTGTTTTTCTATTATATTTTTCATAAAACACCTTTCCTTTATCATAAGAATAAGCTTATTCATGCCACCATTATATTTATATACAGTTTATCAAAACGTTTTATTTTTCAGTTTATTTGGATTTTAATTGTTTTTCCATAAAAGATATAAACTATTGGTCTACATTTATGAATTTTTGATATAACCATTTTGTATCATAACCATAGGCTTTTTCTATTAATTTGTTAATTATTTTTATGTTACAATTTAAATGGATATTTTATATAAATCAGGGAGGAAAAATTCATGAAAAGATTTTTAACATTATTGATGGTACTTACGTTATCTGCAGCCGTTCTGGCTGGATGCAGCAGTGGAAATGACGCTTCTGCTACATTAAATTCTGTAGGAACTTCTGTTGATGGAAATGAAGTTGCTATAGAGAAGGCTTCCATGAAGCTTGTTAACACAGTAAATGATGGTGGCTATGAGCTTATAGGTACAGAGGAGTTGAATACCTGGACTACTGAGGGTAAAGAAATGATTATAATTGATACTATGCCTGCAGACAGCTATGCAAAAGGACGTATCCCCGGAGCTTTAAATGCTGAACTCCCAAAAACAGGTATGGCAGATGTAACCGCGGAACAAAAAGAAGCTTTTACTTCACTTTTAGGTACTAACAAGGATATTCCCGTAGTTGTTTACTGTGGTTTTGTTGCATGTGAAAGAAGTGATGTTGGAGCAGTTATTGCCAAAGAATTAGGATATAATAATGTTTACAGATGTCCAGGCGGAATAATAGCGTGGGAGAATGCCGGATATGCAACAGAAAAATAAAAGAAATTCTCTTTTTTTGACATTTATATTTACAATGAGCATTTTCTTATTGTCCGGCTGCAATTCTGGGCCAGAACTTTCTGAAACTGCCGAAACTATAAACAGCAATGTCAGCATTGCCGGAATGCAGCTGGGGATGAAAGAAAAATCAGTTCTTGATTTAATTGGAGCCAATTTTGAAAAGAGCCCCTGCATAATAGGTTATGAATATGAATATTCTGATTTAAATCTTAATCTGGGAATAGACATTGATAAGATGAGCGTAAAAAGGATTACCTTCAAGAATCCTGAGTATACTGTTTATTCAATGCAAATTGGAATAAAATGTACTGAAGGTGCAAAAATTCTTTCTGAACATGGGTTTGTTAATGATGGTGAATCAAAATTTAAATTTGTTAAAGAAGATATAAGAATAACTATGTTATCAATGAATGGCGAAACCATAAATGGGTTTACATTAGAGTTTATCTCATAAATATCCAAAAATACCAGAGCATGTAATTGCCTGGTATTTTTTATTTTTATAAGATTTTTTTAATTTAAGCAATCTTCCCCTGCTGCATTTTGTTCATCTTTTTCATTTCATATGATATAAAAAATACTGTTATCACTGCTGATGTTATATCTGCAATTGGACCTGCATATAAAAGACCATCTAATCCATACAAGTATGGGAGTATAACAACGAGCGGAGCAAGCAGAAGTACCTGCCTTAAAAGTGAAAGAAAGGCTGATTTTACAGGTTTTCCAATAGCCTGAAAGTATATTGATGAGGTTATCTGAAATCCCAGGACAAATATACCTGAAAGAAAGACTCTAAAGGCTTTTACTGCGAATTCATTATATAACTGACTCTCTGAACCAAATATACTCACAACCTGAGGTGTGAAAATTTGAAATACAAGAAATCCAGTAATTGAAAATACTGATGCTGACGCTATAGACAACCTGTATGTTTTTTTTACTCTGTCAAACCTCTGGGCTCCATAATTATATCCCCATATTGGTTGTGAACCTATGGCTATACCAAGTATTACAGAAGTTACAAGCATGTTTACTTTCATAACTATACCAATCACTGAAAGTGGTATGTCTGTTCCATATACTGACATAGATCCAAAATGTCTTATTGTGTTGTTTATAGTTATCTGTACCAGGGTTATAGACATTTGTGTTACAAAACTTGATGCTCCAAATGAAAATATTTTTGCTGCTGTCTCTTTTTTTATTCTGAATATCTCTTTTTTTATTATCACGTTCTTAAACATTCCCAGATATCTAAGACTCAGGATCATAGCTGCAAATTGACCAATTATAGTTGCTATTGCAGCTCCTCCAACTCCCATATCAAACACAAATATGAAAAGAGGGTCTAGTATAATATTTATAAGAGCACCCGAAAGCATTGAGTACATAGAATATTTGGGACTTCCATCAGCCCTTATCAAAGCATTTAATCCAGTACTTACAACCACAAAGGGAAGGCCGATTATTATAATTCTTGTATACTCAACCGCATATGGCATCACAGCCTCAGTAGCCCCAAATATCTTTAAAAGTGGTTTGAAAAACATCATTCCTGATAAAAATAAAGTAATCCCTGCTATTATCATTATGCTTACTGCATTACCTATTGTATCTGATGCACTTTCTCTTTCATTGCTGCCAAGCTTGAGGCTGTAAAGCGCTGCAGCTCCATTTGCTGTCATGAGTGATATAGCCATAGTTATTGTTACAAAAGGAAAAGCAACATTTGTTGCCGCATTACCAAGATAACCTACACCCTGACCTATAAATATCTGATCTACTATATTGTAAAGTGCATTTACCACCATGGATACTACACTGGGAATTGCAAATTTGATAAGAAGTTTTGATATTTTTTCATTTTCCATAGGGTTCAAACTTTTGCTATTACTTCTTTTTTCTAATTCATCTGTTTTTGAAATCATAATTAGCTCCTCAAAAAATTAAAGAATAACCGAAGTATACATATACTTCAGCTATTCTTTAATTAATGTTATTTATACTTTGGTTCTATTACTATTTTTCTGTAAGGATCTTTTCCTTCGCTGTAGGTCTTTACATATCTGTCTGACTGAAGTGCCGAGTGAATTATTCTTCTCTCGTATGGATTCATAGGCTCGAGCTTGATTACTCTGCGCTGCTTTGCAGATTGCCTTGCCATCTTGTTTGCATACTTTATGAGTGATTCTTCCCTCTTTGCTCTGTAATTTTCTATATCCAGAAGCACCTTGACATATTTGTCTCTGTCTCTGTTAACTGCAAGCCCAGTGAGCATCTGAAGCGAATCCAGAGATTCTCCTCTTCTTCCTATAAGCCTTGAGGCTTCATCACCTGTTACACCTATACAAAGACATCCTTCATTTTCACTGATATTTATTTCAGCATTTATTTCCAGTGTAGTGAATATATCTTCTAAAAATTTCTTTGCCATTTCCTTTGAATTTTCGTCTATTACAGATTCTTTTAGAATTTTTGAATCATCTTTTTTATCATCTTCAAGCGAAAATCCTTTTGATGCGAAACTAAAATCTTCAAGATCTTCATCTGTTTTTTTAGTTTCTTTAAGAGTAACTTTTACTCTCAATTCTTTTTTAGCCAAAAATCCAAAAAATCCTTTGGGTTTCTGCTCTTCTACGTCAATTGTTACATCTTCAATCTTTGCATTCAGCTCCAAAAGAGCTTTTTCGACTGCTTCTTCTCTTGTTTTTCCAACTATTTCTACATAATTCATTATTTAGCCCCCTTAGAGCCACCTTTAGCTGTCTCTTTATTCTTCTTCATGTATGCGGTAACTCTTCTTTGTATTATAGAGAATATATTTGATACTGCCCAATAAAGTGAAAGTCCCGCTGGAAAACTAACTCCCCATACAAGTATCATTACTGGCATCATATAAAGCATAATTGATGTAGTAGGGTTTTTTGGCTGTCCCTTTTGCATCATATATGACTCAAAGAATGTTGAAATTGCAGCTAGTACAGGAAGTATAAATGGTATTGAAATCCCCGCAATAGCTATAACGTCTGGAGTAGCCATAGATTTTATCCATAAAAACCCTGTGTCCGCAGCTGTATACGCTGCTTGCGTTGAGAATACGTATTTTACCGGTTCACGAAGTACATTAAACAATCCTATGAGTATGGGAAACTGTATTAGAATTGGCAGACATCCCATCATTGGATTTACCTTGTGCTGCTGATATAACTCCATGATAAGCTGGTTCTGTTTATCTTTGTTGTCAGGATATTTCTTTTTTATTTCATCCATCTTTGGTTGTATTTCCTGCATAGAAGACATAGATTTGTTCTGCGCTGCAGTAAGTGGCAACAGACACATCTTAACAACTATAGTAAATACTATAATAGCCAGACCGTAATGGCCAACTACCTGATAAATGAATTTTAATAAAAAACCTAGTATTGTTGACAAATCTTCCTCCTTGACTAAATTGTTACATTATGGAACAGGATCATATCCTCCATCATGAAATGGATGACATTTTAATATGCGTTTTAATGCCATATAACTTCCCTTAAAGGGTCCATGTTTTTTTACTGCTTCGAGGGCATAACTCGAACATGTGGGGTAAAACCTACATGTTGGGACTCTTTTGAGAGGAGATATGAATTTTTGATAAAGCTCTATACTATAGATTAGTACTTTTGTTATTGTTTTTTTCATATATTTTTAAACCTGTTTTCTTAAACAGATACCCCACAGATTTTTTTACATCATGAAAATCAGATTCATTGGCTGCAACTCTTCCTATGAATATCATATCCAGACCATTTCCCTGTGGATTATAAAATTTCAGACTTTCTTTGAGATATCTTCTAATCCTGTTTCTTACTATTGCTTTTCCAACTTTTTTAGAAATCGAAAAACCAACTCTAAATTCATCTGTTCCATTAGGCAAGTAATACAGAACTAAATTCTTGCACCCATAAGATTTTCCTTTATTATATACCCTCTTAAAGTCAGAATCTTTTTTTAATCTTGAAAAGTTCATTTTATACCTCTGACTAAATATATAACAAAAAAGGCCACAACATCACGCGGCCCTTATATTATGCAGATAGTCTTTTTCTTCCTTTTGCTCTTCTTCTTTTTAGTATGTTTTGACCATTTGATGAGCCCATTCTTTTTCTAAAACCATGCTCTCTTTTTCTTTGTCTTGTCTTTGGTTGATAAGTTCTTTTCATTTTTTCCACCCGCCTTTCATATTGCACATATTCTATTGATAGAGACTGTCTCTATTTACGCATATCATAAAAAACATTATATATTCTAGAGCCGACTATGTCAAGCTTTTCTTGATTCCAGAGGATTGATTTTTTGTTTTAAAAACAATATATATATGCATTTTTTGCTGTGTATTAGTTAATAACAACCTGTTGATAAACTCTTAAGAAATTCTATTATAAATTTTTATGACTTTTTTCACAGTTTTTTCCCCTGTATGTTAATATCTTTTTATACACTTATCCACACCTGTTAATAACTTTGTGGATAAGTAATTTGATAATTATAAATTCTGTGTAAAATATAACTTTTTTCTTAAAAATCAACACTTAAAATATTATTTTTTATCTATAAATTTTATCAACAGCCTGTTTATAAAATTTTAAAAAAAATTAGTTTATTATTAGTCCACAGGAATATTCTTAATTTATTTTATTTATTCTGTTTTACTTAACATGAATTATTTGCTATAATTACTCTATAACTTATCCACATTTTTTGTTGATAAGTTGTTAATATTATATATGGAGGTTAATAATGGATGCTTATGCACTATGGGAGAAAATAATAGAAAGGCTCAAGGCAACAGTGTCAGAAACTTTCTTTGATTCCTTTTTCAGCAAGCTCGAACCCGTTACACTGAGGGAAACTGAACTGATTTTATTTACCAAACTTCCTTTTATAAAGGAAGTCATAGATAACAATCACAGACAGAAACTGGAATCTCTTGCCCAGGATATAGCAGGAAAATCGATAAATATAACCGTTATAACTTCTCTGGAAGAAATACCCGTAACAAACAAGAATGAGGTCCAGAAAGAAAAAATTATAAGCAGCAACCTCAACCCTAAAAATACCTTTGACAGTTTTGTAATAGGTAACAGTAACCGATTTGCACATGCTGCATGCGTCGCTGTTGCAGAGTCTCCTGCAAAAGCATACAATCCATTATTTATATATGGTGGTGTTGGACTTGGTAAAACTCACCTTATGCACGCTATAGGTCACTATATACTCAATCAGAACTCAAACGCAAAAGTACTCTACCTTTCATCAGAAAATTTTACAAATGAACTTATAAACTCAATAAAAGATGACAAGAATGAGGCTTTCAGAAATAAATACCGAAATGTCGACGTCCTTCTTGTAGACGATATTCA
Source organism: Proteocatella sphenisci DSM 23131 (assembly GCF_000423525.1). Taxonomy (GTDB): domain Bacteria; phylum Bacillota; class Clostridia; order Peptostreptococcales; family Filifactoraceae; genus Proteocatella; species Proteocatella sphenisci. The sequence goes on along the minus strand of NZ_AUID01000018.1, from coordinate 30,489 downwards.
ATTTATAGCAGGAAAAGAAAGTACACAGGAAGAATTTTTCCATACTTTTAATGCTCTTCACAATGCAAATAAACAAATAATCATATCAAGTGACAGGCCTCCAAAAGAAATACCTACACTTGAAGACAGATTAAGATCAAGATTTGAAATGGGTCTTATTGCTGATATACAATCACCCGACTATGAGACCAGGATTGCCATACTTAGAAAGAAGGCTCAGGAAGAAAACAAACACGTTCCTGATGAAGTCACTATTCATATAGCAAAAAATATAAAATCCAACATAAGAGAACTCGAGGGAGCTCTTATAAGAATTTTCGCATATGCTGATCTTACCAATAAAGAGATCACATATGAACTGGCATGTGAGGCGCTTAAGGATCTCATAAGCGGTAAGGTAAACAAAGAAATTAACGTCGACCTTATAAAAGAAAAAGTCTCTCAGTACTACAGCATAAAGATTTCTGACTTTAATCTTAAAAAGAGAACAAGAGAGATTGCATTTCCAAGACAAGTTGCAATGTATCTGAGTCGTGAACTTACGGACCTGTCACTTCCAAAAATTGGAGAAAGCTTTGGAGGCAAAGACCACACAACTGTCATGCATGCACATGATAAAATAAGCACTGATCTAAAAAAGAACAAAGACTTGAAAGATAAAATAGAAAATATAATTAACGATATAAAAAATAACTAAAAAAACAGGTCTTTTTATCGTTTTTTTATCCACAAAACAGCCTGAAAAAAGCGTTTTTTATCCACAGACTTATTAATAGCTGTAGATGTTCCTCCAGAATTAAGTCAAGCACTTATCCACAAATTCACAGGCCCTACTACTACTACTGTTAATAATATTTACATTATTATATTTATATTTGAGGGAGAAAAATATGAAATTTTCTATAGAACAAAAACAGTTTCAAAACGCACTTTCAATAGCACTTAAAGGGATCTCAAGTAAAAATATTATGGAAATACTCAAAGGAATATATATAGAAGCTGAAGACGATCATATAACACTTACTTCAAATAACCTTGAGATAGGTGTTAAAACCAGAGTTCAAGCAGAAGTATCAGAAAGTGGGATTGCAATAATAGAAGGAAAAATTCTTTCAGACATAGTAAGAAAACTTCCTGATGAAAAAATAACAATATCAGTAAATGACAATAATGTTGTTAAAATATCTACAAGTAAGACTAAATTTAATATAAAATCTATGATAAATAATCAGTTTCCTCAAGTTGAAGAGTTTGAAAATGATCGTTATGAGAAAATAGATATGAAGCTTTTTTCAGATATGGTAAGAAAAACTCATTTTGCAGCTTCACAAGATGAAACCAAAGGAGTTCTTACCGGTTCGCTTATAGAAATAGACAGTAACTCAATAAGCATGGTTTCTATAGATGGTTTCAGACTTGCAATTAAAAGAATACCAACTAATTATAACTTAGGAGAAAAAAAGGTAGTAGTCCCCGTAAAAACACTTCAGGAAGTAACTAAACTTTCTTCAAATGAAAATTGTGATTTAAGGATATTATTTGAAGAAAGAAACGTTTCATTTGTAATAGACAACACCATAATAAACTCAAGAGTACTAGAAGGTGAATTTCTCAACTACAAGCAGATAATTCCAAAAGAGTTCATGACTAAAATCAAGATAAACAATCATGAGTTTATTTCTTCTTTGGAAAGAGCAATGCTGGTTTCTAATAACAATCTTGTAAAACTGGTTATATCAGATGACACTGTAGTAGTAAGTGCAAAGAACAGTGAAATAGGAAATCTTGAAGAGGACATACCAGTAAACCAGCAGGGAAAAGATCTTGAGATAGCATTTAACATAAAATACTTCCTTGACTGTCTCAAAAACCTTGATGAAGAATATATATATATGAATTTTAATACCAATCTAAGTCCTTGTGTAATAAATCCAGAGTCAGATGAAGATTATACATACCTTCTTCTTCCCGTAAGACTATAAGAATATGCTTCTAGGGCAAAAAATATACAAAAAACTCAAACTAAACCATAAATGATATAAAACCACGTTTAGCATACAACGTGGTTTTATTATATAAAAAAACGCACACAGTTAAAAAATATGTTATAATATATGAGGATATGTATACAGATAAATCTATTAAAATATACAAATTAATATAAATTTGAAAAGAGGAATCTTATGGAAAAAATAAAGATTGATACAGAATTTATAAAACTTGATCAGTTTCTTAAAATGGTCGATGTAGCAGGAAGTGGCGGACAGGCAAAAATAATGGTATTTTCTGAGGAAGTAAAGGTTAACGGAGAAGTTGAAACGCAAAGAGGAAAAAAACTCAGAAGCGGAGATATAATAGAAGTGGACAACAAAAAATTTCAGATTCTGTAGTTAAAATAAAAGACAGGGTAATTATATGTTTATAAAAGAACTGGAGCTTAACAGATTTAGAAATTATGAGAGTCAGAAAATAGAATTTGAAAATGGGATAAACATAATACACGGTAATAACGGGGAAGGAAAAACAAACATCATTGAAGCTATATACCTGCTTTCTATAGGACGATCATTTAGAACATCAAGAGATAAAGAAATGATAAAACTGGGATCAGAAACTGGATATATAAAGTCCAAAATTGAAAGTATGGGAAGAGAGTTTAAAATAGAATACAGAATAAGCAAGTCTGGAAAAAAAGCCATAAAAATAAATGGTATACCTATAGATAAACTTACTCAGCTTCTTGGAATAATAAATGTTGTTATATTTTCACCTGAAGATCTTAAGCTGGTAAAAGAAGGGCCCAAAGAACGTCGTTCTTTTATAGACAGAGAAATCTCACAGATAAGGCCTAAGTACTACCAGCTCCTTAGTGTGTATCATAAAAATCTGGTTCAGAGGAATAATCTGCTCAAAAATAAAGATGTGGACAAGGTGCTTCTTGATGTCTATGATTCAACTCTTGCAGACTCAGGTTATCAGATAATGTGTTACCGTGAAGAATTTATAAATGAAATAAAAGAAATTGCACAAAAAAATCATTTGAGCATATCTTCTGGGAAAGAATTACTTGATATTGGATATGAAAAGAATGTGAATGCAGAAAATGTACAAGAATATAAAAATTTACTTAAAGAAAAACATGACGCCGATATATTTAGAAAAACAACATCTGTCGGTATACACAAAGATGATCTGGATATAAAGATAAATGGCATAGATTTAAGAAGTTATGGGTCACAAGGACAAAAAAGAAGTGCAGCTATATCTTTAAAACTTTCCGAAATAGAGCTTATAAAAAAAATAAAAGGAGAATATCCAGTAGTACTTCTTGATGATATTTTCAGCGAGCTGGACCCAAAACGCCAGCACATGCTTTTAGAGACCTTCAGTAAGACACAGACATTTGTCACAGTAGCAGAAGATATGGAAATAAATGTAAATAAGACCAAATACAGAGTTAAGAATGCAAATATAGAGAAATACTAACATTTATGTATTCAATATAAAATTAGGAGTTAATATTATGAGTGAAAAAGATTTAATTATCGAAGAGCATCATACCTTCGAAGAAGAAAACAAAGTCACAAAGGATTATGGGGCGGATCAGATTCAGGTACTTGAAGGCCTTGAGCCGGTAAGAAAAAGACCAGGTATGTATATAGGATCCACTGGACCTAAAGGACTACACCACCTTGTTTATGAGGTAGTTGACAATGCAATAGATGAGGCTCTTGCAGGTCACTGTCAAAATATTTTAGTTACTATAGAACATGACAACTCTATAACTGTTATTGACGATGGAAGAGGAATACCTGTAGAAATACATCCAAAAACAGGAAAAAGTACTCTGGAAACAGTACTCACAGTACTTCATGCAGGAGGTAAATTTGGAGCCGGTGGATACAAGGTCTCAGGCGGACTTCATGGGGTAGGAGTATCTGTAGTAAATGCACTTTCAACTGAATTTATAGCAGAAGTTAAACGTGATGGTAAAATATACAGACAGGAATTTTCTAAGGGAATAGCCCTTGGAAATATCCAGATTGTCGGAGAATCTGACTGTACAGGAACAAAGATACACTTTATGCCAGATGCAAGTATTTTCGAAGAAGTTTTATACAAATACGAGACGCTTGAATACAGACTAAGAGAGCTGGCATTCCTAAACAAGGGTATATCTATAATTCTTGAAGATAAAAGAGAAGATCATGAAAAGAGTAAAACATTTTATTATACAGGTGGAATTATAGAATTTGTAAAATATCTTAATAAAAACAAGACTTCAATACATGATGAAATAATATACTTTGAGAGAAAAATAGACACATATACTGTGGAAGTAGCTATGCAGTACACGGATGTATATATTGAAAATATTTACAGTTTTGCCAATAACATAAATACTATAGAAGGTGGAATGCACCTTACAGGTTTTAAATCAGCACTTACAAGAGCAATAAATGACTATGCAAAAAAATCAAAACTTATAAAAGATAAAGAAGACACACTTACAGGGGAAGACGTCAGAGAAGGTCTTACAGCTATTATATCTGTAAAGCTTGAAGATCCCCAGTACGAAGGACAGACAAAAACAAAACTTGGAAACCCTCCAGTAAGACAGATAGTTGATTCTATTACATTTGAGACATTTGAGGCCTTCCTTGAAGAAAATCCTCAGACGGCAAGGATAATAATTGATAAATCCCTTCGTTCACAAAGAGCCAGAGAAGCTGCAAAAAAAGCCAGAGAGCTTACTAGAAGAAAATCTATACTAGAATCTACATCTCTACCTGGAAAGCTTGCTGACTGCAGTGAAAAAGATCCTTCAAAATCGGAAATATATATAGTCGAGGGAGATTCTGCGGGAGGTAGTGCAAAAGAAGGACGAGACAGAAAGACTCAGGCTATACTTCCACTTAGAGGAAAGATACTAAACGTCGAAAAATCAAGACTTGACAGGATACTTTCATCTGAAGAGATAAGAAATATGATAACTGCATTTGGATGCGGAATAGGTGATGAATTTGACGAAGTTAAGCTTAGATATCACAAGATAGTAATAATGACCGATGCTGACGTAGACGGAGCACATATAAGAACTCTTCTTTTAACATTTATGTTCAGATATATGAAACCGCTTATAGAAAAAGGATTTGTTTATATAGCTCAGCCACCTCTGTATCAAGTGAGAAAAGGCCAAAAAGCAAGATACGCATACAATGATAAAGAGCTTAATCAATATCTTGATGAATTTGGAAGAGGAACCAATCCTACAATACAAAGATACAAAGGTCTGGGAGAGATGAATGCAGATCAGCTATGGGATACTACTATGGACCCACAATTCAGGACACTGCTCAAAGTCACAATAGAAGATGCCTCAGCAGCTGATGATACTTTTACAATGCTTATGGGAGACAAAGTAGAACCAAGGAAGAATTTCATTCAGGAAAATGCAAAATATGTAAAAAATCTTGATGTATAATATTCTTTCATAGTTATAGACAAAGGAGCAGAAATGGAAACAAATCAATTTGATAAAACCATAGATATAGATATTAAAGATGAGATGGAAAAATCTTATATAGATTATTCTATGAGCGTAATAGTGGGAAGAGCACTTCCTGACGTAAGAGATGGTCTTAAACCTGTACACAGAAGAATTCTTTTTTCTATGTCAGAGCAGGGCCTTACACCGGAAAAACCTTACAGAAAATCAGCTACCGTAGTCGGAGATGTACTCGGTAAGTATCACCCACATGGAGACTCAGCTGTTTATGAGGCCATGGTAAAAATGGCGCAAAAATTCTCAATAAGATATCCTCTGGTAGATGGTCAGGGTAACTTTGGATCAATAGATGGGGACTCAGCAGCAGCAATGCGTTATACAGAGGCAAAAATGACCAAGATGGCAGTTGAGATGCTGAAAGATCTTGATAAAGATACAGTAGACTTTATGCCCAACTTTGATGAAAGAATAAAAGAGCCCAGAGTATTGCCTTCAAGATATCCAAACCTTCTTGTAAATGGGTCAAACGGTATAGCTGTAGGAATGGCTACATCTATACCCCCACACAACCTTTCAGAAGTTATAGACGCTGTAGTAGAGCTCATAGATAATGAAGACGCTAGTGTTGAGGATTTAATGAAGCACGTAAAGGGACCTGACTTTCCAACAGGAGCAATGATATATGGAAAAACACTCATGAATCAGGCTTACAGGACAGGACGAGGAAAAGTTACGCAAAGAGCCAAGGCTGAAATAGAAGAAATGAGCAATGGTAAGAGCCAGATAATAGTCACAGAAATACCATATCAGGTGAACAAGTCAAAGCTGGTTGAAAAAATAGCAGATCTTGTTAAAGAAAAAAGAGTTGAAGGAATTACAGACCTTAGAGATGAGAGTAATAGAAAAGGTATAAGAATAGTTATAGAAACAAAAAAAGATGTAAATGCTCATGTGCTTTTAAACAATCTCTACAAATATTCACAGCTGCAGCAGACATATTCAATAATAATGCTTGCTATAGTTGATGGAGAGCCAAAAGTACTTAGTCTTGACCAGATGCTCAGACATTATCTGGATCATCAGGAAGAAGTAGTAACAAGACGTACAAAATTCGAGCTTAATAAAGCCTTAAACAGAGCCCACATAATAGAGGGACTTCTTATAGCGATAGACAACATAGATGAAGTAATAGCCATAATAAGAAGTGCATACGAAGATGCACAGGAAAGACTTATAAAGAGATTTGAACTTACAGAAATTCAAGCTCAGGCGATCATGGATATGAGACTTAGAAGACTTCAGGGACTTGAAAAAGAAAAACTCGAAGAAGAATTTAAAGTTCTCAATGAAAGGATAACATATTTCAAAGGTGTACTTGCAGACAGAAATTTACTTCTTGGAATAGTGAAAACAGAAATACTTGAAGTTAAAGAAAAATATGGAGATGCAAGAAGAACAGAAATCCTTGATCAAGAAGATGACATTGAAGATATAGACATGATAGATGATGAAGAAGTCGCAATAACTCTTACACATTTTGGATATGTAAAAAGAGTTCCTGTAGACACATATAAATCTCAAAAAAGAGGAGGAAAAGGTATAGCTTCCATGACTACAAGAGAAGAAGATTTTGCAGAAAAAATGCTTGTAACAAGCAATCATGCAAAAATAGTATTCCTTACAAACATGGGTAGAATGTACAGAATTCCTGCATATAAAATACCTCAGAGTTCAAGAACTGCCAAGGGTACAAATATAGTAAATCTCATACCTATAGAAAAAGATGAGAAAATAAATTCAATCATTGCCGTAAAAGGTTCAGCAGATAATGAAAATCTTGTTATGTGCACTAAAAACGGAATAATCAAGAAGACAGAACTTGCTCTGTTCAGAAAAAGTCAGAGAAATGGGCTTATAGCCATAACCCTGAAAGAAGACGATGAACTTATAAGTGCAAGAATAACTAAAGGCGATGAACGCATAATAGTTACAACAAGAGAAGGAAAAGCCATAGCATTTGAAGAATCACAGATAAGACAGACCGGAAGAAATACCATGGGAGTAAAAGCTATGAATATTTCAAAGACTGACAATATAATTTCTATGGAAGTTGTAGAAGAAGACAAATGCCTGCTTGTAATAACCGAAAATGGATATGGAAAACGTACAGGCATAGAGGAATATAAAATACAGACCAGAGGCGGTAAGGGAGTAAAGACCTACAACGTATCTAGTCAGACTGGTCAGATTTCAGGAGCAAGGCTTGTAGGAGAAGAAGATCAGATAATGATCATAAATTCAGACGGTACTATGATAAGAATGGAAGTTAAGCAAATTCCTAAACTCAGCAGAGTTACAAAAGGTGTTAAGCTTATGAAATCATTAGATTCTAAAATAGTTTCATTTGAAAGAATTGAAGCAAGCGAAGAATTAGAAGGAATAGAAATTGAAGAAACACAAGAATAAATAAAAGATTTGATAAATGCTCTGATTTAAGAAAGAATAAATCAGAGCATTTATCAGTAATTTAAAATAAAAACAAACAAATAAGTTTATTTATCAAATATAGAGGGTATACTATCTCATGTGAGATAAAATTTGGAGGTATTATTTATGTCAAAAAACAAAAAAAATGGATCAGATTCAAAAATTGGTGTATTTGTACTTGGAACCTCTATTGGAGTAGCTGCAGGAATGCTGCTTGCTCAAAAAACTGGATCTGAGCTCAGGAATGAAATTTCAGAAGTTGCAGAACAGCTCAAAGAAAAGGCTGTTGATATAATCGAAAATAAAGATGAGTATATCGAGACAATCAAAGATGCAGTAGATAATGCTGTAAAAAAAGATGAAATAATTAAATACGATACTCCTGACTACTATGAAAAAAAATTCGACACAAAAGAGGATGAAGGTATTTAGTTACCCAAAATAATTATCGAGGGAGAGTGACTATGATTTGGGAAGTTGGAATTCTTTTGGGCGGAATAGGGGTACTTATACTTTGTATATGTGCAGGTATGATGCTAAGAGATGCAGGCATGACACTTAAGAGTATTACAAGAATAAGTCTTGAAAAAAAAGGTGAGATTGAGAACATTATAGATCATTCTGCAGCAATAACAGAAAATCTGGACACCATAACAAACAATGCAGCAAAAGTAACATCTGTTGTTTCTATTGCCACCGAAGTTGTAAAAGCAGTGAGAAGCAAAAATACTTATAAAGAAGAATCAGAAGAAGGAGAAAAACAGTAATCATGAGCAAATTTATTGAAGCAAGCATAGATATGGATGACGATTGCATCAAACTTAAGATTTCAGGAGAGATAGATCTCAACACCATAGAAGTGCTTGAGCCTAAGCTGGAAAAAATGCTTAAGGAAAACAAAGATATACTTATTGATATGGAGAATGTAAAATTCATAGATTCTACAGGTCTTGGAATATTAGTAAAGCTATATAAAGAACAAAAACTAAAAAATAAAAAAATTACAATAATCAACACCAAAGTAAATGTGAGAAAGATTTTTAAAATAACATGCATGGAAGAAATGTTCAATCTGGGAGGAGATAATTCATGATAAACCACAGTCAGAAAAATATAATAAAGATGACTTTGCCTACGGAACCTAAATTAATATCGGTAATCAGAATGACGGCATCCTCCATAGCCAACCACATAGGATTTAACATAGAAGAAATAGAAGATGTTAAAATTGCAGTTTCAGAGGCATGTTCAAATGTAATAAAATATTCAGATGTAGAAACTTTTGACCTTTATTTTTCATCGGGAGAAGATTTTATAGAGGTCCAGGTAGAAGACAAAGGCAAAGGTTGTAATTCCGAAGAAATTAAAGATCCTATTTTCGATGAAAACAGGTCTTGCGGAGGACTGGGAATATATATAATAAAGACATTGATGGATGATGTCAAAGTAATATCTGAGGAAGAAAATGGTACAATAATTTATATGAAGAAAATTATAGGGAGAGATGAATAATTGTATAATAGTTCTGTAAGAAAAAATATAGAACTTTTTAAAAACGAAAAATATTCAAACCAAAGTACCAAAGAGCTTTTTAATGCTTACGAAAAAGATAAATGTCGGGAAATCAGAAATGAGATTGTCAACAGAAATTTATATATTGCAGAGCTTCTGGCAAAAAAATACGTAGGAAGAGGAATAGAATTTGAGGATATATTCCAGGTAGCTTCTCTGGCACTTATTCTTGCGGTCGAAAGATTCGATGTCAGCAAGGGTTTCGAGTTTTCAAGTTTTGCCACACCCACTATAATAGGAGAAATAAAAAGACACTTCCGTGATAAAGGGTGGGCTATAAAAGTTCCAAGAAAGACGCAAGAGCTTTCAATGAAGATAAATGAAACAAGAAATAAACTGGAGCAGGAGATGGGAGCGGTACCCAAAATTGAAGATATTGCAAATTATCTTAACTGTACACCAGAAGAAGTACTAGAAGCCATAGAAGCTTCTCAGTTATTTTCTATAAGGAGTCTAGACCTGCTCAAAGAAAATAAAGACAGAGATTCAGAGATGAGCTTTATTGAAATACTTGGAAAAGAAGATGAGAATTTTAATAATATAGAAAATCGTGATTTTATAGAAAGATTTATGGAAAATTTGAATGAAGTTGAGAAAAAAATACTTATAGGAAGATTTTACAAGGGTAAGACTCAAGTGGCAATAGCCAGAGAATTAGATCTTTCACAAATGACAATATCCAGGATAGAAAAAAAGATTCTGGCAAAACTCAAAGAAGAATATAAAAAGACAGTTGAATTATAAGAGCAGAATTATAGGATCGGATAAAAAACAGCTTTTTGATAGTAGAGCTGTTTTTTATCGATTAAAAGTGCGTATTTCATAATTAAAAGTGCTTATTTCATAAAATTAAACAAAAATCATTTTTAAATGTTAAACTAATAATAAGTTTAAAAACTTTCTTTAATATAATATACATGAAAAAAGACATCATATATGGGGATTTAGATGCAATTGATTAAACTGGGGGGTTTAAGATATATATTTATCCGATTCTGACATCATGGATTTTTGTTAAAGAAACATAGTATAAGAAAAAATAGGTGTTTGGTTTAAATAAACTGAACTCTATTTTTTTGTTTGAATATGTATAAATAAAATCTATAATATCTATTATTATTATCAATTGGAAAATTAATCATCATCATAATATAATTAAGAGGGATAAGTAATATTAAAAAAGGAGACCTTTTATGCTTATAGATATGCACGTTCATGAAATGAGAAATTCTTCTGACAGTTTTATGTCCCTTGAAGAAATTGTTGAAAAAGCCAAAAATATTGGACTCGATGGAGTATGTATAACAGATCACGAAAGCATGGGTCTGAGGGAATATGCGGACATGTATTCAAAAAAAACAGGTTTTCCTATTTTTGTAGGTGCAGAATATCTTACTGAAGAAGGGGATATACTTGTATTTGGGATAAATAAGCTACCAGAAAAAGAAAAGCTTCCTGCTCAGGAATTTATAGATTATGTAAAGTCTGAAGGAGGAGTATGCATAGCTGCCCATCCATTCAGGAATAACAACAGAGGACTTGGTGAAAATCTAAAGACATTAAAAGGACTCTCGGGCATAGAAGTCCTAAATGGAAGTACCTCTTCAGAGGCAAATGATATTGCAATGAGATACTGTACACAATTAGGGCTTGCACCTTTTGGAGCAAGTGACGCTCACAGTGTAATGCAGATTGGAAAATATGCTACAAGATTTTTTGAAAAAATAAGTACTGTATCTGAACTTGCAGAAGCAATAAAAAATGGAAGATGCATGCCTGAAATAAGAAGAGAATATCTTATGGTAGAAAATGGATAAAAGAGCCTCATTAGGGCTCTTTTATTATTTTATCAGCTACATGAGCCCAGGTAAATCTGCTCATGTCTACTTTACATTTTCTTTTTTGCATAATTTTGTTTTTTATTACTGAATTTTTGATAGAATCAGCAAGTCTTGCTTCAAAAGAAGGAAGCTCACTTTCTACAGGTTCATCCATATTTTTCATAAGAGGAAGCTCTACATATTCTACAGGAGAATTTTTAATATTGCCCTCAATCCAGTCTCTAAGCCCTGGAGTAGCTGTTGTAACGGCATGAAGTCCGCATGCTATAGCTTCAATAACAACAAGGGGAAGACCTTCATAGAATGAAGGAAGGACAAACAGGTCTGATCTGTTAAATTCTTTTGAAAGCTGGTCATGGTTTAATATACCAAGAAACTTCACTTTATGAGGCGAATCAGAGGCAGCTTCTTTTATGTGAGCTACATCATATAAACTGCCATTTCCACCAGCAAGGCTTAGTTTTATTGACTTGTAGCCTATGTCTTGAGGATCTATAGATGAAAGTGCATGGATAAGCTCTACAAGGCCTTTTTTTCTTGAAATCTTGCCGGCATAGATTATTTTCAGAACTTCATTATCTATATTGTTATCATTAGATTCTAAAGTAAAGATATCAGGGTTATAGCCAGTTCCTATTATTTCCAGTTTTTCTGAAATATCTTGTCCCAGAAGATTTATTATTTCATTTTGCTGATAATCGTGAAGAGCATATATTTTACTTAGTTTTCTAAGTGAATTTATAGTTTTGTCGTTGTATAAATAGTGGCTCTTCAGCTGCCTGAGGCATGTTCCGTGGCATACTCCTACAACCTTGTATTCACTAAAATATTCAGCTGTTATACCGGTAAGCAAATAAAGATGATGGCATATTATAAGGTCTGGTTCAAAATCACTGACTGCAGCAGATATTCTTTTTATATAAGCATTTTTAAAGAGTTCAAAATCCTTTTCGCTCATATCTTTATATCTTGTACTAGAATATGGCATTTCATCGCTCATGCCTGGTATTTCAAAAGGAATTTCATCAGTATTGTAAATTACTGGATAGGCCTTAGCATTAATATTATTTATTAATTTGGACTCTTGGAGGTTGCTTATACCGCACACAATAGCTTGAGAATGACCCATCTTTTCAAATGCTTTTATAAGTTCGCTTAAATATACACCACTGCCGGTATAAAAAGGTTTTTGAGCTGTTATATTAAGTATTTTCATACAAATAAACCACCCTTCAGTAAAATAAAAACTGTTACGTTAAGAGCAACAGTTAAAATTCAAGAGATGCCTTTGTCTGAAGTATTATCTTATCTTTTCTTGGCATGACAAGAATTTCAGAATCATTTGAAAGGACTATCATCATATCATTGTTTGGTTTAAAAAGATCTTTGTTTCCTTCAATAAGTTCACTGGCTTCACTGAAGTCTGTTTTTGTAAGATTTATATTTATTATATTTTTCATAAAAACTCCTAAAAAATCTAAAATAGTTATTATTTTCTACTGTCATTGTAACATATTTTAAGGATCTATAAAATATATATTGGACTAAAAATTTTCAAAGCTATACAAAAAACTCTGCCTGTGATTTTTCACAAGGCAGAGCAGTGTCAATAATAAATTAATTCTCGAGTATTCTTCCGTCAGAAGATATAGTAAATATTTGCCATGGAATAAATTTTCCACTTTCTTTTAGAGCGCTTACAGCTGCTTTTTCAATTCCGCCACAGCATGGAACCTCCATTCTTACTATAGTTACACTTTTTATATTATTTTCTCTTATGATAGCTGTCAGTTTTTCTGTATAGTCTCCTTCATCAAGTTTTGGACATCCTATAACTGTTATTCTGTTCTTTATAAATTTATTATGAAAATCTCCATAAGCGTAGGCTGTACAGTCAGCCGCAATCAGAAGGTTTGCATTTTCAAAATAAGGGGCATTTACAGGAAGCAGTTTTATCTGAACCGGCCACTGCCTTAACTGGGAATCCGAGGAAGCGGCACCTGAATTATCATAAGAAGGAGCAGATTTTGCAGCTTTAGGTGCGGAAAGTATCGAAGATCGAGATATTGCCTTTGCCTGAGACCCCGCACATCCGCATTCTTGACTGTGAGAATCTGGAGATTCTTTTGCTGCAACTCTTTTAGGAGCTATTTCTTTATTGTACTGTGCAGCTTCTCTTTCTTCAAAAGTAATTGCATTTGTAGGACAGACTGGAAGGCAATTTCCTAAACCATCACAGTAATCATCTCTGAGAAGTTTAGCTTTTTTATCTATTATAGCAATAGCACCCTCATGACATGCATTTGCACAAAGTCCACATCCAACACATTTTTCTTCGTTAATTTTTATAACTTTTCTTATCATTTTATCCTCCTGGATTAAAGGTGGACGTCACGTCCACTTATATATAAATATATATTATTATCATTATTTGTGTTTGTAATCTTATATATTTATGATACAATAAAAAACAAAAAACCGATGTTGCATATGCAACAAAAATCCAAAAAATAATACAAGGAGAATGCTTATGACAAAAAATCACCTTGAATACATACCACTTTTAATGAATAACAGACTTTTTGAAGGCATTAGCTCTGAAGATATTGAAAATATCCTGGTTTGCCTTAATGCTTTTGTAAAAAACTATGAAAAAAAAGAAACAGTAATAAGAGAGAATGAGCCAATACCGGGGATAGGAATAATACTAAGGGGAAGCATTCAAATAAGTAAGACGGATTTACTGGGGAATATAAATATAATAGCAGAACCTAAAAAAAACCAGCTTTTTGCTGAAACTTTTGAAGCGGCTGGAATACACATAAGTCCGGTAAGAGTTACTTCAAAAGAAAGTACAAAAATACTTTTTATACAATACGGTAAAATGATGAATATGTGTTCAAATTCATGTGTTTTTCACTCCCGGATGATTGTTAACATGATGAAGATAATCGCAGTAAAAAATACGGAGCTGAATAAAAAAATAGATATACTTTCTAAAAGGACTATCAGAGAAAAGCTTATGGCTTATTTTTTGATGGAAATGAATTTGCAGGGAAAATCAAGAAAAATAAGACTCGCTTTTAGCAAGACTGATCTTGCAGACTATATTTGCACAGACAGGAGTTCTATGAGCAGAGAAATTTCAAGAATGCAAGAAGACGGGATAATACAAGTTAAAGGAAGGGATATAACAATAATATAAAACAAAAAAAATAAAATCCGGCAGAATCATGAGATTCCAACCGGATTTTTAAAAGTCAAAGGTATCATGTACTTAAAGATAAAGTATATGGGTGAGAACGGCAACTATAGGTATAGCTATAAGGGTCCTTAGAACCCATAGAGTAAGAATGTCCTTTAGTTTTGCTGGTATTCCAAAAAATATGATTGGAAGCATGGTCTCTGTAATATAAAGTACCTGAACAAGTGATACCATAAGGACAAAGAACCTTGTTCCTGCATACTGTGAGCCAGATATAAGTATAGAAGGAAGAAAAAGGTCTATCCCTCCAACGAGTATAGCCTGAGTAGCAATAGAGGCATCAGGAATTCCAAGCATAGAGATAAATGGCGTAAAAGGAATACTAAGTATCTTTATAATTGGAGTAAACTCACTTATGGCTAGTCCTGCAATACCTATTGTTATTACCATAGGTATTACTTTTAGTGTTATAAGGCAGCCATCAATGAATCCTTTTGCCATTTCAGGCACCAAGTTTGGTGAGCTATCTGCTTTTATAAGGGCATTACTGAATCCTTTTTTAACCTGTGCAAGGTTTAAATGAAGATTTTCTTTTCTCATCTCCGTGGTTTGAACAGAACCATCTGAATATACATCAGGGTACTTTGATATAGGTGGTATGCGACATACTATTGCTGCAACTGAATATGTTACAAGGCAGTAAAGCAGGAAGATCATACCAAAATCTTCCAGTAGTCCGACATAACCTATAAGGAACGCACAATAGCCAACAGAATTAAGGCTGAAACTGGATGAGATAAAAAAAGCTTCTTTAACTGTGTAATGTTTTTCTTTGTAGAGTGAGGCCGTGAACATTATTCCAACTACGGCAGCACCTACTATGGAAGCAATGGTATCCAAAGCACTTTTTCCAGGAACTCGAAACACAGGTCTCATAAAAGGTTCCAAAAAAGCACCTATGGCTTCTAAAAGCCCATACCCTGCCAGGAGTGGTAGTACAGCACCTGCAACTGGGACTATGCTTATTGTAAAATTAAGGGTTTCGCCAATCATTACTCCACCGGTTTTTTCGCTGTAGGCAAATTCCCATCCAAACTGGAAATAGTACATGAGAGCGAATATGGAACCTAAAAGATAGAGTACAAAGTGAAATTTAGTATCTTCTCCAAAAAATCTCTTTACGGCATTATCGCTTTTACAGAGATAATTTGAATATATGTACCCGGACAACATTATAAGTGGGCAAAGGGTTATAAGTGGCTGAACCATATTTCCAAGTATCATTTCAAGAAAAAAATCTTTATAGATTATTTCAAAAAGAAGACGTCCTTTTATGGGAACAAAAAATATGGTAATGCCAAGGCCAGATGCAAATAAAAACTTCAAAAGACACTTCCAATATGGTTTTTTTAAGACAGGTTCATCGCACGAGACGACGACAGGTTTGGGTATTACAGCTTCTTTCATAATAAACTCTCCATTTCTTTTAGTTAATGAATAATTTAACAAATAATGCTTTTTACCTGATACCTATGACATTCTTATAATAATTATAACATAAAAAATAATCAAAATCAAAAACCAGAGAAAAATGTTTCACGTGAAACATTTTAATTGTCAATAAAATGAAAAAATACTGTAAAAAAACGAGAAAAAATGCCAAATATGTGATAAAATTAATTATAAATTTCATAATATAGAAAGAGGTAAATACTTTGGGATTATTAGACAATATACTATCAAAGAGAGAAATTAAAAAACTTGAAGCTTGTGCTCAAAAAATAAATGCTTTAGAGAGCAGATTTGAAGCCATGACAGACAGCGAGCTAAAGGCAATGACTCCTGAATTTAAAAATAGACTTCAAAATGGGGAAACAGTAGACGATATACTTGAAGAAGCTTTTGCTGCGTGCAGAGAAGGTGCAAAGAGATCGCTTGGAATGAGACATTATGACGTACAGCTCATGGGAGGTATGGTACTCAACAGCGGAAGGATAGCTGAGATGAGAACAGGAGAAGGAAAGACTCTTGTGGCAACTCTTGCTGTATACCTCAATGCCCTTGAAGGAAAAGGTGTACACGTAGTTACAGTCAACGATTATCTTGCAAAGAGAGACTGTGAATGGATGGGTAAGCTCTACAACTTTATGGGACTTACAACAGGAGTAATAGTTCACGGTATTACTAATGAACAAAGAAGAGCGGCATACAGGGCTGACATAACATATGGAACAAACAATGAATATGGTTTTGACTATCTGAGAGACAACATGGTAATATTCGAAAACCAGAGAGTCCAAAGACCACTTAACTATGCCATAGTAGATGAGGTCGACTCTATACTTGTAGATGAGGCGAGAACTCCACTTATAATATCTGGTGCCGGAGACAAGTCAACATCACTTTACACAACTGCTAACAGCTTTATACAGCTGCTTAAATTAGAAGAAGACTATATAGTGAATGAAAAAGACAACGCATCTTCACTTACAGATGAAGGCCTCGAAAAAGCTGAAAAATTCTTTGGAGTGGATAGTATGACAGACATAGCTAACATAGAGGTATATCATCATATAGGACAGGCCCTTAGAGCAAACACACTGATGAGACTTGATGTGGATTATGTTATAAAAGATGGAGAAATTGTTATAGTTGACGAATTTACAGGCAGGCTTATGTTTGGAAGAAGATACTCTGAGGGACTTCACCAGGCTATAGAGGCAAAAGAAGGCCTTAAGATACAAAGAGAATCAAAGACACTTGCAACTATAACTTTCCAGAATTACTTCAGAATGTACAAAAAACTTTCAGGTATGACAGGAACAGCAAAAACCGAAGAAGATGAATTCAGATCAATATATAAGATGGATGTAGTTCAGATTCCAACAAACAAGCCGACACAGAGAAACGATATGGATGATGCGGTATACAAGAATGTAGAATCTAAATTCAGGGCAGTAGTCGAGCATGTAGCAGAAGTACACAAGACAGGACAGCCTATTCTTATAGGAACTATCTCCATAGAAACTTCAGAAATGCTTTCAGAGATGCTTAAAAGAAAAGGCGTAAAGCATGAGGTACTGAATGCAAAAAACCATGAAAAAGAAGCGGATATAGTAGCTCAGGCAGGTAGATACGAGGCAGTTACAATAGCTACAAACATGGCAGGAAGAGGAACCGATATAATCCTTGGAGGTAATCCTGAAATTCTTACTGTTAAAGAAATGAAAAAACGTGAATACGAAGAACATCTTATAGCTGAGGCGAGTGGATTCAGTGCAACTGATGACGAAGAAATAAAAGAAGCAAGAAAAGTCTATCAGGAAATACTTGCTCAAAAGAAACTTGAGCTCAAAGAAGAACAGGTAAAAGTAATATCTGCAGGAGGACTCTTTATATTAGGTACAGAAAGACATGAGTCAAGACGTATAGACAACCAGCTGAGAGGTCGTGCCGGACGACAAGGAGACCCAGGAACTACAAGATTCTTTATATCCCTTGAAGACGAACTTATGAGGCTATTTGGAAGCGAGAGAATACAAGGAGTTGTAGAAAAACTTGGAATGGAAGAAGAAGATGCAATAGAGCACAAGATGCTTTCAAAATCCATAGAAAGTGCTCAAAAGAAAGTCGAAGGAAAGAACTTCTCTATCAGAAAGAGTGTACTTCAGTATGACGACGTAATGAACAAGCAAAGAGAAATAATCTATGCAGAAAGAAAACGTGTACTTGAAGGCGAGAATATAAAACCTGAAATATTAGAGATGATAGATGCGCTTGCAGATGACATTGTAGACAAATTCTGTTCTGAAAAAACCTATCAGGAAGAGTGGGATATTAAAGGACTTAAAGAAAAAATCAATCAGCAGTTTGCAGCAGACATAAATATAGAAGAAGAAATATCAAATATAGACAACCCAAGAATGAAAACGCTTATAAAAGACATGGCTCGTAAAATCTATGAAATGAAAGAATCCATGCTTCCAGAAGAAGAATTTAGAGAGCTTGAAAGAGTAATACTGCTTCAGGTAGTAGATTCAAAATGGATGGACCACATAGATTCTATGGATCAGTTAAGACAGGGAATGGGTCTTAGAGCAATAGGACAAGAAGACCCTGTAAGAGCCTACCAGATAGAAGGTTTTGATATGTTTGACGCTATGACGGAAAGCATAAAAGAAGAAACTGTAAAATACCTTATGAGTTTCCAGATTCAAAAAGAAGAAGAAAAACAACAAGTACAGATCCAAAGAAAAGCAGTAGTAGATCTGGACAAAATAAAAGAAGGTTTTGAAAATTCTCTTGAAGAAAAAAGCTCAACACCTAAAAAAACAGACAAGGTAGTTGGAAGAAATGAAGAGTGTCCTTGTGGAAGTGGGAAAAAATACAAAAAATGCTGTGGAAAGGATTAGTAAAATATGCTAAATTATGCAGAACATAAGATTAAGATGGAAAAAATACAAGAATCCCTCAGCGAAATAAAGGTGTCACTTTGACATAGAAAGACTTTTGAAAGAAAAAGATATAATTGATAATCAGATGCAGTATCAGAGTTTTTGGGAAGACCTTGAGGGCAGCCAGAAACAAGTCAAAAGAAATAAAGAGATAGAAGAAGTACTTGAGGACTACGAGGACGCACAAACAGGTGTTCTCGACCTTGAGGTTCTCTTTGAGATGGCTCAAGAAGACGAGTCAATGGAAAAAGAACTGGAAAAAGAACTTCAAACCATACATGAAAAAATAGAAGAGCTCAAGCTTGAAACCATGCTCGATCAGGAACATGACAATAGCAACGCGATACTTTCCATACATGCCGGAAGTGGGGGACTTGATGCACAAGACTGGGCAAAGATGCTCCTTAGGATGTATACCAGATTTGCACAGGAAATGAAATTCAAGGTAAAAGAGCTTGATTACAATCAAGACCCAGAAGCTGGCATAAAATCAGTTACCCTTAGGATATCAGGAAAAAATGCATATGGATTTTTAAAATCAGAAAAAGGTGTTCACCGCCTGGTGAGGATGTCACAGTTTGACTCTTCAGGGAAAAGACACACTTCATTTGCATCCGTAGATGTAATACCTGAGCTTGATGATACCGTAAATATAGATATAAATACCTCAGACCTTAAGATAGACACATACAGATCAGGAGGTGCTGGGGGTCAACATGTTAATAAGACAGACTCAGCTGTAAGAATAACCCACCAGCCCACAGGAATAGTAGTGCAGTGTCAAAATGAAAGGTCCCAGCTAATAAACAAAGATGTATGCATGAAGATGCTGATGGCTAAATTAATAGATCTAAAGAAACAAGAACATAAAGACAAGATAGAAGATCTTCAGGGAGAGTATTCGCAGATAGGATGGGGAAGCCAGATAAGATCCTATGTTTTTCAGCCCTATACCCTTGTAAAAGATCATAGGACCGCAGAAGAATCAGGAAATGTAAATAGCGTAATGGATGGAAACATAATGCCATTTATACTTGCATATCTAAGAAATCAAAAAATGTAACAAGTGTCACATTATCCACAGTTTGAGAAAACAATCTGTGGATAATGTGGATAAGTCGGAATTTTATACACAAAAGTGAAAAAGGAAATTATGAATAAATATATGAGAGCCGCTTTTTCAGAGGCGCTAAAGGCTTATAAACAGGGAGAAGTACCGGTTGGATGCATAATTGAAAAAGACGGTGAAATAATAGGGCGAGGCCATAACCTTGTGGAAAAGTCTAAATTGGCAACAGGGCATGCAGAAATAATAGCTATTGAAGAAGCTTGCAAAAATATAGGAAGCTGGAGACTTACAGGCAGTAATATTTATATAACTCTTGAACCATGCATAATGTGCACAGGCGCAATACTCCATGCCAGGATAAAAAATATCCACATAGGTGCACTTGATCCGGTAAGAGGAGGAGCCATAAGTAAGGTACCAATAATATCAGAAGAACTGATTCCAGGCGATAATATGCTTATAATAGAAGAAAGCAAAGCCTGTTCATATATACTAAGCAGATTTTTCAAAAATCTGAGGATAAAAAAGGATAAGAAAAAAAGTGAAGAAAATATTTAAATCAGACAGCCATATTCACACAAGAAATTCTGATGGGTACGATGACATAGACACTATTATATCCATGGCAGAGCAAAAAGAGCTGTCACACATAGCTGTCACAGACCACGATACCTTTAGGGGTTACGATGAAATTCACACTAAAACCACATTATCAGGTATAAAAACAGTTAAATCTATTGAGATATCAGCAATAGACCCTAATACTGGAAAAAAGATACATCTTCTTGGATACAATATAAAAGAAGATGATATTATAAACAGGCTTTGTGGCCCAATGATAGAGCAGAGAAACGAAAAAGCCAGGAGACAGATAAAAGAGCTGGGAGCCTTAGGTTATGATATAAGCTATGAGCAGCTTTATGAATTCTCAAGAGGATATATATTCAAGCAGCACATATTTGATGTATTGTACAAAACTGGCCAGACGGAAGCTATGTTTCCTCATATAAACGAAACTCTTTTCAAAAATGGAGGAAAGTGTCAACATAATATGGAATACATCGATATAAGAAAGGCTCTAAGAGCAGTAAAAGATTCAGGAGGCTATAGCGTCATAGCTCACCCTGGTCAGCAGGATAATCTTTATATAGTGGATGAGCTGGTAAAAGAAGGACTTGATGGTCTTGAACTTAATCATGTATCCAACAGCGAAGAATACAAAAAGCAAATAACAGAAAAAGCTTTAAAATATGGGCTTATTCTTACAGGTGGCAGTGACTATCATGGGATATATTCAAAAAGAGATGTAAATATAGGGGAATATCTCTGTGAGCATAGTGCTCATATAATATTTCAGTAATTATGGAGGAAAAATGGATTTTGTAAAAGATTTGGGAAGAAAGAAAGAAAATAAAAAACTGAGCCATATAGACAATAATAATATAATAGAGAATTATAATATACTTGTAGAAAAATACAATGAAATCAATGGTTTTTCTCAGCAAGTTGTAGAAAAACACAATGTACTGGTTGAGAAATATAACAAATATATAGAGGATAAAGAAAACGAAAAAATAAGATATGAAGAAGAAATCAGGCTTCAAAAAAATATAACACTTAAAATAGAAAATAAATTTTCAGAACTGCAAAAACATGTAGACAGGCTTTTGGAATCATATGAAAATCTTGAAAAGGAAAGTCTCAGACTAGAAGAAGTTAACACAAGTCTTGAAAAATATATTGAAATAATGGATAAGACTAAAACGGCATCTGTTAAAAATGAAAGAGGTGCGGGAAGAAAAAAGAAATATAATCAGCAGCAGATTGACAGGATATTAGAACTTAAAAACTCAGGAAAAGAATATACAGAAATTGTAGATTTACTGAATCTGGAATTTAAAGACAGGCAATGGGGTATAAAAGAAGTCAAATACGTTTTCACAAGGTACAAAAATTCAATTTAATTTAATTTCAAATTAATTATATGAAATTATAAAGAAGAATGTGAGGAGATAAAATGGAAAAATCAAAAGTGTATTTCAGTGATTTGTATGCAACTTCAAAAAATAATAACATGTCGGCAAATCTTAAAAAACTTTTTGACAAGGCTGGATTTTCAGATATAATATCTGAAAATGACCAGGTGGCAGTAAAGCTTCATTTTGGAGAAAAAGGAAATGTAACCTTCCTTAATCCTGTGAATGTAAGGCAGATCGTTGACAAAATAAAAGAATCAGGCGGAAAGCCATTTCTTACAGACACCAATACCCTTTATTCAGGGTCCAGAACAAATTGTGTAGATCATATCCAGACTGCCATAGAAAATGGATTTGCATATTCTGTAGTAGGAGCGCCAATAATAATAGCAGATGGAATGTATAGCAGAAATTCTGAAAACGTAGAGATAAACAAAAAGCACTTTAAAGAAGTCAAGATTGGCGGAGAAATTTACAATTCAGATTCAATGATAGTTATATCGCATTTCAAAGGACATGAAATGGCTGGCTTTGGAGGAGTAATGAAAAATCTTGCCATGGGTTGCGCTACAGCTCCTGGGAAACAGATGCAGCATTCTGACATAAAACCTCAGGTAGATCCTGAAAAATGTATAGGATGCAGAAAATGCGTTTCAATATGCCAGACAAAGGCAATTTCTATGGTTGAAAAGAAAGCAGTAATAGACAGTCAAGTATGTTATGGATGCGGGGAATGCATAGTAGTATGTCCAGTAAGGGCCATATCAGATCAATGGGCTACAGACAGCAACATATTTCTTGAAAAAATGGCAGAGTATGCATACGGAGCAGTTTCTAACAAAAAAGGAAAAGTTGGATACATAACCTTTGTTATGAACATAACTCCACTTTGTGATTGTGCAGGATGGTCAGGAAGACCAATAGCAAATGATATTGGAGTACTTGCCAGTAAAGACCCGGTTGCACTCGAAAGAGCCTGCCTGGACCTTATAACAGAGTCTGCAGGTAAAGATGTATTCAAAGAAGCACATAGCGGAGTAAATGGAGATGCAATAATAGACTATGCTGAAGAAATGGGCATGGGAACACAAAGTTATGAGCTTATAAACATTCATACTGGAAAAAATATTTTCTAAAAAAGAAGGTGTTAAATGGATACTATTGATAAAAATACCAACAAAAACAATACAGAGAGAAAACGGGCATTCATAATAAATATAATTTATTATCTAGCAATATCTGCAATTGCTTTTTTGGCACTAAAATATGGTTTAGAGTGGATGTTGCCCTTTATCATAGGTTTCATTATAGCAAGTATGCTAAAGCCTGTAATAAAAAAAATTGAAAGTAAAATACCCATCAACAAAAAGCTGCTTGCAGGGCTGGTGGTACTTGTTTTCTATGCAACTATTGGAGTACTTATAGGATTAGTTTCTGTAAAACTTTTTGTAAATACAAGAGATGTTTTTGCAAAACTTCCAGACATTTACAAAAGCAGTATAGAGCCCTCTATATATTCGGGTTTTGAATTTTTAGTTTACTGGTTCAGTAAACTAGACCAAAGTGCAGGCCAGGGTCTTAATGATATTATTAAAAGTTTTTCAACATCTCTTGGAAATATAATAACTTCTATATCCTCTGGAACGGTTGGTCTTATTACAAATATGCTTTCCTCCGTACCTTCATTTTTTGTAAAGCTTGTATTTTCAATAATTTCATCTTTTTATTTTGCTATAGATTATGATCTTATATCAAAATTCCTAAGAAGGCAGCTTTCAAAAAAAGCGGATCATCTCCTTATGGATATTAAAACATATACTTTGCAGACTCTTTTAAAATTCTGTAAAGCCTATGGAATAATAATAGGAGTTACTTTCGTAGAACTTAGCATAGGATTTTTGATACTTGGGGTAGAAAAAGCATTTACCATTGCAGCCTTGATAGCCGTTCTTGATATAATCCCTGTTTTAGGAGTGGGAGGAATCTTGTTTCCATGGGCACTGACACAGCTCATAAAAGGGAATGTGACATTTGCTATAGGTCTGATCATAACATATATAATAGTACTTGTAGTAAGAAACATAATAGAGCCAAAGGTAGTTGGAAACCAGGTAGGGCTCCATCCGGTAGTAATGCTCATATGCATGTTTACTGGAGTGAAAATTTTTGGTTTTCTGGGACTTTTTATAATGCCTATAATTATAATAATTCTCAAAAATCTAAATGACAGCGGAAAAATCAAGATATTTAAATAAAAAAACAACCCGGCAGCTATTATTAGTGCAGGGTTGTTTTTTAGTGCGCCCACTGTTAAAGATGATTATTTTACAGTTATTTTAAAACCATGTCCACGCACGGTTTCTATTTTGACATTTGATTCAGATTGAGCAAGTTTTTTCCTAAGACGTTTAATACAGTCATCAATTGCTCTTGTCTCAATAAGATCAGAAGGAAAGCCCCATATATTACTAAGCATTTCATTTCTGCTGGCTACCTCATCGCTTTTATCTATAAGATAAAGAAGAACTTCAAACTCCTTATTAGTAAGATGCAAAATCTCAGAACCAGATATAGCTTCATGACGTCTTAGATTTATGACTATATCTCCAAAATAGTACATACATTCGCAATTCTTCTCATTTTCGAACTCTATTCTTCTTAGAATGGAGTTTACCCTGGCAACAAGTTCATTTGAAGATACTGGCTTGACAATATATTCATCACATCCCATATTAATTGCAGTTACAAGATCATTATCAAGAGTTTTTTCAGATATTATAATTACAGGGACAGTACTTTTTATTCTAATTACAGAACAAAGATTGAATACCTGGATATCAGAATGAGAGACATTTATTATTATAAATCCTGCGTCATTTTTATTGAAATCACTTAGAAATTCATCCTGGCTATGGAACGTTTTAACATAGAAGCCTTTATTTTTAAGGATTTTTACAAACTCCTGGTCTATATTCTCCGCAATATCTACAATATGGATAGATTTATCAGTAATTTTCATGTAAACCACCTCGATTCAGATAAAAGATTGAATATAATAATTATGCTCATACTATTATATTACCCATAATAGTGGGGTATAAGTCTCAATTTAAATAAAAACGTCTAAAAATTAAAGATAGTACTTAGAAAGCTTAATATTTTTGTAAAGAAATAAGAATACTTATGATGTATAATAATCGTTGTGAATCAAAATTCAAATGCTACAAACCAAAGGAGGGGATTAGCATAAATAAACCACTTATAGAAGTAAAGCATGTAAGAAAAGTATACCGAATGGGAGATGAAAAAGTAGTAGCCCTGGATGATATAAGTCTGGATATATACAGAGGTGAGGTAGTGTGTTTTCTGGGTAAATCAGGATCAGGGAAATCAACTTTTTTAAATATGGTTGCAGGACTCGAAAAACCTACAAAAGGTGAAATAATAATAGGAGGAGTACCACTTCATAAACTAAACGAAGAACAGGTGACTATGTTCAGACAGAAAAATATAGGATTTATATTTCAGTCTTACAACCTTTTGCCAATGCTGACGACACTTGAGAACGTATCATATCCTCTGATTTTGCGAGGTATGGATAAAAAAGAGAGAATAAAAAGAACACTAAGATCCATTGAAGAAGTAGGATTAAAGGGCTATGAAGAAAGAAAGCCCAGTCAGATGAGTGGGGGTCAGCAGCAGAGGGTAGGTATTGCAAGAGCCCTTGTTGTAGAACCCAAGATTATCTTTGCGGATGAGCCTACAGGCAACCTGGATACAAAAACTACAGAAGTAATAATGAAGATAATGCTCGACAAGGTAAAGTCAAATAATCAGACACTTATAATAGTCAGTCATGACAGTACCATAGCAGAGTATGCAGATCGAATAGTTACAATTCAAGATGGAAACATATTAAGCATAGAAAAAAATGAAAATATAAGGACTCCTCAGACTGAAGATGTTCTGGGAGATACGAAAAAACTTGAAAATTAGAAAATTATTTGAAAGGAATTAACATGAAAAAGAGAATATTATCCCTTATATTGACTCTTATGCTTGCCATGACAACAGGGATTTATTCCGTTGCTTATGCATATACTAAAGTCAGTGTAAAACAGACAAAAGGTTCAATTGCCTCGGAGGGCGATACCAAAGCAACTTTGATAGTGGAAATAGAAAACACTACAGGCGAAACGCTCAGAGGAGTAAAGGCTAAACTTGGAGCAGGGGAACTGACATATTCGCCTTACAGCGATGAGGAAGTCACCGTTGGAGATATGGACCCCGGAGTTAAAAAAACGGCGCAGTGGATTATCAATGTTACTGGACTCAACCTTGAAAAGGTATATAAGATGCCAGTTACAGTTACTGATGCAGGAGGCGAGATAGGCAAAACTGAAGCGAGCATATATCTGGCAACAGTAAATGAAATAATAGATCCTGAGCCTGGCATAAACTATAATCCTCAGATGGCACTTACAGTCAAAGCGTCTAGTGGGGCACTGGTAAGCGGGAAAACAAATGAATTAAGTCTTACAATAATAAACAGAGGAAACTCGCCGCTACTTGATCTTACAGCATCAATAGGAGCGCTTGGTGAAGGTATGAGTCTTAAAGACTCTCCAACAGAAATAAGACTTGGATCGATTTCAATGAGCAATTCAGAAAAAACAGCAGTCTTTCCTATATATATAGAAGACAGCTATGAGGGAGGCAACATACCATTTACTTTTACAGTAAAGGGTAATGACCCTAATGGAAAAGAGGCAGTATTTACAAAAACAGAGTATATTACAGTAATAGGTGGGACATCAGATACAGACAGCCTTGAGATAAGCAATGTAAAAGGCCCTCAGGAAATTGCTCCAGGCAAGGATTTTAAAGTGGATTTTAAAGTATCTAACACTGGATCATCAGAGCTAAAGAACATAAAAGTTACTTTAGAGCCAACAGCGCCTGTAGTAAACAAAACAAAGAATATATTTGTCTCAAATTTTGCTCCTGGAGAAGTCAAGAGCTACAGCGTTACAATGTTCTCGGCTTCAAATACTGAAGCAAAAAACTATCCAATTAAAATAACAGTAGAGACCTCAGACAAAGAACCTAAATCAATCAGCCAATATACAGGTATATATGTAAAAGGAGACACAAGCTCAAAGACAGTACCTCAGCTTATGATAAGCAATTATGACTATGGGGCAAAAGTTGTTGAAGCAAACAAAGCATTTAACCTGGGAATAACCCTTAAAAACACAAACAAAAATCAGAGCATAAGCAATATAAAGGTATCTCTGAGTGCAGACGAAGGAATATTTATACCTGTAAACTCAAGCAATTCGTTTTTTATAGACTCCATATCTCCAGGTGGTACTGCTACAAAGACAATAACACTCACCAGCAAACCAGACGCACCTCAAAAGACAGTATCTATATCGGTTGATATGACCTATGAAGACAAAGACGGAAACCCTATAAGTGCAAAGGATAACATATCAATACCACTTGTTCAGGATCTGAGACTTGTAATAGATGATATAGGCCAACCCTCAGAATTGTATGTAGGACAGCAGAGTTCGGTTTCAGTCCAGTACTATAATATGGGAAAAACGGCACTTTCTAACTTAAGAGTAACTGCAGAAGGGACTAACATAGATTTTTCTCAGTCGCCAGCAACATTTGTAGGAAACTTTGAAGCAGGAAAAAATGAATATTATGATCTGAGCATAATTCCGATTAACCAGGGTCCTGTAGAAGGTAAGGTTATATTTACATTTGAAAATGCGGCAGGAGAAGAAAGTAAAATAGAAAAGCCATTTAGCTTTATAGCACAGGAAATGCCAGTTATAGACATGCCTGACGACGGAGAAATGATACCAGAAAAT
This sequence comes from Proteocatella sphenisci DSM 23131, assembly GCF_000423525.1. Lineage (GTDB taxonomy): Bacteria > Bacillota > Clostridia > Peptostreptococcales > Filifactoraceae > Proteocatella > Proteocatella sphenisci. The sequence continues at coordinate 2,491 of NZ_AUID01000018.1, read as the reverse complement.
ACAAACAGCAAGTATATAAAATATGGAATTGTAGCAGCACTTCTTGCAGCAGGAGCATTTATAATTTACAAAAAGCGCAAAAAGAAAAAGATGGATGACAGTCTGGATATAGAAATATAAGGGGGTTACAATATGAATTTCACAGACCTTATGGTCATGGGGTTAAAAAACCTTCTCAGAAGAAAAACCAGAAGTATTCTTGCTATAACGGGAGTTATAATTGGAACATGTGCAATAACAGTGATGGTATCACTTGGAATAGGATTAAGCTCCAGTTTTGAAGAACAGATAAAGAGTTTTGGAAATCTCCACACTATAGATATATATGCTGGTGGCGGTATGGTGATGGACTCAGGTGGAAATCAAAAACAGGCCAAGCTCGATGACAAGGCTATAGCTGAAATAGGATCGTTTAAATCGGTAACGGCAGTAACCCCTATGGAATCAATCTATCTTAAGGTAGGTATAGGAAAATTTGTAGCAGGAGTAAACGTAACAGGGGTGGATCCAGATGTTTTTGAAAAATTTGGATATAAACTTAAAGAGGGTCGAAATCTTAAAGGGAATGACAAAAATGCAATTCTTTTTGGAAGGAACGTACCCATGTGGTTTTATAATCCTTATTCCAACTCGGGGGGATACAATGACTCAGGAGAGCCACCTGTAAACGTTATGTCTAACAGGATAAAACTTACAGCTGATCAAAATTATGGAGAGAGAAGTAACAGTGACATTTCAGGCGGTGAAAAGGTAGATTATCCAATATATGACGCTCAGGGTATTGGAATACTTGAAAACGAGAATGATGATACAAGCTATACTGCATATATGAATATAGAAACCGTCAAGAAAATAAATGAAGAAACTATGAAGGCTCAGGGAAATTATCAGAGTAAAAAAAAGGAATACACAAATGCCAAAGTTTATGTAGAAGATATAGACAAGGTTAAAGAAATTTCGGCACAGATAAAAGACATGGGATTGCAAAGCTTTAGCCTCAATGATATGCTCGATGAAATGAAAAAAACATCAGGCATGATACAGGCAGTGCTTGGAGGCATAGGAGCTGTATCTATGCTGGTGGCAGCCCTTGGAATATCAAATACAATGATAATGTCAATTTACGAAAGAACCAAAGAAATAGGCATAATGAAAGTGATAGGAGCAAATATAAGAGATATTAAATATCTCTTCCTTTTTGAAGCTGCCTTTATTGGATTCCTCGGTGGGACAATAGGTCTGATTCTCAGCTATGGCCTTTCAACGGTATTAAATGCCTTTCTTGGATCTGCATTTGGGGAGTCTATGGGGATGGGAGGATCAGCCATATCTATAATTCCAATTTGGCTTGCACTATCAACTCTCGCATTTTCTACCAGTATTGGAGTTCTTGCAGGATATCTTCCTGCAAAAAGAGCAATGAACCTGAGTGCCCTTGAAAGTTTAAGGAATGAATAATAAAAAAAATAATAATGTAGACAATGGTATTTACAAATTTATAACAATGTACTATAATGAAAGAGAAATATGTCTTCGGGGCAGGGTGAGATTCCCTACCGGCGGTAAAGTCCGCGAACCGTAATTGGTTGAACTTGTGAAATTCAAGTACCGACAGTAAAGTCTGGATGAGAGAAGATTGTTAGCAGAACTGAGGTTTTGATGTAATTTTAATTACATTAAAACTAATGACTGGTATAGACAATTAACCCCAGGTGATATTCACCTGGTTTTTTTTACTCATAATTTTATTACCCTCAGACATTATTAAAATTATATTTTAATAATAAGGAGAATAAAAATGGAAAACAGAATTGAATTAAAAAAAGGTGCCAGAATGGAAACCAAATCAGTTGTAAAAATAGGTATGCTGTCAGCAATTGCATACATCATAATGTTCCTGGAATTTCCAATTCCAATATTTCCTGCATTTCTAAAGCTGGATTTTTCAGATATCCCTGCATTAATAGGAGGCTTCGCCATATCTCCACTTGCTGGAGTATTGATTCAGCTTATAAAAAATCTCATACACCTCATAACAAAGACATCAACAGGAGGGGTAGGAGAACTGGGAAACTTTATAGTAGGAGCTTCATATGTGTTTGTAGCAAGTTATCTTTACAAGATTCATCATAACAAAAAAGGAGCTATAATAGGGTGCCTAGCAGGAATTGTAGCTATGACAGTAGCAGGTGCATTTTTCAATCTTTTTGTACTACTTCCATTTTACTCAAAGATAATGCCCGTAGAAGCTATAATTGCAATGGGAAGCATGATAACTCCCCTTATTCATGATTTACCTACGCTCGTACTCTATGGCATAGTGCCCTTTAATATATTCAAAGGGATAGCAGTGAGTATAGTTACAATTCTTATATATAAGAAAGTATCTCCGGTATTTAAGTAAAGATTGTATAAATCAAAAAAAGGGGCTGTCGGGAAATAGCCCCCAAAGAAAAAAGCGACTAGTTCGCTTTTTTTAATGCAAAAAAAA
>NZ_AUID01000017.1 GCF_000423525.1 Proteocatella sphenisci DSM 23131 | reverse complement strand
AAAGAAAATGATAATTTCAGAAGATTTAACCATCGTACATCTGAAAAAGTATACAAAGAATTTCTTTTATACGCTGTAGGAAGAAATTTAAATAAATATTATCGCTTCGCGAAGGAAAAAATCAAAACCTACGAAGCAAAAACAGCCTAATCCTATCGGATTTTTATAAGTCATGAGAAAATATCAAATGGCTTTTTTTGTCATACAATAAATATTAAATTAAACAAAAAAATCCTAAATTATTCAGTGCTCTACATTTTTGTAGATGTTGAATAATCTAGGATTTTTAATTATTTAAGTGAAGGTGTCAAAAAACGTTGTTTTCCGACAGCCCCTTTTAATATAAAATTGCTATTTGGCTACCAAGTCTTCATATTTTTTGTTTTTTTCAAACCATTTTGCTGCATAAGAGCATGATGGAACGGCTGTTTTATTTTCTTTAACCAACTGATCTACCATAGTTTGCATTAGCTTACCAGCAACGCCTTGTCCCCCGACAGAAGGATCAACAAATGTACGGTTAATATTTACTGTATTACTGTTTACGTCTTTGTATGTCAGCTCTGCCAGTAATTTCCCGTTTTCATCTTCAAAATATATACGGTTCTTTTCGATTGTAAAATTCATAATCAGTCTCCTTTTACATAATAAAAAATATAATAATATTACAAAATAAAAATGACCAAAGCTAAAGTTTTTGATTTTCAATTAAAGGTATTATTATTGTTTTGACAATTTTTTCAATATAACTTTTCTCTATTATTTTTCCGGTTATTATAAGTTGATAAAAAAGCATTGCTGGGCCAAGTTCGGTTATCATGTTGAGAGTATCTTCATCAACGCTGTTATTAAGCGAAAATTCGATAACTTTTTTTAAGTTACAACAGTTTTTTGATATTGGGTTGAGATTTACCAGCTTTGACAGCTCGGTGTCTCTGCTCAGAGAAGTTGCTATGGACAGCATTACTTTTTGGCGAACTTCATTACCAATTCCAAAATATCTTGACAATAATTCACAGAGATATTTATCCAGGTTTATTTCATCGCATTTAGAGTATTCAATATGGTCCTCGCAAGGTGAAATGTATAAAAGTGCATCAGCAACCAGGTGTGGCTTTGATTTCCATCTTCTATATAAAGTTGCTTTTCCCGCACCGGCTTTTTGTGCAATGGCTTCTATTGTAACAGATTCATAACCATATTCAGCGATTAATTCCAGCGCGGAATTAAGTATTACAAGATCTCTGGTTTTATCAATGGGTCTGCCAGGTCTTATGCTATTTTTTTGTTCACATGTATTATTGATGTTTTTCAATTTCACTCTCCATATCTCAGTTTTTATTTATAATACAATTATATAACAGAATATAAAATATTTCAAGATAATTAAACTATATCGTTTCAAAACTGTTGCGTTTCGTAAGTGATTGTGTTATAATTTCCATATACTAAAGGAGGATTTTATGCTTTTTAAAGAAATCAGTATAGACGCGAAAAAAGAATTAGACCCATATTTTGAAATGGTAGATTATGAGGCTTGTGAATATTGTTTTACTACCTTGTTTATGTGGCAGCATGTCTACAAGACTCATTATCATATAGACAGGGATTTTGCAATAATAATGGCGGAGTATGAAGGAAATGCATTTTCAATAATGCCGCTTGCGAAGAAAGAAAATTTGCTCAAAGCTGTAGTTTATGCTATAAACTACCTTAAAAACAGTGGAAGTAAGATATATTTCAGAGGAATTACTTCAGACGTCCTTGCTCTACTAAAAGAAAACTATCCAGAGAAATTCAACTATATAGAAGAACGAGATTTGTTTGATTATGTCTATGACGCAGAAAGTCTGAGAACTCTTTCTGGAAAGAAAAACCAAAAAAAGAGAAATCACTTAAATTATTTTCTTAAAGAGTACCAAGGCCGATATGAATACCGATTGTTAAATTCGAGTAATTTTAGCGAATGTATAAATTTAATGGAAACTTGGGCTGAAATAAAAGAAGGTAATGATGAATTTGAAGATGGTATGGATGATGAATCTGAAGGTGTAAAAAAGATATTTGAAAATTACGATATCCTTAAGGACAAATTGAAAATTGCTGGAGTATACATTGAAAACAAACTTCAGGCATTTACCATAGGAGAATTGTTAAATAAGGATATGGCATTGGTTCATATAGAAAAGGCCAATCAAGATATAAGGGGTCTATATCAGTTTATCAACCAGCAATTTATATTAAATGAGTTTCCTGACGTTGATTTTGTAAACAGAGAAGAAGATCTTGGGATTGAAGGACTTAGAAAAGCTAAATTATCATATCATCCCCTAAGATTTGTTGAAAAATACAGTGTAAATGAAATATAGATTGTAAAATCTGCATTAATTGAAAGGCATAGTCAATCAATTAATTGCAGATTTTTTATTGACATGATAAAAAAATATGATATTATATAAGTACAATACCCCCCTGGGGGGTACGATGGAGGATGATAGATGAATAATGGAAAGATAGAAGCTATGAAGACGCTTAAGATAGCTAAAGGCCAAATAGAGGGAACTATCAAAATGATAGAAGACGAAAGATATTGCGTGGATGTCTCAAATCAAATTATTGCTGCTCAGTCATTGCTTAAAAAAGCTAATATACAGATATTAAGGCAACATATGCAGCATTGCGTGACAGAAGCGTTTAACGAAGGCGATGGAAAAGAAAAGCTCGATGAAGTAATGATGATACTTTCGAAACTTATAGACAAATAAGAGGATTAAGGAGGATTTAACAAATGAAAAGAGAAATGCTTAAACTAGAAGGAATGCATTGTGCAGCTTGTGCACAATCGATTGAAAAGGCAACTGGGAAACTTTCGGGTGTGTACAAGTCCAATGTAAATTTTGCAACAGAATATCTCAATATAGATTATGACGAAAAAGTATTAGATAGAGATGCTATAATTGCTACTGTAGGAAAATTAGGATTTAAAGCTTCATATGAAGAAGAAAGACACACAAACGAAGACGAATTTTTAAAGAAAAAAAATGATGAAATAAGACTGATTTGGAAAAAGTTTATAATATCGGCAATATTTTCTATTCCTTTATTATATATATCTATGGGTTCCATGTTTGGAATGCCTGTTCCAAATCTTATTTCTCCGTCAAGTCATCCTCTTAATTTTGCGATGATTCAACTTTTGCTGACGCTGCCAGTTGTTATATCTGGGCATGATTTTTATGTCGTAGGATTAAGATCGCTGGTAAAAGGAAATCCCAATATGGATTCTCTTATTGCAATCGGAACTTCATCCGCATTTCTATATGGGATCTATGCAACGTGGATGATATACAGTGGTGAAGATCATTATGTTCATAGTCTGTACTTTGAATCCGCAGCGGTTATTCTGACTTTAATTACTCTGGGGAAATATTTCGAAAATGTTTCAAAAGGAAAAACTTCTGAGGCAATTAAAAAACTTGTTGGACTCACTCCGAAAACCGCAAGAATAATTGTGAATGGGAACGAAACGGAGGTTTCGGTAAAAGATGTGAGACAAGAGGATATAGTCCTGGTAAGACCTGGAGAAAGATTTCCTGTTGATGGTGAAGTTGTTGAAGGAAAAACATCAGTGGATGAATCTATGCTTACAGGTGAAAGTATACCAGTTGAAAAAAGTTTTGGAGACAAACTCTACGGCGCAAGCATAAATAAAAATGGATTCATAAAATACAGAGCAACAAGGGTTGGGCAAGATACTGCTATTTCTCAGATAATAAAGCTTGTCGAAGAAGCTCAGGGATCTAAAGCTCCTATAGCAAGACTTGCGGATATAATATCTGGTTATTTTGTACCTATAGTTATGGCTATAGCCTTAATATCGGGTCTAGGCTGGTATATAAGTGGTGAAGGAATAAGGTTCTCTTTGACAATTTTTATATCTGTACTGGTGATTGCGTGCCCATGTGCTTTAGGACTTGCTACACCGACAGCTATAATGGTCGGAACTGGAAAAGGTGCAGAAAATGGAGTTCTTATTAAAAGTGGAGAGGCACTGGAATCAGCACATAAAATTGATACTGTTATTTTGGATAAAACAGGTACTATTACCCAAGGGAAACCAATTGTAACTGATATAGTTAGCTTTGGAGCTTTTTCACAAGAAGAAATATTACAGCTTGCGGCTTCGGCAGAATATGGCTCAGAACATCCCCTGGCTGAAGCTATAATAAAGGAAGCTAAAGAAAAAAATCTCCAATTAAAAAACGCTGTAGAATTTGATTCTATATCTGGATTCGGTATAAAAGCAAAAATTGAAGATAAAAACATACTCATGGGTAACGCTAAACTTATGAGAAATAACAAGGTGGATTTGAATGGCTCTGATATCATATCTCAAAAAATGGCTATGGAAGGAAAAACTCCTATGTATATTGCTGTTGATGAAAAAATGGCGGGTGTGATTTCTGTGGCAGACACAGTAAAGCCAAACAGCAAAAAGGCGATAGAAACGTTAAAAAACATGGGAATAAGGGTAGTAATGATAACTGGAGACAACGAAGGAACGGCTAAGGCAATTGCTAAAGAAGTGGGAATAGAAAAAATACTATCAGAGGTACTTCCAGGAGATAAAGCGAACGAAGTAAAAAAACTGCAGAAAAAAGGCAGTATTGTGGCAATGGTAGGAGATGGAATAAATGATGCACCAGCACTTGCTCAGGCTGATGTTGGAATAGCAATAGGATCTGGTACAGATGTAGCAATTGAATCAGCTGACATAGTTCTCATGAGAAGCGATCTTATGGATGTTGCAACTGCAATACAGCTGAGTAAGAGCACTATAAGAAATATAAAGCAGAATCTGTTTTGGGCCTTTGGATATAATGTGATTGGAATTCCAGTAGCTATGGGAATACTTCATTTATTTGGTGGGCCGCTTATGAATCCTATGTTTGCAGGAGCAGCAATGAGCCTTAGCTCGGTATCAGTAGTATCAAATGCACTGAGATTGAAGAATTTCAAACCTAATTAAAATTTTAAAAAAAGAGATAATCAATAAAATTCTATTGTATATAATATGGTAATATGATATACTGAGTCGGTATGTAAAATAAAATATTTTCCTGTGAAAAGAAACAAGTAGAGAATTGAATTAATTCATAGAGAGCCAAGGATGGTGGAAGCTTGGTAAAATTGAATTTTTGAATAGAGTCTTTGAGGATACTTTAAATAAATGAAAAGTACGAGTCATTCACGTTATAGAATATAGAGTGGGTATTAAATACCAAGAAGAGTGGTAACACGGGAAAGTCTCGTCTCTTTATTACAAAGGGGCGAGTTTTTTGTTTATAAAATATGGAAACACAAGGAGGTAAATATGGATTTCAAAAATGAGATAGCAGTTATATTAGATAATCAGTTAGATAATTTAAGCATGGAAGATATACTGTCATTGCTTGAAATTCCGCCAAATGTTGATATGGGAGACTACGCGTTCCCTTGCTTCAGACTTGCAAAAGAATTCAGAAAAGCACCCAATCAGATAGCGCAGGAACTTGCTGAAAAGCTCGAAAAACCCGAATTTGTTGGAGATATAAAGAATCTTGGTGGATACGTAAACTTTTTTTTAAACAAAGATGTTTGGGTTAGAGACGTAATAGGTAAATGTATAACACAAGGTGAAGACTTTGGTAAAACAGGTTATGGACAAAACAGGACTACTATAATTGAGTATTCATCGCCTAACATAGCTAAACCTTTTCATATAGGACATATAAGGACCACTGTTATTGGACACTCGCTTCATAGATTATATAAGTTCATGGGTTTCAACACTATTGCCATAAATCACCTTGGCGATTATGGAACTCAGTTTGGAAAATTAATTGTAGCATATAAAGCTTGGGGAAACAGAGAAATCATAGAAAAAGACCCAATAAACGAGCTGCTAAAGCTTTATATAGAGTTTCATGACAGGGCTGAAGAAAACCCGGAAATGGAAGATCAGGCCAGAGAGTGGTTTAAAAAACTTGAAGATAAAGATCAAGAAGCTACTGAGCTTTGGCAATGGATAAGAGATGTATCTTTAAAAGAGTTTAACAAAGTATATGAGATGCTTGGTATAGAGTATGACTCTTTTGCAGGCGAAAGTTTTTATTCTGACAAGATGCCAACAGTTATAAAAGAGATGGAAGAAAAAGGAATATTGCAAGATTCTCAGGGAGCTAAGATAGTTGATCTGGAAAAATATGGTATGCCTCCAGCTCTTGTAATGAAAAAAGATGGCTCGACTCTTTATATAACCAGAGATATAGCGGCGGCCATATACAGAAAAGAGACTTATAATTTCTATAAAAACATATATGTAGTTGGAACTCCTCAGGAACTTCATTTCAGACAGTGGAAAAAAGTTATAGAATTAATGGGAAATGAATGGGCAAAAGATTGCATACACGTTCAATTCGGGACAGTGTCTCTGGAGGACGGAACTTTGTCCAGCAGAAAAGGACGAGTTGTTTTTCTGGAAGATGTTTTAAACAGAGCGATTGAAAAGACAAGAGAAATTATAAATATAAAAAATCCTGATATTGAAGATATTGAAGTTGTTGCAAAGCAGGTAGGTGTTGGAGCGATAGTGTTCCAGGAATTATCTAACAGCAGAATCAAGGATTATCAGTTTTCATGGGAAAGAACACTTAGTTTTGAAGGTGAAACAGGGCCATATGTTCAATATACTCATGCAAGATGCTGCTCAATATTAAAAAAAGCGGGATTGGATTTAACTTCTGAAATCGATTATGAAATTCTTTCTGAAAATGAGGATGTAGTCGATATAGTAAGAGTGCTTGATTCATTTGAAGACGTTCTATTAAGAGCTCAGGGGAAAAATGAACCTCATCATGTTGCACGATTTGCACTTGATTTGTCTCAGGCATTTAACAAGTTCTATCATGATAATCATATACTGAGCAGTGATGCAGACCACAAAAAAGCTTATGTAATGGTAGTTAACGTTACTAAAAATGCAATTAAAAATGCAATGTGGATTTTAGGAATGGAAGCTCCGGAAAAAATGTAGATATGAATAAGAAATTGATTTACCAAAATATTGCAGAATTAGGAAATAAGGATATAGTATATTTGGTTACACGATCTCTATTTCCAATAGAAAAGGACCTTGAAGTAAAAGTGGATGCCGCAAGACTCTCTGATGAGCTTGAGCTTTACAAATACTTTTTGCATAAAGGGAAAGGCAGTATAATATCGGCACTTATGCCATTGATATTATCCAATTCAGTCTATGAAAAGGCTGTTAATAACACATATGACTTGTATGAGCTTATAAGAAAAAAACTAACTCTTAGGAATAAAACAGGTATAAATCTCCTGGTTTATTATGTTTTTTCACTCGAAGATGATACTGTTGAGTTTTCAAAAATCAATATGATTCAAAGTACGAAAAAAGAGCAAGTGGAATTTCAAAAAGCTAAAATTGATATTATATTGAATAGAATTTCCATTGAGGAAGCTATTGTTGATTTTCTTGATGAAAAGCAGATGGATATGAATTTAGAATTACTTCAAAGATCTAACAATGAAGATATTATTCATGAAGATGACTATCTATATAAAATGTCACTTTACTTTCAAAAAGTATGCCTTTTCCAAATAAAAAAGAAGCCATATATTGAGAAAATCAATATGAGCAAACTGTTTAGTTCAGAATTAAATCAAGTGTATTATTCTCCGCTGATAGGAGAATATTGCATTAAAAGTAGAAAAAACATAGATGAAATCACAATCATTATGCTAAATGCAAAAATGGGAGAACTCGAACTTTGCTATAAAAAAGACAAAAGAGAGGTTTCTTAAATGGATAATTTGAATAAATCTATAATTGAATCGTTTGCATTGTATGATTTAAAACCAGTCTGGAAAAAAATCATATATGAAGAATTTAATGAACCATATTTTTCTGACATGATGAATTATCTTGATAAGGAGTATAAAACCACCACCATATTTCCACCAAAAGAGAACATATTTGAAATTTTCAAAAGAGTGGACATGGATGATGTAAAAGTTGTATTAATTGGTCAAGACCCATATCATGGAGATAATCAGGCAAATGGCATGTGTTTTAGTGTGAATTCTAAGGTCAAGAATCCACCGTCTCTGGTAAATATTTTTAAAGAACTTGAAAATGAGTTCGGCAAGGTCCGCATTTTGGGAGATCTTACTGACTGGGTTGATCAAGGAGTTTTGCTTCTGAACAGTATTCTTACAGTTGAAAAATCAAGACCCGGCTCGCATAAAAATATTGGCTGGGAAAAATTTACAAATAAGATAATTTACAGTCTTAATCTAAGGGAAAATCCGTTGGTTTTTGTGTTATGGGGAAAATATGCTATAGAAAAAGCGTCTATTGTAGACAAAAATAAACATTATGTCTTGACGTCCAGTCATCCAAGCCCATTTTCATGTCACAAAGGTTTTTTAGGTAACAATCATTTTAAGATGGTTAATGAATATCTTATGAAAAAAGGGAAAAGTGAAATTGTTTGGATATAATTTAATATCCGAAATTTGAAAGGAATAATAAATGAATAATATGAAATTTGAAGATTTTAACCTGTCACCAGAAATGTTAAGAGCAGTTAAGGAAAGTGGTTATGAAACGCCTACAACGATTCAGGCGCAAGCCATTCCACTTGGATTACAAGGTGGAGACTTTATTGGTCAGTCACAAACTGGTACGGGTAAGACTATGGCTTTTTCTATACCTATAGTAGAAGGCATCGATAAATCTTTATTCAAACCACAGGCTATAATTTTGTGTCCAACAAGAGAATTAGCAGTGCAGGTATCAAACGAAATCAACAAAATCTGTAAATTTAATAAAGTTAAAGTTACAGCTGTATACGGTGGAGAGAGCATAGACAGACAAATAAAAAGCATAAAGCAAGGTACTCAGGTAATTGTTGGAACTCCAGGAAGAGTACTTGATCATATAAGAAGAAAAACTTTAAAACTTGGTGAAGTTAAATTTGCTGTTTTGGATGAAGCGGACGAAATGCTTGACATGGGATTTATAGAAGATATAGAAGAAATACTCAAGCAGACAGCTGAAAATAGACAAACAATGTTATTTTCAGCAACAATGCCTTCAGCAATAGCTAACCTGGCAAGAAAATATCTTAATAATCCTGAAATTATAAGAGTAGCAAGCAAGCAGGTTACAGTAGATAAAATAATTCAGAAATTTATAAAAGTGAGAAATTCAGACAAAGCTGAAGTTTTATCTAGAATAATACAACTTGAAGATGCAAGAAAGTCAATTGTTTTTTGCAATACGAAAAAAATGGTTGATGAGTTGACTTATGACATGCAGGCAAGGGGGTATTCTGTAGAAGGACTCCATGGTGACATGAAGCAGCAAAAAAGAGACTATGTTATGGATCGTTTTAAAAGAGGAAATATAGATATCTTGATAGCAACAGACGTTGCCGCAAGAGGACTTGACATAAAAAATGTAGACGTAGTATTCAATTATGATCTTCCTCAAGAAGACGAGCAGTACGTTCACAGAATCGGAAGAACGGGAAGAGCCGGAAAAGAAGGAAAGTCATATTCATTTGTATATGGCAGAGATATTCAAAAAATCAAAAATATACAGAGATATGCTAAGTGTGAAATAGAAGAGACAATAATACCTCGATATGCAGAGATTAAAGAAAAAGTACTGAACAACTATATTGAAAATGTTAAAAATAGAAATATTCCAGAAGATATCAATGCATATTATGAAGTAGTTGAAAAAATAAAAGAATCTGGGATGGATGTAGAGACATTTCTGGCTATGGTTCTAAAAGAAAATCTTCAACTACAAGAAAAAGAAAGCATAAACTTTGTAGAGTACGAAAAAAGACAGCCAGAAAAAGGACAAAGAAAATCAAAGAGTAATAGGGTTGAAAAAGGAATGGTAAGATTCCATATAAATGTAGGGAAAAACAGCAAAGTAAGAGTTGCCGATATTGTTGGTGCTGTTGCGGGAGAATGTGAGATACAAGGAAAGCATATAGGGTCTATCGATATGTTTGATAATTACAGCTTTTTTGAAATACCATCAAAGTATGAAAATACAGTATTGAAAAACATGACTAATGTAAAGATAAAAGGCAAAAGAGTAACTGCACAACTTAGTAAATAAAGTGTAAATCAATAAGTACAGATAATTATTAAAAATCAGCAAATACATCAAACGTTTTGCTGATTTTTTTAATAATTTTTTCCAATATTTACATAATTGTAACTATTTAATTACAAGATAGGGTATAATAATAAAATAGGAGGGCAATCTATGAATAATTTATTATTAAGTATCGGAATCGCCTTGATATTTGCCGAGTTGTTTGTGCCAGGAGGTATTTTAGGAACTGTTGGTGTAGTTACAGTAGTGTGGGCCTTATCATTGATGACAGATACTTTTTTAGGGCTTATGCTGGCAATAACAGTAAGCTTTATAATTATTGGAATAGCAATTTATATATTGATAAAACTTATTCCAAAAGAAAAGATAAAAAACACCCTTATATTAACCTCATCGTTAAACAGAAGTGAAGGTTATAGCACCAGTAAAGATCTTCAGTTCTATATCGGCAAAGTAGGGATAACAGAAAGCACACTTAGACCTACAGGAAAAGCTAAAATTGAAGGTAAGATAATGGATGTGGTTTCAGAAGACAAGTTAATCGAAAAAGGGAAAATGGTAAAAGTAACTTATGTTGACGGCACTAAGGTGCTCGTAAGAGAAATTGAAGGAGAATAATGATGGATATAGGGATAGTGTTAATCATATTGATTATATTGATATTAGTTGTTTCTTTTTTCAGGTTTGTTCCTTTAGGTCTATGGGTTACAGCCTTGTTTTCAGGTGTTAAAATTTCAATACTTACTCTTATAGGTATGAATATAAGAAGAGTAAAGCCTACGAATATAGTAAATCCTATGATAAAAGCTACTAAAGCGGGTCTAAACCTCACTATAGATAAACTTGAGGCCCATTTGCTGGCAGGAGGAGATGTAAACATGGTAGTAAATGCCCTGATTGCAGCTCAAAGAGCAAATATTATGCTGGAATTTGAACAGGCAGCAGCTATAGATCTTGCAGGAAGAGATGTACTAGAAGCTGTAAAAGTTTCTGTTAACCCAAAAGTAATTGAAACTCCAATTATTTCAGCAGTAGCCAAAGATGGTATTGAAGTAAAAGTTAAGGCAAAAGTAACAGTTAGAGCCAATATAGAGAGACTAGTTGGAGGAGCTGGAGAAGAAACGATACTGGCAAGAGTTGGAGAAGGTGTAGTTACAACTGTGGGTAGTGCAGTGAAACATAAAGACGTTCTCGAAAACCCAGACATGATATCTAAAGTCGTATTATCAAAAGGACTTGATTCTGGTACTGCATTTGAGATTCTATCAATAGATATTGCAGACATAGATATTGGTAGAAATATAGGAGCGCAACTTCAGACAGATCAAGCAGAGGCGGATAAAAAAATTGCCCAGGCAAAAGCCGAAGAAAGAAGAGCAATGGCGATAGCGCAAGAACAGGAAATGAAAGCATTAGTAGTAGAGATGCAATCTAAACTTGTAGAGGCAGAATCTAAAATTCCTCAGGCGATTGCGAATGCTTTTGAAAGCGGAAAGCTTGGAATCATGGATTATTATAATATGAAGAATATAATGGCAGATACAAAAATGCGTGAAAGCATATCATCGGTTGAAGAAAAGTAGAAGGTGAAGCATGGAAGGTATAATTTTAATTGTCATATCTTATATTTTTTCAAGAATTTCAAAGCAAAAGAAAACTTCGTCTCATGAGCAGAGCCCATTTATTAATATGAAGTTAAATAAGAATATGAAATCTAAACAAGTGCAAGACAACACTTTACCATTAAAGGCCGAAGAACAAAATTATCAAAGTAAGGCAAACGATTTTCATAGTAAAAAGAAAGAATTAGATTTTGAAACAAAGCCAGATATAAGCAAAAAAACAAGAATTTCATTTGAAAATGAACCTGGATTTGAACTTGAATCTAAGACTGACAAAGGAACAGTAAATTTATTTAAAAATAAAGACAGTATAAGAAGAGCAGTCATTATGTCAGAAATACTTGGAAAACCAAAAAGTATAAATAAATAGGTAAACGAAAAAGAGGGATTAATCCCTCTTTTTCGATCTGCTAATTAATTTATACTAAGTTAATTTTATAATTCGCAATTATAAACAGCTATGTAAATTTTACAATAAATTTTCGAAGCTTAAAACTTTTGGTATATATTAAAAGAACCAGATAAATGGACAACTAGATTTTTGTAACGTTAGCGGCTTGAGGGCCTCTTTCGCCTTGAACAATTTCAAATTCTACAGCTTGTCCTTCGTCTAAACTTTTAAATCCATCTGTCTGAATTGATGAAAAGTGAACGAATATATCATTTTCACCTTCTACTGAAATAAATCCAAATCCTTTTTCTGCGTTAAACCATTTCACGATACCTTGTTTCATCTTTTTTCCTCCAAAAATCTATTAAAAATGTGTAATCTAGTAGAATATCTACTGAATTTATGATAACATTTATAGCGTTCAATGTCAATGGATTTAGCTGTTATTTAACTATCCAGAACAAGAAAAAAATAATGAAATATTTTTTATTCAAATAGTTAAACATTTCCAAATAAATCAAACGTAGTATTTATATGTTTATGTAATTGATTTAAACGTAGGGAGGGAAAATGAAAGCTTACGGGGACAAATTCTATATTGATATCCCGATATCAAATAATAAATTTTCTTTTGAAAAAAGAAAATTTAAAAAAATAGTGATACCAAATATAATTGAAGGATTGATAAAAGAAGTAAAAAAGGGAGATGAATTTTCATTCATTGAAATTGATGAAAACAATAATGAAATCAAGTGTCTTGGAGTCAAAAATATGATTTTGCAAAAACAAGAAGATAAAAAGATGTATATATTTGATAATCATAACCATACATTCTATTTCACATATGAGCATTATAAAGAAAATAAAATAAAATTTGATTTTATTCATATAGACCAACATAAGGATTTAAGAGAACCGGACTTGTATTTTGAAGAATACATTCAACTTGTAAGGCGTTCTTACGATGCTTTTAGAGATGAAATGAATAAAATAGGTATAAAAAGCGAAAAGATTATAAAGGAAGAGTTTGATAGAAAAGATAATGACACTACTCTTGCTTTTTTATATACAAATACAACTCTTAACGTTGGGAATTTTATAAAACCATTAATGAATATGGGAATAATAAATGATTTTTATTGTGTTGATTCACAGTATTCGCTTGACGAAATTGATAAATACAATATATCAAACAATTATATTTTAGACCTGGATCTTGATTTTTTTTCGAATGAAATGGATTATATATGTAAATTAGAAAAAATAAAGATAATTAAAAAACTTATAAAAAATGCGTCGATTGTATTAATCGCTACAAGCCCTTATTTCATTGAGTTTAACAAATGCAAAGATATAATTGATGTTTTAATGGATTAATATTGTTTATAAGGTTTTTTTATATTAAATTTACTTTAAAATAACTTTGAAAATAGATGTTCAATATGATATAATGAAAAAGTTGAATTATATAGAAACGAGATAAATAAAATAATATATATATTAGGAGGAAAAATGAACCAGATTTTAAAACAAGAAAAGAACATAGCTACACTGAAAATTACAGTAGGGAACGAAGCTTTTGAAAATGCTTGCAAGCAGGCATACAACAAAAACAAAGGAAAATTCAATATTCCGGGATTCAGAAAAGGAAAAGCAACAAGATCGGTAATTGAAAAGATGTATGGAGAGGGAGCATTTTATGAAGATGCCATAGACTTGATTTTTCCAGAGGCATACAAGAATGCAGTTGAAGAATTAAACCTTGAAGTAATTGACAGACCCGCACTTGATATTGAAGAAATAGGAAAAGATAAAGATCTTGTAATGGTCATTAATGTTGCAGTTAAACCTGAAGTTAAATTGGGCGAATATAAAGGCCTTGAAGTCAAAGCAGTAGACACTGCAGTTACTGATGAAGATGTTGAAGCTGAATTAAAAAGGATGCAGGAACAGAGTGCAAGAATGGTTACAGTTGAAGACAGACCAGTTGCAGATCAGGATAACCTACTTTTTGATTTCTGCGGTAGCGTGGATGGAGTTGAATTCGAAGGTGGAAAAGCTGAGAACTATAGCCTTGTTGTTGGATCAAACACTTTCATTCCAGGCTTTGAAGAGCAGCTTATAGGAATGAAAGCTGGAGAAAGCAAAGATATAGTAGTAACTTTCCCTGAAGATTATAACTCTGAAGAATTGAAGGGTAAAGAAGCAGTGTTCGCTGTTGTTGTAAATGAAATAAAAGAAAAACAACTCCCAGAAATAGATGACGAGTTTGTAAAAGATACAACAGAATTTGAAAATATTGAAGAATTAAAGAGTGATATTAAATCAAAAATGGCTGAAAGCAAGAAAAAGCAATCAGAAGATACGATGAAAAATGAAGTTGTTGAAAAACTTGCTGAAAATATTGAAGTAGAAATTCCTGAAGTAATGATAAAAAATGAAATCGACAGTATGTTAAAGGATTTTGAAAATAATTTAAGATATCAAGGGATGGATTTAAACACTTATTATCAATATACAGAAACTTCAAAAGAGATTCTTGAAGAGCAAATGAAAGACGATGCAGAAAAAAGAGTAAAAATAAGTTTAGCTGTTGACGCAGTTTCAAAAGTAGAAGGTGTAGAAGCAACTGAAGAGGATATGGAAGCAGAATATGTAAAGATGGCAGAAATTTACAAGCTGGAAGTGGAAAAAATAAAAGAAATATTCCAAAATTCACAAGATGATGCTATTAAGAGCACTATCGTAGCAAGAAAAACTGTTGACTTAATATTAGCAAATGCGAAATTAGTATAAACGTTATTCAAAATACAGTAGCGATGCTACTGTATTTTGAATAACTATGAAAAATGAAAGGAGAAAATTATGTCTTATATACCAGTTGTGGTTGAACAAACAAGCAGAGGCGAAAGAAGTTACGACATCTATTCCAGATTATTGAAAGACAGAATAATATTTTTAAGTGATCAAGTTAATGACGTAACTGCATCGCTGGTTGTGGCACAGTTACTTTTCTTAGAAGCAGAAGATCCAGACAAAGATATACATTTTTATATAAATAGTCCTGGTGGTTCAGTAACGGCAGGAATGGGAATATATGATACAATGCAATACATCAGGCCTGACGTTTCCACTATATGTGTAGGATCAGCAGCTTCTATGGGAGCATTTTTGTTAAGTGCCGGAGCTAAAGGTAAAAGGTTTGCTCTTCCAAATGCTGAAATTATGATTCATCAGCCAAGTGGAGGAACGCAAGGCCAGGCTACAGACATTAAAATTCAGGCGAGTAGAATTTTAAAGATGAAAGAAGTCTTAAATAAAATTTTATCTGAAAAAACGGGACAGCCACTAGAGGTAATCGAAAGAGACACAGACAGAGACACCTTTATGTCAGCAAGCGAAGCAAAAGAGTATGGTTTGATAGATGAAATAATGGAAACAAGGCTATAAAAGGAGAATATAATGAAACCAAATGACGACAAATCATCAGTAAAATGTTCGTTTTGTGGGAAGACGCAAGATCAGGTAAAAAGACTTGTTGCTGGTCCAAACGATATATTTATATGCGATGAATGCATTAAACTGTGTGATTCTATCATAAGTGAAGAAATCAGAGTTGAAGAAGTAGAAGATTTTTCAGATCTGCCAAAACCACAGGAAATAAAAAAAATTCTTGATGAATATGTAATTGGACAAAATGAGGCAAAAAGAACACTTTCTGTAGCAGTTTATAATCACTATAAAAGAATAAATTCAACTAGTTCCATAGGTGATGTTGAATTACAGAAAAGTAATGTTCTGATGCTTGGACCTACGGGATCTGGAAAGACCCTCCTTGCTCAAACTCTAGCTAAAATATTAAATGTACCTTTTGCAATAGCGGATGCAACAGCGCTTACCGAAGCAGGATATGTCGGAGAAGACGTTGAGAACATACTGCTTAAACTTATACAAGCGGCTAATTATGACGTAGAAAAAGCTCAAAAAGGTATAATTTATATCGATGAGATAGACAAGATAGCAAGAAAATCTGAAAACACATCGATTACTCGTGATGTTTCAGGCGAAGGCGTGCAACAGGCCCTTCTGAAAATAATCGAATCGACAAAAGCGAATGTGCCTCCTCAAGGCGGTAGAAAACACCCTCATCAGGAATTTATACAAATAGATACAACGAATATACTCTTTATACTAGGCGGAGCTTTTGATGGAATGGAAGAAATAATCAAAAGAAGAATGGGTGACAAAACACTTGGTTTTGGAGCCAAGATTTCTTCAGCCAAAGACATTGAAAACATGAATCTATTTGAGAAAATTGAAACGCAAGACCTTATTAAATATGGGATAATACCAGAATTTGTAAGCCGTGTTCCGATTGTAGTTTCATTAAAACAATTAGATGAAGAAGCACTTGTAAGAATACTCAAAGAACCTAAAAATGCCCTGGTTAAGCAATATATAAGGCTTTTTGAAATAGATGGTGTGGAGCTTGAAATCGAACACGATGCTCTAATATCTGTTGCAACGAAAGCTATGAAAAGAAAAACTGGAGCCAGAGGTTTAAGGAGCATTCTTGAAAAAGTCATGCTGGATGTGATGTTTGAAACTCCATCGAGAAAAGACATAAAAAAGGTTATTGTTACAAAAGCGTGCATAGACGATAATGAAGCACCAAAAATAATAACTGCAGAAGGAAATCTTATAGAACTTACAGATGAAATAGCTTAAAAATAAATAATATCATAAAATATAAACCTTAATTGATGATCAAGGTTTATATTTTTTTAAAGTTTCCTCAAAGTTCTTGAAGCAGATTAAATTATACATTATAATTATACAGAGGAAACGAGAAAGGAAAATGATATGGCAGCCAGAAGAAAAAAAGAAATATACAAACTACCAATTTTACCATTAAGAGGATTAGCGATATTCCCATCAACTATAACGCACTTTGAAGTTGCACGAGACAAATCTATAAAAGCTCTTGAAGAAGCTATGCAAAATGATCAGGTAATTTTTCTTACAACTCAAAAAAATGTAGAAATTGAATTGCCGACAGAAGAAGACTTTCACAAAGTAGGAACCATATGTAAAATAAAGCAAATGCTTAAAATACCAGGAAGCAATGTAAGAGTTCTGGTTGAAGGATTAAGCAGAGGTAAAATTACGGAACTTGAAGAAAGTGAACCTTTTTTTTCTGGAAAAATTGAAGGCTTGTATGACAGAGCAATAAAAAGTGAAAAAAAAGTATATGCTTTGATGGATATGATTTTTGAAGCTTTTGATGAACTTATGAAAGAAAATGGAAAAAATTCGCAGGTGATATTTGATCAATTATCAGATTTAGATCAACCATCAGTGTTTGCAGACACTGTGGCTAGTTATATGGAACTAAAGCCTGACCAAATACAAAGCTTGATTGAGCAACTTGATATAGAAAAACGATTAAGCGTTCTATATTTAAACATAAAAGAAGAACTTGAGACTGCCGAAATTAGAAAAAAGGTAGATAAAAGAGTGAAAAATCAAGTTTCAAAAATTCAAAAAGATTATTATCTCAGAGAGCAAATAAAAGCAATTCAAAAAGAACTGGGAGAAGATGAAGATATTCAAGAAGATGTTGAAAATTTCAAAGATAGACTGATAGAGCTGAATTTATCAGAAACAGTTACAAAAAAAGTAGGAAAAGAAATAGAAAAACTGGGGAGAATGAATTCATCATCGTCTGATTACAGCGTAACAAGAAACTATATTGAGACTATACTTGATTTACCCTGGAACATAAGGACTGAAGATAACAAGGATTTAAATAAATCGATAGAAATTCTCGAAGCCGATCATTTTGGATTAGAAAAAGTAAAAGAAAGAATAGTCGAGTTTCTAGCAGTGAGACAGCTCAGTGAAAAAATGAAATCGCCAATTATATGTCTTGTAGGTCCTCCAGGTGTTGGAAAAACTTCTATTGCCAAATCACTTGCAAATGCTATGGACAGAAAATTCGTCAGAATATCCTTGGGGGGGCTTAGGGATGAGGCAGAAATAAGAGGACATAGAAGGACATACGTAGGAGCAATACCGGGCAGAATAATTAACTCTATAAAAGATATAAAAGTTGCCAATCCAGTGTTTTTGTTTGATGAAATCGACAAGATGGCTTCTGATTTTAAAGGAGACCCAGCTTCAGCCCTGCTAGAGGTTCTAGATCCTGAGCAAAACAATGATTTTGTAGATCATTATCTTGAAGTTCCTTTTGATTTGTCTAAAGTCATGTTTATAACCACTGCAAACACATTAAGCACCATTCCTGGCCCGCTTTTAGACAGAATGGAAGTAATTGAGATATCCGGTTATACGGAACTTGAAAAACTTGAAATTGCAAAGAAATACCTGATAAAAAAGCAACTTGATGAGAATGGCTTAACTCCAGAATTTATAACAATAGAAGATGATGTACTCAAGTATATTATAAACAGTTACACGAGAGAATCAGGAGTAAGAAGACTCGAAAGACAAATAGGGAAAATATGCAGAAAAGTTGCAGTTCAAAAAGTCAAAAATCCACAGCTGGAAAACTTTGTTATAAGCAAAGAACATATTAAAGAATATTTGGGTAAAGAAATAATAAGGCGAGATAAAGTTTCAAATGAAAGTAAAATAGGTGAAGTTACAGGGATGGCATGGACGCAAGTCGGCGGAGAAACCTTGAATATAGAAGTATCTGTAATGGATGGAAGTGGAAAGATTGAACTTACAGGAAAGCTTGGCGATGTTATGAAAGAGTCTGCAAAAGCGGGAATAACATATATACGAACTGTTGCAAAAGATTTCAACCTTTCACCAGAATTCTATACAAAAAAAGATATACACATCCATATACCTGAAGGTGCTATACCAAAAGATGGTCCTTCAGCTGGAATTACAATGGTGACAGCTGTTCTTTCTGCACTTACTGGTATTCCAGTAAAATCTAATATAGCAATGACTGGGGAGGTAACTTTAACAGGAAAGGTTTTGGCTGTCGGTGGAATAAAAGAAAAAGTTCTTGCGGCATACCGTGCCGGAGTAGATACAATAATAATGCCTAAAGACTGTGAGCCTGATTATATTGACATACCTGAAGAGGTAAGAAATAACATTAAATTCCACTTTGTATCTCGTATGGAAGAAGTTTTAGAATTAGCGTTAGAAAAGAGAGATTAATGAAGATAAAAGAAATAAGAATGGATATGAGTGCGGTAAGGAAAGAACAGTATCCAGATGATGACTTGCCACAAATTGCCTTTGTAGGAAGGTCCAATGTTGGAAAATCATCATCAATAAACACATTGCTAAACAGAAAGCGTATAGCCCGCGTGAGTCAGACACCCGGGAAAACAAGGACAATAAATTTTTATAAAATAAACAGCGAATTTTATTTTGTAGATTTACCAGGCTATGGCTATGCTAAATTGTCAAAAGAATTAAAATCTTCATGGGGTAAGGTCATGGAAGAGTATTTTGTAAATTCAAAAAACCTTGTCCATGTATTTATACTTGTTGATATAAGGCATGAACCTAAAGAAGATGACGTACTAATGCTTGAATTCATAAGACACTATGGTATACCTGTTTCTATTATAGCTACAAAATCAGATAAAGTAACAAGAAATGATGCGGCAAACTCAAAAAGAACGATAGCAAAAAAACTAAACCTTGCGGGAGAAAAAATACTTCCAATAAGTGCACTTAAAAAAACTGGAGTTGATGAAATATGGAGCCACGTAGTGGATATATACAAAGACAACGGTTATGAAATCACTGAATAGTATTTTTTCATATAAGATCAAAATTTCAGGGAGGGTATATTATGGATAAAAGAAAAATTTCTTTGGAATATTTTATACTCGCTCTGATTTTAGGGGTCTTGATTGTTGTACAAACAAATAGTCCCTTGCAGTATAGTCCTTATACATCCAGCGTTTCCAGAGAACTTGTTTCTCAAATTAATAAGGAAAAATCAGAAATGAATCTTCTTGAAGAAAAATTAAATTCTTCAAATAAACAGTATAAAAAATTACAATCAGAATATGAAAACCAAAACCTGGGGCTTTCTAAAAATGATAAAGAAAAGTACTATAATTACAGGATGATATTAGGATTAGAAAAGCTCGCTGGAGAAGGTATTGAAATAAAGTTGGAATCAGTGGATGCTAAAAACATTGCTTTTGACACAGAAACTAACAGGTTATTACTAAAATTCGTTAATAATCTTAAAATATCAGGCGGAGAGGCAATATCTATAAATAATCAGATAATCACTGGAAACACAGAAATTACTTTAGCAGGGAATCATATCAATATTAATAATGTGCCAATAAGTCCTCCATATGAAATAAAAGTCATAGGAAATGAAAAGACACTCTACAGGTCTTTGACAGAAAAAGATATTATGCTCAAAAGCTGGGAATCTGACTATGGAATCAAAGCGGATGTGTTAAAAACAAGAAAGGTGATTATACCATCACTTAGAGTACAAAAAGATGTAGATTATATAAAAGAAGGAGAATAGTATGTTTGTTTTATTAGAGAAGATAACTCCCTATGATAACTATTTTGAATTTGAAGTCTTTTTGAATGATATTGAAGTAAATTACAGTAATAAGAAGTTCGATATAAAAGCTTACCTTCTTGTAAGCAACCACCAGTCATTTACAAACAGACTAGATGTTGTTTTGTTTACTAAAAATCAAATTATGGATGAATTGAATTTTTCAAGAAATGAAATATTAGAAAATGTTAACAAAAATTTAATTATGGAATTATATGAATTTGGAATTACCGATAAGGCCAATATTGATATAAAGATTATAGAGGGTTAGATGATACAAATATCGAATATAAAGATAGGTCTCGACGATGAAAGAGACCTTGCAATAAGAAAACAGATAGAGAGCATTATTTCTACACAATCTTTTAGCTACAGAATAACCAAAGAATCAATTGATGCCAGAAAAAAACCTATAAAACTGGTATATCAGGTATATGTAGAAACTGAAAATGAAGATAATATACTAAAAAAATATCCTACTTTGACCAAAGTTGAAGAATACGTAAAAGAAGATATAATAAAAGGAAATGCTGATATAAAGGGAAGAGTTGCCGTTGTAGGGCTGGGACCTGCCGGTTTGTTTGCGGCGCTTGAACTTGCAAGAAACGGTTATAATCCAGTGGTGTTTGAACGTGGCAAAGATGTATCTCAAAGAAAACTTGATGTGGAAGATTTTTGGAAAAATGGGAATCTGAATACTGAATCAAATGTTCAATTTGGTGAAGGTGGTGCGGGAACTTTTTCTGATGGGAAGCTTACTACAAGAATAAAAGATAAAAGAGTGCAACTCATATTAAAAGATTTGCATAATTTTGGAGCGGGCGAAGAAATCTTATTTGCCAATAAACCACACATAGGTACAGATGTCCTAATAGGCGTAGTTAAGAAAATTCGAGAAGAAATAATCTCATTAGGTGGAGAAATTAGATTTGATTCCAAGGTAGAGCGTTTAAAGATTGAAAATGACCAACTGGCAGGACTTATAGTAAATGGCAGTGAATTTGAATCAAATGCTGTGGTATTATGTATTGGGCACAGCGCAAGAGATACTTTTGAAGAATTATATAAAACTGGAGTGTCGATGGTTTCAAAACCGTTTGCAGTTGGGTTCAGAATTGAACATCCTCAGATAATCATAGACAAGAGTCAATATAAGGAACTTTACAATCATCCCAAGCTTAGAGCGGCCGAGTATCATCTGACTCATAAAAGTTCGACAGGAAGATCATGCTATACTTTTTGTATGTGTCCTGGTGGGAAAGTTATTGGCTCATCGTCTGAAGAAAATATGCTTGTGGTGAATGGCATGAGTTATAATGCCAGAGACCTTGAAAATGCTAACAGCGCCATACTTTGCAGTGTTACAACCGATGATTTTGGTGATGATATCCTTGGTGGTATAGATTTTCAAAGAAGCATAGAAGAAAAAGCATATGATTTAGGTGGAAGCAACTATTATGCTCCAGTGCAGCTGGTAAGAGACTTTATACAAAGAAAAGAAAGCACCTCTATAGGAGAAGTCAAACCCAGCTATGAGCCTGGTTATAAATTTGCAAGATTAGATCAGATATATCCTGATTTTATCACGAAATCGATTGCCGAAGCAATAGTTGATATGGGGAAGAGGATTAAGGGTTTTGACATGGAAGGCGCAGTGCTTACTGGAGTTGAAACAAGAAGTTCTTCACCGATTAGAATATTGAGAAATGAAAATAATGAATCAGTAAATATAAAAGGATTATACCCATCCGGAGAAGGATCAGGTTATGCGGGAGGCATTGTAAGTGCAGCTGTTGATGGCTTAAAAACAGCGGAATTTATAATTAAAGAATTTAATACCTAAAAAATGACATAAAAACGATATTAATAAATTTTCGAATTTTTTCAAATTGTTGTATCTTTAATTTACTTTTTTTGTTAAAATGGACAAGGTATTTTAATTATAAAATTTTTGGAGGTCATAATGTACTTTACAATCTTTTTGGAAGTGGTTGCCGGACTAGGTTTGTTTCTTTATGGAATGAACTTGATGGGATCGGGACTGCAAAGAGCTGCAGGAGAAAAATTAAAATCAATTATTGGATTGCTTACAAAAAATAGATTTATTGCTGTTTTTGTAGGTATGTTTGTTACCGCTATAATTCAAAGTTCTTCCGCGACTACGGTCATGGTAGTTGGTTTTGTAAATGCAGGAATAATGCAGCTTAGCCAGGCTATAGGAGTAATAATGGGTGCCAACGTAGGTACTACTGTTACGGCTCAGCTAGTATCTTTTAATCTTGAAAATATAGCTCCGGTAGCTGTTGGAATCGGGATAGTAATGCAGATAGTCAAGAAAGGAACCAAATCCAAGAATTATGCAGATATATTAATTGGTTTTGGTATTCTCTTTGTTGGTATGATATATATGAAAGATGCGGTGAGGCCATTAAGAGAAATTGCCGCATTTAAAGATATGCTGGTTAACTTTGGCAGCAATCCAGTCCTTGGAATACTAATGGGTTTTGGTCTTACTTTGTTACTTCAGAGTTCCTCGGCGTCTATAGGTATTCTTATAGCTTTGGCGGCACAAGGCCTACTTCCGCTTTCGGCTGCGCTGCCTATTCTTTATGGAGATAATATAGGAACTTGTACAACGGCTCTTATATCCAGTATTGGGGCAAGTAAGAATGCTCGAAGAGCAGCAGTAATGCACTTGACGTTCAATGTTATTGGAACCCTGATATTCGCATTTGTCCTAAATGTTCCCATAACCTATATTGTAACTCAGCTTAATCCCACTGATGTAACAAGACAAATTGCAAATGCCCATACACTGTTTAATATAATAAACGTAATTATACAGTTCCCAATTGCTAATTTTATTGTTAAATTTGCTGAATTCGTTATACCAAGTGGTGAGGATGAGGTTGTTGGAATGGTTACACACTTAGATAAACGTATGCTTGAGACTCCTTCAATCGCACTTGAAAGTGCCTTTAAAGAATGTATAAATATGGGAATTCTTGCAAAAAACAGTGTCCAGATAGCAGTAGAAGGTTTTATAGAAAAAGATGCAGCAAAAGTTGAAAGTGTTTTTAAATACGAAAAAGACATAAATAAGATGGAAAGAGAAATTATAGACTATCTGATACATCTTTCTAATGCAGAAATATCACTAGAAGATCGCGTAGTGGTAGATGGGCTGTTTAATACAGTAAATGACCTTGAAAGAATAGGTGACCACGCTGAAAATATTGCAGAGTTGGCAGAAAACTCAATTGAGAACAACTTACCTTATTCATCAGAATCAAAAGATGAACTTTTAGATATGGTTGATAAAGTGCTTTATGCAGTTGAATCTTCTCTCGACGCTATGAGAACAGGTGATCTTGAAATAGCTAAAAGAGTAAGAGAATTAGAAGAACAAGTTGATATAATGGAGAAATCATGTAGAGCTGGTCATATATACAGACTGAATAATAATATGTGTAATCCTGAGTCTGGAATAATGTTCCTTGATGTAATAAGCAACCTGGAAAGAATTTCCGACCATGCAACTAATATTGCAGATTCTGTTGTTAATTCAATAGTATAAATATAAAAATACTGAGCTGAAGTGAATAAAACTTCAGCTTTAGTATTATTATTTTACTTAGGAAAGGTATAAAATGAAAAAAGGAGATATAATAATTATTATCATTGTCTTTATGATGGCAATAATATTTGGTCATTATGTCAGTACCGGAAAACTGGATGACACAAAAACTGTAATCATAGTTCAAGATGGTAAAGAAATACACAGATATAAAATTGATGAAAATTATGAAAAAACAATAAGAATAGAAAAAGAAGGTGAAATAAACATAATAAATATAAAAAATAGTAAGGTGAGCATGATAGAAGCCAACTGCCATGATGAATTATGTATAAAATCTCATGAAATATCAAGGGGTGGAGAAATGATAGTATGTTTGCCTCACAAATTATACGTAAAAATTGAAAATGATTCAGAATCAGGGGATTCAGAGAACGAGATTGATGCTGTCGCAAGTTAGGAGATAATATGAAAAAGACGAGAAAAATTACTTTTATGGCGCTAATGGTAGCCTATTCTCTTATACTTTATTTTATAGAGTCCATGTTGCCTGGACTTTACTTTATAGCACCAGGCGCAAAATTAGGACTTACAAATATTATTACACTTTCTCTATTATATATGACCAATATAAATGACGCATTTTTTATTCTCGTGATAAGAATTATAATGTCATCAATTTTTGGTGGTGGAATGTCTGCGTTCATGTACAGTATTTCGGGTGGAATTCTTAGTATGATGGCAATGTTCGTTATGAAAAAAATAAATTTTCCAGGAGTAAGTATTGTAGGAGTAAGTATTGTAGGAGCTGTATTTTTCAATATAGGACAACTCATAGTTTCTGCACTTGTTATTAAAAACATATCTATATTTGTTTACTTGCCAGTACTTATGTACATATCGCTTGGAACGGGAATATTGGTGGGCTATACTTCTAAATATATAATAGAGAGATTAAAATATAAAAATTTTTCATAATGACATATTGACTTTGATAGTAAAATTGTATTATAATTAAAGTATAGTAAATTACTATGAATTAATTATAACCGAAAGGGGGATTTAATTGAAATTATCCACCAAAGGTAGGTACGGATTAAAAGCAATGCATCAACTGGCTATGTTAGCTGATGAAAACTCTCCTATGCCTGTAAAGTTTGTTGCTGAAAAAATAGGTGTATCAGAATTATATCTTGAACAAATATTCTCAGTACTTAAAAAGCATGGTCTTATAAAGAGTGTAAGGGGGGCCCAAGGCGGTTATTTTTTGGCTAAACACCCAGATGAAATAACGGTTGGAAATGTACTAAGAAGCCTTGAAGGATCTTTTGCTCCATCGAATTGTGTTTTAGAAGACTCTGACTCAGCTTGTTTAAATGCTGAAGACTGTGTCACGAAAGTTGTATGGGAAAAAATGAAAACCAGTATAGACCAGTGTGTAGACTCTATAACACTTCAAGATATGCTTGATAAAAATATATAATTTTAACTATAAAGGAGACAAAGATATGGAATTTAGAAGAGTATATTTGGATAATTCTGCCACTACTCCAGTAAAAGATGAAGTAATAAATGAAATGGTAGATGTTTTAAAAAATTACCATGGAAATCCATCCAGCATCCACCAGTTTGGACAAGATGTAAAACCTCTGGTAGAAAAATCCAGACAAAGTGTAGCAAAACTCATAGGAGCACAATCTAATGAAGTATATTTTACAGCAGGTGGTTCTGAAGCAGACAACTGGGCTATAAAAGGGACTGCATTTGCTTTAAAGAATAAAGGAAATCATATAATAACATCAAAGATAGAACATCATGCTGTACTTCATACATGTGAATATCTTGAAAAATTTCATGGATTTGAAGTTACTTATCTGGATGTAAACGATAAAGGAATGATAAATATTGATGAGCTAAAATCATCAATTAGACCTACGACAATATTAATTTCCATTATGTTTGCAAATAATGAGATAGGGACTATTCAACCAATAAAACAAATAGGTGAAATATCAAGAGAAAATAAAATATTGTTCCATACTGATGCTGTGCAGGCTGTTGGAAATATAGAAATAGACGTAAATGAAATGAATATAGATATGCTTTCACTTTCAGGGCATAAAATTTATGCACCTAAGGGTGTTGGAGCGCTTTACATTAAAAAAGGAATAAAAATACACAATCTTATACATGGTGGAGCACAAGAAAGAAAACTTAGAGCAGGAACGGAAAACACGGCAGGGATAGCTGCTATTGGAAAGGCCTGTGAACTGGCATTTGAGAATTTAAACGATCATACAAAGCGTATAACAGAACTTAGGGATAAACTCATAAAGGGTGTATTAGAGAAGATTCCTCATACTATAGTCACTGGAGATAGAGAACAAAGACTATCTACAATTGCAAGTTTTTGTTTCAGATTCATAGAAGGAGAAGCTCTTTTACTAAGTTTGGATATGGTAGGGATTGCAGGTTCAAGCGGTTCGGCATGTACATCAGGAGCCTTGGATCCTTCTCACGTCCTTATGTCTTTAGGACTAACTCATGAAATTGCACATGGATCATTGAGATTAAGTTTGTCAGATTTCACAACTGATGAGGACATAGAGTATGTACTGGAAAAATTACCGGTGATTGTAGAAAGATTAAGATCAATGTCACCTTTATATGAGGCGTTTCAGAAGGGAGAAAATAAATAATGTATACAAAAGAAGTAATGGATCACTTTTCGAATCCACGTAATGTAGGAGATATTGAGAATGCGGATGGGGTTGGCGAGGTTGGAAACCCAAGATGTGGGGATATAATGAAGATATATCTGAGAATTGAAAATGACGTTATATTAGATGTTAAATTCAAAACTTTTGGATGCGGATCTGCTATAGCAAGCTCAAGCATGTCAACGGAGATGATTAAAGGCAAAACTATTTATGAAGCTCTTGATCTTACAAATAAAGAAGTAGCTAATGCTTTGGGAGGACTGCCACCAGTCAAGATGCACTGTTCAGTACTTGCCGAACAGGCAATTAAAAAAGCAATAAGAGATTACGCTATAAAAAACAATAAAGTAATACCGGGGCTTACTGATGTTGAAATAGTAGAAGACCATGATCATGGCGAAGAAGAAGAAGACTAATTATTCAAAAATTCCTATTGAAAAATCAATAAAGATGTTATAATATATATTATAAGTAAATAATAATATATTATGCTACTATGAAGAGGACCAGTAATTTTATTCGCTGATTACAGAAAAGAGATGGGTGATGAGAATCTCTACAGTAATATTATGAAGCTACCTTGGAGTTTCGTTGTGAAAGCAATGCGTTGATGACGTTATAATCTGGAGATGTTCATTTGAACAAATAAGGTGGTACCGCGAAATTTCGCCCTTATGAGATTATTCTCATAGGGGCTTTTTAACATATACACAGGAGGTAAGTTATGAAAGTAAATGAAATCAGATCGGCATTTCTTGATTTTTTTAAAGAAAAAGAGCACTATTTACAGGAGAGTTTTCCGCTCGTTCCAATAAATGACAAAAGTTTACTACTTATAAATGCAGGAATGGCTCCAATGAAAAATTATTTTATTGGAACAGAGACACCGCCAAGCAAAAGAATAGTAAGCTGCCAAAAATGTATAAGAACAGGAGACATTGAAAACGTTGGGATAACAGCAAGGCATGCTACATTTTTTGAAATGCTTGGAAATTTTTCTTTTGGTGATTATTTCAAGGATGAAGCGACAAAGTGGGCCTGGGAGTTTGTTACTGAACACCTTAAGCTAAATCCAGAGCTACTTTGGGTTACTGTATACGAAGAAGATGATGAAGCTCTGGAGATATGGGCGCAAAAAATTGGAGTTTCCAGAGACCGCATAGTAAAACTTGGTAAAGAAGATAACTTTTGGGAGATTGGAACTGGGACTGGACCTTGTGGCCCTTGCTCAGAGATATATATTGACAGAGGCGAAAAGTACGGATGTGGTTCAGATTCATGCAAGCCAGGATGTGAATGTGACAGATTTCTTGAGTTTTGGAATCTTGTCTTTACCCAATTTGACAAAGACGAACAGGGAAATTATAACAGACTGGAAAACCCCAATATTGATACTGGCATGGGTCTTGAAAGAATTGCGTGCATAATGCAAGGCGTAGATAGTATTTTTGATATAGACACAATGAAAAGCATAAGAGACCAGGTCTGTTTAATATCAGGCAAAGAATATAATAAAAATCCTCAAAATGACATATCTATCAGAATTGTTACTGACCACGTAAGAGCGGTCACTTTTATGCTCTGCGATGGTATACTTCCATCAAACGAAGGAAGAGGTTACATTTTGAGAAGGCTTTTAAGAAGAGCTGCAAGACATGGGAAACTGCTTGGCATAAATCAAGAATTCCTTTGTGACTTGTGCGACGTTGTAATTGCTGAATTTGAAGAGGCGTACCCTGAACTTGCTGAGAAGAAAGAATATATTAAAAAGATAATCTTAATTGAAGAACAAAAATTTATTGAAACCATAGATCAAGGCCTTACTATACTTGAAGATTTAATGAAAAATCTTGATAATAATAAATTCGAAGTACTTTCAGGAGAAGATGCCTTTAAATTATATGATACATTTGGGTTCCCAATCGAAATGACTGAGGAAATACTACAAGAAAATTCTAAAAGGGTAGACCGAGAAGAGTTTGAAAGACTTATGGATGGACAAAGAGAAAAAGCAAGGACTGCAAGATTAAATCAAGAGAATGAAGGATGGAAAAAAGACAATCTTGACATACCTTCAGACATAACTACAGAATTCGTTGGGTATGAATCTACACAGGCAGATGTTAAAGTTTTGTATATAAACAATGCAAGTGATGGATCAGACGTTGTGAAAGCT
Source organism: Proteocatella sphenisci DSM 23131 (assembly GCF_000423525.1). Taxonomy (GTDB): domain Bacteria; phylum Bacillota; class Clostridia; order Peptostreptococcales; family Filifactoraceae; genus Proteocatella; species Proteocatella sphenisci. The sequence goes on along the minus strand of NZ_AUID01000017.1, from coordinate 37,078 downwards.
GGAGAAAAAGGAATTGTGATATTTGATAAAACACCTTTTTATGCAGAAGGTGGAGGTCAGGTAGGAGATAAAGGTAAGTTGTCCTCAAGTGAAGTCGATGCATGTATTGTGGACACACAAAAAAGTACGGGCACAGTTGTTATTCATAAGGTTGAAGTAAATCGTGGACAACTTAAAGTGGGAGATTCGCTCAAAGCTCAAATTGAAGAAGTTAAGAGAAAAAGTATTCAGGCCAACCACAGTGCGACGCACTTGCTCCACAGAGCACTAAAAATGGTCCTGGGAGAGCACGTGGCGCAAGCGGGGTCTTATGTTAATGACAACAGGTTAAGGTTTGATTTCACCCATTTTGAGGCGCTTACAGAGCAGGAACTGGATAGTATATCTGAAATTGTAAATAATGCCATATTAAAATCATATAAAGTGAAACAAGAGCATATGTCTATTAAAGATGCGAAAAAGGCAGGTGCTACCGCGCAGTTTGATGAAAAATATGGCAACGAAGTCAGAGTTGTAAGCATGGGAGATTTTTCTATGGAGCTTTGTGGAGGAACCCATGTTGACAATACTTCAGAAATAATGGGATTCAAAATACTGTCAGAAAACGGTGTAGCAGCTGGAACAAGAAGGATAGAGGCTGTTACTGGAAAAGGTGTCATGGATTATCTTAAAGAAAAAGAATTGAAATTAAACGCTATCACTGATATACTAAAATGTAAAGAGATAACAGTGATTTCCAGACTTGAACAAATAGTTGAAGAAAACAGAAATTATAAAAAAGAAATCGAGAAATTAAAGAAAGATATTGCTATATCTCAAATGGCGGATTTAATTAATACAGCAGAAAAATTCAAAGGAATCAAACTGGTAAGAAAATCTTTTAAAGATATGTCAGCCGAAGATTTGAGAAATACTGCTGAATTGCTTATAGATAGAGATGATAATATGGTTGTTTTATTAGCCAGTGAATCAGAAGGAAAGATTAATTTTGTTTGTGCAGCAGGAAAAATGGCTCAATCTCGTGGAGCTCATGCAGGTAAAATTGTTAAAGAAGTTGCTGCCATAGCCGGTGGCGGCGGTGGCGGAAAGCCGAATTTTGCCCAAGCTGGAGGTAAAAACTCTGAAAAACTTGAAGATTCAATGAATTCGGTTTTAGATATTGCAAGTGCACTCATTGCCGATTAGGAGGTATTTTTATGGATAATAACAATATGGATTTCACTATGAAATTCGAAGCACAAAAAGAAAATGAATTTTCAGAGAGAGAAATAGTAGAAAAAGTTTACAAGGCGTTGACTGAAAAAGGTTATAATCCTGTAAACCAATTGGTTGGATATTTTCTTTCAGGAGACCCAAGCTACATCACAAGCCACAACAATGCCAGAAGTTTAATAAGAAAATTCGAAAGAGACGAACTACTCGAAGAAATTATAAGAGCATACGTTGAAGGAAAATAATGTTATATAATAATTTGGGCAAGACAGGAATTGAAGTTTCAAAGCTTTGTTATGGGTCCCTCACGCTGGGGCCCATGCAAACCGATATGTCATTGGATAAAGGAAGCGAACTTATTTGTAATGCCTTTGACCAGGGGGTTAACTTTATTGATACAGCCCAAAGTTATGGTACTTACAAATATATAAGAGAATCCTTAAAAAAAATAGAACGATCAAAATTTGTAATATTTACAAAAACCTATGCATATACGAAAAAGCTGGCTGAAGAAGCTTTGAAACAAGCTTTCGATGAAATTGGAATAGATTATATAGATGGATTTTTGCTTCATGAACAAGAGAGTGAACATACACTCAGGGGTCACTATGAGGCAACAGAATATTTTTTAAAGATGAAAGAAAAAGGATATATAAGATCTTTTGGTATTTCGACACATAATATTGCTGGCGTTAAGGGTGCAATAAAGTCGGGCTATGTAGATGTAGTGCACCCGCTTTTTAATAAAGCCTCAATTGGTATTGGTGACGGAGAAAAAGAAGAAATGTATCAAGCTATTATTGAAGCTAAAAATAAAGGATTGGGTGTATATTCGATGAAACCTTTGGGAGGTGGAAATTTAATTGACACCTACGAAGAATCACTAAAATATGTGCTTGAAAAGCAATACATTGACTCTATTGCGATTGGGATGCAATCCAAAGAAGAAATTCTTGCCAATGTACAGATGTTTGATAGGGGCTATGTGGATGCTTCTTTAAAGGAAAATTTAAAAAATGTAAATAGAAAACTTCTTATAAATGACTGGTGCATTGGATGTGGAAAGTGCGTAAAAAGATGCAATTATGGTGCAATTAAACTAATTGAGAATAAAGCAGTAGTAGATCATGATAAATGTATCCTATGCACGTATTGTGCAAAAGAATGCGCAGATTTTTGTATAAAAGTAATTTAGGATAGGTGATAATTTGAAATTAATGGCACTCGATGTAGGAAACAAAAGAATAGGAGTCGCTTTAAGTGATGATCTCCAAATTCTTGCACAACCCTTATATACAATCCACAGAAAAGGGATTGAAAAAGATATTGAAGAAATTATAAATATAATAAAAGAAAAAAATGTTGAAGAAGTTGTAGTTGGGCTACCCAAAAACATGGACGGAACTACTGGTTTCCAGGGAGAAAAAACTTTAAAATTTGCAGAAATTTTAAAGGAAAAGACAGATATACCTGTTTTAATGTGGGACGAAAGAATGACTACTATTTCAGCGAGAAAAATAATGATCGAAAACGAAGTTAAACAAAAGAATAAAAAAAATCTTGTAGATACTATAGCGGCAGTAGTAATACTTGAAACATATCTAAATAAAAAGAACATGGAAAGAGGATAAGATGGAAAATTTTGAAGAAATAATAACCTTGTTGGATGAAGAGGGAAAAGAAATAGAGTTTGAGCTTATAATGAGTATTGAGGCAAATGACAACAATTACGCTATACTTGCGCCTATTGAAGAAACTGATGATGAGGACGAAGCTTATATTTTCAGGATAGAAGAAGATGAAAATGGAGAAATGGTTTTAGAGGCAATAGATGACGATGAAGAATACGAGATGGTTGTAGCGGTTTACGAAACGCTTGTAGAAGAAGAATAATATTTATGTCTGATTAAAAATATTTGCAGTAATAATGGACAGTTGGTGCAAAATGGATAATGAATTAAAAACTTTACTTGATAGTATGAAGAACCATGGTTATAAACTTACTCCGCAAAGAAAAGAAATATTAAAAGTGTTGATTTCTTCGAGTGGGGAACACTTAACATGTGATGAAATATATGAGACTGTCAAAAAAGCATGTCCAGAAATGGGGATAGCTACAGTTTATAGAACCTTACAGATACTTGAGAGTACAAAAAAAATAAATAAACTTAATCTTGATGATGGATACGTGAGATATGAGTTAAACCTTAATGATGAAACGCATAACCATCATCATTTGATTTGCAAAATATGTGGAAATGTAGCAGAGGTCCGGGTTGATTTACTAGAAGACCTTGAAAATAATATTGAAAAAAACTATGATTTCAAAATTGTGGACCATGACCTGAAATTTTTTGGCATATGCAGCAAATGTAAGAATTTAGAATAAACATAAAAGGAATATGTCACTAATTACCGATTATAGTTTAGGTGATTAGTGATTTTTTAGAATACAGGAGGAAATTAATGGCAAAGAAAACTGCGAAACTTAAAGTTATACCTTTAGGTGGAATGCAAGAAATTGGAAAGAACATGACCGCAATAGAGTATAAAAACGAGATACTCATAATTGACGGAGGCATGGGTTTTCCAGAAGACGAGATGCTGGGAATTGACATAGTCATACCAGATATAACATATTTAACAAAAAATGCGGCTATCATAAAAGGCTTGGTAGTAACGCATGGTCATGAGGATCATATTGGTGGCATACCTTATCTTTTGAAAAAATTAAATGTACCAATATATGGATCGAAATTAACGTTGGGATTAATAGCTAACAAACTTAAAGAGCATCGCATAACCAACGCGGAATTGAACGAAGTAGAAATAGGTTCAAATGTTAAAGTAGGAAGCTTTGGAGTTGACTTTATAAGAGTCAACCATAGTATACCCGATGCTTGTGCATTAGCGATTCACTCAGGAGCTGGAATAATATTTCACTCAGGAGATTTTAAAATTGACTACACTCCGATTGATGGCAATGTAATGGATTTTCAAAAACTTGCAGAGCTAGGTAAGGCTGGAGTAACACTTATGATGTGTGAAAGTACAAATGCCGAGAGAGAAGGCCATACAGTTTCTGAAAAAGTTGTAGGAAAGACATTTGACAGTCTTTTTGCAGACATAAAGAAAAATAGGATTTTTGTTGCAACATTCTCATCAAATGTGCACAGAGTGCAGCAAATTATTGATTCAGCGGCAAAGTATAATAGAAAAGTTGTAATTTCAGGAAGATCCATGCTCAATACTATTGGTATTGCCCAATCGCTTGGTTATATTAATATTCCAAATGGGACATTGATAGATATAAACGAAATGAATAGATACGGGGATCATGAGCTTGTTATCCTGACTACTGGATCACAGGGAGAACCCATGGCTGCTCTTTCAAGAATAGCTGCTAAAGAACATAAAAAAATTGTAATTAAAAAAGGTGACGTTGTAATAATGTCATCTCATCCTATACCAGGAAATGAAAAAGGCGTATCTAAAGTAATAAATCAGTTGTTTGAAAATGGAGCTGAAGTAATATATGAAAGCCTTCAAGAAATCCACGTTTCAGGACACGCATGCAGAGAAGAATTGAAGCTGGTACACAGACTTATAAAACCTAGATTTTTTATGCCAGTACATGGTGAATACAGACACTTAAAACAACATGCAAGGCTTGCTATGGAATTAGGGATGCCTGAAGAAGATATTTTCATGATGTCAAATGGACAGACTTTAGAGCTAGACAAAAAGTCGTGTGCCATAGGAGGAAGAGTACCTTCAGGCAATATACTTGTTGATGGACTTGGAGTTGGGGACGTTGGAAATATAGTATTAAGAGATAGAAAACACCTTTCAGAAGACGGGCTAATAGTAGTAGTAGTTTCTATGTCAGGTGAAGATGGAAGTGTGGTTTCTGGTCCAGATATAATTTCAAGAGGATTTGTGTATGTAAGAGAAGCTGAGGAGCTTATCGAAGAATGCAGAGTGATAGTTAAAAAATGTCTGATCAGATGTGAAGATAAAAATATCAGAGAATGGTCATATATAAAAAACATGATCAGAGAAGATTTGAAAAAATTCCTTTTTGAAAAAACGAAAAGAAATCCTATGATTCTTCCAATAATAATGGAAGTATAAAAAGGAGAAGTGATGTTAGAAAACTATATTTATAATTTTCTTGTTATATTACCTGGTATAATTATTGCCATATCCTTTCATGAATTTGCACATGCAGCTGTTGCCTACGCAATGGGAGACTCTACTGCAAAAAACAATGGAAGAATGAGCATAAACCCTATGAGTCATATTGACCCTATAGGGTTCCTTATGCTTATTATAGCAAGATTTGGTTGGGCAAAGCCTATACCGGTTAATGAGAATAATTTTAAAAACAGGAAGCTTGGTAATTTCCTTGTTTCTATAGCTGGGATTAGCATGAATATTGTAATTGCAATAGTGACTTATATATTTTTACACTATACAAGTAATATTTTTACCAGCCCGGCCTACTATAATGTCATGTATAGTGTAGTAGGTATAAACATATCGTTTGCAGCTTTCAATCTTTTGCCTATTCCGCCTTTGGATGGATCTAAACTTTTGCTTTCGGTTATTCCAGTTAAATACAGATTCATTGTATATAAATATGAAAATTACGGTACGCTGATACTTATACTCTTAATAGTTACCGGTACTCTGGGAATGGTTTTAAATCCCATAGTAAACATAATTATTACTTTTATAAATTCAGTTGTAAATATTCTGTTATAGGAGTAGCTGCATGCAAATATCTCTACAAAATATAGACTTTACAGGACCTTTGGATTTACTTTTGGAGCTGATCAAAAAGAATAAATACGAGATAAAAGATGTATTGATAATAAATATCATAAACCAATATTTAGAAGTTATTAAAGATATGACTTCGTCGCAACTTGAAATCGCCTCTGAGTTTATTGTTATGGCAGCTTCGCTTATGGAAATCAAATCAAGATACCTTATTTTTATAAATGACCAAGAATCCGAAGATCCAGGTAAAGAACTAATAGATATACTTGAAACGTATAAATATTTCAAAGACAGAGCGTATATGATGAAAGAAATGTATGAAAATACGCCATGGTCTTATACAAATAAAGGATATGAGGTTTTCACTGAGAAACATCTTGATCTCTCAAAATATACCGTTAATGATATCTATAAATCTTTCACAGGTATCAACAGGCAGACCGCCATCCCAAGACCACAGATTATAAGCTTTAAAAAAATATCAGTAGATGATAAAATAAGAGAGATTCAAGAAATTTTGGAAAAAAATGCCAAAGTATACTTTGAAAGAATCCTAAATACAGATGAAAAAGATGAGGTGGTAGCATCACTTCTTGGAGTATTGGAGATGGCAAAAGATCAAAAAGTAGATATACATCAAAAAAAAATATTTGAAGAAATATTAATAGAAAGGCTGTATTCTATATGACAACAGAAAAAATAAGCGGTATAATAGAATCTGTGCTTTTTGTATCTTCAGAATCAATGGACATTAAAGATATTCAAAGTGTATTCCTTGAATCGGGAGAAAAAGACGTAAGCATGTCAGACATACTAAAAGCGATTAAAAATTTACAAGCTAAATATTTAAAAGAAGATTCGGGCTTAGAATTAATTTCTGCTCAGGATTACTACAGCATAATATCTAAAACAGATAATAATTATTATGTGGAAAAAATTCTTATAAAAATAAAAAAGAAATCACTTTCTCAGGCGGCTCTGGAAGTTTTAAGCATTGTCGCATACAAGCAGCCAGTGACAAAAGTAGAAATTGATGAAATAAGAGGAGTGAAATCAGACAGTGTAATTTCTAATCTGACAGACAATGGACTGATATATGAAAGCGGAAGGCTCGATAAAATTGGGAAACCAATACTATATAGCACTACAGAAAAGTTTTTAATTGAATTTGGTATAAATAATTTAGGTGAGCTGCCAGAACATTTTGAAGAAAGCTCATATCCAACGCAGATAAATATAGGAGAAAAATATGGGGAATGATGTGACTGGAAGTTATGTATTAGTAGCAATATATGTTTTTTCTGCATATCTGCTATTTAGAGCGGTAAAAATAGCGTTTTTTACAAAACTTGAAACTTTTGATGACTACCAGAAAAGATCTGCTCATTACTTTACCTATTTCAGAGCTAGAAATAAATCAATAGAGGTAATGAACAGGGCTCTAAAAAATCTGGATTTGAATGCAGAAGAAAAAAATGCGGCTTTATTTCAGATTGGAATACAATATCATTTTAAAAAAGATTACAAAAAAGCTGTCGAGTATTTTGATCAAGTATGGGGATATATTAAAAAATCAAAAGTTCCTTATGAAAAAATGCTTGCTTGTATCATTGTGTCAAATTATAACCTTGGAGACAAAGAAAAAGCCAGGACGATTTATCATACGTTGCGTCTTAAAGAAAAATATGACCCCAGGTTTGAGCAATTGTCATATCTGGAGAGCACGATTTTTAAATAGAAATATTTGGAGGAAAAATGAAAGAAATATACAGTTTTCTGGGTGATGTAGAAAAGCCCGGCAGATACATTGGAAGTGAACTTAATATTATAAAAAAAGAACCTCATGAAAAAATGATAAGATACGGTTTTATTTTTCCTGATGTCTATGAAATCGGTATGAGCCACTTGGGACTACACATACTTCACGGTGCTCTTAACGAACTTGAAAATGTCTGGTGCGAAAGAGCTTTTGCAGTGGGCGCAGACATGGAAGAAAAAATGCGAGAAAAATCAATTCCAATATTTACTCTTGAGAGTAAAACCCCTTTGAAAGAACTGGATTTTGTGGGCTTCACGCTTCAATATGAAATGTCTTACACAAATATCCTTAATATAATGGAAATTTCAGATATACCTTTGTTTTCTAAAGACAGAGGAGAAGAAGATCCAATAATAATGTTTGGCGGACCATGCGCTTACAATGTAGAACCAATCGCTGATTTTGCTGATATAGTTATGATCGGTGAAGGAGAAGAAACACTTCCAGAAGTGATGAATATATTTTCAAAATATAAAGAAAAAGCTTACCCAGGAAGAAAAAAAGATTTTCTTTTAGAAGTGGCAAGAAATGTAAAAGGAGCCTATATCCCTGCTTTTTATGAAGCGCACTATGATACAGATGGGAAATTTAAAGAAATCAAACCTATATATGAAGGCGTTCCACCAAAAATACAAAAACGTATAATAAGAAACATGGATGAAGTTTATTTTCCACAAAAGCTGCTTGTTCCTAATATAGATGTAGTTCATTCAAGAATAATGCTTGAATTATTCAGAGGCTGTACAAGAGGTTGCAGATTCTGCCAGGCTGGAATTATATACAGACCAATAAGAGAAAGAAGTAAAGAAAAGCTTCTTGAAATTGCAGAAACGCTTATAAGATCCACCGGTCATGAAGAAATTTCATTAACATCTCTGAGCAGTAGTGATTATACTCAGATAGAAGAATTGCTTGAAGAACTCGACCAAAAGTATTCATGTGAAAACTTAAGCTTGTCTTTGCCTTCACTAAGGCTGGATAACTTTTCTTTAGATATGGCACAAAAAGTTCAAAAAGCCAGACGATCAAGCCTTACCTTTGCGCCAGAAGCAGGTACTCAAAGGCTCAGAGACGTTATAAATAAGGGTGTAACAAAAGAAGATTTAATAAAAACTTCAAAAAAAGCATTCGAAAGTGGATGGTCAAGTCTTAAACTTTATTTCATGACCGGTTTACCTACGGAAACGTATGAAGATTTAGACGGAATAGCAGATCTTGTTTATTCAGTAATTGATGCAAATCGTGAAGTTAACAATGGAAGACTGTCTCCGAGATTTAAGGTTACAGTAGGAACCGCGGTTTTTGTTCCAAAACCTAATACTCCGTTTCAATGGTTTTCACAAGACACTCAAGAAACAATGAAAGAAAAACAGCGATATCTGAAAGAAAAACTCAGACATAAGAATATTTCATATGATTACCATGATTACGATGTAAGTTTCCTTGAAGCTACAATGGCAAGAGGAGACAGGAGGCTATCATCAGTTATACACAGTGCATTTAAAAAAGGCTGTAAATTTGATAGCTGGCGCGAACATTTTAAATATGACTTATGGATGGAAGCTTTTGAAGAAAATAATATAAACCCATTTGATATCGCAAATGGAAACTGGGATACAGATCAACCACTAGCTTGGGATCATATAGATACAGGAGTTTCAAAAGCATTTCTTATCAGGGAATGGAATGAAGCGCTGAAAGAAAATACAACTGGAGACTGCAGAGAAAATTGTCTTGGTTGTGATATAAATACAGATATTGGGAAGGGACTTTGTTAATGATTCTAAGATGCAGATTTACAAAATTAGGTGATATTGCATATATATCACATCTGGATTTACTGAAAATTTTCATTAGAGCGCTGAGAAGATCCAATATAGAAGTTTACTACAGCGAAGGATTTCATCCTCACCCTAAAATCAGTTCTTCTTCAGCACTGAGCCTGGGTATACAAAGTTATGCTGAATTTATGGATATAGATATAAAAAATGAGGATGACAGGGCTTCTTTTGTGCAGAGGATGAATGATTCTCTTCCCGAAGGAATAGATATAGTTGAATGTAAGGTTATAGAGAAATCAGAACCGCTGACCAAATTGATGAGCCATAGCCTATACGAGTTTGACTTTGATGTTGAAACTACTGGCATTTCAGAGATTATAAAAGATGTGATGTCAAAAGAGGAATTTATTGTTAAAAAGAAAAACAAGAAAAAGCAAATCAAAGATGTGGATATAAGAGAAAGAATATATTCATTAGAATTTGATGCTGACAAAAATAAAATCAGAGCAATACTGATGAATTCACCTGAAGGCGCATTAAAACCGACAGACATGCTTAAAGCAATAAATGAAAGATATGATGAGAATATTTCTCCATATAGGATTGTAAAAATAGCTTCAATGATGGTGAAAGAAGATAGTATAAATATCATATAGACAGGGAAAAATATGAAATTACTAATTGAGAATACTTTGTTTTTTAATAAATATGCAGTTGTTGATGATAATAATAGTTTATTATTTATTGATGTAGTTGAAAAAAATAATGATGTGAAACTAGATGATATCTTTATTGGAGAAACGGTAAAAGTTGTTAATGGTCTTAATGCTGCATTTGTAAACATTGGGGATAACACAGGGTTTTTGCCACTAAAAAACGACAAGGTTGTAAATGGCGATAAGATAATTGTACAAGTAATAAAAGAAGGTAATATATCAAAAAAACCCAAGCTTACACAAGATATTACCCTGAGGGGTAAATATATTGTTCTGCTTCCAAATGAAAAAACAATTAAAGCTCCTAAGGCAAAAAAACTTGAAGGTGAAAATATAATAGAGAAATTAAAATTAGATTACCCTGAAATTGGGATGATTCTAAGAACTAAATCCCTCGAAGCTCCTTACCCCGATGTTAGAGCTGAGATAGATACTCTCATTCAAAAATACGAATCATTTGTATCTAAGAAAACTCATGGCGAGAAACTATCTCAAAACGATATAGAAAACAAAGTTGATCAGCTAATAGACAAATATGATATAAACGATGTATTAACAAATGACCAAAACTATTATATAATGAATAAGAAAAAGTTCATAAATATGAATTTACAAATAAGGTATGTACAAGACTATTGCTTTAATCACAACGGTGTAAATATAAATAGCCTCATAAAACAAAAATTTGAATTTAATGATTTTAGTATTCAGATGGATAAAACAGAAGCAATGACTGTAATTGATGTTGATTCAGGATATATGGATAACAGCAGGCTCAAAGAAAGCAAATTTTTTGAAATAAATAAAAGTGCAATTTCAAAATCAATAGAACTGATAACGCTTCTTGACATAGGAGGAATAATCCTGATCGACTTAATAAACGTTTCTCAAGACTTAAGAGAAATGCTCGATGATTATGTATCAGGCTTAGTTAAAAAACAAAAAAGACACATGAAGCAATCGAAAATTACTAAGAATAGTCTTTTAGAAATAATTTGTCAAAAATCCAGTATGAGTTTAACTGAAAAATTAACCCAAAAATGTCATTTATGTCAGGGCAGCGGTCTGCTTTACAGTGATGAATATTTACTTGACGAATTTGAAATTACACTCAAGAATAAGATTAATAATACAGATAAGAAACAATACACAGTATTAGTCCCTGCTTACAGATATGATAATATAAGACTGAAGCTCAAACAATTAGAAAATCTCCATGAATGTATATTTTATTATGAACATTCAGATGATATTTTACATGAAATCAAAATCAAATAACCTAAGGAGAACAAAAATGGGAGTTGAACAATTAATAATACCCGAAGGCTACAAAAGTAAGCTCGATATTATGGAAACTGAAGTAGCTATAAAAATCTTAAAAGATAAATTTGAAAAAGAGTTGGCTAAGAAGTTAAATCTTACGAGAGTATCAGCTCCACTTTTTGTGAAAAAATCAACCGGACTTAATGATGACCTTAACGGAATAGAAAGACCTGTAGGATTTGACATGCTTGAAACAGGACATGATGTTGAGATTGTCCAGTCTCTTGCTAAGTGGAAGAGAATGGCTCTTTCTAAATATGGGTTTGAGCCAGGAACAGGGCTTTATACAGACATGAATGCAATAAGACGTGATGAAGAACTTGACAATATCCACTCGATTTATGTAGATCAGTGGGACTGGGAGAAAGTAATCAATAGAGCTGACAGAAATCTTGAAACTCTAAAATCTATAGTACATGATATATATGAGGTGTTTAAGGTTACAGCTCATCAGATGAATTACGAGTTTCCTCAGATTAAGACTGAACTCCCAGATGAAATACATTTTATAACATCACAGGAACTGTTAGAGCTTTATCCAGACAAAACGGCCAAAGAAAGAGAATATGAAATTGCCAAAAAGCACAAAGCAGTATTTATAATGCAAATTGGATGCAAGCTTTCTAATGGGGAAATGCATGATGGAAGAGCAGCAGACTACGATGACTGGAATTTAAATGGTGATATAATATTTTACTACCCAGTGCTTGATATAGCACTTGAGTTGTCATCTATGGGAATTAGAGTTGATTCAGATGCCCTTATAGAACAATGTAAGATAAGAAAACAAGAAAATAAGCTTGAATTTGAATTTCAAAAGAGTATAATTGAAGAGAAAGTTCCTTTTACCATAGGTGGAGGAATTGGACAATCCAGAATATGTATGTTTTTTCTTCAAAAAGCTCATATAGGCGAAGTCCAGGCTTCAGTTTGGGATGAAGAGATGATAATTAAATGCGAAGATAATGGAATTAACTTATTATAAGAATCAAGGGGCAGAAATGTACAGATTAGAAACAAAAATAGTGAATGAAATAGGATTTCATGCAAGGTCAGTGTCTGAATTCGTAAAAATTGCTGCAAATTATAAATCTGCAGTTTTTCTTGAATACATGGGTAGACCGATAAATGCAAAAAGTGTGGTAGGATTGCTTGCAGCAGCCATACCAAAACAAAGCGAAATTGCCATATATGCAATGGGGCCTGATGAAGAAAAAGTGGTAAACGAACTTGTAAAGTTTATTGAAAACAACTATTAGATTTATATTTAGGGAGGAATAGTTATGAATTACGAAAAAATAATGACAGAAATTAAATCCGTAAGGGAATTTAAGAAACAGGCAGTTGATTCAAATTTACTATCTCTTATAATTAAAGAAACAGAGCAGATAGACAGTATAAACAATAGTGATGTAAAGTTATCAGTTATAGAAGATGGAGAAAAATTCTTTAACGACTATGATGGAAAAATTGGGTATTTTGGGAAACTTATAAAAGCACCTAAGTATATATTAATATTTGGTAAAAATGACGAAAACACAAAATTCAAGGCCGGATACATGACAGAATGGATGAGATTCAGACTTCATGATAATGATCTTGGCAGCTGCTGGATAAGTGCAACCGCAGGAGTTGATTACAGTGAAACATTCAATATTAACGCTGACGAAACACTTATAGCATGTATAGGATTAGGATATGAATACGGTGGAGTTTTCAAAAAGAATACAGATAAAAAAGCAGAAAGAAAAGGGCCAGTAGAATTTGTATATGATAATGAATTTTGCAATCTTATAACATGGGAAAAATTATCACAAATGGGGCTTGAAGAAGTATTCTATCTTACAAAATTTGCACCTTCATGGGGAAATAAGCAGCCTTGGAGCTTTATTGTTGCAGAAAAAGAAGTATATCTGGTAATGGAAAAAACCGGTGAAGGTGACCTTGATTTAGAAACAGGAATTATAGCACTTTATTTTATAAAGGCTGCAGAAGCAAAAGGCATCAAAATAAATATGAAGGCCTTTGATATAGCAGATGGTATCAAAGTACCAGACACACAGGAAATAAAAATTAAATTCTATTTTTAAATAACAGGGACTAAAGGTCCCTTTTTTTATACAGGAGGTATAATGAATCTAAACTTATTAAACGAAGATCAGCGAAAAGCTGTAGAAACGCTTAATGGTCCAGTGCAGATCCTGGCGGGAGCAGGCTCGGGGAAAACAAGAGTAATAACCTACAGGATTTCAAATCTTATAGATAATGGAATATATCCTGGAGAAATATTAGCACTTACATTTACAAATAAAGCAGCAAAGGAAATGAAAATAAGACTATCAGAAATACTGAGCTGTGATGTTAATAGCATGTGGATAGGTACTTTCCACTCTATGTGTCTTAGAATATTAAGAAGAGATATAGACAAAATAGGATATAGCAGTAATTTTGTAATTTATGATAGTTATGACCAAGGCACTTTAATCAAAGAATGCATTAAAGAAGCTAACGTTATTTCTGATACTATGAAACCGTCATATTTTTCTTCAATTATTTCTAATGCTAAAGACGAGCTAATAACTCCACGTGAATATGAAGAAAAATATGCTATAGATGTAAAGACAAAATTCGCATCAAAAGTGTATGGGTTATATCAGAAAAAATTAAAAAAGAATAATGCAGTCGATTTTGATGACATCATAGTGCTCTCAATAAAACTTTTAAAAGAAAATCCAGAAATATTGGAATACTATCAGAACAAATTTAAACATATTCTAGTAGACGAGTACCAGGATTCAAACCATGCCCAATATATACTTATAAACCTGCTTGCAAAAAAGTACAGAAACCTTTGCGTTGTTGGAGACGACGACCAGTCCATATATGGCTGGAGAGGTGCAGACATAAGAAATATACTTGAATTCGAAAAAGATTACAGTGATGCAAAAATAATAAAACTCGAGAGAAACTACAGATCAACAGATACTATACTCGATGCGGCAAATGCAGTAATAGAAAAAAATACAGGTAGAAAAAATAAAAAACTCTGGACAGACAAAAATAGCGATGTGAAGATTGAAATAAAGAAAAACTATAGTGACAAAGATGAGGCAGTCTACGTTGCACAAGAAATCAAGAAGCTAGAGGCTTTAAGAAAATACAATTTCAGTGATATTGCAATTTTGTACAGAACAAACGTACAATCCAGACTCATAGAAGAAAATCTCCTAAAAAAGACTCTCCCATATACCATATATGGAGGCTTGAAATTCTACGATCGTAAAGAGATAAAAGACGTTCTGGCATACCTGAAACTAATCAGTAACCCTTCGGACAACATTGCCCTCAAAAGAATCATAAATGTCCCCAAAAGAGGTGTAGGCGCTCGCTCTGTTGAAAAACTTGAAGCCAAAGCCAATATAACAGGAGAAGCTATATACAGCGCAATGATAGACCTTGAAAATGATGAGTTTTCATCAAAAATAAAAAATACAATGCGTAATTTTGTTATTTTAATAAATTCCTTCAGGAGCATGTCTGAAATAGTGACCATATCAGAACTTATAAAAAAAGTCATTGAAAATACAAATTACTTAAAAGAACTCGAGGATGAGGGAGACATCGAGTATCAGACAAGATTTGAAAATATTCAAGAACTGATGGCAGTTGCCCAGGAATACGAAAAAAATAATACCGATAAAAAACTTTCGGATTTTTTGACAGAAATATCCCTAAGTACAGATATAGATAATATGAATGATAGCGAAAACACAGTTACACTTATGACAATTCACAGTGCAAAAGGATTAGAGTTTCCAGTAGTATTTATGATTGGAATGGAAGAAGGCGTTTTTCCTATAAACAGGTCTTTAATAAATGAGTCACAGTTAGAAGAAGAAAGAAGACTGTGTTATGTAGGAATGACCAGAGCAGAAGAACTGCTCTATGTAACTTATGCAACAGAGAGAACTATTTTTGGTAAGACTACAAATCAGAGAGCCTCAAGATTTCTTGAAGATATACCATCAAAACTCTTGAACGGAAAATTAGAAGCTTCAAGAAACAAGGAATTTGAAGGATTTTCTCTATACAACAAATACAAAGAAAAATATAGACTCGAAAAAGCAGAGTCTTTAAAAGCTCCCGAAGAACCGGTAGAAGAATTTGATATAGCAACTAAGGTAAAACATCCTGTTTTTGGAAGTGGGAAAATAGTAGCAAAAAACAATGGTGTGTATACAATTGTTTTTGATGGAGTAGGATTAAAGAAAATAGATACCAGCTTCAAAAAATTAAAAAAAATAAACTAAGATAAATGGAGAAAATTTATGAAAAGTGATATTAAAGATTTGTTCAAATTTCTGGATAATGCGAAATCTATATACCACGTTGCGCAATATTCAAAAAACTATCTTTTAGAAAACTCATTTGAAGAAATAGACCTCAATAAAAAACTGGATTTAAAAACAGGAGGCAGATATTTTTTCTGTAAAAAAGGATCCATATTTGCCTTCAGAATAGATTCTATAGATGATGGTTTTAAAATCATAGGTTCTCATACCGACTCACCTTCAATATCTATAAAAAATAATGCCGTAATAAATCAAGATGATTATATAAAACTAAACACAGAAATATATGGAGGACCTATTTTGGCCACATGGTTTGACAGACCACTTTCACTTGCCGGATGTGTGCATGTCAAGACCGGTAATCCAATGGAGCCAGAAATGAGATTATTAGATTTTGAAAAAGATGTATGCATAATACCAAACCTTGCAATTCATATGAACCGTGAAGTGAATAACGGAGTTAAAATTGACAAGCAGATCCATATGCTTCCAATAATGGGACTAAGCGGTCAAGAAGTAGACAAAGAGAGCCTGCTAAGTTCCATAGCTGCAAATTTAAAGATTGAAAAAGACCAAATATTATCTTATGACCTAAATTTATATGACACACAAAAAGCCAGTCTGGTTGGGATTAATGAAGAAATGATTTCATCTAAGAAAATAGACAATATTTCAATGCTTCAAGCCTCACTAAAAGCCCTGGTTGAAAGTAAAACAGGAAAAGGAATCAAAATAGTTGCTGGATTTGACGGCGAAGAAATAGGAAGTTCAACTCAAAATGGGGCAGATTCAGACATACTAAGTAATATAGGAGAAAGAATCCTACTTTCATTTGGAAGAGGAAGAGAAGATTTTTTACAGTCAATAGAGAAATCATTCATTATATCAGCAGATATGGCACACAGTGTTCATCCTAATTTCAGCGAAAAAAGTGATTTGACAAACAAACCTAAAATGAACAAGGGTATAACAATAAAGCAAAGTGCAAATAAAAAATACACATCAGATTCAAAAGGAACAGGAGTTATAATTTCCTTATGTAAAGATATAGATATAGATTATCAGATTTTTGCTAATCGCTCAGATCAAGCCGGCGGATCAACTATTGGACCGATTTCATCTACGCATTTCCCAATAGATTCAGTAGATATAGGAAATCCTATGCTTTCAATGCACTCAATAAGAGAATTGGCAGGAACCAAAGACCACTTTGATATAATAAAACTATTTAAACACTTTTATTCCCTGTAATGTTCGGGTTAAATCGAAGTATAAAAAAAAATAATAAATCATAAAAAGATATTTAATTCTTGTAAGATATGTAGTATAATGATTTAGAATTAATTCGTGGAGGAGAAATGCAGAACATTTTAGATGAATTTTTACAAAATAGTTTCGATATAAGAAAAGATATTATAGATGAAACAAATAAGATTGAAGATGAATTAAATCCAATATTTTTGCAAATCGATAAAATAAAAGAATACAACAGTTTAAAAGTGCTTGATGCAATGAGAAAATCAAGATTAAGCGATACTCATTTTTCCTGGAACACAGGATACGGATACAACGATGCAGGAAGAGAAAAGACAGAAGAAATATTTACTAATATATTCAAATCCGAAGATTCAATAGTAAGGCCAACCATTGTCAATGGGACACATGCCCTTACACTTTGCCTTCAGGGAATTCTCAAAAGCGGATTTGAATTAATTTCAATTTCATCAAAGCCTTATGATACATTAGACCAGGTAATTGGCATATCAGATTCTTACCATTCACTTAAAGGTCAGGGTGTTATATACAAGCAGATAGATTTGCTTGAAAATGGAGATTTTGACTACCCTCAAATTGAAGAGGCCATAAAATCATCCAAATTGAAAAAAATGGTCTATATACAGCGTTCAAAAGGATATAGCAGACGTAAGTCCATTATGATAGATGACATTGAAAAAGTAGTGAAATTTGTAAAATCCATAGATCCAGAAGCCATAGTTATGGTGGATAACTGCTATGGTGAATTTATTGAAACCAGAGAACCAATCGAAGCAGGAGCAGATGTAATAGCAGGTTCTTTAATCAAAAACCCAGGAGGCGGCCTTGCTATTGCAGGCGGCTATATATGTGGGCGAAGAGATTTGATTGATATAATTGCACAAAGAATGACTTCACCCGGAATTGGCAAAGAATGCGGACTTACTTTTGGAACTACAAGAACACTCTTGCAAGGATTGTTTCTGGCGCCAATGATCGTTTCAAATGCAAAAAAAGGAGCAGTTTTTTGTGCAAAACTGTTTGAACATTATGGTTACGATACGTTTCCACTATTTTCAGATGAAAGAAGCGATATAATCCAGTCAGTAGGACTTAAGAGCAAAGAAGAAATAGTGAATTTTTGCAAAGGAATACAAAAAGCAGCTCCAGTTGATTCTTTTGTCACCCCAGAGCCCTGGGCAATGCCAGGTTATGATTCAGAAGTAATTATGGCAGCAGGTGCCTTTATTCAAGGGTCTTCAATAGAACTGAGCGCAGATGCTCCTATTAAAGAGCCATATACAGTATATTTTCAAGGTGGTCTCACATACGAACATTCAAAAATAGGTGCTCAAATGGCACTAAATGAAATATTAAAATAGTATTATTGGTCGATAAAGTTCAGAAAGGGTTATTTATGAATTTAGAAAAAGTGAATTTAAGCGGGCTTGTTTTTAAAATTGAAAAAAAAGGTCGTTCAGTCGAAACCGTTACAGAAATATTAAAAAGTCACCCAGAAATTCAATTTGTATCTTATGTAGGAGTTGATTTTGGTGGAAATGGAACAGATGAGAGAATTCCTGTAAGTTTATTTCTTGGAGATATGGACAAACAGCTAAAACTTGGAGTTCAGACAGACGGATCCAGTGTAGTTTTGCATGGAATAGCAACTTTGAACAATGCCAAAGTTATAATACTTCCAGACAGAGACGTAGACTGGTATATCGATTACAACTACAATAATATGCATCATAACGGTAAATTTGTTGGAACACTTATAATCCCATCATTTCTGATACACGACAATAAAATGGTATGTTCAAGATCGTTATTAAAAAAATCAGCAGAGCGATTTAAGCGCGAAGCCATAAAATATGTAAATTTGAAACCGGGATTTAAAGAAGAGGTTGGTATTCATGAAAATGAAAACATAGAAGAAATAGTGCTTACCTCAGCTACAGAACTTGAATTTTGGGTAAAAACTCCAGAAGACAAAGCCGATGAAGAAAAACTTTCCGCATCACAGATGCTTAAAGAACAATACTGGAAAAGAACCGACGGCAGTGTAAGAAGTGCACTTGAAAAAACGCTTGAAATAATGGAATACTATGGATTTGAACCAGAAATGGGCCATAAAGAAGTAGGCGGTATAAAATCCAAAATCAGCGTAACTGGTAAATTAAACCACGTAATGGAGCAACTCGAAATCGACTGGAAATACAGCACCGAAATGCATGCTGCAGATATAGAAGTTATAGTAAGGCACTTGATAAAAGATATTTTCCATAAATACGAACTTGAAGTAACATTTAGAGCAAAACCTATTGAAGGCGTTGCCGGAAGCGGAAAACACACACATATAGGAGTTGCTGCAAAGCTCGATTCAGGCAGAAGAATAAATTTATTTACGCATGCCGACCATAAAGGGAACTATGCAAGCAGTTTCGCTATTTCAACTCTGATGGGAATACTAAAAAATTATGAAGTGATAAATCCCTTTGTAGCAAACAGCATAGATTCACTCAACAGACTTAAACCTCATTTTGAAGCACCAATATGTATAGTGTCCTCACTTGGAAAATCAGTGGAAACACCATCGAGAAACAGATCCATACTGATAGGACTCATAAAAGATTTAGAATCTCCGTTTGCCACAAGATTTGAGCTTAGAGCTCCAAATCCACATTGCAACGTGTATCTTATACTGGCAGCTTGTTATCAGGCTATGCTTGATGGGCTTATAAATGCCGGTATGAAAATGACCTTAGACGAACTTATCGAAGAATTTTCAAAAGATTACGGAACAGACGGAAAATATCTGGATAAGTACAGACAATACCGAAGCGAAGAAAACGTCTTTGATTACTTTTCACAAGAAGAAAGAAACCAAAGATTTGGAACCCCTCCAGCAACAGTTTTTGAGAATATAAAAGCACTCGAAGTATATCCAGAAAAACTTGAGGTTTTGAAAGAAGAAAACATATTTACAGATGCAATATTAAATTCATACAAGATGTTTGTAGAGGAAAAATGGATAAATCAGCTTAACTACAGAATTATTGAAGACAATATGGAAATTGTAAGAGAAAGTATGAAAGTTCATAACGAAAATGAAATTTCAGACTTAGATATAGTAAACTGGACAAAAGTTAACTCTCTAAGATGGTCACTTATGAAAGACAGCATTGATAATACTTCTGTATTTACAATGATTAAAGAAGCTATCGATAACGGAGATTATGAAAGAACATCAGAATTACAGCTGGAAATGAATGAAAAAGTATCAGAACTTAAATGCTTATATAACAAATATAAGAAAAATTTATTCTAAAGCTTGATTTTTATTAAACCTTATGTTAGAATATCTAAGTGCTAATAAAGATATTCCAACATGCCGATGTGGCGGAATGGCAGACGCAACGGACTCAAAATCCGTCGCCCTCAAAAGCGTGTGGGTTCGAGTCCCACCATCGGCACCAATAAAGAAGTAGAGTATTGATACAAACAAAACCTCTTGATTTCAAGGGGTTTTGTTGCAGGTGAAAAAATATATATATTATAGAAGAAAATATACAAAATATCAGTTGAAAATTAAAAAGGAGGAATAATTTGAGATTTATTTCATGGAACATCGATTCATTAAATGCAGCATTGACAAGTGATTCTATCAGGGCAGTTCTTACAAGAAAAGTACTTGATACAATTGTTGAGAACGACCCCGATGTAATTGCTTTGCAAGAAACTAAATTAACAGCCACGGGTCCAAGTAAGAAGCATATGGAGCATTTAGCGGAGTGTTTCAAAGGATACTCATATGTATGGAGAAGTTCTCAAGAACCAGCTAGAAAAAGCTATGCGGGGACTATGTTTTTATACAAAGATAAGTATTCTCCAGAAGTTTTTTATCCTGAGATTCAGGCCCCAGATACTATGGATTTAGAAGGAAGAATTATTACTTTGGATTTTGGAGAATTTTATCTTACTCAGGTATATACTCCTAACGCAGGAGATGGTCTAAAAAGACTGGAAGAAAGGCAAGTTTGGGACGAAAAGTATAGTGAATATATTCAGAGTCTAGATAAAGAAAAACCAGTTTTAGCGACAGGAGATTATAATGTAGCCCATAAAGAGATAGATTTGGCAAATCCACAAAATAATCATATGTCTGCAGGTTTTACAGATGAAGAGCGTAAAGGATTTACAAATATATTAAACAAAGGATTTACAGACACTTTCAGACACATTCATGGTGATGTGACAGGTGCCTATACCTGGTGGGCACAAAGGGTGAAAACAAGTAAAATTAATAACTCGGGCTGGAGGATTGATTACTGGTTAGTTAGTGACAGATTGTCTGACAAAGTTGTTAAATCTGAGATGATAGATTCTGGTGAAAGACAAGATCATGCACCGATTTTGTTGGAAATAGATATTTAGGTAGAAAAACGGATTATATAAATACGCGCTATGTACTAAGAAAACAAATAGTATTAAGACAAACAAAAAAGTCCTGAAATTAAGGGCTTTTTTGTTGCCTGGAAATAAAAATATGTATAATTTGAAAAAATTAAGACATATTAAAGATTAAGTGATATAATTTACTCATAAACATATTAGTTAATAAATTATCATAATGGTTTTGTTTAAAATTAATTATTTTATGTGGAGCTTAGCTATATTATACAAAGGGGGTCTATTTTGTGATAGATATAAAGCCGATGAAAATGGTTAAGACTATTTTATGCACATTTGGATTAGTCATGGGCGCAATATTCCCTGTATTCGCAGGTTTTTTTATTACATGGATACCTGAAAGAAAATTAGCATTTTGCATCAGTTGTCTTTTGGCTGGTTATATAGTAGGACTTTTTAGCTTTTACATAGTAAAAACTATTTTATTAAAGATAGAAAATCATTACAAAATTACTCTTTCGGATAAATTAGGGGTAGAGGATATAATTAATGAAGAAAAAGACAATGATTTAATATTAAACATGAAAAGTGATTTTAAAGAACTGATTAACAAGTATGCAGCGCTTATGGAAAGTCAAAGTGAGCATCTTTTGCATCTTTCAATTACGGATTGTTTAACTTCTACCTATAACCACAAATATCTGTATGAATATTTTGAAAAAAAAATTTCAGAAAAAACCAGTTTAATGACTATATTATTTTGTGACATTGACCACTTTAAGAGAATAAATGATACTTATGGACATATTAAAGGTGATTTAGTGCTGCAGGAAGTTGCAAAAATTATTCGTGAATCTACTAATGGAAATGAAGGTGTTTTTAGATATGGTGGAGAAGAATTCGTAATTCTATTAGAGAATTGTTCTGGCGAAGAAGGGTTTGATATCGCTGAAAAAATTCGATTAAAAGTTTGCAGCTCTGATGTAATTAAATCTTATTGTAATTTTGAAATTCTTACAATTAGTATTGGGCTTGCAGTATATCCGTATGATGGAGTACAGATAGATACTCTTATTCATAACGCTGACAGTGCCATGTACCATGTTAAAGAAACTGGAAGAAATCGATGTGAAATTTACAACTCTGAAATAAATAGAAAAATTAATTGATAGAAATTATCAATAATTGCAGCATAGTCAGTGAAAGAAATTTTAATATTTAAAAATAACCATGCAGATGAACATAAAGGCCTCATCTGCATGGTTATTCTTATTTAAAGATATCCATTAAATCTTTATATCCTTCTTTTTCCATATTTTCATAGGGTACAAATCTAAGAGAACTGCCATTTATGCAATATCTAAGCCCTCCGTCTTCTATGGGACCGTCATTAAATACGTGTCCAAGGTGAGACTCTCCACTGTTACTCTTTACTTCTGTTCTGCTCATCCCAAGAGAATTATCCTCTAACTCTTTAATATTTCCTTGTTCAATTGGTTTTGTAAAACTTGGCCATCCACATCCTGCGTCATATTTGTCATCTGATGAAAAAAGTGGTTCCCCAGTAACTATATCAACATAGATTCCTTTTTCTTCAAGTTTATCATACTCATGACTGAAAGGTCTTTCAGTGCTAGCATTTTGAGTAACATCATATTCTTCTTGGCTTAATTTTTGTCTTAGTTCTTCATCGGGAGGCTTTGAATAAGGATTTGTATTACCAAGTGATTGATCTCTTTCAATTCCGGTTTCGGCTTCGCTAAGATCTATGTGGCAATATCCATTTTTGTTTTTCTTTAGATAATCCTGATGATAATCTTCGGCCTTATAAAAGTTTTTCATTGGAATAACTTCTACAACTATGTCTTTTTCATATTTCCTTTGTTCTACTTCTATTACTTTTTTGATCTCTTCTACTTGGCTTTGGTCAACATAGTAAATACCACTTCTATACTGGTCACCTACATCATTTCCCTGCTTGTTTATCGAAGTAGGGTCAACAACTTTAAAATAATAAAGAAGTATATCAGTCAGGTCTATCTTATTGGAATCATACTTTATTTCGACAGTTTCAGCAAAACCTGTGTCTTTATTAATTACGTCTTCATACGTTGGATTTTCAGTGTTTCCGTTTGCATATCCTGAAACTACATCAACAACTCCATTTATCCTTTGAAAATACTCCTCAACGCCCCAAAAGCATCCACCGGCTAAATAAATAGTGTTCACATCTTGTTCGCTGTAATCCTTAGTAAGACTGCTGTTTGAATTTACACGGGACTTATTTTCAAAATTCATAGTTCTAAGTGCTAAAAATGTTACTAAGGTGATAACAACAATTATGATATACTTTGATTTCATATTACACCTCTTTCTATATTGGAAAAGCAAAGCAAAACTAACATCAACTTTATTATATTATACCACAGCACAACACAACATCGACGCGAAATATATATCGTGTTCACGATTAATCCGTTTGAATATATGGTAGATAGATAGTATAAATAATGTATAAATTATATTATTAGTGTTATTTCATGTGAGAGGTAATAGTATGGCTAAATACGAACGACCGGAATATAAGGTGATATTGTCACAACCCCCTTTTGAATTAAGACAGTATGAAGAATTCGTTATTGTTGAGTATAATAATGAGGCTGACCCGGAAATTGTTAATGGTTTTGGAACACTGTTTCGTTACATCTCAAGCGAAAATAAGGAAAAACAAAAAATCAGTATGACAGTTCCGGTTATTCAAGAAATAGAGGGGAATCAGATGAAAATGGCATTTGTTGTTCCCAAAGATTATTGGGAGAATGTCCCTAAACCAGATAGCAAGTGGCTTTCGGTTAAAAAATTCGAAAGTGGTCTGTTTGCAGTGATAAATTACAACGGACGATCAAATAAAAACAAAGAAAAAATCATGAAAAAAGAACTTTCACAGTGGGTTGATTCCAAAGCTTATAAAGTGGTTGCCAATTATATGCTGGCTTTTTACAATCCTCCTTTTACACCACCCATGTTTAGACAAAATGAAATAATGGTTCGTATCGAAAAATAGTAATATTTTGAAGCATCTTAAAGCCCTTGAATGTCAGGGCTTTTTTGTGTCCGAAAACAAGAATAATAAAGTAACTTTTAAAATAACAAAAAATATTGACATTTCAGATTATGCTGTGATACCATAAACATAAAGCAACAAATATGAACAAATATTAACACATCTTACATATGGAGGGAATAAGAAATGTTACTGATAGATAGGCGAAATATGATTGTAGAATATCTTGAAGAATTTGGAAGTGCTAAAGTTGAAGAACTTGCTAAAAAACTAAATGTCACTCCAATGACAGTAAGGAGAGACCTCCAATATTTGGAAGATAACAATATAGCATCTAGAACCTTTGGTGGAGCTATATTAAAATCAGGACTCACTTCAGAAATTCCATATAAAAATAAAATCATAAGTAATAGGGATGAAAAGAAAAAAATCGCAAAATACGCGGCTTCTCTTGTTCAAAACGGACAAATAATTTTCCTGGATTCAGGCACCACCAATATGGAAATTGCAAAGTTGCTTAAATCTAAACAAAATCTGACAATAGTAACAACTGACATCAAAATTGCGGGATTCCTTTCTTTTTCAACAAACTTTAAGATTTTGTGTACTGGCGGATTAGTTCAAAACTCTACAGGTACGTGTTTAGGTTCACACACTATTGAATTTTTAAAAGGGATAAATGTAGATATAAGTTTTATTGGAACTAGTTCTATTACTTTGGAAAATGGGGTAAGTACGCCAACTTTTGAAAAATCAGATGTTAAAAAACAAGCAATAAAATCGGCAAAGAAATCAATATTAGTTGTAGATAACAGTAAATTTGGAAAGGAAAGTTTTGCCAAGATTTGTAATGTGGATGAATTTGATTTGATAATAACTGATATTGGTTTAAATAAAAAAACATATGAAATATTAAACAGTAAAAGTGTAAATATCAAGTTAGTTTAAATATAGGAGGTTTTGTATGGAAAAGATAGTAATTATAGCAGACGACCTAACAGGTGCAAATGCTACATCCGTACTTCTTGCGAGGCGAGGATTTAAGGCGACTACATTTTTAAACCTGGATAAGTATAATGGAGAAGATCATAAGGACCTTGATATTATATCAATAAGTACTGACAGCAGAGGTATAGACAGTAATGAAGCTTATAACAGAGTTGGAAATGTCGTTAATTTTTTTAAAGATGAAGATATAAAACTCTTTGCAAAGAGGATTGACAGTACATTGAGAGGAAATATCGGATCGGAAATTTCAGCTATACTTGATAATTTAACTGATGATACATTAGCAATTATGGTCCCCTCCTTTCCGACATCGGGGAGGATATGCATTGGTGGATATTTGATGGTAAACCAAACTCCTCTTGAGAAGACAGACGTTGCAAAAGATCCAAAGACTCCGATTTTCACATCGTCTGTAGTGAAGTTGATAGGATCACAGACACAAGATAAGTTGGGATTTATTGAGCTGGACAAGGTGTTAAAGGGAATAGAATCAATTAAAAATGCAATAATTGATGAGAAAGAAAAAGGGTCCAGGGTTATAGTAATAGATGCTACAACTGATGATGATATACTAAAAATAGCAAAAGCAGTTAAGTGCACTGGAATTAAGGTTATATCTGTAGATCCAGGACCATTCACAGCTGCACTTGCAGAAGAATTGCTAGAAATTCCGGCCGGCGAACCTGGAAAAAAAGTCATGCTAACGGTAGGAAGTGTATCAAATCTGACAAGAACACAGTTAGATGAAGTGAAATTAAGATATTCACCTCTTTTTGTAAGGGTATCTGCTTCTAATCTTATCTATGATGAAACTCGCAAAGATGAAATAGACAAGGTAGTAGAAAAGATTTTGGAAGATGTATCGGATTATGATGTAATAGGGGTAATAACGACAAGTAAAGAAGATGAAGTCTTAAATCTTAAGGATATAGCAAATGAACTTGAGATATCTGAAGATGAAGTATCCCAAAGGATTTCTGATGGATTAGCAGATATAACCATAGAAATCCTTAAAAAAACAGATTCTTTAATTGGTGGACTTTTCACATCTGGTGGGGATGTAACGGTGGCTGTATGCAAGGCTCTTGGATCAGCAGGAATTGAAGTAAAAGATGAAGTTTTACCGCTTGCTGTTTATGGAAGGATAATAAAAGGAGTTTATGATAATATGCCTATAATTACCAAGGGTGGATTGATTGGTGATGATAAAGCAATAATAAAATGTGTAGATTACCTGTTGACAAAACTATCCAATGAATATCACATTAAAGAGACAAGAATATAAAAATTTAAAATAAGGAGAGATTACAGATGAAGAGACCAATAATAGGAATACCACTTGGAGACCCTGCAGGAGTAGGCCCAGAAATAGTAGTAAAATCTTTAAGTTATGATGAAATATATGAAATATGTAAACCGGTAGTTGTTGGAGACAAGGGAATAATAGAGCAGGCTATGAGGTTTTGTAATATCAATCTTGCAATAAATCTAATAGAGGATCCCAAAGATGGTCTATATACTAAGGGGACAATAGACCTGATAGACTTAAATAATATAGATATCGGTACATTCCAAATGGGTAAGGTACAGGCGGAAGGCGGCAAGGCAGCTTTTGAATATATAAAAACTATAATTGATTTGGCTCTTGAAAAGAAAGTTGATGCTATAGCCACAACTCCAATCAATAAAGAATCATTAAAATCCGCTGGAGTACCATATATTGGTCATACAGAAATACTTGAAGATTTAACAAATACGGATAATCCTCTTACTATGTTCCAGGTTTATGACTTAAGAGTATTCTTTCTTACAAGACATGTATCGTTAAGACAAGCCTGTGAACTTGTTAAAGAAGAATCGGTATACGAATTTATTCTTAGATGCAAAGAGGCACTTAGGGTATTAGGTGTGAACAGCCCTCGGTTGGCGGTTGCAGGACTGAATCCTCACAGTGGAGAAAATGGTTTATTTGGATATGAAGAAGTGAATGAAATAGTACCGGCTATAAAAAGGGCCAGAGAACAAGGCATAGATGTTGTAGGACCAGTTCCAGCAGATTCTGTATTTCATTTTGGATTAAAAGGTAAATACGATGCAGTATTGTCCTTATACCATGATCAAGGGCATATTGCTACAAAGATGGTAGACTTTGAAAGAACTATTTCAATTACGAATAATATGCCATTCTTAAGAACATCAGTAGACCATGGAACTGCATTTGATATTGCAGGAACTGGCGTTGTGTCTGATGTGAGTATGGTTGAAGCCATAAAACTGGCAGCTTTATATGCGAAGAATTTTAATAAATAGTTAGAAGGGAGACATTTACTATGGTAGGGGTTGCAGGTAATCAGATGATTGCAGGTCTCGTGGTTGGGATTTCGCTACTAATCATCCTTATTTTGAAAACAAAGATTCACACATTTCTGGCGCTTATCATTGCGGCGGCAACAACGGGAATAATTGGAGGAATGCCTCCAAATGCAGTGCTGGATGCAATATCTAAAGGATTCGGTGGTACTCTTAGCAGCATAGGTATAATTATCGGATTTGGAGTTATGATGGGTGAGATATTTGAAGCATCAGGAGCGGCTGAAAGAATGGCACAGACATTCATCAAAAAACTTGGAAAAGGAAGGGAAGAAATAGCCCTTGCCATTACTGGATTCTTAGTATCTATTCCGATTTTTTGTGATTCTGGATTTGTTATTCTGGCACCTCTTACAAAAGCTATTTCCAAGAAAACCAAGAAATCAACGGTTACACTTGGAATATCCCTTGCAGCAGGTCTTGTAATCACACACTCACTGGTTCCGCCTACACCTGGTCCAGTTGGGGTTGCTGGATTGTTTGGAGTGAATGTTGGGTCTTTAATTTTATGGGGAATTGTCATGGCAATACCTATGACAACTGCAGCAATAATTTATGCAAAATACATTGGTAAAAAGATATACCAGATTCCATCAGAAGATGGAGAAGGATGGGAAAGGCCACAATATCAAGAACCAGTGTATGACTTAATTGACAGTGAAGGAGATGACAATCTGCCTTCAGTATTTAGAGCATTTGCACCAATTGCGGTTCCAATAATACTTATACTAATAAACACCATAACAGCGGCCATGAAATTAGAAGGATCTTTTATGCCGGCAATAGGATTCTTAGGTTCGCCAGTTATTGCAGTAGGTATTGGACTTATAGTAGCAATCTACGCATTAGCCGGAAAGTATACCAGAGAAGAGACCATAGAACATATGGAAAGAGGTATCAAATCGGCAGGAATAATAATCCTTGTTACAGGTGGTGGAGGAGCACTGGGTATGGTACTTCGTGACAGTGGAGCGGGAGATTATATAGCAAATATAATAGCGCAAACATCAATTCCGCCTATTCTTTTACCATTTGTAATCGCGTCAATAGTAAGACTTATTCAAGGCAGTGGTACGGTTGCAATGATTACGGCAGCTTCAATAACCGCACCAATAATTGCAAATCTTAATGTAAATCCGATATTTGCAGTACTGGCAGCTTGTACAGGATCATTAGTATATTCCTACTTTAATGATAGCTATTTTTGGGTTGTAAACCGTATGCTTGGGATAAAGGATGCAAAAGAGCAGATGCAGGTATGGTCAGTTACTACGACTATTATATGGGCTGTAGGACTGGTAGAATTATTAATATTAAGTGCTATATTCTAAAACAATAAAAACTATCTTTTGGGGATTATTATAACCTGAAAAGATAGTTTTTATTTCTAATTGAAATATTAATATACAACATATTGACAAATATAACAAATAGCAATATAATATAAATAAAATAATCACTAATGATTATAGAAAGATATATATGAGTGGGGTTGGTGTCTATGGTTAAATTTGGAAGTAATCTTAAAAAATATAGAAAAATAAATTGTATAAATCAATTAGCTCTGGCGAATAGAGTTGGCCTTACACAAGGAACAATTGCAAACTACGAAAGTGGAAATAGAATGCCTACTGTGGAAGTTTTGATTAAGATAGCAGAGTCTTTAAATATTTCAGTGGATGAATTATTAGGTTATAAAAAAAAATGCATAAAAAAAAGTGACAGTACGAGTTTTAGTAAAGAGGAATTAATTGACTCGATTACTAATCATTTGCTTTTAAAAGAGGAATATAAATTGGTCAAAGCCGTCCAAAACTATTATAAAGAAAAAAATAATATTTTGCATATATTTACAGATATTATAACACCAGCTATGTATAAAATAGGTGAGCTTTGGGAAAATGGTAAAATATCTGTTGCAGATGAGCATGCATCTACTGAAATGATTAGTCGTATAGTGGATTGGCTGGCAGTTCAAGAAATCAAAGGTGAAAATAAGGACCAGTGCGCTATAAGCATGTCGATTTCTTCTGAACAACACACGCTAGGCATAAAAATGGTTGCTTCATATTTAGATATAATTGGGTATCGGTCAATATATATGGGTAATAATTTGCCAGCAAACGAATTAATTGCAATTATAAAAAAAGAAAAACCAAAAATCCTGGCTTTGTCGGTAACACTCAAGAGTCATCAAGATTCTCTTGTAAATATAATTAAGCTTATACGAGAAATTGATTCATTTTCAAATATAGATATATTAGTGGGAGGACAAGGTATAGATGATGTGAATTTTAGTGAAATGGATAAGGTGCACATAATAAAAAAAATAGAAGAACTGAAAAAATGGAATAGAGGTGATTAAATTGGATTTTTTTGATACAGATGGAATTTATAATGAACAATTTGAAAAAACATATAGATTTATGAAGTCAGGGTTAACGCAAAACACAGAAGAAGATATTTTAACATTAAAAAGCACGATTAAGAACCTGGCTGACTTCCAAGGTCTGGATTGGATTGGTCGTGGAGACTTGTTTTTAGTTAAGAATCAAGCTAGCATTGCTGCGACAGAAACCTTACTCTATGAATTAACTGAAACATGTAAAGATTAAATTTTAAAGCAAAAATCATATGAAATAAGAAAAGGCTCATTAAGTTATTTTATATTAATGAGCCTTTTAAATATTATTTGAACAAATTGGTTGTGTAAACTAATCGATTTACGGGTATTAATGTTAGATAACAATTAATGAATTTACCAGGAGGAAACTATGCTAATAAAATCTTTAATAACGCCGGCAAACATTCTTATAAAATTGTCTACAGAAGACACCGCAGAAAAAGCTATCGAAATAATTGAAAACAATGGATTTTTATCCCTACCAGTATTTAAGGATAACAACTTTTTTGGATTTCTTTCGAAACAATTTATTTATGATCAATTTTTTAAATCAGGCTCGCCTGGTGTTAACAGTTTTTTTCAAAAACCTGTTTCTGATTTCATTACTTCACCTCAGGAAACTGTTAAGGACAATATACATGTTGAGGAAGCAGCAGAGATATTTTTTAAATCAAAAGTAAGATTTCTTCCAGTAGTTGATAGTAATGATAAATTTGTGGGGATACTGACACAAAAAGCTTTGTTTGAAGTTATATTAAAAATATTTGGTTTACAAGATGCAAAAATCGTCATATTATCAAGTGATTTTTCTGGTGTAATAGCAAAAATTGCTGAAATCATAC
Organism: Proteocatella sphenisci DSM 23131; assembly: GCF_000423525.1. GTDB lineage: Bacteria > Bacillota > Clostridia > Peptostreptococcales > Filifactoraceae > Proteocatella > Proteocatella sphenisci. The sequence goes on along the minus strand of NZ_AUID01000017.1, from coordinate 5,735 downwards.
ACAAGCAAGGAGCAAATATTACTAATATTGTGCAAATGGATACTGGAGTAATGGGTATACAAGAAATATCAATAAGGTTAGAGGGTAAGAATTTAGAAAAACTTGTTGATAAACTTAAATCGAGCAACATTAATGTTCGAGAGTTTATACCAGCAAAATAAACTTATTTTTATTTAAACGGGAGGTGGGTTTTATGAACAAAATACTAAGCGTTTTTCTTGCGGTTTTCCTTACTTTAGGCGGTAGCTATGTTTCATATGGAGAAACAAATTCTCAGAATATGCAGACTTTTGAGAACATAAACTATAACAAAACGTCATATATAAGAGTTTTTTATAATGGGAATGAACTTGAATTTGATTACAGGCCACAGGCTATTAATGGACGAATTATGGTTCCGGTAAGCGGAATATTTAAACATCTTGGTATCAATGTAAGTTGGGATTCTGCCACAAAAACTGTTAATGCCTGGAATAATGAAACAAACATTTCATTTGTAATAGGAAGTAAAACGGCAATGGTGGATAATCAGGAAAGATATCTTGATGTACCAGCGATGGCCATTAATGGAAAAACAATGGTTCCGGTAAGATTTTTATCAGAAAGTATGGGATATAACATAGTTTGGGTACAAGGTTCTAATATTCTGTTAATGAGTGAAAATACGATTTTAGAATGGAGATACAGTGGCTATGAACAAGTAGCTCCTTACAAGGAATTCGAAACCAAATATATTAACGGAGTGAAAACTCAGGAAGTCAGATATAATGGGAAAAATCATGATGTAAAGTTCTATAATTTGTTTAGCGCTGATGGTAGAGTTGTTCCAGATGTTCCAGAATTCAACATACCTAATTATGGAACTGGTTGGAGGACACAATCTCCTTTTGTTGGGAACACATATTGGGTTGATATAGATATGCTAAAAGGACCATATGCTAACAGCAGGCTTTATGATAACAATGGACTTACTGTAATGAGTATGAGAACTCTAGAAGAATCGGCACATGCAGGTAATTATATAAAGTTAAAAATTAATGACCATTTCTTTGACTTATCGATATGGAATTCAGTTGATGATTCAAAAGATCGTGCTCTGTCAACTATTAATAATCCTGAACTTGTTAAGGGGAGGGTAATTCCAAGTCACGATACCCTTTTTAAAGTTACAGTAAATGACAGATATGATGCAGTAATTAGTTTGGATTCACTTATTTCGCCGATTCTAAATATTAATAAAGAACAAAGCTATGCCATACTACAATCTGATCCTAAATATATGTTTAATTGGGATGATGACGTATGGAACAGACTAAAAGGTGAAAAACCATGGATTGGTATGACAGGTGATATGATTGCTGTACAAAGACTTGCAAAGCCGAGTAAAGTTTCAAAAATCACTACCCAACTTTCGGAGTATGAATTATGGGTATATGAGGGTCAGTATATAGATTCTGTATATTACTTTGATAAAGGTATTCTTACCGCTATGTGGTAGTATTAATTTAAAAATTATAAATTTATATCAATAAGAAAGAGTTTCTGTAGATATGTATCTTGTATTTACAGAAACTCTTTTATTATAATTATTTACATAGTATACATAAAATGATATATTTATAGTAAATAATAAAATTTGGAGGCAAAATGACAAGTAAAGACAATAAGACTATTCCTTTGATATGCGCGATGATATTAATTGGATTTTCGGCGGTAATAATATTACCGGGAAGCAGAGAAGTATTTAAGGTTCTTTCGACGGGACACATGTACATAATGGGATTTATAAAATTTGCACTTCTTGCTACGGTGGGTGAGTGTATAGCAACAAGATTAACTAAAAAGCACTGGATATTACCTAACAGAATCGTGGAGAGAGCAGTTATATGGGGATTAATAGGAGCGGTTTTGGCTTTGATACTTAAGATTTACAGCATGGGGATTGCTTACACAATGGAAAACAACATACTTCCAGGTGGAGAATCTAGATTTTTAAAAGCCTTTTATACCAGCTTGATAATGAATTGCAGTTTTGGTATTGTCATGATGGGATTCCATAAAATGACTGATAAAAATATTGAGTTGAAGTCTAAGGGACTTAAATCTATATCCATATCTGAAATATCAAGGCAAATCGACTGGCCTGGTTTTATAAATTTTACTATTATGAAAACAATTCCATTTTTCTGGATACCGGCGCATACTATAACCTTTATGCTGCCTCCGGAATATCAGATAATAATGGCAGCATACCTTTCAGTTGCTCTTGGAATAATATTAGGACTTATGCCTAAAAGTGCTAATTAACAAAAAAATACTGAATAAAAAAACGCATCTGAGGATAATCTTAGATGCGTTTTTGTCAAATATATTTAATTTAATAATCTTATACAGTTATATGATCTGTCGTCTTTGATTCCCAGGCGCTGCATTCCTTGAGCCTGTTTATAATAGATAGATGTTGTGTGCATTCTTTTTCACATTTTCCGCATTCAATACAGTCATTTGCTCTGCCTACTGTGTTTGCGGTATAGTTATAGTATTCAAGGCCATATACCATATCTATCATTTCTTCATCGGTCTTATTAAACAGATGTTTCTCATTATAAAGAAGCATGTATGCAGGTATGTTTATGTCTTTAGGGCATACTCTGCAGTATCCGCATCCCGTACATATTGAATTAGAGTTTCCGTTAAATCTTTCTTCTATTATCTTAAGGTCTTCTTTTGTAAAAGAAGTCGCACTGTCTGCAATTATACACGCTTCCTCTATGTCTGAGTTGCTACTGAAGCCGACTAGTGAAACTGTTATTTCAGGAGTGGATATATTAAATCTAAGAGCAGCCTGGGTCACAGTTTCTCCTGGTGCAGCAAGAAAAGCAAGTTCTTTTTCGTGATTTGGAATAGTTCCTCCGCTTAGAGGGTTCATAGCGACTACTCCGTAACCGTTTTCATATGCATAATTTGCGCCTTCCCATCTGTAAGGGAAATTTAGTAAATTTATGCCCATTGTTACTCCAGTAAAATTACCGCTTTTTAAAACATCTACAACTTCATTCCCTGGTTGATGAGAAGAAAAACAAATATTATCAATAAGTCCATTCTCTTTGCACCAGACAAGGCCTTCGTACTGGCCATCTTTTTGCATAGACAACTCGTAGTGGTCCATATTTCTAACGCACCATACATGATAAAAATCAATTTTTTCTACACCGAGCCTTTCAATAGATTTTTTAACAGACTCAATTACAAGTTCTTTGCTAGGACATACTTTAGGTTTACTTTTTGTGGACACGAAAAAGTCAGTTTTTCCTTGTGCGATTAATTTTTTAAAAGCTACACCAAGAATTATTTCACTTCTGTCATCGCAATAGCCCGGAGCTGTATCAAAATAATTAATTCCTTTTTCATATGCGTAAAGGACCAACTCTGCATTTTCTTCATCAGTTTTATCAAGATCAAATCTAAGGCCTCCAAAACCAACTACTGAAACCATTTTATCTGTGCCTGGATATTTTATATATTTCATATTTTCCTCCTTGAATTATGTATATAGCTCTTTTATTATATCAAACAAATCTGTCCTGGGCAAATCAATTAAATTATTGACAAGGGGGGCTTTATATTGTATCTTAAAAATAATATGAAATATGAAATTTAACATTTATTGAAAGGAAACATGACTTGAAAAAAACAAGAATAGTTGTAGACCAGGCACTTGATATACCAGAGCATATCGTTGAAAGATACGGTATTAAAGTTATAAATCTTAATGTTACTTTCGCAGATGAACTTGCAAATGATATTTCTAATAAAGAGTTTTATGAGAAAATGAAATTATCTCCAGTTTTACCTAAAACATCATGTCCTTCGCCAGATGCATTTATAGAAGAATATAAGAGAGGGGATATGGATATAATAGTTATTACTTTATCGGATGCTCTTTCTGGGACATATGGTTCTGCAACTTTGGCCAGAGAAATGTATATGACCGAAAGCCCAGAAAAAAAGGTGACAATTATTGATTCGACAAACGGCTCAATTGGATCGGCTCTTCTTGTAATAAAGATTGCAAAACTTGTAGAAGAGGGCAAGGACCTGGATTCAATAATGAAGTATGCAAACAAAGCTGTTACTGAACTCATCCATTACGGAACTTTGGAGACTATTGAAAATGCTGTAAAAGGTGGTAGGATAAGCAAAACCAAAGGATTTGTAGTAAATGCACTTAACCTGAAGCCTATAGTGAAAATAGAGAATACAGTATTTGTTGTGGATAAAGGCAGGGGAACCAGAAATAGTTTAAAAAAGATGGTAGAGCTTGTAGAAAATGATATTTTAAAATATAACAAAAAAGTTACTATACTAGCAATTGCACACTCAAATGATCCTGAGAAAGCTGAAATTGTAAAGAGTATGATGATTGAAAAACATGATTTTGAAGAAATAGTTATTGGGGAAATTGGGCCTATTATAGGTACCTATACTGCTGAAGGTGCTGTGCTTTTATCTGTAATTTAAAATAATATAAATAAACCCAAATTGCAATATTAAATTGAACTAGTTAACTTCAGCGATTTTCTGTTAAGTTAATTAAACTGCATATATGATGTCTAGATGATCTTCAAAAAGTTCATCTGGAGACTTGTAACCAAGTATTTTACGTGGGAGACTGTTGCTCCAATCTTCAATAAATTCAATGTAATTCGTGCTAAAAGAATCAATTCTTTCGCCTTTTTGTATAAATCTTCGAATAAGTCCATTATGACGTTCATTCGTACCCCTCTCAAACGATGAGTACGGATGAGTAAAGTATATTTTAGGACCATTATTTTCTTCTAGATTTGAAAGGGCTGAAAATTCTTGACCATTATCACTGGTAATGGTTTTGAAAACATCATTAAATTTTTCTCCAAACATAAGTTTTATATTGTGAATACCTGAATTGACTGAAGTAGATGTTTTGCTTGGAATTTTAAAAATGATGAATTTTCTAGTCTTTCGCTCCGCGATAGTTAGAAGTACATCGTCATCATTTGTTTTTGAGCCAATAACAGTATCAATTTCCCAGTGGCCAAATTCTTCGCGATTAGCGATATGTTCAGGGCGCTCAGATATACTTCTGCCAAGATTTCTTTTGTTAGCACGAACACGTTTTTTCTTTGTACTTAGTCTTAACTTCATTGGCAGATCTATATTTTTCAAGGTAAGCAAACCCAAATCAATATAGTTATACAAGGTCTTTGTACAAACCATCTTAGACCTATGAAACTTCGAATTTAACTTAGCTTCACCAACACAAGCGTCAACAGACCAAGAATCATTTTTGATTTTTTCGCAGACATAATCAATGAAATCACTGCATATTAGACGTCGGAATTTTGGTCCACAATTCCTTCTATTTTTTTCGTATATAGATTTACCAGCATCTGAAAAATACAGTTCAATTTTTTTGCCGTGTTTTAACTGTGATACAGTCCCTTTACGTATTTCATTGAGGATTGTATTTTGAGCTCTATCGAGCGATTTTGCAATTTTGTAAGGAGACCAGCCCTCTGTAAGTCGAATTTGTATCGAATGTCGTTCGAAGTCATTTAAGTGTTTATGCTTGCGAAAATCTGTGTTATAGTTAGTATAGTCCATAGTGATTATCCTTTCTGACGATGTTTTGTGGTGAAATTATCGTAACACAGAAATGATCACTATGGGTTTTTTTATACAAATTTTCAAACTAG
>NZ_AUID01000016.1 GCF_000423525.1 Proteocatella sphenisci DSM 23131 | reverse complement strand
TGCATTGTAAATATAATCATAGGAATAGCAATAGCTTATGTGGATGTTCCGGTTATGACGATACTGCAGAATGAGGTTCCAAGAGAGCTTCTGGGAAGAGTTCTGAGCCTTATAATGAGCCTCGTAAAGGCGATGCTTCCTGTGGCGCTATTGTGCTCTGGAGCACTCACCTCCAGAATGCCGGTGCAGCTGATACCCGCAGCGGGAGCAGTAATACCATTCATATACAGTATATTTGTGCTGAAGAAAAACTCTACGGAGCGCTTATTGGATAAAAAGACAGATTGCATTAGTATGTAATAAGGGCGGTAGACGGATAAACAATGAAAATACTGGAAAGCTCATACTCAGGCTGCGTAAGGAAAACCACATGACCCAGAAACAGCTCGCTGATGCGATGAATATAAGCGACAAGACAATATCGAAATGGGAAAGAGGGCTTGGACTCCCTGATGTATCGCTTCTGCGTGAGCTTTCGGAAATACTGGGAATAAATGTCGAGAGGCTTTTGTCCGGAGACTTGAAAGCAGACGAAAAAGATGGAGGAAATATGAAAAAAATAAAATTTTATGTATGCCAGGAGTGCGGAAATGTGATAACCGCGACTGGCGGTGGAGAAATATCCTGCTGTGGGCGCAAGCTTGCCGCGCTTACAGCAAAACCTGCAGATGAAAGCCACAGGCTGAATGTTCAGGAGATTGAGAACGACTACTATGTAACCTTCAGTCATGATATGAGCAAGGATCATCATGTTAGCTTTGTGGCTTATGTCACATGGGACAGGGTGCTACTGATAAAGCTCTACCCTGAACAAAATCCGGAGGTTAGATTCCCGAGGATGCAGAAGGGCAAGATTTATTTCTACTGCAGCAATGATGGTCTTTGGGTCAACTGAAGATAAGCAGGAACAAAATATGAAAATCAGACATGTCAGATAAAGACTTTGTCTGGTTTTTTTACTTAAAATATTGACACATTCATATTTATTGTATAAAATACGATTTAATAAAATTAAAAATGATTAAATCAAAACAAAAAAGGGGAAAAAATGAATATTGATTTTTCAGTTAAAGAAGCCGTAATAAAAAGGTACAGCGTAAGAAATTACAGCCAGAGAGAGATCGAATCTCAAAAAATATCTTCACTTAAAAAATTTATTGAATCCCTTGACAATCCGTTTGGAAGCAAGGTGAGTTTTCATTTTCTGGATAATGCGACTCTTGAAAAAATGGAAAAACTTGGAACATACGGAGTAATAAAGGGAGCCAGGAGCTATATTGGTACTACAATAAAGCTTGAGGAAATGTCTCTTGAGGCTCTTGGATATGAATTTGAAGCTATGGTTCTGTTTCTTGCAAACCTTGATATAGGAACGTGCTGGCTTGGAGGAACTTTCGACAGGCAGGGCTTTTCTGAGGCTATGAATGTAGGTTCGGATGAGGTGTTTCCTATAATAACCCCGTATGGTTACGCAGCCGACAACAAGCATGAAAAAGAGCTTGAAATGAGACATATGATACAGGCGGATCACAGAAAAGACTGGAATCAGCTATTTTTTGACGGAGATTTCTACACTGAGCTGACTGAAGACCGTGCGGGAGATGTGGCTTTTGCTCTTGAAATGGTAAGAATGGGGCCATCGGCATCGAACAAGCAGCCATGGAGAATCGTAATGAAGGAAGGAGAATTTCATTTTTACGAATACAAAGAGCTAGGATACAGCGATTATTTCAGTTATGATATCCAGAGAGTAGATATGGGGATAGCTGCAGCTCACTTTGATTTTGCAGTTAAGGAAAAAGGAATCAAAGGCAGCTTTAAGAATGTAACCGATTTAGAAATTAATCTTCCTGAAAATATGAACTATGTATTTTCATGGATAAAAGAGAAATAAGCATGTTGACATTGAAATATCTATAATATAAAATTGAAACACTTGATGTAAACAACAGCAATAATATAACGCTTGAAATAACGGAGTCGATATTTGCTTCCAATTATCAGGAAATAAATGATATACTTCTTAAAATAAGGGAAAAGGGCATTAAGATATAGCTATTGACGACTTTGGAACAGGATACTCATTTCTTTCAAGAGAAAGGGAGTTGAACGTAGACTGCATGAAAATTGACAAATTTTTTATAGACGAGCTGTCCAATATGGATGAAGGCAGATTTATAACAGGGATATCTCATATCAAGGCCGCTTGATATAATCAAAGCCATAGAGTTACTTGGCATTACAAATAAATAGATGAAGAAAAGGAGATTGCATATGGACATAGAAATCAACAGGAAGGCTCCTGATTTTGAAGCTGAAGATTTCAAAGGAAATATTTTCAGATTATCGGAACATCAGGGAAAGAATATTCTTTTAGTTCTTAACAGAGGATTTGCCTGACCTTTCTGCAGAAAGCATATGATGCAGTTGCATCAGGATCATAAGCTGTTCGTAGAAAAAGATACAGAAATCGTGGCAGTGGGACCTGAGAATCAGGTAGAATTTAAAAAATTCTGGGATGAACATAAGCTTGATTTTACAGGAATTGCGGATCCAGAACAGAAAATTCTGAAGCTCTTCGATCAGAAAATCAGCATTCTCAAGCTTGGAAGGATGCCGGCGCAGATGCTGATTGATAAATCAGGAGTACTGAGGTATATACATTATGGGAATTCAATGAAGGACATACCGGAAAATTCAGAGATTCTGTATATTATAGATAAAATAGAAAGGGCCTGAGGGCCCTTATTTTATTTCCTTAAACAGCTCATATGCTTTTTTCTTGCTTCAGGATAAATTTCCTCGCCCAGAGCGGTTATACGGTAGTATTTCCTTACTTTTCCATCTACGGTTATTTCTTCTTTGTCAAGAAGCCCTCCGGATTCCATTCTGCGAAGAATAGGATAAAGTGTTCCCGGGCTTATTTCATAGCCATGCTCGTGCAATTCCTGCAGCATCCAAGCTCCGTATATAGGATCCTGTTTAGCATGATGAAGTATGTGGATCTGAATAAATCCCAGGAAGAATTTTCTTAAAATTTTATCTTGCATTATTATCATCTCTATAGTACAATCTGATTACGGATAACGATATCGAATTTCGTAATTAGCATATCACTTATTTTTTTAAAATACAAGCATATTAATGATAATAAGAATAAGAAAATTTTTCAATATTTTTGAGAGGTGAAAACTATGGACGAAAAGGATGTAAAGAGAATAAAGTGGGGTAGCTTCCTTAAGGACGTATTTATATGTTCGTTGGGCGCTTATGGTGGTCCGGAAGCTCATTACGGAGTATTTACGGACCAGATGGTAATAAAAAAGAAATATATAACAGAGGAAGAGCTAGTTGAACTTATAGCACTTACAGGAATTCTTCCCGGACCGAGCAGCACGCAGACTCTTGTAGCCATCGGATACAAGGTGGGAGGACCGCTGCTAGCACTTCTTACGATGCTTGTGTGGTCAGTGCCAGTGTTGCTTCTGATGACTGCGCTTTCATTCTCTGGTGAATTTCTGAATGCAATGAATCTGCCTGAGGATGGATTTCGATATGTAGGTCCGATGGCCGTAGGATTCATAGTAGTTGCGGCATACAGAATAGGAACTAAGGTTGTGAAGGACAGACTGAGATTTATGCTTCTTATATTTGGGGCTGCAGTGACCTATTTTATAAGAGCACCATGGATATATCCGCTGGTACTTGTTGCGGGAGGAATTGCTGCTATAAAGGCTTCAGGTGAAAAAATCTGTGGAATCATGTGAAACTTAATCCTCAGTGGATTTATATTATAGCATTTATAGCATTTGCAGTATTTGCCGTAGAAGCATTGTACTGCATATATCGATGGATAACAGGATAATAAATCTCTTTGAGAGCTTTTACAGGTATGGTTATCTTGTAATCGGAGGAGGGCAGGTAGTTGTCCCGCTTATGTACAGCGAGCTGGTAGAGATAAATCAGTATATGACAAGCCAGGAATTTCTTACTGGATTTGGACTTGTACAGGGACTTCCAGGACCTATGTTCAGCTTCAGCGCATATGCAGGAGGAATGGCAACTCGTGGGGGGAGTTCATTGACTCAGATTACAGGTGCCATGGTCAGTGGAGTAGCTATTTTCCTTCCAGGACTTCTTCTGATATATTTTGTATATCCAATTTGGGAAATCCTAAAGCAGATAAGGGGAATTAAGGTCTCTCTTAAGGGGATAACCGCTGTAGCTGGAGGCCTTATTACTGTATCAGCGATAATATTGATGCAGAAGAACGGTTTCAGTATTGAAAATCTTTTGGTTACGACAGTCACAACTTTGTTATTAATGACTAAAAAAATACCGGCTCCTGTTATAGTGCTTATTGTATTGGCAGCGGGTTTTTGGGTATAATGATATTATAATCACATGAACTTATACCCCAGAACCAACAGGAGAATATCATGAGGAGCCGATACTCGCGCTATATTGCTTTACAGATGGTAATTATGATCTTTGTTTTTGCTATGCTTATATTCACTATATTCAATCATCAGAGGACAGAGAACGATTATGATGTGGCGAAGCTGGGTCAGACTGTGTCTTATTCAGTTCAGCAGAATCTGGTATCAATGAAGAGTGTCTTTACCTCACTTTCCTATAATTATGAAATTGACAATGAGATGAGTGAGGAGAAGTTCGAAATGCTGGCCGAAAAGTATATGAAAGAGTATCCGCAAATACTCTATATACAGCATAAAGATAAGGACACGGCAACCGATCTGGTGTATCCTGATGATTTCAATTATACACTTAGAGCAAAGCTTACTGGACGTCCGGAAGTTGAAGAAGCCGTGCAGAAGGCAATTAAGGACAGGGCGGCCACAGCAAATGATCCCTTTATACTGAAGGGAACAGAGAATCTGCTGGGACTCGTCCTTCGTACGCCTGTATACAGAGATGATGAATTTGAGGGTTTTTTTGTAGTTGTATACGATCTTGATAATTATCTTGAGAAGACTATAGAGGACATTTTACCTGAATCAGGTCTTGTGAGGCTATACGATAAAAAAAATGAACTCATATGGAGCAATTATTCCGGCAAGGATGAATATACTTATGAGTCGGATATTCCTGTCCTGGATAATCACTGGACAATAAGGATTTCAGACAAATCATCCTCTCTTGAAAAAAGCTCGCTGCTCCTTTTCTATATAACTATCCTTGTATTTGGGCTCATGATGTCGCTCCTTTATCTGCAGATGAGAATCTACAGAAAAGATCGAAATATAGAAAGGCTGTCAAAGCTCAATAATGAGATTGAGAAGCTGAGGCAGAGCTATACGCTTGCTCTTGACAGTGCAAATGATGCTTTGTGGGAATACAATGCAGTCACGGGAGATATAATAACATCTGACAAATGGCTAATCATAACAGGAAACATGTTAGATGGAAAGGGGGTCTCCACACTTTTTCAGAGAAATGCCATACATGAAGATGACTACGAAGATGTAACAAGTCTGTTTGACGACTGCCTCAACGGAAAAAATGATGAATTTCAGATTCAGTACAGAATAAAGAACAGGCACGATGAGTATACATGGGTTCAAAATAAAGGGAAGGTTTATTTGGACAAGAAAGGAAATCCTGTAAGGCTTGCAGGAGCAGTATCAGATATCGAAGAGCAGAAGAAAAAAGAGGCAGATATCGAATATCTTGCTTATTTTGATTCGCTCACAGGAATGCCAAATAAAATCAGTTTTATGATGACGCTTGAAGAGCTGATTGAAAAGGCAGACAATGAAAAATCTTCTTATTATGTTCTCATGATTGACCTTGACAATTTCAAGACTCATAATGATCTGCTGGGGCTTGAATTCTGTGATCTTTTGCTTATAGAAGCTTCAAAAAGACTCCTGAAGCTGATTGGAGAAAATAATCTGGCTGCAAGATTTGGTGGAGATGAATTTCTAATACTTATAAGAGAAAAATCGACTGTTGAAGAAGCAGAAAGCTTATGCAGTAAAATGCTCAGAGATTTCAATGAGCCTTTTGTCATCTCCGACAATTCAGTATATATATCAGTAAGCATAGGTATCGTTTATGGTATGGATTTATACTCGAATCCATATGATGTGATGAGAAATGTTGATATAGCACTCAACAGGGCTAAATATAATGGAAAGAATGCTTATTCTGTTTATGACTCACGCATGCACGAAGAGATACTCAGGAGATCTAAAATAGAGGATTGTCTGAGAGAGAAGCTCATGGATGATGTTTTTGAAATTAACTATCAGTTACAGCAAGACCTCAGAAGCAATGAAATAAGAGGAATGGAAGCGCTTGCAAGGCTTTACTGCACTGAGCTTGGGAGCATTTCGCCATTTGAGTTCATTCATGTTGCTGAATACACGGGACTTATTGTTCCGCTTGGAAAACTCATACTGAGAAATGCATGCATTCAGGGGAAAAAATGGATAGACAGTGGATTTGATATTGGAAAGCTTTCAGTGAACATATCTGTAAATCAGCTCAAGAATGATGAATTTTATGATAATGTATGCAAGATAATCAACGAAACAGGATTTCCTTATGAGTTTCTTGAGCTTGAAATAACAGAAAATGTCTTTCTTGACCATTCTAATCAAAATACAGATGTACTGTCAAAACTTCGAAATCTTGGTATAAGCATCGCCCTTGATGATTTTGGTACAGGCTATGCATCCCTGAACTACCTGACTTTACTGCCTATAGACACGCTTAAGATTGACAAGTCCTTCCTGGGAAAATCCCTGGATACCTTATTGCACAGTGAAATCATAAAGACAATAATTGAGCTTGCGCACATCCTGGATCTTAAGGTAATATGTGAAGGGGTTGAAACTGAGAAACAGATGAATATCCTTAGAGATATGGGATGCGATCATATACAGGGATATTATTATGCAAGGCCTGAAACGGCCGGAAAAGTAGAAATATTCTTGAGAAAGAGGAACTGACATTATATGAAGGACGCAACAGCGTGAACATAATACAGAAAACTAGCTGAAACTGAAATATGGAGGTATCATGTATAAGAAGGCAGGCATGAAGGATAATTCTGATGAATCGATGTTTTTAATTGCCGATGCAATATCGGATGGCGTATACGTTATAGACAGGGAAGGAACAGTAACGGCAATAAACAAGATCTACTCAGAGCTTAGCGGGATAAAGGAAGAAAATATATTAGGAAAGAATATGGAAGATGTCTGGAAAAACCATTACGTTCCTGCAGACAGTGATGTTTTTGTCGTACTCGAAAACGAATCAATGCCTTCATATGCAGAGATGATAGTAAAAAGCGGAAATGGTTATGATGTTGACAATCCATATCCGGTTTCCATACTTACGCTTAAGAAGAAAACGAAGATTTCTGTAATAACCACACTTCAGGATACTGACAAAATCGTTTTGATGACAGGGATACCTGTATTTGATGAAGGCGGTGAAATAAAGAAAGTATATACAATTATAAGAGATCTTACGGATTTATATGACATGAAGAAAAAGCTCTCAGAAGCGGAGAATGAAAAGAAGCGATTCATTAACGAGCTGAAATACCACAGGAAGAATGAGCTTAAAACTGATCTGATTGGAAAGAGTAGACAGGTTGCGGAGATAAGGGAAACCGTATACAGCATCGCAGACGCCGATGCCACGGTCCTTATTACCGGAGAAACCGGGGTTGGAAAAGAAATTGTCGCAAGAGAGTTATATAAGAACAGTAACAGGAAAAATAATGCATATGTAAAGATAAACTGCTCTGCGATTCCGGAAACGCTCCTTGAATCTGAGCTATTTGGTTATGAAAAGGGGGCATTTACAGGAGCTCAGAATAAGGAAAAGCTTGGACTTTTTGAAATTGCAGACAATGGTACACTTCTTCTCGACGAGATAGGGGAGCTGCCTATGCATCTTCAGTCAAAGCTTCTCAGAGTAATCCAGGAAAAGGAACTGAGAAGAGTAGGCGGAGAAAAAACCAGAAAGATTGATGTGAGGATAATAGCGGCTACAAATCAGGACCTGAAGCAGCTGATAAAAACCGGGAAATTCAGGGAAGATCTTTATTACAGATTGAATGTCATACCTCTGGTTATACCTCCTCTGAGAGAAAGAAAAGAGGATATATCGGTACTTGTGGATTTTTTTGCGGACAGATTCAATAAAAAGCACTCAAAGAGCAAATTTATTGACAGATACGCGGTTGACTCGATGATGGAGTATGACTGGCCGGGAAATGTAAGAGAGCTTGAGAACATAATAGAAAGGCTCATGATAATAGGCACTGGGAATATAATCATGCAAAGCGACATTGAGCGGATTTTAGGAAAAAGTACAGACAGAAAAAAAGTTGATGATTCTTGCAGCTCAACGCTCAGGGCTGCAGTAGATAAGCTCGAAAAAGAGATGATTGCAAAGGCACTCAGCATTCATGGAAACACATATGGAGCGGCCAGAGAGCTTGGAATAAATCAGTCTACTGTTGTAAGGAAAGCAAAGGCTCTTGGAATAGAGGAATGGTGATGCAAATATGCATCTAAACTCGATGCGTTTTTACATCGATTGAGGAGAAGCACATGTGATTGTTACATGTGTTTTTTTTATTTTCAATTAGATAATGATGCATCTGTGCATCGTGATATTTAGATTAATCTGAATGCGGTTCATGTGAATAAGGATTTCCTGAATCTGAATCGCTTATTTTGCAGCATTTTCAACCTGTAAAATAGACCACACATTTAGTTGGCATCATAATTGCTTTAATAAATACATGATAATAAAATATCACTTGATTATTATGTAATATTCATTTCGAAAGGAGAGCAATATGAATTCATTTATTCTGGATGAAAGTAAATGTACAGGCTGCAAGATTTGTTACAAGGCATGCTGGCTTGATGTGATCAGGTGGGATGAGAAGACTGACAGGCCATTTTTCGCATATCCACAGGACTGTGTTGAATGCAATTACTGTGAGATATCATGTCCTTCAGGGGCGGTTAATATCAAGATTGATTATGATAAGCCATTTCCAGATGCGTATATTTCTGGGATAAGGTAGGAAAGGAGCTTGAAATGTTGGGAAATTATGGAAAGGTTCTGGAAGCGGACGTTCTTGTAATAGGACATGGTATTGCCGGGCTTTCAGCAGCGATATCTGTTAAGGAAGAAAACCCTGATCTCAAGGTAATGACAGTTGATAAGGCTTTTGCGGGATATGCAGGCAAGGCAAACAAAGGCGGAGGGCATGTGGCTTTTATTCCGGAAGGCGAAGAAGAAAAGTATGTAGAGTATCACAGCAGAAATCTTGGAGATTATCTGAATGATCAGGATATGCTCAGAAAATATGCCAATTCTACTGTAAAGACAATAAGAAGATGGGAATCATGGGGAGTAAGATTTACGGTGGACATGGAGCATGCTCAGAATTCGCATCCAGTAATTCCATGGAAAATGTGCATTCTGGATCTGGACATGATGATACATATGGCAAAGCATGCCAAAAAACTCGGAGTAGAATCCTGCAGCAAGATTTCAGTGATGGAGCTGCTTAAGGACAGCAATCGAATCGCTGGAGCTGCAGGCATAGACCTTATAAGCGGAGAACTTATTATATTCAGGGCAAAGTCGGTAATCCTTGCATCGGGAGATCAGAATTTCAGTGTAATGAATATGTGGAGCAGCGGAAAAGGTGATGGAATAGCTGCAGCATACAGAGCGGGAGCAAGAATGCGAAATGCAGAATTTGGAAGCTTTGTTAACATGATGACGCTCTCGAGCAGGACTGTAGCATATGGAGCTGAGGATGTTCTGGTAAATGCAGATGGAGAACTGTGTACAGAAAGAGCTGACATGGATGAAAGCCTCAAGACTGTTGTGGGTGGAGTTGATCTTGGAGGCATGCAGTCAGTGCTTATGTACATGGATGTAAAGGCGGGCAAAGGACCTATATATGAGGATACATCAAAGAATGGATTCCCAGGATCCTTTATAGGCAGAAATCTCTGCTGCTATGGCGGAGATGCCGATCCTCCGTTCTATAGACCGGTAGCTCAGAAGTTCTGGAACAGGCTGTACTATAAGAACCGCCTTGAAAGCTACATGGATGATAATCCGCTCAAGGAGACCGTTCCCGGACTTATAGGTGAATGCAGTCCTCTGTATGCAGACCATGAAATGGCAACAAGCATAGAAGGGCTTTATGCAGCAGGTGATATCTGCGCAAATGGAAGCTCGTGGTCAGGAGCGGTTCCTACTCCGCCTGGCAGAAACAGAGGCTCTGGGCTTATGCATGCTGTATTTACGGCGACAGTGGCAGCAGCCTCAGCTTCGGAATATGCAAAGGGATCAGACCTTGGAAGCATAGATGAAAAAGATATAGAGCAAATAAGAAAAACTATATTCTCTCCTCTCACGTCTGACGGAAGCATTTCGCCTTCAGAGTATATGATGAGAATAAAGCAGGTAATGCAACCAATAGAATACAGCGGATATAAAAGTGAAGAAAGGCTGCAGGAGGCGCTCAGAAAGATTCTTGAAATAAAAGAGGATATTACAAGATTGAGAGCAGTTGATCCACATGAACTGAATGCTGTAAATGAATGCAGAAGTACGATACTGTGCTCAGAAATGTTCTTCAGAGCTTCGATCGAAAGAAAAGAAAGCAGGGGATGGCATCTTAGAGAAGACTACAAGGAAAGGGATGACAAAAACTATCTCAAGTGGATTGAGATATCGAATAACAATGGGAATATGGTGCTTTCAGAAATACCGGTACCGATAAAGAGATATACATACAGGCCTTAGCAGACATGACGCAGACGCAGAATAAGGCATTATAAGACAGAGCAGGAGGAATTGATATGGAAATGAAAGTAACGCAGGATAATATGGGAACGCATCTTGAATGGAGTCACGAGGGAGTAACTCCAAGAATGATCGACTGGTTCTGGAGCAATATGGAGAAGGGATTCATACTCTGGCATCCCGAGCAGCATGAGCCTCTGCAGTGGGCTATTGCACCAAAGCACGGAAATCCTGTTGGATCCGTTCATATAGCACCGCAGACATGGAATGATGGTACAAGGCAGAATCTATATATACGATTTGAGGATCTGGCTACGATTGCTCCTGAGATAAAGGATTATATAATATATGAACACTGTGTGGTGGTCGCAGGCCTGGGATTTGGCCCGGAAAGCCTGGAAGCAGGGATTCCAATGGGATACAGGATACATCAGTGGGAAAAGACGGATTTTGGCGTAACTGGCAAATCCTCGGCAATCGGGACAAGGAAGAAGGAAACTCATGAGGAAGGCCTGGTATGGGCAGAACATTGCGCCGAAGAAGTTGGCAACTGGGGTGAATTCCTTCCTCAGCTGTATAATCTCTACAAGGTTGTAAAGAATACAGATTATAATCCCTATGCAGATCTTAGTGTAGAAGGAAAAGGAATTGAACTCAGATATAAATATATCAGGTAATTTGAAAGGGCTGAATTTGTGCACTTATGTGTACAGGTTCAGCTCTTTGTAATATATTACACTACAAAAAACAGATAAATCGGAATTTTGCGAAATAATGACTCGTTAATGATATTTGACAACAGTCAACGGGTATCTATAAATATGTGTATGTATTTGTTGAGGTACCAGATGAAGAACTTATCTGGCAGGATTCCGTGCCTGCTTTAGAAAAAGTCCAAGCTGAATTCAAAGAAAGCCAGTCTGGCTTTAAAAAAGTTTCACTTGCAGACATGATTGTTTTAGGGGGATGTGCAGGAATACAATAGGCAGTTAGGAACGCGGGGCACAGCATAAAGGTGGCATTTACACCAGGACGCACAGATGCATCTCGGGAGAAAACTGATGAAAAATCATTTGCGGTGCTTGAACCAAAGGCTGATGGTTTCCGTAATTATCTGAAAAGCAAATTTTTAGTATCTGCTGAACACCAATTACGGTCATTCTCCGCATGGAGTATTCACGAAAAGAGCAGAAACTCTCACAACTGACTTTTTTGTAAACCTGCTTGACATGTGTACAGTCCGGTATTCTATAGATGCCAGGATAATAGATTTGGAGGGAGCTTATGATTAGTTTTTCAAAATTGCTTTTGGATCAGCAAAATTTTGGAGACAGTCTCAGATATAATAAGGATGCCAAGATAAGCACGAGAGGAACAACTACAGATAAAGGCCCTATTGTCGTATGGAACTGCACCCGTACCTGTAATCTGAACTGCAGGCACTGCTATGCAGAGGCTGTAAATACATATGATTCGGGAGAACTTTCTACTCAAGAAGCCATGGCTTTCATGGATACTCTGGTTTCATACAAGGTTCCCGCACTTCTGTTTTCTGGTGGAGAGCCACTGATGAGGAGAGATGTTTTTGATCTTTTTGAATATGGGAACAAAATTGGACTTCGAATGGTTATATCTACTAATGGCACTTTAATTGACAAACAGAAAGCTGAAATGATAAAAAAACTTGGGATTTCTTATGCAGGCATAAGTCTTGACGGTCTAAAGGATGTCAATGATTTGTTCAGAGGGGTTTCTGGTGCTTATGTAAAAGCAATGGAGGGATTTCACAACTGCCGTGAAGTAGCACAAAAGACCGGTTTAAGACTTACACTCAATAGAGCTAACTATAAAGAACTTCCTGCGATATTTGATCTCATTGAAAAAGAAAAAATTCAAAGAGTCTGCTTTTATCACCTTGTATATTCGGGAAGAGGCTCAAATATTACAGATGAGGATTTGACACATGATGAAACTAGAAAAGCTATTGATTTTATAATAGAAAAAACGCTGGAATTTCACAGTCGGGGAATAGAAACAGAGATACTTACCGTAGATAATCACTGCGATGGTATATATCTTTACGAATACATGAAGAAACAAGACAAGAAAAGAGCTGAAAAAATACTGAGCCTTTTAACCACCAATGGAGGAAATCGTTCAGGTATGGCGATATCCTCGGTTGACTGGGAGGGAAATGTATATATAGACCAATTTACGAGGGATATATCTCTTGGCAATATAAGAAACATGAGTTTTGCAGATATATGGGATGGTTCTGGAAATTTGTTTCTTGAGATGATAAGAGACAGGAAAAAACATTTAAAGGGCAGGTGTGCTTCCTGCAGATGGCTTAATCAGTGCAATGGTAATTTTAGGGCAAGAGCCCAGAGTACAGGTGATTTTTGGGCTGCTGATCCGGCCTGTTATCTTACCGATGAAGAAATCGGGGTTTAGGAGGATATATGCTGATATCGTGGAATACAACAAAAAAATGTAATCTAAACTGTGTCCACTGCTACAGAGAATCTGGAATAGACGTAGATACAAGCAATGAGCTGACAACTGAAGAAGGCAGAAAACTGATTACAGAAATAAAAAAAGCGGGTTTTCGAATGCTCATATTAAGCGGAGGGGAGCCCCTGCTTAGAGATGATATTTTCGAAATGATTGCAGCTGCAAGGCAAGAAGGACTAATCCCGGCCATGGGAAGCAATGGAACTCTATTGAGTAAGGATGTGGCCGCAGAATTATTTAAGAATGGTCTTAAAGGCGTCGCAATAAGCTTAGACAGTCTTGATAAGAAGTATCATGACGAATTTAGAGGTCAAGTTGGGGCATTTGATAAAGCTCAAGAAGGAATAGAAAATGCACTTACAGCTGGTCTAAGAGTTCAGATAAATATGACCGTGACAGAAAAAAACCAGGAAGAGTTTGCAAATCTGGTATCTTACTATGAAAAAAAAAGAGTTCATGCAATACATCCGTTCTTTCTGGTACCAACCGGAAGAGCCCTTTCTATGGAAGAAGACAGCCTCAGGGAAGTAGCTTATTTTTCTATGATTCGAAGCGTTTTAGAGCTTCAAGGAACTACCTCGCTTGAACTAAAACCTAC
Organism: Proteocatella sphenisci DSM 23131; assembly: GCF_000423525.1. Lineage (GTDB taxonomy): Bacteria > Bacillota > Clostridia > Peptostreptococcales > Filifactoraceae > Proteocatella > Proteocatella sphenisci. Next base: position 53,500 of record NZ_AUID01000016.1, on the reverse strand, counting down.
ATGCGCTCCCCAGTTTATGCCTATGGCACATGAAATGGGACTTTCTCAGAGATTTACAAGGGGTTGCCTTGCAGGCACGGCTTACTGCTGTATACTGCCTGAAGGCCAGGTTAACGTGTGCCCTTATCTCCCTGTGGGGGCTGGAAATGTCAGAGAAGAAGCTTTCGACAAGATCTGGAAATCAAGTCCGGTATTTTTGAAGCTGCGTGACATTAAAAATTATGAAGGTGAATGTGGAAGCTGTGAATACGCAGATATATGCGGAGGCTGCAGAGCAAGAGCTTATTATTACAAAGGGAACTATCTTGCAGAAGAACCATGGTGCTTTAAAAGGGGGTAAAAATGGATGCTACAGATATAAAACTCATCAACCTTTTTCAAAAAGGGATTCCTCTGGAGAAAAATCCATACGGAGTTTTGGCCTTACAGCTTGGAATAAGCAGATCGGAATTACTTGAAAGAATAAAGGCTCTGTTTGAGCAGGGTTATATAAGACGAATTGGGGGCACTTTCAACAATGCGGGAATGGGATATACGAGCGTATTGTTTGGAATTCAGGTTCCGGATGATATTTTTGACAATGTGGCTGAGTATGTAAATTCATTTAAAGCGGTTACCCATAACTACCAGAGATCGGGCATGCTTAACATGTGGTTTACGTTTTCGGCTGAAGATTCTGATGAAAAAAGGAATTTTGTTCAAGGACTTCAGGCTGGTTTTAAAATAACGCAAATATTCGAATTTCCTAATCTAAAGAATTACAAATTGAATGTTTTTTTTGAACTGGGAGGCGGTTAATATGATGGATAAAATCAACCAAGAACTGATAAAAGAGCTTCAGGGAAACATTCCTTTTGAGGAAAATCCGTATGAAGAATTGGGAAAAAAACTTGGAATATCTGAAGATGAGGTCATTGAAAGATTACAATTAATGAAGGATTCAAACCAGTTGAAAAGAATCGGTGCAGTTTTGAGACATCAGAAATCAGGGTATTTATACAATGCTATGGTGGTATTTAAAACAGATGAGGTCATTACTGAAACGGTAGGGATGGAATTATCAGCCAGCCATCTTTCAAGTCACTGCTATGAAAGAAAGCCCTATGAAATATGGCCGTATAATCTCTACGTCATGCTTCACAGCAGGAATAAATACGAGATAGAAACGTTTATTGAAGCAATTGTTAAAAAACATGAAATCTTGGATTATCAAATACTTCACAGCGTAAGGGAATTAAAAAAAAGCAGCATGACATATTTTTCAAAATCAAATTGATAAAAAATTGTTGATGTATCGAACATTCTGTGGTATTATAATCGGGAAAGTGAGTGGTTATTTATATGGTGAGTACAGGTAGAATTCAGTCTATAGAAAGAGCTATTTCGATTATGGACTGTTTTTCAAAAAATAGTAGAGAATTAAAGCTTGCTGAAATTTCAGATGAAACTGGTATTAACAAGAGTACTGTTCATGGAATTTTGAGCACACTTAAATATCATGGTTTTATTGGTCAGGATGAAAAAACTCAGAAATATAGATTGGGGCTTGAGTTGTTAAAATATGGAGATTTGGTTTTGGGCTCTATAGATATAAGTGACATCGCAAAACCGGTTATATGTATGCTGAGTAGAACGATTGGAGAGACAGTTCATATTGGTATTTCAGACGGTGAAGAAATCGTGTATATACTTAAAGCAGAACCAGAGGATTCAATCAAAATTTCGGCCACTATAGGCTCAAGAAATCCACTTTATCTGACGGCAGATGGCAGAGTTATACTTGCGCACATGGATTTAGACAAAATCAAAAGTTATATTCCGGAAAATATAAAAAAGTCAACGGAAAATACAGTCACTGATAGAGAACAACTTATAAAAGATCTGGAAGAAATACGAAAGAATGGTTATGCTATAGATAACGAAGAGATAATGGAAGGAATAGTATGCATTGCTGCTCCAATATTTGACCATAGCGGAGAAGCTAAATATGGTATGAGCATATTGGGACCATCGTCAAGATTAACTGGAGAAAAACTTAAAGAATGTATTGAACTGATAAAAATAAAAACCAGGGAAATTTCATATGAGATAGGTTATAAGGGATGATTATCCCTTTTTCTATAATTGGTAATGAAAATGACGTTTGACAATGTCGAAAGAATGTTTTATTATTTATATTTATCTAATTTATATTTTGCTAACTGAATTTATTAAGGAGTCTATAATGGGATCTAAAATTGTAATAGTAGGAGCCGGCTACTCAGGTATTCTTACTGCCAAAAAGCTGGAGAAGAAATTAAAAAAGGCAAAACATAATGATATTAGTATAACGATAATTGACAAAAATCCGTTTCATACTATGCTTACTGAGCTTCATGAAGTTGCGGCAAATCGGGTTGATGAAGAAAGTATCAAAATCAGCCTAAAAAAAGTTTTTGCTGGAAGAGATATTGATGTAAACCTTGATACAATAGAATCTGTTGATTTTGATAATAAGATAGTAATAGGAAATAATCAAAAATACGAATATGATTATCTTGTGATTTCGGCTGGTTCAAAACCAACCGATTTTGGAATAAAAGGGGTAAAAGAAAATGCCTTTATGTTGTGGTCTTATGAAGATGCAGTAATTCTTAGAGATCATATACATGAAATGTTTAGAAAAGCAGCGTGTGAAACTAACCTGGATGAGAAAAAGAGACTACTTACCTTCCACGTAATAGGCGCTGGATTCACAGGGGTAGAGATGGTCGGAGAACTTGCAGAGTATGTGCCTTTTCTGTGTGAAAAATTTGAAATAGACAGAGAATTAGTGACACTCGTTAATGCGGATGGGTTATCAAGGACGGTACCGAATTTAGATGAAGATCTTTCTAAAAAAGTTGAAAGACGTCTTAATAAAATGGGAGTAGAACTTCTTCTTAATAATTTTGTGCAAGAAGTAGGGCCTGGATATGTGGTTACTAAAAGTGGTGAAGAAGTAACAAAGCATATTACAGGAACTGTTATATGGGCTGCGGGTGTTGAAGGGGCTGATATCACAAACACGGTTACTAAAGAAATCGAAGGCGGAGGAAGAGGAAGAGTTAAAGTAGACAAATACCTTCGTTCTATTGATAATGAAAATGTATATGTTGTAGGAGATAACATATTTTTCATATGTGAAGGTGAAGAAAGACCGGTTCCTCAGGTTGTAGAAAATGCTGAGCAAAGTTCTCATACTGCAGCGCACAACCTTGCATGTGCAATAACAGGAAATGGTGAAATGGAAGAATATAAACACAAGAATCATGGATTTATGGTTTGCGTGGGTGGTAGATATGGAGTTGCAAGCGTTGGGGGAGTTAACAAAAAAGTAAATCTTCCATCATTCCTGGCTATGTTTGCCAAACATTTCATAAATATTGTATATTTTGCACAGGTTTTAGGCTGGAATAAGATTATAAGTTATATGAAACATGAATTTTTTACAATAAGAAACTGCAGAAGCTTTGTGGGAGGCCACTTTTCAAACAGAACTCCAAGTTTCCTTATGGTACCAATAAGAGTATGGCTTGGTTTTATATGGCTTTTTGAAGGAGTAAAAAAAGTTCTTGAAGGTTGGCTGGGTGCTCCAAAACTTGAAGGCTTCTTTGGTGGGGCAAACGCGTGGTTTAACGGTGTTTTGAATGCAGGATCTTCGGAGGCAGTCAATCAGACAGCAGGAGCTGTTGCAGATGCAGTTTCTGCAGCAACGGCAGCCCCTGGTGCAGCAGATGGAGTAGCAAATGCAGGTACAGTTATAATGAATTTTGACTTTATAGGGTTGCTTAATATGATTCTTGTTTCAGGAAAAACACTTGTTGAATCAGGGCTTTCTGATATAGCATTCAAACTTGATATTCCTCTTATGAACTGGTTTGTAAACACAGTAATTCTTTCAAGTGATTCAATGCAGATATTCATGCAATCATTCATAGTTGTTGCAGAAATACTTATTGGACTTGCTTTGATAGGTGGACTTCTTACCTTCCCAGCAGCAGCACTTTCAATAATACTCCAGTTTATGTTCGTTTGTACTACTGGGCTTTATCTAAATACTTTCTGGATGATATTTGCAGGTATAGCAGTTTTAATAGGGGCAGGAAGAACTATAGGATTAGATTATTATTTCATACCTTGGCTAAAGAAAAAATGGAAAAATATAAAATTTGTGAAAAAGCTGTATTTATACAATGATTAAAAATTAAGGATAATGAAATGACTAATATGTTGACATATGATCAGGCTATAGAAGCTGTTAAACTAGAGGTAGACAAAACCTTGTCATCCTCTCCAAGGATAATAAAAAAATATACGCAGCATTTGATAATATCAAGAGGAAAATTCATTAGGACACTTTCTTTGATAGCTTGTGCCCAAGGCAAAGATGGAATGATTAGCAAAAATGCAGTAAATTTTGCTGCGGCCGTTGAGATTCTCCACCTGGCTACTCTAGTGCATGATGATATAATTGATGATGCTGATCTGAGAAGAGGCCAAACAACTCTACAGAAAAAATTCGGAAAAAAAACAGCTGTCATATGTGGAGATTATCTGTTGGCAGTTTCTCTTGAACTTGCGGCTTCGGTTTCAAATAAAGAAGATTATCTAAAACTGAATATGCCAAAGTATGTATCAAAAGTGTGTATTGGCGAGTTAAATCAACACATTAACAATCACAATATGAATTTGAGTATTATTAAATATCTCGGAATAATATCTGGAAAAACAGCAGCGCTTTTTGAAGCATCATTTTATGCAGGAGCTGTACTTTCAGAAACCGACGAGAAGCGAATAAACAAATATAAAAAACTGGGAAGAAATATAGGCATGCTGTTTCAACTTACGGATGACTGTATGGACTTTGAAGAAACAACCGATGTTGCAAAAAAACCGGTTGAGTCAGATTATGAACAAGGGGTAATTACTCTTCCGCTCATATATGCACTAAAAAAAGATGATCTTTTCAAAAAAAAATCGGAAGGTAAGTTATCCAGAGATGAAATTAACTCAGCTGTAAAAAAATCAGGTGGTTTAGAGTTTACCCATGTTTTAGCAGAAAAATATTATAAAAAAAGCTTAAACATAATAGAGAATCTGGATCTTGAAGAAGATAAAGCAAACAAGCTGAGATTTGTTTTAGACAAATCATACAGACTTATATAGGGATGACTATTATGATAAAAAGATTTTTAAATTATGTTGAAATACAGACTAAGATAACAAGTGTTTTTGCTTTTTTAATGACATTATCATATCTCAAGTATGTAGACCAGAAAATAAACTGGAAAGTTACGGCGGTGTTTATTGCTTCGGCTTTTATATTTGATATGACGACTACAGCTATTAATAACTATATTGATACAAAAACTAACGGCCAAATGCTTCGTTTTGAAAGAAAAACTGCACTTTGGATAATTTATGTAATGTTTATTTTGAGTGCATCACTTGGACTGTATCTTGTTTACTTGACAGATATTACGATTTTTTTTCTGGGTGCTTTGTGTTTTATTTGTGGAGTATTTTACACATATGGTCCAGCAGCCATATCAAGGTTACCTTTGGGCGAGGTAATATCAGGTTTTTTTTACGGAGTCATGATACCTTTTATATTGATATACATTAATATAAAAGAAGGTACATTTTTAAAATTTGATTTTAACATGGTGACTATCAGTATATATCTCAGTGTAATTCCATTGCTGAAATTTATTTTGTTTTCAATTGTACCTTTTTGCACCACAGCTAATATAATGCTGGCAAATAATATATGTGATCTTGAAAAAGATGTAAAAGTAAAAAGATATACTCTGCCATATTTTATAGGAGATAAATCGATTGTGTTGTTTGAGTGGATTTATTACTTGTCGTATTTATCAGTTTTTATTATGATTGTTTTAAAAATATTGCACCCACTGTGCATGATTCATTTTATTACTATATACTTTGTAAGAAAAAATATAATCAAATTCAAACTGGTTCAGGATAAGGAAATCACTTTTATTCTAGCAATTAAAAATTATGTTATTATAATGGCAAGCATAACAGCGCTAATTTTTATAAGTAGTATTATTTAAATGGTATAAACTGGAGATATCCAGATTATATATATAAAATTTTATATTATTGTATGGAGGAAATTATGAAAAGAATTTTATCAATGGTTTTAATTATGTCTCTAACTGTATTCGCATTTGCGGGTTGCAGCGACAAACCAGCAGAAACAACTGAAGATACACCAGCAGTAACAGAAAACGCTGTAAAAACGGGATTAGCAGTAATATCATCAGCAGAAAAATCAGTAGATGCAGCAGATGAAGATGGAATAGCTCAAGTTGATTCTGTTGCAGTTGCTGTAATGGTAGATGCAGACGGAAAAATTCTTAAAGCAGAAATCGATACTGCTCAGACAAAAGTAAACTTCTCTAAAGAAGGAAAACTTACTACTGACAAAGCTATGGAATTCAAATCTAAGCAAGAACTTGGAACTGAATATGGAATGGCAGCAGCTTCGACTATAGGTAAAGACTGGGCAGAGCAAGCTAATGCATTCGAAACTTTTGTAGAAGGCAAGACTGTAGAAGAAATAAAAACTTTCTCTCTTGATGAGGAAACTCATCTTACAGATGCAGATATGACAGCTTCAGTTACAATCAAAGTTGGACCATATATCGAAGCGATCGAAAAAGCAGTTACAAATGCTCAAGATATTGGAGCAAGCGCTACAGACAAATTGGGTCTTGGACTTGAAACTACAATTGAAAAATCAGCAGATTTTGATGCTGCAGAATCAAAAGATGGTCTGGCTCAGGTGTACACATATTACACAGCTTCAACGTTTGCTGAAGATGGCGTAATAACAAGCTCACTAATTGATGCATCACAAACAAATATTAATTTTGATGCAACTGGTAAAATAACTACAGATTTGACTGCTGCACTTCAGTCAAAAAATGAACTAGGTGATGCTTATGGAATGAAGAGCGCATCAAGCATAGGTAAAGAGTGGAACGAGCAAGCTGATGCTTTTTCTAAATATGTAGTAGGAAAAACTTCTGAAGAAGTAAGTGGTATAGCTGTTGATGCAGATGGACACGCTACAGATGCTGACGTTACTGCTTCAGTAACAGTTGGTATAGCAGAATTCCAGACAGTTGTTGCAAAAGCTTTTGCAACTGCGAAATAGTATAGTATAAATTAAATTTCAAAAGGTAGTATTGCTACATAGTAGTATTACTACCTTTTATATTTTGAGGTAAAAACATTGATTAAAAAACTTATTTTGATAATAACTTTATTATTTGTTTTTTTGGGAATGACTGCGTGTGAAAATAATGAAATTTACGATAAAAATAGGTATGAAGCTGAATTTATCGAACTTTTCGATACTTTTACAAAAATAGTCGGTTATTCTGAAAACGAAGATGAATTTAAAATATATGCTCAATATATATATGATGGCTTAGGTGAATATCATAAATTATACGATATATATAATGATTATGATGGAATAAACAATATTAAAATGATAAACGATAACGCAGGAATTAAACCTGTAAAAGTAGATCAAAAAATAATAGATATGCTGGTTTTTTCTAAAAACATGTATGACATTACGGATGGAAAAACTAATGTAGCTTTTGGATCTGTACTTGAAATCTGGCATGAATATAGAACAAAGGGTATAGATGACCCCGAAAATGCAAAGCTTCCACCAATTGAAGATTTGCAAGAAGCGGCAAAGCATACTGATATAAACAATGTTATAATTGATACTGAAAAGTCAACAGTCTATTTAAGTGACCCATTGATGAGTCTAGATGTAGGTTCTATTGCAAAGGGGTATGCAACAGAGCAGATAAGTAAATTAATAATGGAAAAGGGCATGGATTCTGGAATATTGAGTGTAGGCGGAAACGTAAGAGCTATAAATAATAATAAAAAAACCAATAAACCGTGGAGTGTTGGAATACAAAATCCTGACAGTGAAAGTGAAGAACCTATTTTAAAACTGGTTAATCTGGATAATGCATCGATGGTTTCAAGTGGGGATTATGAAAGATACTATAGCGTGGACGGTAAAAGATACAATCATATAATAAATCCTCAAACACTTTTTCCTGCTGAGAAGTTTACAGCGGTGACAGTCGTATGCAGGGATTCAGGACTAGCTGATGCCTTATCCACTGCCATTTATTGCATGGATTTTGAAGAAGGATATAAAATGCTAGAGACTATAGAAGATACAGAAGCCATGTGGATATTTAAAGACAAATCAATAAAATACAGCAAGAATTTTGAAAGTTTGATCAAGGAATAGGAAAAAAGCAATAAGAAAAGAAAGAGTATTTATAACGAAATAATGTTATAAGTGCTCTTTCTTTTTATAAAATAGGTAAACAGGTATAGTTTTAGTGTGATTTAAGGGTATATCTAAATTACAAACAAATTCAATTAAACGAATTAACAACGAAAGGAGAATTGTGTATGGGTTTTATTAATGGTATAAAAGAGGTTGCAAAGAGTAATCTAAAAAGGATTGTATTGCCTGAAGGAAATGAAGAAAGAACACTAATTGCAGCTTCAATAATAAATGCTGAGAATATAGCAAAAGTAATTTTGATTGGAGACGAAGCTGATATAAAAGACAAGGCAGGAAAATTGGAGATATCACTTTCGGGAGTTGAAATACAAGATCCTGAGAACTCTTTAAAAACTGATATATTTGCGAATGAGTATTACAAGCTGCGTAAAGCTAAAGGTATGACTGAGGAAAAAGCATCAACGATTATGCGAGACCCTATGTATTACGCAACTATGATGGTTAAAATGAATTTTGCAGATGGAATGGTTTCAGGAGCAATTCACACTACAGGTGAACTTTTAAGGCCTGCTCTTCAAATAATCAAGACGGGTCCTGGAGCCAGTATTGTGTCATCGTTTTTTGTAATGATTATGAAAGATATATCATTTGGAGAAGACGGCATGATTCTATTTGCAGACTGCGCGGTAAATCCAAATCCCAACGAAAACGAACTTGCATCAATAGCAATATCAACAGCAGAGAGTGCAAAAAAACTGTGCAACATAGATCCAAAGGTAGCAATGCTTTCATTTTCAACAATGGGGAGTGCAGATCATGAGTTAGTAGAAAAAGTGAAAAATGCAGTAAAGATAGCTAATAGTGCCAGACCAGATCTTGATATAGAAGGTGAAATGCAGGCAGATGCTGCACTTATAGATACAGTGGCCAAGAGAAAAGCACCAGGATCAAAAGTTGCAGGAATCTCAAATATACTTATATTCCCAGATTTACAGTCTGGAAACATAGGATATAAGCTTGTAGAAAGGCTTGCAGGGGCGATTGCGATTGGTCCCATATGCCAGGGGTTTGCTAAACCTGTCAATGATCTTTCAAGAGGGTGCAGTGTAGAAGATATAGTCAATGTAGTTGCAATTACAGCTGTACAGGCACAATAAAACCAGGAGGAACAATATATGATAGAAACTCATCTTCACAACAGCCGTCAGACTATAAAACTGGGCCTTATATTAGTAGTAAAACAGCTTTTTCCAGAAGAAAATTTAAAAATTGCATATTCCATACAAGAAGGGGTGTTTTGCAGGCTTGTAGATTCAGTTTTATCTATAAGAGAAGTAAGTCAGATTGATATAAAACTTAGAAAGTGGCTGTCAAAAGATCAAAATATTGTTTTTTTGGGACATGAGCTTGGCTATTATAGCTATAGGGTGGATGAGGACCATGTTAAGATGCTATATCCATGTGAAACAACGACGCACCTTGTGGAAGCTTTTTCCATAATGGCCTATGCAGGAGGTTTTATAGTTGATTTTGGGGATGCAGACAGGGGGGTAGATGTACCACTTATACCGCCGGATAAGCTTGCAGCAACCTATGATAAAACTCATAAATGGTTAAAAAATATAAGGATAGAAACTTTAGAAGATGTGAACAATTATATAAAGAGCGGGGAAAGCACAAAACTTACAGGTATAGCAGAGGCTCTTCATGAAAAGGAAATTGCCGATATTTCTGACACGATACTTAGCCAAAAAAGAGCACTTAGGGTTCTTGTTATCGCAGGACCGTCCTCTTCTGGGAAAACATCATTTGCTGAAAGGTTATCGACACAGCTTCGAGTTAATGGTCTAAAACCAATACCACTTTCACTTGACAATTACTTTGTGAACCGAGAAGAGACTCCTTTAGACATGTATGGTAAATATGATTTTGATTCCCTGGCTGCTTTAGATATGGATTTTCTTCAAGGTCAGATTCATGACCTGGTAGAAGGGAAAAGGGTGGAGACTCCAATTTTTGATTTTATCACAGGTAAACGCCTGAGCACTACTAACCCAATACAGGTAGGACCAGATGAAATATTAATTCTTGAAGGTATTCATGCTTTAAACCCGGCCCTTTATCCAGCGGTGAACAGGAATATGCTGTTTAAAATCTATATACATGCCATATATGGTCTAAATATAGATTTGATTAACAGGATTCCTGCATCAGAAATCAGAATGATGAGAAGGCTTGTCAGGGATGAAAGATTTAGAGGAAAAGATCCAGAAGATACACTTGATCAGTGGGCAAGTGTAAGACTTGGAGAATATAACAATATATTTAAATTTCAAGAAGAAGCTGACGTTATGTTCAACTCAAGCCTCATATATGAATTAAATGCCCTTAGAACTTTTGCAGAAGAATCGCTGAGTAAGATAAAAGATAACAGCCCCTACGCGGATACCAAAAACAGGCTTCTTAATCTGCTTTCTTTTTGTGAACCTATGGATGTATCAAAAGTACCCTTTAATTCAATATTAAGAGAATTTATTGGTGGAAGTCTATATTTTTAATATATTGATTTACATAAAACTGGAGGTGAGCTGGTGAATAATTTAGGATATATAAAATCTGTTCATGGAAGTGTAATTGAAGCAGTTTTTGAGGAGAACCTTCCTTCAATAAATAATAAGTTAATCATGGAAAAACAAAATGATATTATATTTGAGGTTATTGCATATGTAGATGAAAATACTGTTCAGGCAATAGCATTAACATTTACAATAGGTATATCAAGAGGGGACAAGATAATTGACACAGGTCATACTCTTATGGTGCCTGTAGGAAAAGAAATTTTGGGAAAGATGTTTGATGTATTTGGAAGGCAGCTAGATGGAGGACCTGAGATTAAAAATCCAATTTTAAAATCTATTCATCAAAAGCCTGTTCCTTTTTCAAAAAGAAGCACAAAAGATGAAATATTCCTTACAGGAATAAAAGTAATTGATGTCATGACTCCTCTGGCTAAGGGAGAAAAGGCAGGATTGTTTGGAGGAGCTGGGGTGGGGAAATCAGTTCTTATTACAGAACTCATAAATAATGTTGCTGCAAAAATGAATGGATACAGCATATTTTGCGGAATAGGTGAGAGGTCCAGAGAAGCAGAAGAACTATATAGAGAAATTAAAGAGGCTGGGGTTCTTGAAAATACAGCGCTTATATTTGCACAAATGAATGAACCGCCAGGAGCCAGGTTTCGCGTAGGGCACGCCGCACTTACTATGGCTGAATATTTCAGAGATGTTGAAAGGAAAGATGTGATGTTGCTTATAGACAACATATTCCGATTTATTCAAGCAGGCTCTGAGGTATCTGGAATAACAGGTAAAATGCCATCGCGTGTGGGATATCAGTCAACGCTGGCAAGTGAATTGTCAGAACTTGAAGAACGAATTTCAAATACTGAAACAGGGTCTATTACTTCTATCCAGGCTGTATATGTGCCAGCTGATGATTTTACTGATCCCTCAGCCACGCATACCTTTTCACATCTGTCTGCATCGGTAGTTTTATCAAGAAAGCGTGCAAGTGAAGGTTTTTATCCAGCGGTTAATATTCTGGACTCATCATCAAAGATGTTAAGCCTAAATGTAGCAGGAGAAAGACACTATAAAATTGCAAATAAAATAAGGATGACACTGGCACTTTATGAGGAACTCAAAGATATTCTTGCTATGCTTGGAATAGAAGAACTATCTCCTGATGATAGAAAAGTCGTGTATAGGGCCAGAAAACTAGAGAGATTCCTTACACAGCCTTTTTTTACGACAGAACATTTTACTGGAATGGTGGGGAAATTTGTATCACTCGAAGATGCACTTGAAGGCTGCAATCGTATATTAAATGATGAATTTACGGAATATGAGGAAAGTGATTTCTATATGATTGGTAATATAAGTGATGCGATGATGAAAAGAGAGGAAAGGATGAAAGGTGAAAATCAAACTGATTCTTCCAAATAAAACCCTTATGGAAAAAGATATAGATAAAGTCACACTCCCTGGAAGAGAAGGAAGTTTCCAGATACTGCCAAGACACATAGATTTCACATCCAGTATAAAGCCTGGAATACTGACTGTTTTTTCTGGTGAATATATTGAATACTTTGCATTAAGTCATGGAATAATGGTAAAAAAAGGAGATGTTATATATCTGAGCACCTTGTATGCCGTAAGAGGAGAGTCTCTTGAAAGCTTGAGTAGAGAGCTTGTTGAAGATATTAATAATCGAAAAGAATACGATAATAAAATAAGAGAAATTCTTTCAAAAATGGAAGCTGAAACCTTGCGAAGATTTATTGAGCTTGATTGACAGGAAGGAAAGCCATGAAAGATAAGAAGTCAGATCATGAAAATGAATTAATTGATAAAGTTGACCAAGAAGTAAAAACGAAAATAAAGATGCAGAAAAGTGGAAGCGAAGTAATGTTTGGACTTGGAGCTTTTGGAATTGTAGGATGGTCTATAACTGTGCCGGTGGTCGCAGGAATATTATCAGGCAGATATCTAGATGAAAAATATACACAGAGTTTTTCGTGGACCCTGGTTTTGTTATTTACGGGCTTAATTATTGGTTGTCTAAATGCGTGGTACTGGATTAAGAAAAACGGACCGCAGTAGGTAAAAGGGGGGCATAGCATGCTTACATCTTTTTTAACAGGTATGGTTTTAGGAATAATCTTCTTTGGGGGGTTAAATTATACTATAAAATATATTACAAAAGTAAAAAATCCGGTACTATTTGTGACGATGAGCTTTGTTTTAAGAATGGCGGTTCTTTTGGCGGGTTTTTATCAGTTGAGAAACAGTGGTTATATGAGTATGGTAATAGCGCTTATTGGAGTGATTACAGCCAGAATTGCAATAACGTACTTTGTTAGAAACAGCCTTATGTCTGATGATGAAAAATTAGTTGAGGAGGAAAAGTCATGAGTATTGATCCCAGCAGCATTATCTATTTTGAAAACGGATTTGTAAGGATAACGGCTACGCTGGTTTTTTCCTGGATTACAATGATAATAATTGCTGTTTTTGCATTTTTTATAACAAGAAAATTAAAAACAGAAAACAAGATTATGATGAATCAGAATTTAGCAGAGCTGATAGTGGTAGCCATATCAAGCCAGATCAAGGATATCATCAGAAAAGATTCAGAGAAATATATCCCATTTATAGGAACTCTTTTTATTTTTATACTGATTTCGAATATTTTATCTGTAATTCCTGGATATATATCGCCTGCAGGTTCTATGAACACAACGATAGCTTTGGCATTGTGCGTATTTTTGGCAGTGCCTTTATATGGGATTTCAAGCAGAGGATTTTTAAACTATCTAAGGCAGTATACAAAACCTTCAATATTGATGCTGCCATTTAACATAATAGGTGAAATATCAAGAACCATATCATTGGCAGTAAGGCTTTATGGTAATGTAATGAGTTCGAGTATAATAATCGCTATACTGCTAGGGGTTATTCCCTTATTTTTCCCTATTATAATTCAGGTGTTAGGTTTACTTACAGGCGCAATTCAGGCCTATATATTTGCCATACTTGCTGCAGTGTACATTGCTTCAGCAATTAAACAATGAAGGAGGAACAATATGGAATCAGCAACAATGATAGGTATGACTTCAATTATTATGGCAGGAGTTACTCTGTGCATAGGCTCTATAGCACCGGCTATAGGAGAATCAAATGCGGTGACTCAGGCATTAAAATCCATTGCTCAACAACCTGATGAATCAAATACAATATCGAGAACTCTTTTTGTCGGCCTCGCGATGATAGAGTCAACTGCAATATACTGCTTTGTCCTCTCTATGATTCTTTTGTTTGCAAATCCATTTTGGAATGCGTTGGTGAAATAACGTATGCAGATAAATATATTTGAGATAATTGCTCAGATTATCAATTTTCTTGTACTTTTATTTATTCTTTCAAAACTTTTATATAAACCTGTTTTAAAGACAATGAAAGAGAGACAAGAAAAGATAAATGAGGAACTTAGCAAAGCTGATAAGAAGATGGAAGAGGCGAGCAGTATAATAAGTTTGTATGAAAACAAGCTTAGAGAAATCGGGGAAACTGAAAATGAGCTCATGGATATAGCTAAGAAAAATGCAGTCGAGGAAAAAGAAAAGTTGATGGAAGGATTTAAGGCTCAAGCTGAAGAATTGAGGGAAATCTATTATGACCGAATCGAAGATGAAAAAAGTGAATTTGAATTTGAAATCAGAAAATCACTAGGTGAAAATTCAGTTAAGATTGCGGAAAATATTTTGAAAATATTTAATTATGACAGCGTACACGATAACATGTTTAATGTATTTATGGGGAAATTAGCTTCACTTAAAAATGATTTGAATGAAAAATATCAGCAGGAAAAAAGCCCGGGCTTTGATGAAAATGTTGTCATAAGGAGCGCTTATGAGATTTCGGATGAAAACAAAACAATGATTGAAGCAGAGCTAAAAAGACAGTTTAATGCTGATTACAAAATTTCTTATATCACCGATAAAAGAATGATACTTGGATATGAACTCAGATTTTCATCGTTTAGTTTACACACAAACATTGATAGATATCTTGAGGAAGCTCAAGACAATCTTATGAGAATCATTGAATCTAAAAAATAAAGGAGCTGCTTGATAATGATTAAAAAACAACTATCTATATTAGAAGAATCAGTCAAAGATGCACTTTTAAAGCCTCTGGGGGACCTTGATCTGGAAGAATATGGGATAGTTTTGTCACTTGACAGGGGTATTGTAATAGTGAAAGGTTTATATAAAGTTAAATATCAGGAATTGGTGGAGTTTTCAAATGGCATACTTGGAATGGTTTATAATCTTAATTCAGATCGTACCGGAATAATTCTCCTGGGTAATTATGAAAATATAAGAGCAGGAGATAGAGTAAAAAGAACATATAAGGTGGCCAGTATACCTGTTTCGGAAGATTACCTGGGAAGAGTTATTAATCCATTAGGAAAGGTACTTGATGAAAAAGGTCCAATCGATACCGGAATAATTATGCCGGTAGAAAGAGAGGCTCCACCTATTATGCACAGAGCTCCCATTAATAAACCTCTCCAAACGGGTATAAAAGTTATTGATTCAATAGTTCCAGTAGGAAAAGGGCAGCGAGAACTCATACTTGGCGATCGTCAAACCGGGAAAACAGCCATTGCCATTGATACTATAATTAATCAAAAAGATAAGAATGTAATCTGCATATACTGTTCAATTGCCCAGCAAATTTCTTCAGTCAGCAAGATTATAGATGTGTTGAAAACATACGATGCTTTATCCTACACTATTGTTGTTATGGCCGGAGCTGAAGATCCACCAGGGCTTGCATATATTGCACCATATGCCGCAACAACAATTGCAGAATTTTTTATGGAAAACGGGCACGATGTACTCATAATCTATGATGATCTGACAAAACACGCAAGGGCATACAGAGAACTATCATTATTACTTGAGAGACCATCTGGAAGAGAATCCTATCCGGGAGATATATTTTATATACATTCCAGGCTTCTTGAAAGATCCACCCATCTAAAACCAGAATATGGTGGTGGAAGCATTACTGCACTCCCTATAATTGAAACACAGGCGGAAAACCTGTCTTCTTATATTCCTACGAATCTTATTTCTATAACTGATGGACAGATTTACTTATCTCCAAAGATTTTTCAAAAAGGGAATATTCCAGCTGTTGATATTGGGACATCAGTATCAAGAGTTGGGGGGAAGACTCAGATACCTGCCTACCGCCAGATTACTACTTCATTAAAATTAACCTATTCACAGTTTAGTGAGCTAGAAGTATTTTCAACATTTAGTGCCAGACTCGATGAAAAAACCAAAATAATTCTAGAAAGGGGAAAAAGGATTAGAAAGGTTTTAAATCAAGCCCAATATAAGCCTATAGACGTAACAGACCAAATTGCAGTCTTGATAGCGGTGCTCAGTGGACTTTTTGATGATGTTGATATTGAAATGATTGGTCAGGCTGAGAAAATTGCGATAAAAACAGCATCAAAAAACTTGGAGTTTCAACTAAGTATAAGCGAGCTGAATAAAATTGATGATAGAATAAGGGATGACTTTCTTAAAGAAACAGCTTTAGAAATTACAAAGGAGTTGGTTAACAAGGATGCAAAGTCTAAAAAACATAGATGATAAAATACGATTGACAGAAAATTTGAAATCTGTTGTTACAACAATGAAGGCACATGCTTCTGCGAATATTTTCGAGTTTGAGCATGCATCAGATGCATCAGATATTTACCGTGAAGTAATTGATATGGCCCTTTATATTGCACTTCTCAAGGATGATGAAAACATAAGCATACAAGAAATTTCTGAGGGAAGAACAATACACATTGTATTTGGTTCTGATTTTGGACTTGCGGGGCGGTTTAATGAAAGGATTGCTGAGTTTGCTATTAATAATATTGATATAGACAATGAAGACTATGTCATGATAATCGGCAAGCAACTTATATCCAGGCTTGAGGCGAAATTTAATATTATTGAATATTTTTCAGTTCCTCAATCTGAAGATTCCATCTCAGAAGTGGTGCAAAGATTACTTACGAAAATAGATCATTTGAAGGACACCAGTGTCATAAATAAAATTTTACTCTACTATTGCAAGACAACAGATTCTTCAAATATGACTGAAGTAATAGAAACTCTCTTTCCAATAAACCCTCAGGATTTTTCAAAAATATCATTTAAATGGGACTCTAACAGTGTCCCTATATATTTAATGGACAAGGGGACTCTTGTTTCGGATATAGTACGTCAGTATTATTTTCTGACACTGTACAGAAGTATCTGTTTTTCTCTGATATCGGAAAATAACAGCAGGATAGCTTCCATGAGTGCTGCTAAAAAAAATATAGATGAAAAACTTTCAGAATTAAAGTATTCATATAGAAAAAAACGTCAGGAAGAAATAACAAATGAGCTAAAATTCAAGCCATCTGGTAGATTTTAATTATTTTGAAAAATTACTAACGATACATTATAGTATTGTAGTATAATATAATGAAGATATTTACTATAAAGTTTAATTAAAAATTCAAGGGGAAGAGTATGGAAAATTGTTTTAAAAAAAGTATAATGGTTCTTATGTTAGTTGTTATAATAGCTTTAAATGGGTGCCAGAGTATAAGCGGGAATATAAACCCTCTGAATCAAGACAACCCAATTACAGTTACGATATGGCATTATTATAATGGTCATATAAAAGACAATTTTGATGCGATGGTATCAGAGTTTAATGAAACTACTGGTATGGAAATGGGTATTGTAGTTGAAACAAAAAGTCATGGGGATGTAGGTCAGCTTGCCAATGCTGTGTTTGATGCTGCGAGTAATGATATTGGCTCTGAAAATATGCCCAATATTTTTGCTGCTTATCCGGACAATGCAATACGTGTACATAAAATAATTGGTCTTGTAGATATGGAATCATATTTTACGGACGAAGAGATTCAAGAATATAGAAAAGAATTTCTGAAAGAGGGAGTTTTTTTAAATGAAGAAAAGCATTATATAATACCTGTTGCCAAGTCCAGCGAAAATCTATTTGTTAATAAAAAGTATTGGGAAACTTTTTCAAAAAAACATGGATATACTGAAGCTGATTTAAGTACATGGGAGAGTATTTTAAGGGTTGCGGAGAAATATTACGAAGAGACAGGAAATAGTTTTTTGGGCATTGATGCAGTAACAAATTATATTCTTATGTCTTCTATGCAGCTTGGAACAGAGATTTTTTCTTACAATGAAGACGGCACTGCAAGCTTTAATTTTGATAAAGATATTGCCAGAAAAATTTGGGATAACTACTATACACCATACTTAAATGGCTATTTTTTAAAAACTGGCAGGTTTAGCTCGGACGATGCGAAAACGGGTAAGACTATTGCATATACAGGTTCTACTGCAGGAGCAGGATATTTTCCTACTGAAGTAACATTTAGTCAAGATGACATTGTTGAGATAGAAGCGCTTGTACTTCCCTATCCTTATTTTAGAGATGGTAAACCTTTTGCAATGCAGCAAGGTGCGGGTATGTGTATTTCAAAAAGTGATTTTCAACATGAATATGCGTCTGCAGAATTTTTGAAATGGTTCACAACAGCTGAAAATAATCTTAAATTTGCAGTCTCAACTGGGTATTTTCCAGTAAAAAACGAAATTTTAAATGAATCTAAAATGATAGGTGCAATGCAAGAAGCAAAAATAACAAACCCGGCCATAAAGGCTTCAATATTAACTACTAATAAAATGTTTAATGAGTATAGCATTTATAGCACAAAACCTTTTGATGGAAGTTTTGAAATTAGAAATTTTCTTGAATCAGAGCTTAACGAAAAAATCACAAGAGATGTAGAGATTATAAGTAAACAAGTATCAGCGGGGAAAATTTACAAAGATTTAATTAATGACCATATTAGTGAAGTTGAGTTTGAAAAATGGTATAAAGATATAGTGAGTGAAGCAGAGGCGATACTGATCAGATATAAATAACGAGAGGCTTATATATGTATACTAAAAATGATATAGTTACTAATAAAACCAAATCCATAGTTTTCAAACTGACAACTTTTGCTATAGTGATAATTATATTGCAGACATTTTTTTTCAGTGCAAGCCTTGTACTTGGAGGAGTGCTGAAAGAGTCAAGAAACAATGCACTTAAGAGTTTTGATGAAACTGTGATAAGTCGAAAAAGTTACCTGGAGAGGGAAATGAAGAATAGTTGGACAAATCTTCAGCCATTTACAGAGCAAATTTCTGAAAAGCTCTCAAATGAATTTGGGTCTGACGAATCATTACTTTTTGATGTGTCTGATACCCTGATAGATATGCTTAGGAGCACTCGAGCCACAGGAGTATATTTGATTTTAGGAAATGATTTGAGTCAGGAAAAATATCAGGCACTATATTTCAGAGATTATGACCCGCTGAGTAACAATTACAGTAACGATGACATATACACAATTATAGGTCCATCTGATATTTCTGAAAATCTCAAGATTCCACTTGACCAGACATGGAAATATAATTATGAAATTACAGAAGCAAACCGGGATTTCTTTATAAGACCATATTCAAAGAATCATTTGACAAAGGATTCGAATTTATTGGGTTACTGGAGCAAACCTTTCAGGCTGTCACCAAATGATTTAGATATAATAACATACTCCATGCCGATATTTGATAAAGATAAAAATCTAAGAGGAGTGATAGGTATTGAAATTACATTAAATTATTTTGTTCAGCTTTTACCCGCAACTGATTTACAGCCCCAGGACTCTCTTGGTTATATGCTGGCATACAAAAAATCCGAAAAAGATGACCTTATGCCTGTAATTTCAGTTGGTGCATTTCAAAAGCGTATAATGAATCTAGAATCTCCTCTGAAACTTGACAACATAGATAATGACAGGGGCATATACATTCTAAAAGATCACAATATGAAAAAAGAAATATATGCAAGTGTTAAAAAAATTGGACTTTATCGAAACAATACACCATTTGAATCTGAATCCTGGTATCTGATAGGGCTTATGAGAGAAGATTATATTTTCAAGCATGCAAAAAAAATACAAAGTATAATACTCTTATCGTTTGGGATTTCCCTTATTGCAGGAATACTGGGCAGCATATATTTTAGTTTTAAGTTTTCAAAACCCATAATAAAGTTGGCTGATAAGGTAAGGATAAGTGGTAAAAACAAAAAAATAAGTTTGGATTCTACAGGTCTTAGAGAAGTTGATGAGCTGGCAAAAGCTATGGAATTGGCTAAAGATGACATGTTAAAATCAGCATCCAGACTGAGTGGAATAATCCAGATGTTAGATGTTCCAATAGGAGCATTTGAAATTAGCAGTACCAGTAAAGAAGTTTTTGTCACTGATAATTTATTTTCTATAATGGGGATTGCAGAAGAAGATGCTTACAAGTACATAAATAAGGGAGATTTCCAAAAAATACTTGATGTAATATACAGCTTTGAAGATCCAAATGAAAAGGGCATTTATAAAATAGAGGACTGGCCATTAAAGTGGATAAAAATTGATATTTCAAAAAATGATAATACTACCACTGGAGTTATAAGAGATGTTACAAAGGAAATGCTTGAAAAAATTCAAATTCAAAACGAAAGAGATTTGGATCCATTAACTAAACTTTATAACAGGAGGGCTTTTCAGCAGATTTTTGAACATAAATATCAAGAAGCAAATTTAGAGGTTGCGGCACTTATGATGTTTGATTTGGATAATCTGAAATTTATAAATGACACATATGGTCATAAATGGGGAGATATTTACATTGTAGAGTCGGTTAACAGATTAAGAAGTCTTGGGAATTCAGAAAATTTGGTTTTGGGAAGGAGGTCTGGAGACGAGTTTGCAGTTTTAGTTTTTGGATATAGCTCAAGGAATGAGATTATTAAAGAAATTGACAGATTTTATGAATATTTAAAAAGAAGTCCTCTTGAATTTCCAGGAGGAGATATACGTGAGATTGGGATATCAGGAGGAATAGTCTGGTTAGAAAGTAAAGGGATGGATTACGATGAAATGATTCACATGGCAGACAGTGCACTTTACAGAGCAAAGAACAATAATAAAGGGGGATATGAAATATCACAATAAATGATGGTCAAAAATCACCTCATATATATTTTTAAAAAAATACGGGGTGATTTTAGACAATAAATTTTTAGTGGTTACATTCATGACCATGATCATGTGAATTGCATGGATCGCCCGAGTCTGACAAGGTCCCACTTAGCCAATTTAAAGCAACTTCTTCGACAACACCTGAGCATCCTCTTACAACTTCTATTCCAGCGTTCTTTAGGACGTTTACGGCCCCTTGTCCCATGTTTCCGGCTAACATTACTGTTACTCCTCTATCAGCAAGTGTAGTAGCTATATTTGACTTGCATCCACAACCTGCAGGAGATTCAACAGTTTCTTGTCCAATAATTTCCTTTTTATCATTTATTTTAAAAACAGTAAAGTATTCACAATGACCAAAGTGGTCATCTATTTTGTTTTGACGTGATGGCAGAGCTATTTTCATAATCTATTCCTCCAGTAATATAAAAGTTCTTTAATTTAAAAAATAATCATAAAAATATACTACACAAATAAATGGCATGTGTCAACAAATGAGATATCATATTATTTAAAAATTCATTGCTAGATGAATAAAAATATGATAAAATTAACAAGGTTCAACTCAGAAGAGTTGTTTGTTTTCAGAAGAAAAACCATGGATTTGTTTATTGCTGTGATCAAGAAATAATTTTTTATAAAAAAATGAATAATCATAATTTGTGTTAGAAGGCATGAGCGAATAAAAAGATTATAGAGAAATCTTTTGTGTTCGTTTTTTTTTGATAAAAATCTAATCAAACGGATGGGGTAATAAATGCTCAATTTAAAATATGTTTTCAAAAAAACATTTCAATTAGTAATAACTCTGCTTATACTATCGGCTGTAATTTTTGTGATTTCACGATTGTCTCCAGGTGATCCGCTCAGATCTTATTTTGGAGACTCTATGGAAAGAATGACGCCAAAACAGCTTAACACAGCAAGAATAAATTTGGGGCTCAATGATAATATCATAGTCCAGTATTTTAGATGGCTAAAAAACGCATTAAAAGGTAATTTTGGTATATCTTACAAGTACAAACAAGATGTTGTAGCGGTAATTGCTAAAGTTTATCTAAACACGCTCTATCTGACTGTTTCTAGTTTTATAGTTATATTTACGTTGGCTTTTTTGCTTGCTATAATTTGCGTGATTAATGAAGGTACGATTTTAGATCGATTTATAAATAAGATGGGCATTGCAAGCAGCAGTATTCCTGTGTTTTTTGTTGCTCTTATGTTAATAATGTTTTTTTCTGTTAACACGGGGATTTTACCTTCAAGTGGTGCATATTCTTACATGGGAAGCGAAGGTTTTTCAGATAGATTAAGGCACCTGATATTGCCGGTGTCATCGGTTGTTATTACCCATCTTTGGTACTGCACACATCTTATAAAAAGCAAATTATCTGATGAGATTCGCAAGGAATACGTACTTTTATGTAAGGTTAAGGGATTATCTCAAATTCGGATAATATTTTTTCACTGCATGAAGAATATAATGCCTGCAGTTGTCAGTGTTATGGCTGTTTTTCTTCCCCATTTGATAGGGGGATCATACGTTGTAGAGATGGTATTCTCTTACCCGGGATTAGGAATGTTGGGCTTTGAAAGTGCGCTGTATCAAGATTATAATATGCTAATGGTAATTTGCCTTATAACGGGTTTTACAGTTGTATCCGCAAGCATGATTGCTCAGGTAATAAATGAGAAGATGGATCCAAGAATGAAACACGATAAAATTGATGGAGGTAAACACTTTGAATAAGAAGGTGCAAGTTATTCCGATTGTAGTGCTTTTTGTTATAGTTTTGGGGTGCATTTTTGCTGATGTTTTTATTCCCCTCGATCCTCATTTTATGGATCTTTCGCAAATCAGCACACCCCCGGGATTAAAACACCTTTTTGGAACGGATACACTTGGAAGAGATATATTTTCTATGATTTGGTATGGTGGAAGAATATCACTTTTTATTGGAATTTTTTCGACCCTCATTTCAACCCTTATAGCCGTTACATATGGGTGCATAGCGGGGCTTGCAGATGAAAAAGCAGATGATATGCTAATGAGGTTATCCGACATATTTATGAGTATACCTCAGGTTTTAATGGTTGTTTTTATACAGGCGATTTTTGGAGAGGCCAATATTATTTCAATCTCGATAGTAATCGCATTAACGGGTTGGATGGAAGTGGCAAAGATAGTAAGAAGTGAGGTTAGGCAGATAAAAAACTCTGATTATGTACTTGCTGCAAAAACAATGGGAGGCGGTTTTTTTTATATTCTCTGGAACCATTTGGGACCAAATTTTATTTCAGCAATTATGTTTATAGTAATAAGTAAAATAGCAGGGGCTATTGCTATGGAAGCTACTTTGAGTTTTCTAGGTATAGGACTTAGTGTAGATGTGGTTTCATGGGGGACTCTTATTTCTCTCTCCCAAAAAGCCATGCTTTCAGGAAATTGGTGGATTTTGTTTATACCAGGTTTCTTTCTTATAGTAACAATTATATGCATAACTGAATTAGGAGAATTTATAAAAGGAAGAAAGAAAAATGAGATTTTATTATAATAGGAAGGGATAAAAATATGTTTAAATCAATAAAAGAGGAATTGAAAAAATATACAAGAAGAATAAGTGCTATAATTATTTTGTCGGTGCTGTCTCTTACAATGGCATCATGTGGGGCACAGGAGTCATCGCAACAAAATACTCTTGTTTATGGGAGTACAGATTATACGTCAATAAACCCTGCACTTTATGAACACGGTGAGATAAATTCACTTATATTTATTGGACTTACAGCTCATGATGCAGACAATAAAGTGATTCCATCAGCCGCACAAAACTGGAGTTATGATAAAGATAAACATGAATATCACTTTAAATTAAGAGAAGGACTCTTGTTTCATGATGGAGAACCACTTACTTCAAAAGATGTTAAATTTACAATTGAATCTATAATGAACCCAGACAATAATTCAGAAAATGCATCAAATTTTGAAGACGTAGAAAGCATAGATATAATTGATGATTTTAATTTTGTTATAAAACTCAAAGCTGCAAATGTGGCTATGCTGGATTATCTTACTATAGGTATTTTGCCTGAACATATACTTGCAGGAGAACAGATTGTAACACATGAGTTCAATCAAAACCCCGTTGGGGCAGGGCCTTACAAGCTCACAAACTGGGATTTTGGACAAAGCATTACGCTTGAAAAGTTTGACGATTTTTATTTAGGCGCTCCTAAGATTGAGAAAATAATATTCAAAATAGTTGAAGATTCTGACTCAAGAGCACTGCAGCTAAAAAGTGGTGAGCTGGATTTTGCACAGATTACTCCAAAATCAATGAGTGAGTTTGAGGGAAAAGACGGATACCAGATTTATAAAATGGAGACGTCTGACTATAGGGGTATAATGTACAATTTCAACAGCGAGTTTTTTTCAAAACACAAAGAACTTCCTTCAATACTTAGTTATGCGATTGACAGGCAAGCTATAGTAGAAAGTGTGCTTTTAGGCAATGGAGAAGTTGCGTATTCACCTCTTCAAAAGACAGAATTTAATAATACAGAAATGGAAAAATATGATTACAATCCTGAAATGGCTGTAAAGTTGCTTGAAGATGAGGGCTGGATAAGGGAAGAAGATGGTTTTTTTTACAAAGACGATGAGCAGCTGGAATTTGAGATAAACAATGGACAAGCGGACCAGGTGAGAATAGATATGTCAAATATTTGCGCCCAGTATCTTCAAAATATAGGAGTAAATGCGACCGTTAAAGTTCTTGCAGAAACTGACTGGGAAAATCAGGATACATACCTGATAGGATGGGGAAGCCCTTTTGATCCAGATGACCATACTTACAAGGTGTTTGCTACATCAAAAGGCGCAAATTATGGAAGCTATTCGAATAAAAAAATCGATGAAATTCTTCAATCAGCCAGAGAAACAGATGTTAATGAAGAAAGAATTAAATTGTATAAGGAATTTCAGAAAGAACTATCTGACAATCCTGCCTACACATTCATTGCATATATAGACGCAATTTACGCAGCAAAAGATAATATTAAAGGAATAACAGAAAATACGACTCTTGGACACCATGGAGTAGGAATTTTTTGGAATGTCTATGAATGGGAAGTATAGATTTAATATTTAATCTGAGGTGGAAGTTATGAAAAACATATTGTCTATAAAAGATATTACGGTTTCTTTCAATAATGAGGAAGGAGAAGTCAGAGCACTTAATAAAGTAAATCTAGAGCTGCAAAAAGGTCAAATATTAGCACTTGTCGGAGAATCGGGATGTGGAAAAACTGTGCTTTGTAAGACTATACTTCAGATTTTATGTAAAAAAGGTATTGTTAAAAGTGGTGAAATTATTTTGGATGGAGTAAATCTGCTGGGGCTTGGTGAAAAAGAAATGCGCAGCGTTAGAGGAAGAGACATATCGATGGTATTTCAAAATCCTCTTACTTCTTTAAATCCTTCAATTTCAGTTGGAAAACAAATATCTGAAGTCATGAGAATTCATTTTAAAATGACAAAGAGCCAAGCTATAGAGAAGACTTACAGATTGATGGAAGAAGTGGGGCTGAGTGATGTAGAGCTAAGATACAAACAGATGCCGCACCAATTCTCTGGAGGAATGAGGCAAAGAATAGCAATAGCGATTGCTTTGGCTGCAAATCCAAAATTATTGTTAGCTGATGAACCCACCACTTTTTTAGATATTGAGGTTCAAGAACAGATTCTGGAGTTAATAAAAACTTATTCACAAAAACATGGAATTGCCGTAATTTTTATAACACATGATTTGAGTATTGTAGAAGATATAGCCGACAGAGTTATTATAATGAAAGACGGAAATATTTTAGAGTCTGGAAAAACAGAAAAGGTATTTGCTAATCCCGAACATGATTACACTAAAGAGCTCATAAAATATGCAAATTACGGAAAGCGAAGTGGGCATAGCCATGGACTACTAAATCAAGAATTAAGGAAATACAGTGAGAAACTTGTAGAAGTCAAAAAACTGAGCAAGTCTTTTAATCTGAGCCAGAAAAAAGTCAATGCAGTGTTAAAAGACTTAGATATGCATATCTACAAGGGAGAGATACTTGGGGTTGTCGGTCCCTCTGGATGTGGCAAATCGACTCTTGCAAGGTGTATTATGGGGATTTATAACCCGGACCAGGGTAATATAACTTTTAATACAACAAAAAACAAGGATAACACAAACTGGAAACAGATGATATTCCAGGACTCTTTTTCATCTCTTAATCCGGGGATGACACTTGAAAAAATAATTGGAGAACCCATAAGGATTAAAGATGGTAAATTTCCAAAAAGAGAAACTGTGTTAAAACTTATGGATGAAGTTGAGCTTGAAAGAAATTTGATAGATCGTTATCCTTATGAAATCTCTGGAGGACAAAGACAAAGAGCGGCAATAGCCAGGGCCATATCGACCAATCCGGATTTTATTATTGCTGATGAGCCTATATCGTCTCTGGATGTTTCTATTCAAGCACAGATAATTCATCTCTTTAAAAAATTGAACAGTGAAAGAGGGATTACACTGATGATAATTGCCCATGACCTGCCAATGCTGAAACATATAAGTGATAGAATCATATATTTTTGATTAGCACCTTTATTTTTGGTGGTATAATGATATTATTACTCTATATTAACGTGAAGGAGAACTAAGATGATTTATCTGGTTTTTGCAATTGTATGCAGTTCAGCTATTGCCATACTTTTCAAATACAGTGAGAAAATTAATACGCAAATGTACGTTGTAACAAGTGCAAATTACCTAATTGCATTTGTTACGAGTATTATTATGATAATATTTAAAGAAATGTATAAGGTGGCGCCTCAGGGGGGTTCTTTTTTTAGTGAAATAAGTAAAGCTTTTGGTCCAGGCGATTATATAATGTCGCCACATGCGAGTCTGATGTGGGGATTGATAATAGGGCCAGTTGCAGGTATGTTCTTTTTTTCATCATTTATATTTTATCAAAAAAGTGTAAAGGACAACGGAGTAAGTTTGTCGGGGACTTTTTCAAAGCTGGGAATTCTTGTTCCTATGGTGTTTTCTATTATTATTTGGAAGGAGATACCATCAGCTATTCAAACATTTGGAATAATTCTCACAATTATTGCTATTATTTTAGTTAATCAATCGTCAGAAGAAAATTTGAAATTCAGCATTAACACTAGCCTGATGGCACTTTTTTTTCTTGGTGGAATGGCCGAATTTTCTAATAAGATTTACCAAAAATATGCTATGATTGAGTACAAAGAAATGTTTTTATTTATGGTGTTTTTCAGTGCGTTTTTGATAAGCACATACTATATATTTAAAGAAAAATGTAAAATAACAAAAAAAGATATTGCTGTAGGCTTTGCGGTTGGAATCCCTAATCTGTTTACGTCATATTTTCTGATAATGGCACTTGATACAATAAAAGCTACGCTGGCATTTCCTGTTTTTGGTGCAGGAACAATACTTGTAATAACTGGATCTGGAGTGGTTTTATTTAAAGAAAAGATTTCATTTAAAAATAAAATTGCAACAGGATTAGTAGTGGTAGCGATAATTTTGATGAATATATAAAGAGGTGTGAAATGAAAAACTTAATTTTTTGTTATCCCAAGTGCTCAACATGCAAAAAAGCGATTGACTGGCTTGAGGAAAACAATATTAAATATGAGTACAGAGACATCAAACAAGAAAATCCAGGTATTGAAGAAATCAGACAATACCATAAAAAAACCAATCTTCCTCTAAAAAGATTTTTTAATACAAGTGGACTGATATACAGAGAATTGGGATTGAAGGATAAGCTGAATGAAATGACAGAGGAAGAAATGATTACTTTACTCTCTACAGATGGTATGCTTGTGAAAAGGCCTGTTTTTATTACTGATACCAATGTTTTGATTGGCTTCAAAGAAAGTGAATGGAAAGAAACTCTTATAAATATTTAATTTTATCTTTATTACAGGAGGAATAAGTATGAAAAAAACATTATTCAGATATTTAGCTGTAATTATGATAGGTCTAATTTTACTAAGTGGATGTAGCAGCAAAAGTTTGGAGGATTCGGTTCAATCTGCAGGTGCAGAATCTCTAGAAACAAACAATCAAAGCCTTATTGCTGATGGAAAACCAGAGATTATAGAGACGCGAAAACTTATACGAACAGTTAATATGACTATTGAAACGAACAAATTTGATAAGAGTTTAGAACAAATAAATACCATCTTATTAAATACAGGTGGTTACATTCAAAATTCCCAGATATCAGGAAATCGATATGGTTCACAGGATAATCGAAGTGCATATCTTGTAGTAAGGGTACCAAATGAAAAATTATCCTGGTTTTTAGAAAAGACAACAGACTTAGGAAATGTAATAGATAAATCAGAGAATATAGAAGATGTTACTACTCAGTATACTGATACACAAGCGAGGCTGACTTCTTTGAAAACAGAATTTGACAGACTTCTTGTACTAATAGATAAAGCGGAGAAACTTGAGGACATAATAAAACTGGAGGAACGTCTGTCGCAAGTAAGATATCAGATGGATTCGCTAACTGCCCAACTTAAAATCATAGACAACGAGGTTGATTTTTCAACTGTTAGTATGGAATTATATGAAGTGAACCTATTTACACCTTCTGAGGACAATAACATATCACAAAGGATAGGTACTGGCTTTAGAGAGTCTTTATTGAATATATACATTATTATGCAAAGTGTAATCGTTGTAACAATATCACTTCTGCCATACTTCTTTGTAACAGCTTTGATATTGATTATAGTCTTATTTGTTTACAGAAAAATAAACAGGAAAATAAAAAACAAAAAAATAGACAAATTGGGAGACGGCAATGAATAAAGTTAAAAAAATGCTACTTGCTCTAATTGTTATTGCTGTATCTTCTCGGCTATATATTAATTTTTACACATCAAATTTCAATTTTTCCTTTGGTGCAGTTTTATTTCCTGTATTTATATATCTTGATGATGAACGAAATCCACTAAGCTTTGGAATATTGCTTAGTTTTACATTTTTTTTATTCAGATTTATATTTGATCAGGAGTTTATGAATGTTATACCTGAAATGACATTTTACATGCTCTATGGATTGATTTTTTTCATTGCATATAAAATTAAAAGATCATATTCACTCAAGGCTATGTTTTTTTTAATAATGTTATCTGATTTTGCAGGAAATATTCTTGAAATGTATCTTAGAATAGGAAATTTGGTATCAGACAGGTATGTAATCAGAGGCCTTGCAACAGCAGCTGTTACAAGGGCTGTTTTTGCAGCGATTATAATATTGTCACATAAATACTACCGAAATCTGCTTATAAAAGAAGAGCATGAACTCCGATATAAAAAACTCTTATGGTTTACATCTCAGCTCAAAACTGAAGTATATTGGATGGAAAAAAATATGGATCATATTGAAAAAGTTATGGGGAGTGCATACAATCTTTTTATCGATATATCTGAAAAAAAGAATGAAAACAATTGGAGTAATCGGGCTCTGGAGATTTCTACAAATACCCATGAGATAAAAAAAGAGTATGATATTGTTGTGAGAGGGATAGAATCAATACTAGAACATTCTGATGAAGATCCAGGAATGAATTTCAGTGAAATAGCAAGAATTCTGAAAGAAACCATAAAGCAATCTATAGTTTCAAGTGGGAAAGATATTTCGCTGGAATTTATATCTAGAGATAATTTTTATACCTTTAATCATTATGATCTCATGTCAATACTTAGAAATCTTATTAATAACTCTGTCGAAGCAATAGATAAAAAAGGAGAAATTAAATTTATTCATAAGAAAGTAGATGGAAAACACATTTTTCGAGTTGAAGATACTGGAAGTGGAATACCACATGAAGATAGATCTTTTATTTTTTCGCCAGGCTTCTCTTCGAAAATAAACTATTCAACTGGAGAAATAAACCGTGGGCTTGGTCTTGCGCTTGTAAAGAATATAGTAAAGGATAAGCTTGGAGGGGAGATCAACTTTATAAGCAAAGAAAATGAGGGGACATCTTTCTTGGTTGAAATTCCGGCAAAAAATCTAGAGGGAGGATTTGATGAGAATATATTTGATTGATGATGATATACAAATTATACGTATTTTAAAAAAAATCATAATAGACAGGAAACTTGGAGATATAGTGGGAAGTTCGACATCTTCTCTTATGGCTGAGAGTGAAATTTCAATCATACAGCCAGAAATTGTACTTGTTGATCTTTTGATTCCTCAAAAAGATGGATTATATCTGGTGAAAGAATTAAAAAATAAATACCCTCAAATGGAATTCATAATGATATCACAGGTGTCATCTAAAGATATGATAGGAAGGGCGTACAAGTATGGTGTGGAGTATTTTATAAATAAACCAGTAAATGCGCTTGAAGTAGAAAGTATAATTAAAAAAGTTAAAGAACGTATCAGAATGATGAGAAAGCTAAATGATTTTTCGGAAAAAGAAAGTAAGTCTTCATCGCTGACTAATGATAATGACCATGACAAGAGCGATATGGAAAAGTACATGGGCATATTAAAAGATGTGATAATGCAATTAGGAATAATGGGAGAAAAAGGGACACAGGACATTTTAATGCTCTGTGAATACATAATTTCACACAGTATTAATCTCAATGATTATACTTTACGAGAGTTATGCACGACATTGTCTGAAAAACCAAAATCTATGGAGCAGAGGATGAGAAGAAGTATAATGCTTGCAATGACAAATATCGCTCATATTGGTATTGAAGATTATATGAATGAAACATTCGTAGAGTTTTCCAATCGTCTGTTTCAGTTTGAACAAGTAAGGACACATATGGATTATATAAGAAAAAAATCAGAAATAGAAGGTAGTGTTGCTATCAAAAAATTTGTTTTTGGGTTAATACAATATTGTGAAAATAAAATCGATTCAAAATAATTATAGTGAATTTGTGTTATTTTTGAAACCTGGTGTAGTTTTTTGTAGTCTTTAATATATACTCCTATGTAATTTAAAAGGAGGAAATATATGAATTTATTTGAGAATTATGTAGCAAGGCTTGCAGAAATAGCATGGGGGCCGTTCACGATTATTATGCTTGTTGGGACTGGAATATATCTTAGTTTTGGAACAAGATTTGTTCAATTTCGAAAAATGAAAGTTGCAATAAAGTCACTTTTTGAGAAAAATGACGACGACGAAGGTGATATCAGCCCTTTTCAGGCACTTATGACCAGCCTGGCGGCTACAATAGGAACAGGTAACATAGTTGGCGTTTCTTCAGCCATTGCTATTGGTGGGCCTGGAGCTGTTTTCTGGATGTGGATAAGTGGAGCGATAGGTGGAGCGACTCGTTTTGCAGAAGCTTTTCTGGCAATCAAGTATAGAGAAACTAATGATGCCGGTGAAAAATCTGGTGGACCAATGTATTATATAAAAAATGGAATCCAAGATCATTACGGAGTAAACGTGGGCTGGCTTGGTGGAGCTTTCGCTGTATTCGGACTTATGGCTTCATTTGGAACTGGGAATATGGCTCAGGCCAATTCTGTGTCACAATCCCTTGAGATTACCTTTGGAATCAACCCGGTAATATCAGGCGTTGTAATGGCAGTTCTTACAGCTGTAGTTATTCTGGGTGGAGTTAAGAACATAGGTAAAGTAACAGAGAAGATAGTTCCTGTAATGGCAATTGTGTACATATTGGGATCACTTTTTGCGATTCTTTCAAATTATCAATATATACCACATGTTTTTGGGATGATTTTTTCAAATGCTTTTACAGACAAAGCAGTTGGAGGAGGAGTTATTGGTACTGTACTTAGGATGGGTATTGCAAGAGGCGTATTTTCAAATGAAGCGGGTTTGGGTAGTGCTCCAATTGCCCATGCGGCCTCAAAGAACAACAATCCTGTAACAGAGGGACTTACAGCATCATTGAGTACTTTTATAGCTACATTGGTAGTTTGTTCGATGACAGCATTTGTAATTCTTGCTTCTCCTGCTATATCAATGACCGCAGAAGGAGTAATGGAAATACAGGGAAATCTTCAGGGCGCGGTTTTAACAACCACGGCTTTTGATTCTCTGCTACCAGGAATAGGCGGATATATTGTTTCGTTTGGACTTGTGTTTTTTGCATTCTCA
Organism: Proteocatella sphenisci DSM 23131; assembly: GCF_000423525.1. Lineage (GTDB taxonomy): Bacteria > Bacillota > Clostridia > Peptostreptococcales > Filifactoraceae > Proteocatella > Proteocatella sphenisci. The sequence goes on along the minus strand of NZ_AUID01000016.1, from coordinate 21,188 downwards.
ACAATACTGGGCTGGTATTATTATGGTGTAAAATGTGCAGAGTTTATTGCGGGAGTAAAAATTACAAAAATTTATACATGGGCATGGATAGGGCTTGTATTTGTAGGAGCGATAATACCACTGGAAATAGTGTGGGGACTGTCAGATCTCTTCAATGGTCTTATGGCTTTACCAAACCTTATAGGGTTAATTGCACTGAGTCCTGTAGTATTTGCAGTATTAAAGGAGTATGAAGTAGACGAATTAAAATATAAAAACAATATAAATACTGAAATAATATCTAGTTCTGAAGAAGCAAGTTAGTTTTTTTGTATAAAATGTTTATATTTTCAAATAAAATTATAAATATTCTGAAAAAGGTTGATTATTAAAAATATATATACTATAATGAATATTAGAATGAACAAAGGAGGGCTGTTTTAAATATAATCATTTATACAAAAATATAAAATTGTGTCAGGAGGAGAGAAATTATGAGAACTGAAGCATTAATAGGAATTAGTCCAACCAACAGAGGTTGGTACAATAATATCAAAAGGAACAAGGCAAAAAAAGTTAATTATTTTACAAATGGATGGGAACCTAAAAATTTCGAAGAAGGAAGTACCTTACATCTTGGAGAACAAAAGAAAATTTATGCATCTGGAGAATATGTGGAAACCATAAAAGATACCGTGGAAAATGTATTTAACAAAGATGAATTAAACTGGCTGATGAATGGACTTGAATCTGATTCGAGTGACGAAAAAGAATTGCTTAAGCTGTTAAGTAAAATAACAGGACAGCATTTGACTCTAAATTCTATTGTAACCTGTCTAGTTATAGACAATGTTAAATACCATAGCAAGTCTTTAGCTTCACAAAAAATAATAAACCAGGCAATAACATATATATAAAATCAAAAAAACGATATTACCAGTTTATGGTAGTATCGTTTTTTTTGATTTTGTAATATAATGTAAACATAATAAGATTATTTGTAAAAGACTGGAGGAGAAATGGCAACATTAGATGATTTTTCAAAAATAGATATAAGAGCAGGTGAAATTGTTAAGGCTGAAATTTTTAAAAAAGCCCGTAAACCTGCATATAAGCTCTGGGTGGATTTTGGTGAAGAAATTGGAATAAAACAATCCAGTGCCCAGATAACAGATTGTTACAATATAGAAGATCTTTTGGGAAAACAGGTTTTTGGAGTTGTGAATTTTCCTTCAAGGCAGGTAGCGGACTTTATATCAGAAGTTTTGGTACTTGGAGTGTATTCAGAAAAAGGTGTTGTATTAATCGAACCGGAGAGAATTGTTAAAAATGGAGATAAATTAGGATAAAAGATTGGGTGGGAGTAATTCTGCCTGTCTTTTTTTAAAATTTGTTTGTATTTGTTGAATTTTTAAAACTAATTAAACAACTTTTAATTTTGGAGTAGATATTTTTGATAAAAAATGTTATAATAATAACTATATTCAACGAAAATATGTGATAATTGTAGCTTATAAATGTTGAAATTCCAATAGATACACAAAACGAGATGTTATATAAATAACCAACTTTTCAGAAGATTTCTAAAAAAATGTTTATTTATATTTATAAATTGAATTATTGAGGAGGAGACTAATGTCTTTTGTATTACCCAAATTTACACCGCCGGATTTTAATTCTAAGATCTTTCAAGATTCCAATGAAATAAAATTTGGAGAAGTTACAAAAAATGGAGTGGCTCCATCGGGCTTTTACCTTACCAGCCATATGCCGACCTACTATAATTATAATAATTCCTGGAAAATTCCAAAGCGTAATTCACAAAATTGTGTTGCTGTTGTACAGGGGAATGAAATAGTGATAAAAGAGCTTAATGATTTAATAATTGGAGAAAGAGTTGTTTTAGGAAAAGAAGCTATTGTTGAAAATGGAATCTATATTCATAGAGAAGGTTTTGACCAAAGTGTAGCTTCGGAGCCGATAAGATTTGTTGAAAGCTCTTTTACAGGTGACTATGACTATCTTATAGAACTAATGCGACATGAAAAAGAAAATGGAGGACACATACTCTGGGTTCTGGGACCGTCTGTGGTATTTGATTATTATACTAGAATAGGCCTATCAGAGCTTGCTGAAAATGGGTATGTTCAAGGACTTTTAGCAGGAAATGCAATGGCCACTCATGATCTTGAGGCAGGTTATATAGATACCGCGCTTGGCCAAAATATATACACCCAAGAATCAATGCCTATGGGGCACTACAACCATCTTGATTTATTAAACGAAGTAAGACGTTCGGGATCGATAAGAGATTTTATTAAAGAAGGAAATGTAAAAGATGGATTTATCAAAACTATAGATAAACTGGATATTCCCTATGTACTTGTTGGATCTATACGAGACGATGGCCCTCTTCCAGAAGTATACACTAACATACCACAAGGACTTAATGCCATGAAAGAACAGACAGACAAAGCAACTCTTATAATAGGCCTTGCAACAATGTTACATTCTGTATCGGCGGCAGAGTTGGCTTCGAGTTACAGGGTTAAAGAAGATGGAAGTATCGTGCCGGTATTTATGTACAGTGTAGATGTAACTGAGAATGTGGTTAATAAAGTAATGGCAGCAAGAGAGTATATAGCGGTAAAACCAGTCGTTACAAATGTTCAGGATTTTGTTGTAAATGTTCAAAGAGGACTTATTAAATAAATTAAAAAGCAAAATCCACTTTTTATAAAAAGCAGGAGTTGAAATATGAAATTCGATATACCAAAATATAATGCACCAGATTTTAACCTGGAAATTTTTGTTAACGCACCAGATGTTAAATTAGTTGAAGTTGACAAAGAAGGGGTTTCGCCTGAAAATTATCACGCTCTTTCAGTTTTTCCTGAATATTTCAAAGTTAATGGAAAATGGATACTTGCAACACAGAGCAGGATGGACTCTGCATGCGTTGTAAACGATGAATTAGGAAAAGAGAGCTTGAAAATAGTTGAATTAAGAAATCTGAAAAAAGGTGACAAGGTCGCAATTGGAAGAAAAGAAGACGGAAGTGAAGGCATATATATGTATGCGCACGGATTTAATGCCAGCCTTAAATGTTCAGATACATTTGCATTTAGATGTGGAAGATCAAGAGAAACAGCATTTTCCGTAGATTATGATAAATTATATGAAATACTCAGAAATGAAAAGAAGAACAACGGTTATGTGACTTGGGTTCTTGGGTCAGCAATAAGTCTGGATCGTGGAACGAGGGCAGCACTTGAAAAACTCATAAGAGATGGTTATGTGGATGCTATACTTTGTGGAACCAGCCTTGCAGCATTTGATCTTGAATGTGCTGTCTGTGACACCGTTTGGGGACAAGAAGTTTTTGTTAAAGAACAAACCACTATGGGGAATTATTATGAAACTATAAACATGGTGAGAGATGCAGGTTCAGTAGAAGACTTCATAAAGACAGGTAAGGCAAAAGATGGAATAATTAAAGCCTGTGTTGAATGCTCTGTGCCATTTGTACTTTCGGGAACAATAAGAGACAGGTTTACTCTTCCTGGGACGTATAATGATGTAAGAGACGCGCAAGATGCTATGAGAGTTCATGCAAGAAAAACATCTACAATAATAATGGTTTCAACAGCACTGTTTACTATAGCTACAGGAAATATGACGCCGTCTTATAATGAATTTGAGGGTATTATAAGGCCCGTTTATATGTATACAGTCGATATTCAAGAGTTTGCTGTAAACAAACTCGCAGACAGAGGGACCTTGACAGCGACTTCAATTGTTACTAATACACAAGACTTTATAAAACATATAGGAAGAGCATTATCTAAATAAACAATAAGACTTACGAGCTGTAGATATTTCTTCAGCTCGTTTTATATATAATAAAGTGCTTTTTTATATATAAAAATTCTGTTTATGGGTATATATAAATACGGAGTAAGGTATAATTAGACACTAGCAACGAAGGAGGATTTTTTATGAATGATATACATGTTAATGCAATAAGAAATATACAAAGAAATGAACCCACGAAAAATATCAGCAAGAAAAATGTCGTAGAAAAAGACAAAGACAAAGACAAAATAGATATTAATGCTTTAAAAATGAGTGTGGAAGAACAAAAATCAAATATCAAGAATATGGTAAGAGACCTTGTTGAAAAACAAGGATTTAAGTTTAATGCTTCATCTTTGGTATTTAGAGATGGGAAGCTTTTTAATGAAGACGATAAGGAAATAAAAATAGACAAGGTAACCTCTTTAAAAGCGCAGGCAGATATAGCAGAAGATGGATTCTGGGGAGTTAAAAAGACCAGCGAGAGGATAATTGATTTTGCAAAGAGTATAACTGGAGGAGATTCATCTAAAATTGATTTAATAAAAAACGCTATAAAAGATGGGTTTAAAGCAGCTGAAAAGATGTTTGGTGGTAATTTGCCTGAAATATCGAGTCAAACTTACGATACTGTGATGAAAGCTTTGGATGAATGGAATACCGATAAATAGTTCCAAAGAAAAAAGCGACTAGTTCGCTTTTTTTAATGCTAAAAAAAGTCAAAAAAGATGACAAAATATATGCCATCTTTTCTAATTGTTTTAATAAGCTGACCATCCTGCGTCAGAAACTATGCATTGACCATTTATCAGACTTGATTCATCTGAGGCAAGAAATAGGGCTATTTCAGCTATTTCGGGAGTATTTCCATTTCTCGGATTTCCTCCCATGCCTGTCATTATTATATTCATGGCATCCTCATTAATGTGCTTCATATATTCTCCAGAGCCTATGTCTGTTTCAACACCCCCTGGGCAGATTGCATTACATCTTATGTTTTGTTTTGCATACATAAAACCTGTATTTTTGGTTAACCCAACCAGTGCATGTTTTGCAGCAGTATAAACTGCACCAGCTCTGGCGCCATATAAACCACTTAGAGAGGCAATATTTATTATGTTTCCTTTTCCTTCTTTAAGAAATATATTTACTGCTTTTCTACTTGTATAAAAATTTGCAAATACATTCAAGTCGAAAATTTTGTTAAGCATATCGTCTTTTACATCACCCACTGCGCTGAAATCATCCATCATTCCAGCATTGTTTACCAATATATCGAGTCTTCCCGAATTCGTATAGGCATATTCGATTAAATTTTCGGCATCTTCTTGATTTATAAGATCGGAACTACAGGGAATAATTTTTCCTTCAAAATCTTTTGCTTTTTCAGCAAGTTCTTCGAGTTTTTCGATTCTTCTCGCTGCAGCATAAACAATAGCCCCCTCTTTAGCAAAAATATAAGCAATTTCTTTACCCATTCCTGAACTTGCACCGGTTACTACGGCTATCTTACCTTTTAATTTCATATTACCCTCCTTTTCTTAAACTCAATTTTAAGTTATATACCCTTGTTAAAATAAACTAAACTATAGAATATTCTTGTAATTGACTATAATAGTTATGCATTTGGGTATTAAATGACTAGAACTTGGTATAGATATAAATATAAATATAAATATGTCTTGCCCCAGCGATATGCCATTAAAAAAGAAGGGAGTATGTCAAAACTGTCAATATAATAGAGTTTTGGCAAATAAATTATGGAAATTATAATAAAACGATTTAAAGATTTGGATATTAAAGAATTATATGAAATTCTAAGAGCAAGAGAAGCGGTATTTGTAATAGAGCAGGAGTGTTTTTATCAAGACCTTGATAAAAAAGATTATAATGCATATCACATGTATATGATTGATGATGACAAAGTGGCAGCTTATCTTAGGATACTAGATAAGGGCATTTCTTTTAAAGAAATTTCTATTGGAAGAGTAATGGTAGATTCTGAATATAGAGGAAATGACCTTGCAAATACTCTTATGAAAAGCGCTATTGATTTTATAGAACACAATATGAATGAAACTAAAATAAGGATATCTGCTCAGCTTTATCTTAAGGATTTCTATAATAGACTGGGGTTTGAAGTTGAATCGGAAGAATACATAGAAGATTCTATACCTCACATTGAAATGTTATACTGTAAAAAATAAAATGTAAATAGAAAATGCATTTGGATTTATATAGTCCTTAATGCGTTTTTCTTTTATTAAGGGAGGGAATGAGAGTGTCCAATTATAAAAACAAATATTTAAAAATAAAAATAACAACTACTGTAAGTTACATTATTATGATAGCGGTAAATTTTTTGGCCAATTCAATTCCAATTAATGGTGTAAAGACATCAGAGGTTTCTGATGCTTACAAAAATTTATTTACGCCTGCGGGTTTTACCTTCTCAATTTGGGGAATCATATATTTATTGCTTGCTTTACATCTCTTATATGAATTTGAATTTTTAAAGAAATTCAGTGAAAAAGTAAATATTAGATTAGTAAATAAAGTTGCGCTACCATTTTCAATTTCATCTATTGCAAATGCTGGATGGATAATTTCGTGGCATTACAATTATATTGGAGTATCAGTTGTGTTTATGATAGTAATACTGATATCACTTTACTATATAAATAAGGAAATCAGTAAAAGAAATTTAAATTCTAAACAAAAATTTTTTATTCGAATTCCGTTTGGCATATACTTTGGGTGGATTACAGTGGCTACGATAGCTAACATAACAGTGTTTCTTGTGAGTATAGGATGGAGTGGTTTTGGCATTTCTGATGTAATATGGACAAATTTAGTTCTCATAATTGGTACGATTATTGGTTCGCTTGTGCTATTGAAATTCAGGAATATTGAATATGGATTAGTATTGATCTGGTCTTATTTTGGCATATATGTAAGGCACACCTCATCATCTGGATTCTATAGCGAATACCAGGGAATAATCTATACTGTATTGTTTTGTATAGCCTTATTAATTTTTAATATTATATATATTTTATTAAAATCCAAAAATAATTGATTTAAATGGGTTGATAAAAGTGTAAAGTAGTGATAGTATTGATAATAGTTATTAATAAGGTAATTCATATAAATGGAGGTAGGAATGGCATTCAAATGGAAAGACAGTTTAACTACTGGAAATACAACTATTGATTCTCAGCATAAAGAACTTGTTAACGCAGCGAATGAGCTCCTTGAAGCATGTTCTCAAGGTAAAGGTAGAGAAGAAATTGTAAGAACGGGAAAATTTCTTTTGGGTTATACAAAAAAACATTTCGGTGATGAGGAAAGACTGCAGTTAAAAAGTAAATATCCTGACTATGATAATCACAAGAAACTTCATGAGATACTAGTTAAAGAGGTTAATAATCTTGTTTCAGATCTAGAATCTCAGGGACCGACAGTAGTTTTGGTAGGTAAAATAAACAACCTTATATCGGGGTGGGTATTTGATCACATATCACGTGAAGATATAAAAGTTGCAACACATATAAAAAATAGTTAATATATTTACAAAAAATTACAATAAAATAATTTAATCAGAGGAGATAACGAAATGGCATTTAAATGGAAAGACAGCCTACTTACAGGCAATGGCACTATTGATGGTCAGCACAAAGAGCTTATTGAATCAGCTAATACACTTCTTGTAGCGTGTTCTGAAGGAAAAGGACGTGAAGAAATAAGTAGAACAGGAAAGTTTTTATTAGACTATACAAACAAACATTTTGGAGATGAAGAAAGACTTCAAATTAAGAGCAAATATCCTGACTATAACAATCACAAGAAATTACATGAATTTTTTGTACAGGAAGTAAAAAATATTGTTTCAGATTTAGAGTCTCAAGGACCTAACGTAGCTTTGGTTGGAAGGATAAACAATCTTATATCTGGATGGTTTTTTAACCACATCTCAAGAGAAGATGTAAAAGTTGCAGCACATATAAAGAGTAATTCATAATTTAAATTTGTAATTTGTGGGGCTGAATACCTAATCCGTCATTCAGTCCTTTTTATATACAATCAAAGTGTAACTTTGTTACTGAATTAAGAATCGAAATAGTGTAATATTAGAATTAAAGCATGGATTTATTTTTATATATGCGGTAACCATTAAATTTTAACTTAAGGAGACATTATGTCATTTACACTAGTATTGTATGTCATAGCTGCAGGAGGCCTTGGGATTTCTTTTTATAAAGATAAAAAGAAAACTAAGATAGCCTTGAAAAAGGCATGGAAATCATTTGAAAACATATTGCCTCAATTTTTATCTATATTGCTTATAATTGGATTTGCATTAGCCTATCTGACTCCAGAAAACATATCTGGAATTATAGGGTCAAATTCAGGTTGGTTTGGAACTTTAACAGCCGCAATTTTGGGATCAATTACTTTAATACCTGGATTTATTGCTTTTCCGCTTGCTTCTGCTTTATTGAAAAATGGAGCAGGATATATGCAAATAGCCGCTTTTGTATCAACGTTAATGATGGTAGGAATTGTAACTATCCCAATGGAAATTAAGACTTTTGGTAAAAAGGCAACGATTATACGTAATATTTCGGCTTTTGGGTTTTCAATTATAGTTGCGGTTGTGATAGGAGTTATTTTATGATAAAAACACTTAAAAGATATAAATCTTCAATTTTGTTATTAGCTGTGGCTGTCTTCATATATATTATAAGCCCAGAAAAAGGTATAAAGATTTTTACGATTACAAAGAGTAATATTAAAGAGATGATTTCCGTTATACCGCCAATATTCGTTCTTCTTGGTCTGCTTGATGTGTGGGTTGATAGAAGCACTATGATAAGATTTACAGGTAAAGGATCGGGAATTAAAGGGATGTTAATATCATTTCTTTTAGGGAGTGCAGCAGCTGGACCGCTATATGCTTCCTTTCCCGTAGCAGCATTAATGATTAAAAAAGGAAGTAGTTTATTTAACGTTTTAATATTTGTGGGAGCATGGTCAACAACAAAGATTCCATTGTTAACATTTGAAGCGGCAAGCATGGGAATAAAATTTATGTCAGTAAGATTGATATTGAGTATTATGGGTATATTTATTATAGCTTATGTAACGGACAAACTATTAACAAATGACCAAAAAAATGAAATTATAGCACTTAACAGCAATATAAACGAATAACTATATATAAAAATAGCTTTAATTCACTTTTATGAATTAAAGCTATTTTTATAAAACAAAACTTATATTAAGAATTAATTAAAAAGAGGGTACATATGGATAATACGAGAAAATGTCTATTAAGAATAGATATATTAAAGGACATAAATGAAACAACGCTCAATTTGTTGGAGCCTTCTGCGAGCATCAGAAACTATAAAAAAAATGAACATATTTTCTTTGACAGAGAGGAAGTTGAAAATTTTTATTTTATCGTATCTGGAAAAGCAGGCTTGTACAAACTAAACAATAAACATGAAAAAAAAGTGATATTTGTATATGGTAATGGATCATTTCTCAATGAGGTAATGCTTCAAGATATATACGCGTCTATAAACTGTGAAATACTTACTGATAGTAAAATTTTGTGCATTTCTAAAGTGGCATTTATGAATGCTATGGAAATGGATTTCAAACTTTCAAAAGAAGTAATGGATTCTATGGCACTTAAGATAAGGCGCCTTTATCATCAGATTAAAAATACTTCAAGTACAGTAAGGCTTGATAAACAAATAGCTGCAAAGCTATGGAAATTATCTATTGATCATGGAAAAGTTTGTGAAGACGGAATAATGATTGATTTTGATCTGACCATAACTTATCTTGCTGATTTGGTTGGTTCCAAAAGAGAAACTGTATCCAGATATCTTAAAATATTAAGTGACAATTCTCTTATAATAATTCGTAAGAACCGGTTTATAATTAAAGACAGAGAACTTTTGCTTAAATATTTCAACGAATCGTGATATTTATCACAACGGTATTATGTTTTGATTGTTATAATCTTGATAAACATTAAACAAGGAGGTATTTATGTTTTCTGAAGAATTTTCTTCAATAGTAAGTGCGGCAAAAGTAAAATGTGATTTTTTTAAAAGAAATCCCAAAGGTTATTTTGTTGCATCATTGCTTGCTGGTATTTATGTAGGTCTGGGTATTATTTTGATATTCAACGTTGGTGGATTACTTTCAGGTCAGCCCTATGCCAAAATTGTAATGGGAGTTTCATTTGGAATTGCACTGAGTCTCGTTATAATGGCAGGATCTGAACTTTTCACAGGGAACAATCTTGTTTTAACTGCCGGGGCAATGACCGGAAATATAAGCTGGACACAGGTTTTCAAACTCTGGACAGTCTGTTACATAGGAAACTGGTTAGGTTCGATATTGATAGCACTAATATTTTATGCTGCTGGATTTGCAAGTGGACCTGCAGGAGACTTTATAGCGTCAACTTCTGCTGTAAAGATGAGTATACCATTTGTACAATTGTTTTTAAGAGGTTTGCTTTGTAATATTCTAGTATGCCTTGCGGTATGGTGCAGTTTTAAATGTAAAAGTGAAAGTGGAAAACTTATAATGATATTTTGGTGCCTTTATGCATTTATAACGTCTGGTTATGAACACAGTATTGCGAATATGACTTTGCTCACAATATCATTACTGGCACCCTTTGATTCTGCGATAAGTTTTTCGGGATACATGTATAATATTTTGACTGTGTCTTTGGGAAATATGGCAGGAGGAATATTATTTGTAGCTGTTCCTTATTATATGATATCCAAAAAGAAAGAGGTATAGGAATGGGTTTTAAATTTGTTAAATCTGAAATAAATACTGTATTTAGTGAGTTAAAAAATGGATATAGGTTATTTGCTCCCAAAATTTTTGAAGGGACAGGTCATTTTTCGGACACTGATGTCATACTTTACGGCGAAATATCCAATGTAGATGAGATAGTATTTGACAAAAAATCTCAGTTTTCTTTTAAAGAAATAATATTTCCTGTTTCAGAAACTATATTTTATTTTACAGAAAAAGATATAAAAAATGCTGATGAAGAAAAGAAAAAAACTATTGTTTTTTTGAGAAGCTGCGATCTTCACTCATTGAAAAGATTAGATGCTATGTATCTTGCGAACGGACCTGAAGATTTCTATTACAAAAGGCTAAGAGATAAAGTCGAGTTTGTACTAATAGGTTGTAAAGAGTCTTTTGAGAACTGTTTTTGCGTGGATATGAATACTAACAAGTCGGAAAATTATAGTTTTAGTATAGATAAAAGAAACGATGAATATTATGTTGATTGCAAGGATGACAAGTGGGACAATTTGTTTAAATCAAACTCAAATCAAGAGATGGATGTAGAACCAGATTATGTAATTGAAAATGTAGTCAGAGTTAATATACCAGAAAATTTAAGCATCGAAGTTTCTAAAAGCACTATGTGGAATGAGTATAACACCCGTTGCATAGATTGTGGAAGGTGTAACTTTGTATGTCCAACCTGTACTTGCTTTACTATGCAAGATATATTCTACACAGATAATGGGAAAGCAGGAGAAAGAAGAAGAGTATGGGCTTCATGCATGGTTGATGGATTCACAGATGTTGCAGGTGGAGGAAGTTACCGTCAGAAAAATGGACAAAGGATGAGGTTTAAAGTCCTTCATAAGGTACTTGATTACAAACAAAGAAATGGATATCACATGTGTACAGGATGTGGAAGATGTGATGATGTCTGCCCTGAATATATATCTTTTTCAAATACAATAAATAAACTGGAAATGGCCATGAAGGAGGTAAGTGAAAATGGAAAATAATTATTTGCCTTTCGCTTCTGAAATAATAGAGATAATAAAACATACAGATATAGAATATACTTTTAGAATGAAATACGAAGGAGAAGTAAAGCCAGGACAATTTTTTGAGGTGTCCATACCAAAGTATGGAGAAGCCCCGATTTCAGTAAGTGGAATAGGTGATGGGACAGTAGATCTCACGATAAGAAAAGTAGGAAAAGTTACTAATGAAGTATTTGAACTTTATGAAGGGCAGCATTTTTTCATTAGAGGGCCTTATGGTAATGGATTTGATGTAAACTTGTATAAAGGTAAAGAACTTGTTGTAGTAGCAGGAGGAACAGGTGTGTCCCCAGTAAGAGGTGTGGTAGATTATTTCAGTAAAAATATAGATCAGACAAATGGAATGACTTTCATTGCAGGATTTAAAACCCCAAATGATATTTTATTTCTGGAAGATTTTGGAAGCTGGAAAAAGAATATGAATGTCATATTGACTGTGGATTGTGCAGATGACAACAGCGCTTGTCAGGTGGGACTGGTAACACAATATATACCAAAACTTGAAATAAAAGATTTAGAAACGGCCAATGCAATTGTTGTAGGTCCGCCAGCAATGATGAGATTTTCCGCGCAAGGTTTGATTGATTATGGATTCAAAGAAGAAAATATATGGATTTCTCAGGAAAGAAAAATGTGCTGTGGCTTAGGGAAATGCGGACACTGTAAAATTGGAGATGTTTATGTATGCCTTGAAGGTCCCGTATTCAATTACACAAAGGGAAAGACTTTGATTGATTAGAAAAGGATGATGGATATGGATATAAATACTAAAAAACTGAAAAAGAATGCATTTAGGATAACCAAGCAAAGAGGAATAACTGCATCAAGAATAAGAGTCCCTGGTGGACATTTGAATGCAGAGTTTCTTTCAGTAATTCAAAATATTGCTCAGACTTATGGAAATGGTACGGTTCATATCACAAGCAGACAGGGATTTGAGTTACCTGGGATAAAATTTGAAGATATAGACAGGGTAAATGAGTTGTTGCAGCCTGTGATTGAAGGTCTTGATATAAATCAAATTGAAGAAGGCACGGGATACCCTGCAGCGGGAACCAGGAATGTAACAGCTTGTATAGGAAATAGAGTATGTCCTTACGGTTGTTATGATACGTCGGCTTTTGCTCAAAGAATTGAAAAAGTTATTTTCCCAAATGACCTGCATTTTAAAATTGCCCTTACTGGATGTCCTAATGACTGTGCAAAGGTGCGTATGCATGATTTTGGTATAATGGGTATGACAGAGCCACAGTTTAATGCTGACAGGTGTGTAAGTTGCGGTGCATGCGTTAAAGTATGTAAGAAAAAATCAGTAGAAGCCTTAGAGACTGTAAATTTCAGACCTCGCCGAAATGAATCAAAATGCATAGGATGTGGAGAATGCATACTTAGTTGTCCAAATTCAGCATGGACAAGAAGTGAGGAAAAATATTACAGATTCACTTTAATGGGAAGGACCGGTAAAAAGAATCCCAGACTTGGTGAAGATTTTATAAAGTGGGCTGATGAAGAGAGCATTACAAAAATAATATTAAACACTTACGGCTATGTAACTGAATATATTGAAAAAGATGCTCCAGGAGGAAAAGAGCATATTGGATATATAATAGATCGTACTGGATTTGAAGAATATAAAAAGTGGGCATTGAAAGATGTAGTATTATCTGAAAAAGCAGAAGTGAGTTCTCCAATTTATTGGAAAGGCATAAAATATTAGATGAAATATTAAATAAAACATTAATTATAAATAATTCAATTAAAAAATTATTATAAAAAATAAAATCGTAACCAATGTTACGGTTTTATTTTTTTATAAATGATATTATGTATTAGAAGATAAGTTTGTTAAAAACTATATTAACAAGATTGTAAAAATAAATTCAATAAATCTAAAGGAGAAAAAATAATGGAAAATTTAATGTTTTGTTATCAGTGTCAAGAGACGGCAGGATCTACGGGATGTACAAGATTAGGGGTATGTGGTAAAAATCCTCAGGTAGCAGCAATGCAAGATTTACTAGTTTGGGTAAGTAAAGGGATATCTGAAATCACTACAAGACTTCGTAAAGAAGGAAAACCTGTGTCTAAGGATGCAAACCATATTATTACATTAAATCTGTTTACAACAATTACTAATGCAAACTTTGATGACGAAGCAATAGTAGCTAAAATACAAGAAACTTTAGACGCAAGAGCTGAATTACTTAATATGCTTGATGACAAATCAGGTCTTTCTGAAGCAGCAACATGGAATGCTGACAAGAGCGACTGGGATTCAAAATCAAGAATTGTGGGAGTTTTATCAACAGAAAATGAAGATATTCGCTCACTAAGAGAATTAATAACTTATGGATTAAAAGGACTTTCAGCATATTCAAAACATGCAAATGTTCTTAAAGAAGATAATGAAGAAGTAGACGCTTTCCTTCAAAGAGCTCTTGCAGCTACATTAGATGATACTTTGTCAGTGGATGAGCTTGTGGCGCTTACTCTTGAAACTGGTAAATATGGAGTTTCTGGTATGGCAATGCTTGACGGTGCAAACACTTCGACATATGGTAATCCGGAAGTAACAAGTGTAAATATTGGAGTAGGTAAAAAACCAGGAATACTTGTTTCAGGACATGACTTAAGAGACCTTGAAATGCTTCTTGAGCAGACAAAAGGAACTGGCGTAGACGTATATACTCACAGTGAGATGCTTCCAGCTCATTATTATCCAGAATTTAAAAAATATGACAATTTTGTTGGAAACTATGGAAATGCATGGTGGAAACAAAAAGAAGAGTTTGAATCATTTAATGGACCTATCCTTATGACAACAAACTGTATAGTAGCTCCAAAAGATAGTTACAAAGAGCGTATTTTCACTACAGGTGCATCAGGATTCCCTGGTTGTGCACATATACCAGGCAGCATAGGAGAAGAAAAAGATTTTTCAGCTATAATAGAAATGGCAAAGAAATGCGATTCACCAATTGAAATAGAAACAGGTTCAATAGTTGGCGGATTTGCACATGCTCAGGTAATTGCACTTGCAGACAAAGTAGTAGATGCTGTTAAAACTGGAGCAATAAAGAAATTTGTTGTTATGGCCGGATGTGACGGAAGAGCTAAATCAAGAAACTACTATACAGATTTTGCAGAAGCATTGCCAAAGGATGCAGTAATTCTTACGGCAGGATGTGCAAAGTATAAATACAACAAGCTTAACCTTGGAGACATTGGTGGAATCCCAAGAGTACTTGATGCAGGGCAGTGTAATGACTCATATTCACTTGCTGTAATCGCACTTAAACTCAAAGAGGTATTTGGACTTGAAGATATTAATGATCTTCCAATAGTATATAATATTGCCTGGTATGAGCAAAAAGCAGTTATTGTACTACTGGCACTTCTTTCTCTTGGAGTTAAGGATATCCATCTTGGACCTACACTACCTGCATTCCTTTCACCAAATGTTACAAAAGTACTTGTAGAAAACTTTGGAATAGCTGGAATAGGAACAGTAGAAGACGATATAAATCTATTCTTTGGAGAACAAAAATAATTATATAATATATTCAAAAAAGTAGAATGTTAAGTCATTCTGCTTTTTTTATTTCATTAAATCGATTCGCAGGTAAAACGCATTTGATTAAATTGAATAAATAGGGGTAAAATGATATTATGAAGTTTTTTTGAAATGAAAGGAGGTTATTATGTTAGGTCTAGTTCCAATGAACAGAAGAAAGCAAGATGTTTTGATGTCAGACTTTAATAATTTCGACAATATGTTGGGGGATTTTTTTGATGACGGACTATGGGGAAAAAAGAATCTTCTTGCAGAAACTTTCAGAATAGATGTGCAGGAAAATGACGATGACTATGTTGTAGAAGCTGAACTTCCTGGCATAAGTAAAGAAGAAATAGAAGTTAAGATAGATAGAGGACGACTTCAGATTTCAATTGAAAAAGATGAATCCAGTGAAGAAATAAAGAAGAATTATATCCATCGTGAGAGAAAGCATAGTTCACTTAACAGAAGCATTTATTTAGCTGATGCTCTTGAGAACGGTATTGTGGCAAAACTCGACAATGGAGTTTTGAATCTTACTATACCTAAGAAACAAAAAGAAGACAGATCCAGGAAAATAGAGATACTATAGTGTATAAAAAAAGCCGTATAAAAACATACAGCTTTTTTTATGGTTATATTTTAAGACAGGAATAAATTTATATCGTCTTCTGGTGTACCTATTCCAGCTATTCCAAATTTTTCTACAAGTACTTTCGCAACATTTGGAGAAAGGAAACCTGGAAGTGTTGGTCCAAGGTGTATATTTTTCACTCCAAGAGAAAGAAGTGCCAGAAGTACAATAACTGCTTTTTGCTCATACCATGCTATATTATATGCTATTGGCAGGTCGTTTATGTCTTCAAGCCCAAATATCTCTTTGAGTTTAAGTGCGATTACAGCAAGTGAATATGAGTCATTACACTGTCCTGCATCAAGCACTCTTGGAATTCCTCCAATATCTCCAAGGTTAAGCTTGTTATAACGATATTTAGCACACCCTGCTGTAAGAATCACTGTATCTTTTGGTAGTTTTTCTGCAAACTCAGTGTAGTACTCTCTTGACTTCATTCTCCCGTCACATCCGGCCATAACAAAGAATTTCTTTATAGCTCCAGTTTTAACAGCATCTACTACTTTGTCTGCAAGTGCAAACACCTGGTTATGAGCAAATCCGCCTACAATTGAACCAGTTTCTATTTCAGTTGGAGCTGGACATTTCTTTGCCATTTCTATTATAGCTGAAAAATCTTTTTTGCCATTTTCTTCAACATTAATATGCATGCTTCCTGGATAACCAGCTGTTCCTGTAGTGAATATTCGGTCTCTGATTTCTTCTTTTCTCGGAGGAACTATACAGTTAGTGGTAAAGAGAACCGGCCCATTGAAAGTTTCAAATTCTGTAACTTGTCTCCACCATGAACCGCCATAGTTTCCAACAAAGTTGTCATATTTTTTAAATGCTGGATAGTAATGAGCTGGAAGCATCTCACTGTGAGTATACACGTCTACTCCAGTTCCCTTTGTCTGCTCAAGTAGTTGCTCAAGATCTGTAAGGTCGTGACCAGATATAAGTATTGCCGGATTTTTACCTACTCCAATATTTACATTTGTGATTTCGGGGTTTCCGTATTTAGAAGTATTTGCTTCGTCAAGAAGAGCCATTGCAGAAACTCCAAACTGGCCAGTTTTAAGAGTAAGAGCAACCAGGTCATCTGCAGTAAGTGAATCATCAAGTGTAGAAGCAAGGGCTTCATAAATAAAAGCATTTATTTCGAGATTTTCTTTTCCTGCGTTAAGAGCGTGGTGTGTATAGGCAGCCATTCCCTTAAGACCGTATATAATCATTTCTCTAAGTGAACGGACATCTTCATTATCTGTTGACAAAACTCCAACAGTTGATGCTTTTTCGAGCATAGAGGCCCTATCACCAACATCAAAATTAGAAGCATCACCAAGTTCGGAAACTGAAACTTTTGCTCTCAAGTCATTTCTTAAAGATATCACACGGTTGATCTGATTTTCTATAGCTTGCTCATCAAAATTGGCATTTGTTATTGTCATGAAGAGATTGTTTAGAACTTCATGGTTTACTTCAGGTATTGAATTGATATCGATATTTCCTTTTAAAACTATTTCAGATATACCTTTGCTTACATAAATAAGTAAATCCTGGAGCTTTGCAACTTCCTCGTTTTTGCCACATACTCCTCTTACTTCACAACCTGTACCTTTGGCTGTTTCCTGGCATTGATAACAAAACATGCTCATTTTTAATCCTCCTTAATAATTTAAGAAATAAATATCAGTTTTTAAGCGTATATAAAATTAACGCTTTGTATAGTTATACCATACTTGCAGCATCAATAAACAAATGAATATTGTCACTTGAAAAAATAAAAAAATAATTTTGAATATACTATAATTTGATAAATATGGTAGTATATATATAGTTTCATATGATTTGATTAAAAAGACACGGGATTGAATAAAAGAGAAATAACAGGAGGATAATTGTGCCCAGACCAACAAAGTTTAGAAGAGTAGAATTTTTTCCAAAGGACACATATTTTGTGCCTTTGAATAAGCCTAAATGTGAAATAGAGGAAGTGAATCTGAAAATAGAAGAGCTAGAAGCAATTAGATTAAAGGATATTGAAGGCCTTAATCAAGAAGAGTGCGCAGAAAAAATGCATATTTCAAGACAAACATTTCAAAATGTAATTGATAATGCAAGAAAAGTAATAGCAATAGCTCTTACACAAGGAAAAGCCATAAAGATAGGTGGGGGTCATTATACCACAAGAAACTGTGAGCTAAAGTGTGGTAATTGCGGAAAAATATATGAAGTAAAACAAGAAGATGATCATTTTATATGTCCAGAATGTAACTCGGAAAAAGTTGGGTGTAGAAAACGCAGTGAAACTTGTGAAAAATGGTGTAGAGGTATAAAAAATGTTTAAGGTTATTAAAATTGATGAGCTTTTCAAGGTTAGCCAAATGATTGAAAAGCAGGCTTATGATAAAATAGAATCAAACACGGTAGAAAGGCTTGAGTGTTTAGAGGGATTTGACTTAATAGCTTTTGACTGGCACAACGTTTTTGATCCAAGCCAGGAAACTTGCAGGATAATAATCTATTTCACCGAAAATAACATTATATTTATATGCAGAGATGATATGGCCAAAGAAATGCTTGATTTAAAAGTTAAAGAACATATCAGCTCAGAAAAGATTTTATCATCTTTTTTTATTGAACTTTTAAAATTTGATATGGATAACCTTGAAAATATAGAAGATCAGATTTTTAAATTTGAAGACGATTTATTAAGAAACACCAAAATAGACTTAGCAAGAGAGATTGTTTCATTTAGAAGGAGCTTGTCTTTATTAAAAAGATACTATGAGCAGCTTAACAGTATTTTTGAAGAGCTGCTTGAAAATGATAATGATCTTATTTCACAATCGCACATGAGGTATTTTAAAGTGCTTGATAATAGAATAGACAGGCTTTTTTTGTCTGTTTTGCATATTCAGGATTATGTATCACAGGTAAGAGAAGCATATCAGGCCCAGGTAGACATTGAACAAAATGTTATCATGAGAACTTTCACGGTCGTAACATCTATTTTTCTCCCTTTGACTCTTATTGTGGGCTGGTATGGTATGAACTTGAAAATGCCTGAATTTAACTGGCACAATGGATATCAATTCGTTATTATGGTTAGTTTGTCAGTATTTTTAATGTGCATAGCATTTTTTAAGAAGAAAAAATGGTTTTAAAAAAATTTAATATTTTACAACAAAAATCTCTCTTTTGACTTTAAAAGAGAGATTTTTTATCACTATATTTCATTTTCCCACTCAGCCACAAATTTTTCAAGATCATCTTTCATAACGGGAATCTGTGTATCGACTGAACCGCAATGCAGGCATTTGTCATTCTTAAAGCCTTGCTTAGTACATTTGTCTGCTACTTCCTGAGAGCAACCATAATTTCCACACTCAGAACAGCGAAAAACAGGATTGTTACAAGGGTGTTGTTGTTTTATGCCATCACATTTTGCGACAAGTGATTTCTCATCCTCACTCATTTCTACCTGTCTTTTTTGGTTGAGTCTTCCTCCTCTTTCCCATCTTTTATTATTTGGAAATACTTTTGGCATATAAGACACTCCTCTCTCTGACTAATGATTGATTAGAAATATTATTAAAACTATTCATCAGATATATACCACTAAATAAGGCATAGTAATCTTACATTATCATAAAAACTTGTTTAAGGTGCCCGCAAGAATGGTAAAAGTAAGTTGTAACTTGACGATATCAATGTTATTATAAATTCAAGATAATTACTTTTAAAGCCAAGTAAAGGAGAAGCTATGAATTCTATAAATAAGAAAATTTTAAGCCTGACAATGATTCTAATAGTTTCGCTTACAAGCTTTTCCCATGCTCTAGTAAAGCCTCTGAGACAATACAGTAATAGTGAAGCAGCTACTATATTCATGGGAGAGCTGGAGAATAAAATCAACAGCTTTGAAAAACAAAAAATATCTATGCTCGTAAAGAATTGGAAATCTCTCTATGAAGACAGGATTGATATTCAAAAAGGAAAACCTTCATCTAAAGAGGTACAGGCCATGAAAGAACTTATAAAAAAATTGGATGAGTACACTGTTAAATATTATTTTGACGGTAATTATGACAACACTTTTATTAATATGAATTATACTAATTATGTTTTAGAGAATCTTAAAACTGTAATTACGACAGTTGATTACGAAAGGCTGTATGTACTTTGTGAAAAATATGAGAGAGACTACACTATAAGTGATAATGAGGTAGAAAAAATAGTAGAAGAAGTAAAGGTCATATTAGTTAAATACAATAAACTGAACTCAGAACAGCTTATTCGTCATATATTAGGTGGGAGCGAGAATTTGCTCGCAGTATACACGATTGATGAAGGAAATCTTAATTATGAAGAAATTCCTCATGTCACTCTAAGTACAAAAGATCATCGGATAAAAGAAAAATATCCAGATATATGGAATGAAATCCTATCAATAATACCTTATGAATATTTCAATGGTTTTGATAATTTAATGATTACTTCAGATGGAGAAATGAATAATTTGGGTTATGTAATAACAAATGACTCAATTGGAAGCAGATGGAGCATTTCTGTAGATCCAGATGATACTTCAGATAAAGAATTATTTTATGAGACAGTAATACACGAATATTTCCACTATGTAACACTTAATGAAACTCAGGTATCATATTCTCAAGAACCTAATATATACACATATTACGACTACGAAGTAGTTACAAAACTGGATTCTTATCTTAATTTGTTCAGCATGAGTTTTTGGGATTTGTTAAGATTTGAAAATCAAAATACGGTAGACCGATATTTGTTCTATTTGAGACATAAATCGGATTTTGTAACCTCTTATGCCGCGACTGATACAGCTGAAGATATTTGCGAGACCTTCATTTCTTTTGTTATGAATGATAAACCCGACGATAATTCAGTGACGAGTCAAAAAATAAACTTTTTTTACGGATATCCAGAATTGGTTGATTTAAGAGAGGTAATAAAAACTAATATTGATAATATTAATATTGAATATGACAATGTAGCATAAATATTAAAAGGGGCTGTCGGTAAATAGCCCCCAAAGAAAAAAGCGACTAGTTCGCTTTTTTTAATGCAAAAAAAAATGACAAAATATATTGCCATCTTTTCCCGTTATATTTTATAATATAACTGCCCATGAAACAATATTATAACCAATTTTTTGAAAAAGGACAACAGGTTATTAATTTTAATCTTTACACAATAGGTTTACCTGCTGACGATCCAGTCTATACCCTAATAAATGTATTGGAGG
>NZ_AUID01000015.1 GCF_000423525.1 Proteocatella sphenisci DSM 23131 | reverse complement strand
CCTGGCTTCGCCATTACCTGTCCTCTTTCAATCTCGTCTCTTGCTACTCCTCTAAGAAGTGCTCCTATATTGTCTCCTGCTTGCGCCTGATCAAGAAGCTTTCTGAACATCTCTACTCCTGTTACTATTACTTTTCTTGGAACTTCTGTAAGTCCAACTACTTCTACTTCGTCAGATACTTTAAGGATTCCTCTTTCAACTCTTCCTGTTGCAACTGTTCCTCTACCTGAGATTGAGAATACGTCCTCAACTGGCATAAGGAATGGCTTGTCTATTGCTCTTACTGGCTCTGGGATAAATGTGTCGATTGCATCAAACAATTCGATAATTTTATCTCCCCATGGACCCGTTGGATCTTCAAGAGCTTTAAGTGCTGATCCTCTTATTATTGGAGTATCATCTCCTGGATAATCATAGTCACTAAGAAGTTCTCTTACTTCCATTTCTACAAGCTCAAGAAGCTCTTCGTCGTCTACCATATCACATTTGTTAAGGAATACTACGATGTATGGTACTCCAACCTGTCTTGAAAGAAGGATATGCTCTCTAGTTTGAGGCATTGGACCGTCTGCTGCTGAACATACAAGGATAGCTCCGTCCATTTGTGCTGCTCCTGTGATCATGTTCTTTACGTAGTCAGCATGGCCTGGGCAGTCAACGTGTGCGTAGTGTCTGTTTGGAGTCTCGTACTCAACGTGTGATGTTGATATTGTGATTCCTCTTTCTCTTTCTTCTGGTGCTTTATCTATTTTGTCAAAGTCTACTGCTGATCCAAAACCATATCTTTCATGAAGTGTTTTTGTGATTGCTGCTGTAAGTGTTGTTTTACCGTGGTCAACGTGTCCTATTGTTCCAACGTTAACGTGTGGTTTATTTCTTTCGAATTTAGCCTTAGCCATTGTTTTATTCCTCCTCAAAAAAATCGATAAGTAAGTTTTATTAATTTTTGGAGCTCACGAGCGGATTCGAACCGCCGACCTCCGCCTTACCAAGGCGACGCTCTGCCGACTGAGCCACGTGAGCATAATTACCCTCTATATTTTATATAAGTTTAGTGACTTTTGTCAATAGTCTATTTAGTTTTAGCCTCACCTCATACAATTTTATTTTATCATTAATATAGAATTTTTACAACCAAAATTTTCTATCTATTTACTTACTCCGTTTCCGTAAGTTCTCCAGTGGTGGAATCAATAACAAATCCTCTTATACTTATACTATCTGGAATTAGGGGATGCTCCTTAAGCGTCTTTAGACTGGCCTTTACAGAATCCTCAACACACTCAAATCCACTTAACCATGACTCAAAATCTATACCGCAATAATCAATCAGGTTTAGAGTTTCTTCAGATACTCCTCTTTCTTTCATTTTTCCAATAAGTTTTGCACTGTCCATATGCTGGGTACCACAGTCTGTATGGCCTATTACCATTATTTCTTCTACTCCAAGGTCATATATGGCAACTATGAGACTTCTAACTACACTTCCAAAGGGATGCGCTATAGCTCCACCAGCATTTTTAATCATCTTTGCATCTCCATTTTTTATTCCAAGTGCTTCTGGCAAAAGCGCTGTAAGTCTTGTATCCATACAAGACAAAACTGCTATCTTCTTATCTGGATATTTGTTAGTGATAAACTTGTCATATCCTTTTTCCTCTACAAATTTTCTGTTGTGACTTAGTATGTCTTCTATCATTATTGACCCTTGCTTTCCTCAAAAATTTAAAGACTCATACCCCTTTTAGAATATGAGTCAGTTGAGTTGATGTATTAAGAATATTATACATAATTTTCAAAGATTTTCAATAAAAATGTACTTTTATTTTTCAAACACAAAAACTCTTTCTTCTAAATCCATAAATTCTTTGTCCCCTGGATGAGATACTATATTTCCAAAAGGCATCTGCGCACTCAGTTTCCAGCCCTTGTCCAGAGTCCACTCTTGTTTTACTGCATCTTCAATCAGTTCATTATAATGCTGCAGCGATGCTCCAAGGCCTTCCTGTCCAAGAGCTACCCATACAGAGTGCTGGACCATTCCATTTGCCTGCTGGGCCCATATTCCAAAATTTTCACTGTATAATGGAAATTTTGCCTTTAGTCCATCTGTGGTAGTGCTGTCATCAAAGAAAAGCACGGTTCCAAATCCCGCCTTAAAAGAATTTATCTTAACTTCTGTGGGTTCAAATTTTTCTGGAGCTACTACTTTTCTGAGTTTTTCCATAGTAATATCCCATAATCTGTCATGATGTTTTCCAAAAAGTACCACTATCCTTGCACTTTGTGAGTTAAATGCAGAAGGGGTGTGCTTTACAGCTTCTTTTACTATTTCTGTTATTTTATCCTCTGATATTTTTACAGCTCTTCCTATATCATAATGAGACCTTCTATTTTTTAAAGCATTCATAAATTCCATGTTGTTTCCTCCTGATTTCTAAAAAAATCGAACACATTATCATATTCATATATACTAATCCATATTTTTAATATACCCTCTAAAAAAAAAATTAAAACAAAATAATTCCTGCATTCAATATGATAAACGTTTTCTTATCTTTCTTGTAATTGCAATATTCGAAAAATACAGAAAAATGTGTTGACTTTTTTTCAAAAAGAATTATACTGTTAATAAATCCAAATTTAAAAACGATGAATGGAACCAGTAATATTGATTTGTCTCTACAGAGAGCTGTTGAAATGATGAAAAACAGTGAGCCTTTCTATATGAATATCCTCCATGAGTTGTCCGCTGAAATACTTTTAAAATAAGCGAGACTGGTTTGCACCCATTAGCGTGCACGGCATTGACTGATGCCTGAGAGGTTGCTTAGTGCAACAAAAAGAGTGGTACCGCAGAGAATTTTCCTCTGTCTCTTTATTTATCCAACACAATATTTGTGAAGGATTAGAGACAGAGGTTTTTTTATACCCTTAAGTAATTATCAGAATATTTCTTGAATACATTTTTTTTAAAAAGGAGGTCATTAAATGCAATTAACAGGATCACAGATAATAGCAGAAGTACTATTAGAACAGGGTACAGACACAATTTTTGGATACCCGGGAGGAACAGTCCTCAATATATATGATGAATTATACAAATACCAGGACAAGCTAAGACACGTCACAACTGCACATGAACAAGGAGCCACTCATGCTGCAGATGGATATGCAAGATCTACAGGTAAAACTGGAGTAGTTCTTGTAACTTCAGGACCAGGAGCCACTAATGCGGTCACCGGAATTGCAACTGCATATATGGATTCTATCCCAATGGTAGTTATAACTGGTAACGTATCATGTAATCTCATTGGAAAAGACAGTTTTCAAGAAGTCTATACAGAAGGGATATCATTCCCTATAACAAAGCATAGCTTTTCTGTGAGAAATATAGAAAAACTCGCAGACAACCTGAGAGATGCTTTTCGTATAGCTCAATCCGGCCGGCCCGGTCCTGTTCTTGTAGACATTCCTAAAGATATAACCGCTGATACATGTGAATTTACATCAAAAGAAAGAGAAGTTGCTCACACGAAAAACCTTTACACTATGGATCAGATCCATGAAGCTGCAGCGCTTATCAATAATGCTCAAAAACCAGTAGTCTATTATGGCGGTGGAGTTGTATCTGCAGACGCATCTGAGCTTCTTTATAATTTAGTTCATAAGGCCTTCATTCCTTCTTGTCACACCATAATGGGTACTGGGGTCCTAAGTTACAACGATCCTCTAGAACTTGGAATTATAGGTATGCATGGTACAGTTTCGGCTGGCCTTGCAGTCAAAAACTGTGATTTACTTATTGCTATAGGCGCTCGTTTTTCTGATCGCGTTGCCACAGACGTCAGCAAATTTGCAGATGGAGCTAAAATAATACAAATTGATATCGATCCAAGCGAACTCAATAAAAATGTACTGGTGGACATAGGCATAGTAGGAAACATGCACGATATCCTTAATAATCTTCTCCCTCTTGTTAATCCATCTGATGATGAACAGTGGATGAATCAGATTGCTAAATGGCAGGATGAGCTTGACTACAAGCCAGAAGATTCAGATAAAGTTATAAAACCCCACCAATTGTTTGCAGTACTTGAAAAGGTAACAGATTTGAACACCATAATTGCCACTGACGTTGGCCAGCATCAGATGTGGGCTTCGCAGTACTGTGGAAGAACAAAAGCAAGATCATTTCTAACATCCGGAGGCCTTGGTACCATGGGTTACGGATACGGAGCCGCAATAGGAGCTCAGATAGGAAATCCTGACAGCCGCGTTATTCATATAACTGGAGACGGGAGCTTTCATATGAACCTTAATGAGTTATGTACTACTGTAAGTTATGAGCTCCCGGTAATAACTATAATCTTAAATAATTCCGTTCTTGGAATGGTAAGACAATGGCAGACAAAATTCTATGAACAAAGATATTCATGCACTTCCCTTGAAAGAAAGACAGATTTTGTAAAAATCGCTGAGGCTTTTGGCGGGAGAGGATATAGAGCTGAAAATATAGCTGAATTTGAAAAAGCGCTTGAGCTGGCCCTTCAAAATAAAAATGGCCCTACGTTGATAGATTGCGTAATAGACAAAGACGAGTCTGTATATCCTATGATCCCTGCTGGCAAATCAATAGATGATGTAATGCTTGCATAAAAACACTTACGTAAAAAGGAGGTTTAAAATATGAAAAAATATGTACTGGTAATGATAGTTTATGATCACCCAGGAGTACTTGCAAGGATTTCCAGTCTGTTTTGCAAAAAAGGATTTAACATAAATTCTATTACTACTTCTACAACCACTGAAGATGACATATCCAGAGTGACATTTTCAGTGCTTGCAGAAAGAGATTCCGTTGAAGCCCTTATAAAGCAGACAGAAAAACTTGAAGAAGTGAGGAAAACATTTATTCTTGAAGAGGAAACTTCTCTTTTTAGAGAACTTCTTCTTCTTAAGATAAAATTAAACCAGGGACAAGTTACAGATGTTAAAGAAATAGCCGAAATATTTGGAGCAAGAATACTCGATTTGAACTTAGATTCATTAATTCTTGAACTTACAGGCAAGGAAAGTAAAATAGATGCATTCATTAATGTAATGGGTAACTACCAGGTAATTGAATCATGCCGAACGGGTGTTACCGGCATGGAAAGAGGAAGTCTTACAAGCTCTACAGATCTAAAAGACACACTTTAATTACACTGTATACAATTTAATTAAGCTATATAAAATTTAATGGAGGATAAGAAAATGATAAAAATGTATTATGAGAAAGATTGTAATTTAGATTTACTTAATGGAAAAACTGTAGCTGTTATAGGATATGGATCACAGGGCCATGCACATGCTCTAAACCTTAAAGAAAGCGGCATAGATGTAGTGGTAGGACTAAGAAAAGACTCTCCAAGCCGTGAGAAAGCTGAAGCTCAGGGTCTTAAGGTTGCAGAAGTTGCCGATGCTGTAAAGCAGGCTCAACTGGTTATGATTCTTCTTCCAGACGAGAGACAAGCCGATGTATATTACAGTGAAATAGCTCCAAACCTTAACGATGGAGCTTGCCTTATGTTTGCACACGGATTTAATATACATTTCCTTCAGATTACTCCACCAACAAATGTTGACGTTGTAATGGTGGCTCCAAAAGGACCTGGCCATACAGTAAGAACTCAATATCAGGAAGGAAAAGGAGTACCTTCACTTATAGCTATCCATCAGGATTATTCAGGAAAAGCCAAAGATCTTGCGATGGCATATGCTGCAGGAATCGGAGCTGGCAGAGCTGGAATACTTGAAACAACATTCAAAGAAGAAACTGAGACCGACTTATTCGGAGAGCAGGCTGTACTTTGCGGTGGGGTTACAGAGCTTATGAAAGCTGGATTTGACACTCTTGTAGAAGCTGGGTATTCTCCAGAGATGGCTTACTTTGAATGTATCCACGAAATGAAGCTTATAGTTGACCTTATAAATGACGGTGGATTTGCGATGATGAGATATTCAATATCAGACACAGCTGAATATGGAGACTACAGAACCGGAAGAAGAATAATAACAGAAGATACAAGAAAAGAAATGAAAAAAATCCTTTCTGAAATACAAAGAGGAGAATTCGCGAGCGAGTGGGTAGCTGAAAACCAAGCCGGAAGAAGAGCTAAATTCCTTGCTACAAGAAGAGTTGAAGCTGCACATCCACTTGAAGCTGTGGGCGCACAGTTAAGAAAAATGATGAGCTGGTTAAAAAAATAGGAGGCAATTATGGAGTTAAGAAGTCATCAGGTTACAAAAGGGGTAGAAAGAGCCCCTAACCGTTCCCTTTTCTATGCTATGGGTTATACTGAAGAAGAGCTTTCGAGACCACTTGTCGGCGTTGTCTCTGCTCACAGTGAAATAGTACCAGGGCACATACATCTCGACAAGATCGCAGAGGCAGTAAAGGCCGGAATCAGGATGGCGGGCGGAACCCCAATCATGGTTCCTGCAATAGGAGTATGTGACGGAATCGCAATGGGACACGATGGCATGAGATATTCCCTTGCCTCAAGAGAACTCATAGCAGATTCAGTTGAGACAATGGCTAATGCACACTGTTTTGATGCACTGGTACTGGTTCCAAACTGTGACAAAATTGTCCCTGGAATGATCATGGGAGCGGCAAGAATAAACATCCCTGCAATAGTTGCAAGCGGTGGACCAATGCTTGCCGGTAAAGTTGGGGAAAGAGAAGTAAGTCTTTCTGTCTTGTTTGAAGCAGCCGGAGCAAAAAAGGCAAATCTCATAGACGATGCAGAACTGGCGGAGTTTGAAAACAATTCCTGCCCTGGATGTGGTTCATGTTCTGGAATGTATACGGCAAACAGTATGAACTGCCTTTCAGAAGCCATCGGACTTGCCCTTCCAGGAAACGGAACTATTCCAGCCGTTTACAGTCAGAGAATTCAGCTTGCGAAAAAGAGCGGAATGAAAATAATGGAGCTTATTGAAAAAGATATAAAGCCAAGAGACATCCTCACTCCAGAGTCATTTAGAAATGCACTCTGCGCAGAAATGGCGCTTGGGTGCTCCACAAACAGTGTACTTCACCTTCTTGCAATAGCTCATGAGGCTGAGGTAAAACTGGATCTCGAGCTTATAAACGAGATCAGCAACCTGGTTCCAAATCTTTGCCACCTTGCACCTGCAGGAGAGGCACATATACAAGACTTAAATGAAGCCGGAGGAATAAGTGCTCTATACAGTGAATTGGCAAAAAAAGGATTCCTTAATTTAGATGTAATCACAGCAACTGGAACTACGCTTGGCGAGAATCTCAAAGGCGCATTTAATAAAAGACCAGATATAATAAGGCCTATCGATAATCCATACAGTGAAAATGGTGGAATCGCAATACTTTGGGGCAACATTGCAAAGGATGGCTGCGTCGTAAAAAGATCTGCCGTAGCACCTCAAATGATGCGTCACACAGGACCAGCAAGGGTTTTTGACAGCGAAGAAGAAGCTATAGAGGTAATCTACAAGGGTGGCATAAACTCAGGAGACGTTGTAGTAATAAGATACGAAGGTCCAAAAGGTGGACCTGGCATGAGAGAAATGCTAAACCCTACTTCTGCTCTGGCAGGCATGAAACTTGACAAAGAAGTTGCACTTGTTACAGACGGAAGGTTCAGTGGTGCCTCAAGAGGAGCTTCTATAGGGCACGTATCCCCAGAAGCTGCTGAAGGCGGAAATATAGCTCTCATAAAAGAAAATGACCTCATAGAGATTGACATCCCTGCAAACAGGATAAATGTAAAAGTTTCAGACGAAGAACTGAACCTTAGAAGAAGTACTTTCAAACCCAAAGAACCTGTTGTAACAAAAGGTTGGCTGGCAAGATATTCCAGACTCGCGGGCTCAGCAAACACAGGAGCGGTAATGATATAATGAAAGATCTTGCAAAACTTTACAAAAAAGTTCAGACACTCGTGATATTTAGCAGTTTACCCCAAGATGAAGCTTTGAATAAGCTGAACTTACTCATGGAACATCTATGTACCCTAAGTGAATACCAAGATAAACTGGACCTTAACAATCAGGCAATAGCACTCAAGTACTACAGTGAATTTGTCGGAGAGCTTTATGAAAAAAGTGGCGGAAACCTCAGCGACCATATAATAAACCTTATACTTGATGACCAGAACGTCTACAGCAAGTCTTTATCTCTAAAAAGAGAAGTCCCAGCTTCTCTTAAAGAATGTCTTGCAAAAGAACTTGACACCCTAAGCCAGCTTTCTCTTTTGCAGAGCACTACGCTTAAGCAGAAAATTGGATACGAAGGCTTTCTTTTGGAATATACTGTGACTGAGCATGATTTTGAAAAGCTTTATCTGGAAAGAATTTCCCAGATTCACCAGAAAGGCTTTGGAAAATTTGCAAAACACAGTACATTCATGCTTGAAGACGAAACCCTTATTCCAGTTCAAAAACCTGACAAGACTTCACTTTCTGACCTTATGGGTTATCGAGCTCAAAGAAGACAGGTAATAGACAATACAAAGGCTCTTATCAATGGAAACAGAGCTGCCAACATACTTTTGTACGGAGACGCTGGAACTGGAAAGTCGGCTACGGTTAAAGCTCTGGCAAATGACATGTTTGATCAGGGACTGAGGCTTATTGAAATCAAGAAATCACAGTATTCAAGGATTCCAAAACTGATGGATACCCTTTCTACCAACCCTCTTAAATTCATACTTTTTATTGATGATCTTTCATTCAGTAAAGATGACGATGACTTTTCTTCACTTAAAGCCATCCTGGAGGGCTCAGTATCATCAAAATCTGATAATATTACCATTTATGCAACCAGCAACAGAAGGCATTTTGTAAAAGAGTCCTTTTCCGAAAGAGATGGAGATGATCTTCATTTCAGCGAGACCATGGAAGAAATATCTTCCCTGAGCGACAGATTTGGACTTACCATAACTTTTTCAAGGCCGAACAAAGAAGAATACCTGAGCATAGTATTCGAACTTGCTGAAAAACTTGGACTTAACGTTTCTCATGATCAGCTATCCGTTAAGGCAGAAGCATTTGCCATAAGGCGAAGTGGCCGTTCTCCAAGGGTTGCAAAACATTTTGTGGAACTTATGAACAGCGGAGTAATAACATAGTTTTCCAGATTTACCCTGCTGTCCCTAAATAGTACACCCAAAAGAAAGAAGCCGATTCATAAATTGTGAATTAGCTTCTTTCTTTATATATCAATACCTATTTAAATATTTCTTATTCGGCTTCCGCAAAGATATAGTCTTCTTTTTCAAGTACTATGTGTCCAGATTCATATACCCCGCCATCAATTGTTAAAGACATTTTTTCACTCGTTGCATAACTTCTAAGTGTATTTGCAAGGCACTGCAGTATAAGCGACTCATAGTATGAGCCCGCATTCATTTCTGTAACAAACTCCTTACTTAAATCTATTCTTGCAGTTGAGGTCTCCTGTTCAAAATACAGACTGTTTATCTGCGCATTTTCTCCTATAACGCCTACTGCATTTTCAGGAACATTACTTTTGAAAGCTTGTGTCAAAACTTTTTCTGCACTGTCATTTGTAGCAAATTCCAGCTTTACATCTGTTTTCTGGAGCTTTTCTTCTTCATCAGGATAATACAGACTTACATCCTGAGTAATCTTTTTATCTTTTTCTATATTTTCAAGAGCCGATATAACTTGTTCTCCATTTGATTCAAATACTGATTTTACAAGTCCAATCCCGCTTACATAGTAATCCATAGTTTTAGAATCCGCATACTCGGTGACTACTTCTATTGCCGTGTAGTCCCCCGATGGAGTTTGCACCTTCGCATCCACGCCTGTAATCATCCTCTTTGACCCGTCTTCAAGTGTCCACGATGTTCCTTCTTCAAGAGGCTCCATAAGCAGAACTTCCTGAGAATTATTCTCTCTTAAGGTCATGTCTTCTCTGTGGTATGTCTCAGCCTGAGTGAATGATTTTATCAGTTTGTCTCCGTCTATCCTGTAAACGCTTGCCGTTTCAGTTCCTCCATTGTTTACTCTTAGCTGAATTGCGTCATCAGTCTTATAATCCACCCACGAAATATAGCGTGCATATTCGTTTCCTCTTCCCTCGTAATAATACATGGTGTTTTCTTCAGACTGGATGAAATTTTCAAGTTCAAGTTTAAGTTCTATGGGTTCTGGAGGCTTTTCAGCATCAGGTTCATTTGGTTGGGGAAGTGCATTGCACCCAGACATTACGAGCATCGCAGCTAAAAAAGAAGCAATAATTTTTCCATATTTTTTCATAAATTTTTCCTCCTTTGAATATAAGAGAAAGGCCCGGAAATTAACTTTCCCGGGCCTTCAATTAATTTATGCAGCCTTGTTAAGCGCTTCTATCACATTGTTAAGTTCTTTTATATCTACCCATGTTTTCCCAGCTTTTATTGCAGGGACATACATAAATTCTGATGCTATATTGCTGTCTGAATCTACAGCAGTATAAGCTTTTTCATTTACCTTAAGCTGTATCTTTGATCCCGCTCCTGTTTCTGCATCGGTTTTCATAAGATTAACTGCTTTTGTCTTAGCATCAAATACAACTTTGAATCCACGAGCTTCAGCAAAGTAT
This sequence comes from Proteocatella sphenisci DSM 23131, assembly GCF_000423525.1. Lineage (GTDB taxonomy): Bacteria > Bacillota > Clostridia > Peptostreptococcales > Filifactoraceae > Proteocatella > Proteocatella sphenisci. The sequence continues at coordinate 57,472 of NZ_AUID01000015.1, read as the reverse complement.
CTTAACTCTCCAATATTATTAACGTTCATTCTAGTCTCGAATTCACCATTTACTTCACCCTCTTGCGCGATGTAAGCAAGAAGCGTATCCATGAGCGTATTGTATTCTTTTGCAACAGGGTAAGGCTTGAACATTTCATAACCATCTCCACCTGCTGCCATAAAGTCATTTGTAACTACTGAATAAGTCTTGTTCATATCAAGTAGCTGACCATTTACTTTTACATCCGTTATTCTGTTTGCCGGCTCGGCGCCTGCATTAAGTGTGAATGTTACTCCCGCAACGTGAGGGAATGCTCCTTTTTCAACCGGGTAATCCCCTGCTCCATGAGCAAGTGCTGCTGCAAGGTCGCTTCCCTTTATTTCTTTTACCATCACAGTATTTCCAAATGGGAACACTGTAACAAGGTCTTTCATAGTTATATCCCCAGTTTCAATAGAGGCTCTGATTCCTCCACCGTTAGTAATTGCAACGTCTGCTCCCGTAAGATCTATCATAGCATTTGTAGCAAGCTGTCCAAGATTTGTCTCACCGGTTCTTGCCGCGGTTCTTTCTCCGTTAAGTTTTGCAGAGGTCTTTCCTACAACCTTTGAAAGTACGGCATCTTGAGCTGTTGATACATTTGCTATTGCCGCAAGAATTTCAGCTTTTGGCTCCACAGCTGCAAAATCAGAATAAGCAAGAAGACTTGCCTTCTTATCTGTAACTTTATTATTATCTAAGGTAATCTCTACTTTTCCCACGTTTTTAAGTGCCGTGTTTGCACTCGCTATAAGTGTATCCCCAACCATAAGGCCTTCAGGAAGTGCCGTGTGGCTGTGACCGTCTATTATCAAATCTATTCCATCAACAGCTTCTGCCACCTTGTCAGATGTATAATCTCCCTCATAAAGTCCGAGGTGAGCAAGCATTATAACCACATCAACATTTTCTTTTTCTTTAAGGTCCTTAACTGATTTTGAAGCATTTGCTATCATGTCAGCAAATTCATATCCTTTGATATTATTTGGATGAGTCTTGAATAAAGTTTCTGGAGTTGTAATTCCAAATATTCCAACCTTAAGATCGCCAACATTTTTGACTACATATGAAGGAAAAACTTGTGTTCCACCCTTGTATACGTTTGCTGAAACCATCGGGAAATTAATCTTTTTGTAGATTTCCATAAGGTTGTCTGCCCCAAAATCAAATTCATGATTTCCAGGAACCATCGCATCATAGCCTACAAGGTTAACAACTGGTATTACGCTGTTACCTTTTTCAAGATTGGCAAAAGGCAAACCCTGAAACATATCGCCTGCATCTACCAAAAGTACGTCTTCAGATTTTCTGAGGTTTTCAACATAAGAATCCAGTTTTGCAAATCCTATTACCGCTTTTCCATCGTCTGAAACATTTGCATGTGTGTCGTTTGTATGAATGATTGTAAGTGTCTCCTTTTCCTGAGCAAATCCAGGATAAGTAAAAATACTGGTAATTACCATTACTGAAGTTAGTAATCTGCTGATTCTTTTTTTCATATTCTCCTCCATCAAACAAATAAATTAAGTTAATAAAATTCTATTTTAGTTCATCTATTGCCTTCTTTATTATAGCCGGAGCCTTTGCACAGTTTTCTTCAGATACTGCACATACTGCAAATCTTACTCCCATTTCAAGGGGTACAGCAAACACATTATACTGCGTAAGTTTTTCTACTACTGCCTTTGGGTCTTTATGCGGTATAGATGTAAAGAACCCGTCTCTGTACGGAAGTATTTCCAGTCCAATTTCCTCCGAAGCTTTTACAAAAGCTGCTGCTCTTGATCTTAGCATGTTTTTATACTTAAGGAGTTCCTCGGAGTATGCCTCCAGTTTATCTGGATTATTTTCTATCTCAGACATAACTTCCATGGCGCACCTGGTGCCATTTGACCAGTTGGCTCTACCTGCGTGAAGACATGCGTAATAAAAATCTTCTGCTACATCTTCATTGGATGATATTCCTATCGCCGCTCCTGATCTGAGTCCATACATTGTATACCCTTTTGACATACTGTACCCAACAACAATAAGAATATTTTCAGGAAGTCCAGAGAATTTTTTAAAGAACTCTCTTCTTTCCATGCCTTGACCTGCAAAATCTATATAGGCAGTATCCACAAAAAGTATCAGTCTTTTTTCACTGTCCTTGGCCTTATTTTTCATAACATCGAGAACCTTATCCCACTCTTCATCCGAAAGACTGTATCCCGTGGGATTTTGTGCAGGGGAGTTTATTATTGTAAGTACCATATTTTGTTCATCTGCAAGTGCATCAAAATTTTCTTTGAATGATTCTATATTAAACTCGTTTTTTTCATTGAAAAGTTTGTGGTGGGTAAGACTTCTTCCTACATCTCCAGCTATAGTAGAGTATGCCGACCAAAACCAGTCCGAAACAAGGATTTTATCTCCAGGATTCGTATAAGTCCACACCGCATGCTTTACAGCACCTGTTCCTCCTGGCGTGGCAATTGTCCTTATGTGGGCATCTGGTCTAAATTCCCCAAAACACGCTTTTTCTACTGCCTTTAAAAAGTCAGGCTGTCCCGCAAGCGCCGCATATGCCGCAATTTTTGCATTAGGCAGATTTTTAAGTACACTGTATACGCTGTCCATGCATACAAGATCGCCCTCATCATCAACAAGTGCACCAATTGTCGCATCTATAACCTTGTCTTTTCCAAACTTGTTCTGTGCTTCTTTTGCTCTTCCCGCGATTGCAAAAATCGGATCATTTTCTCTTGGCCACTGTGCATGTTTTGCCGTCATTCTTATTCCCATTTCATACCTCCAGATTTTTATGGTAATGTTAACATTTTAAAAATACTTATTCGGTAAAAATATGTGCTGTTTCTTCTCCGGCAAGAACTCTGTACGCTCCAAAGGCAAGAGACTCAAGTTCATTTTCACCCGGAAGCAATTTTACAGGCGCTATAAACTTTACTTTTTTCGTAATATATTCTGTTATAAATTTAGAATATGCAATTCCGCCTGTTATTACAATTGCATGGACTTCTCCGTCAAGTACAACCGCAAGCTCTCCAATTGATTTTGCAATCTGATACGCCATAGCTTCGTATACCAGCTTTGCCCTCTCATCTCCGGCATCTATTCTTTTTTGAACTTCAAGTGCACTGTTTGTATCAAGAAGCGAAACCAGGCCGCCATTTCCTCTAACCATTTTTTTTATATCATTTATCTCGTATTTGGAACATATATTGATGAAATTTTTTATAGGAAGTCTTCCAGAGCGTTCAGGCGAAAATGGGCCTTCATCATCAGACACTATGTCTATCATCTTCCCTTCTTTATGAGCACTAAGAGATATTCCTCCACCAAGATGGGCCACTACAAGATTCATGTTAGCATATGTATCCCCCATCTGCTCGGCTGTCTTTATGGCTGCGGCTCTCATATTTAGGCAGTGAGACTGACTGGCTCTTACTATTTCTTTGAGCCCTGTTACTCTTGCCACATCAGATAGTTCATCGACTGAAACCGAATCATATATATATGCAGGAATTCCCGCCGTATCTGCTATATCTTTTGCTATGAGCCCGCCTAGATTTGAAGCGTGTTCAAGCACCGGTCTGTTGAGAAGCACATCTGCCATTACATCATTTACCTCGTAAGCCCCAGACTTAACCGGCGGAAGGAGTCCTCCTCTTCCAACTGCAGCGCTAAGCATATCTGTAGAATATCCATGTTTTGAAAGTGTCTCCATGATGTGATTCTTTCTCATAGAATACTGTGATGCTATAGTTGGGTACTGGGAAAGTTCCTCACTTGAATGTTCAATTGATTCTTTGAACAGCAGGTCCTTGTCTTCATAGAGACCTATTTTTGTAGATGTTGATCCCGGATTTATTGCTAAAATTTTCATAATTTCTTATCCTCCAATTTATTAAGTTATCTTTATTCTACCACTTCATGAATACGTTTTCAAGCGTAGTTAAACATTTACTATTCTCTTATTATATTTGCAATGACATCCGTTATCTCTTCAAATCTGCTGATGTCTAGATTAAAAAAATAGAGCATGAACATAGGCCTCCTGATTTTTTTGAGTCCTCTGACATAATCGCTGAATGAAGTTGCCTTTATACCAGCTATATTTATCTTTTCTACTACTTCTAATTCAGATTTTCCAGACTTTATCTCAAGTATTATATAAAGCCCCGACGAATTGCTTACAACGTCCATTATATCAGCATATCTTTTCTTTATTATGCTGGTCATGAGCATGCTTTTTTCAGCATATATCCTTCTTATCCTCCTTATATGTTTCTGATAATAACCTTCCTTCATGAACCGGCTCAGTGTCAATTGATCCACCTTTGAGCACCCCTGGGCATAATTGTTCTTCATACTCATATAATTTTTTTTTATGGGCTCTGGCATGACCATGTAACTTATTCTTATAGAAGGCAAGAGCGTAGAAGAAAACGACCCTGCATATATGACCCTGTCATTCTTGTCTAGGCCTTTGAGTGCAGGTACAGGCTTTCCTGTATATCTGAGCTCACTGTCATAGTCATCTTCAATTATATATTTTTCATTTTCCATTGCCCAGCTCAATACCTGCATCCTTTTTGCTATAGGCATGACCGCACCCGTGGGAAATTGATGAGAAGGACTTATATAAACTATATCTGGGTCTGTTTTTTTAAGTATATCCATATCAATGCCATTTTCTTCTATATCTATGGATGTCACGTCATAAGAATAATCACGAAATATATTCTGACTTAGGACAAAACCTGGATTCTCAAAACTTATGGATTCTTTTTCCAGTTTTTTAAAAATTACACACAGCATTACCATTATCTGCTGCACACCTGCCCCAACTACTATGTCTTCCGCCTTACAGTAAACGCCTCTGGACTGATATACATATTTTGCTATTCCCCGCCTCAGTTCTTGCTCTCCTTGTGCCTCCGCATCGGTGAGAAGCTCCATGGTTTTATATGTGAGTACGTGATTGCTGCATTTCTTCCACTTTACAAAATCAAATGAAGTGTCATCATGATATTTAAGATATTCTGATGATGGCACTTCTTCTGCCGCATGCTTGTTAGAAAAATGCTCCCTTTCATCATCTTCTAAAATTTCCTCAAGTATTATGTGACTTACATAATAACCCGATTTTAATTTACTATAGATATATCCTTCTATCATGAGCTGATCATAGGCTGTCTGAATAGTCGTCTTACTTACACCTGTTTTCTCGGAGATTCCTCTGATAGAGGGCAGTTTTTCATCGGGCCTCAGCCTTCCTGTTTCAATCTCATTTTTTATATATTTATACAATTGCTGATAAAGTGGTTCCTCGCTGGTATAATCCAGTACTGGCAATATTTCTTTCATATAAAACTCCAATCTGTACTCTTTGAAATTTCGAAAACTGACTCTTTTTTAATATACAATTTATTGTATAATATATTATATAAGCATAATTGTCAATCTACATACACTGAGAAACGAGGTATAAACATGAACAAATCAAGAGAATCAAATAATAAAACTAGTCTACTGGTACTGACCGGACTTATGACCGCACTGGTTACAATAGCAACGATGTTTCTTATGGTACCAGTTCCATTTACTGGCGGATACATCCACCTTGGAGACAGCATGATATTCATATCAGTCCTACTGCTTGGATGGAAAAGAGGCGGATTTGCAGCTGGGGTTGGCTCTATGATGGCCGACCTATTTGCAGGATACGCAAACTGGGCTCCCTGGACCCTTGTAATAAAACTTGTTATGGCCATAATAATGGGTCTATGCATAGAACTTGCAAGAAAAAACAAAAGAAACTTGGCCGGTATAAGCATAGCGACTGCAGCTTCATGGCTGGGATTCAATTTCGTGCTTGGAGGCATAATTTCATCCCAGGCTCTTTCTAATCCTCAGGTACTTGTTGATAGCGCTGAGCTTGGATCTTTAGATGCTCTACCTGCATTTATTTCTGAGGTTCAATCACAAATAATGATAGGAGCCCTTCTGATTCCTCTTTTTCTGATAATAGCTGCTGTATATATGAAGAAGAAAAACAACATAAGGATTCCTGTATATATTATTATCTCAATGACATTCGCGGGGCTTTGGATGGTGTTTGCCTATTACATCGCCGGGGGACTCCTCTACGCAAACTTTGCAGTTTCAGCCCTGAGCGTACCTTGGAATATGATTCAGTTCCTCCTTGGTTTTGTAATAGCAATGGTAATTTATTCAGCGCTGATGAGAACCCCTGCAAAAAAACTTTTCAAGATTTCACTTTAACTAAATACACTAAATTATTGATAAATCGTACTAAAGACAGGCTACAGTTTGAATAAACTGCATCCTGTCTTTTTTGTTGACAATCTCAGAAATTATTGTTATCATTAATGTAAAGTTAACTTTACATTAATTTGAAATATGACCTGCACGGGAGGTGAAATGCTTGAAAAACAGGCTGGAAGAAATAAGAAACGAGAGATGCCTCAACCAGGAAGACCTCGCCAGAGCACTTTGCGTTTCACGTCAGACCATAAGCTCGCTTGAAAACGGAAGATACAATCCTTCCATACTTCTTGCATTCAAGATTGCAAGATATTTTTCAATGAGCATTGAGGATATTTTTATTTTTGAGGAGGAACCCGATGGATAACATAAGAAAGAAAGAATACTATTATATACTGCTTGCCATAACTGGAGCAGCCATGTTCATTATATCTCTTTTGAAGGGAGTAAGTGATTCCTACTGGCCCGGAATGGGTCTTGGTTTTGTGATCATATCCGCTCTCAGACTGGTTCAGATACACAGGTACAGGACAGATGAAGGCTATGCGAAAAAAACAGACATAGAAAACAGTGACGAAAGAAACAGATTCCTTGCAGAAAAAGCCAGGAGCATAACATTTTCCTACTCTATCCTGCTCGAGGCTGTCGCAGTGATAATTCTCAGGATTATGGGGAGAAATGAAGCCAGCACAGTTACCGGCCTTTTGATGTGCGTTCAGCTGTCTGTGTACTGGGCAGGTTATTTCTATCTTAAGCGAAAATACTAATGCTGAATCTTAAAAAGGGAATGGCATATCTTCCAAAGTCTCTGCCATTCCCTTTACTTGTTTTTTTCCTTTTATTATTTAAGAAATTTCTTAATATCTTCTGCTGAAAGTACCTTGCCCATAGATTTGACTTTTTCATCAATAACAAGAGCGGGAGTTTTCATTACTCCATATGCCATTATTTCCTGGAGTTCCTCAACTTTTTCTACAGTTGCTTCTATTCCAAGTGACTTTACCGCTTCTTTAGCATTTTCTTCCAATTTTTTACAGCTTGCACATCCTGTTCCAAGTATTTTTATTACCATCTTCATTTCCTCCTTTTTAGATAAAGAGATAAGCAAAAGCATTAAAAGCAAATCCTATTACCAATATGCCTGCTGTTACTATCCCAAAGAATACACCCAACAATTTAGGCTTTACAACTTTTTTTAACATTATCAGAGAAGGAAGTGAAAGGGCCGTTACTCCCATCATGAAAGAAAGTGCAGTTCCAATCCCAACCCCCTTACCTACAAGTGCCTCTGCAATAGGAAGCGTGCCAAATATGTCTGCATACATAGGTATTCCTGCAAATGTTGCCACGAAAACTGAGTACCATTTGTCCTGGCCAAGTACTGCCGCAATAAGTGCTTCGGGTATCCAGTTGTGTATAGCTGCACCTATTCCAACTCCAATAATTACATAGAGCCATACTCTTTTCACTATATCTTTTACCTGGTCTTTACCAAAATTTATTCTATCCCTGACAGTTAGCTCCTCTTCTTCTACTTCTATCATCTTGTTACTGAAGACAAAATCCTCCACCTGATCTTCAAGCTTTGCTCTGCTTATTATGCTTCCTCCAATTACTGCAAGGACAAGACCCACTACTACATACGCAATGGCAATCTTCCAATTAAATATGCTCGCAAGGAGTATTACCGATGCAAGGTCTACAAGAGGTGAAGATATAAGAAAAGAAAAAGTAACTCCTATAGGAAGCCCTGCGCTCGTAAAACCTATAAAAAGTGGAATTGATGAACAGGAACAAAATGGAGTTACCGTTCCAAGCAGCGCTCCAAGTATATTTGCTGAGATTCCGTTATATTTCCCAAGTATCTTACGTGTTTTTTCCGGTGGAAAGAAGCTCTGTATATAAGAAATAGAAAAAATCAGTACAGAAAGCAGTATGAATATCTTTATTACATCATATATAAAGAAGTGTATACTTCCACCCAGCCTTTCAGCCAGGCTTAATCCAAATACATTCTCCACAAGCAGCTTTACTATATTATAAAGCCAATCCATCTTCAGGACCTGACTGTTGATCCATTTAAAAATAATCATAATTCCATCTCCTTCTTACTAATAAGATTATTTATTTAAGCTGACTCCACATTGACTTAGATAAATATCCTTATCACTTATTCTTTTTCTGTCTTCCAAAAGCTGGGGATATGATTCCACGTCATCTTCTATATTTTTTATTATCTCATTTAATACTATATTATTTTTTTTGAGTGCATAATACACAAATTTTTCTTTTCTTTCATCTTTTACGAGATCCATATCTCTTAGTTTTGAAAGATTTTGCGATATTCTTGGCTGTGGTATATTAAGTATCCCACTTATTTCACATACACACATAGCTTCTTTGTTAAGTAGCATTATCATCCTAAGTCTTGTCTCGTCAGACAACAGCTTGAATATGTTTGTTAATCTGTTCATTTAAGGCACCTCTGCTTCTAATCTCATATTTCTAATCATCATATGCGCATTTGTTAATATGTACATATTAATCCTAAATCATACCCTTGTCAATATAATTTTTTTCTCAATATCTATTATATAAAACTGAAAAAAATGGTATGCAATCGTAACTTGCATACCATTTTTTTGGAGTTTTTATCTATATTCATTATCAGCTTTTAATCTACATCAGTTGCGATCCCTCTTTCATGAAGGTATTTCATGAGTTTTTCGGGTTCGTTCATAACAAGCTTTTCTGGAAAATCAATTTCATCGAGCAGCATTATCGATCTGTCAAATCTTCCTATCTCAGAGTTTATATGTGCATCGGTTGAAAGTATTATCTTTACTTCGTGTTTCATACAAAGCTCTGCAATGTTTTGACAGTTAGTCCTGCTTCCTTTTCTTGACCCATTTCCAAGAGATGAGTTGTTTATCTCTATCATGATGTCTTTTTCTTTTGCAAGTTTTACAATTTTTTCCTGATCTATAGGATAGTTTGGATTCCCGATGTGGCCCAAAATTATAATCTCACTGTATCTGTTTACGGCATTTATTATTGACTGAGTGTTTTCTTCAAGGCTCATAGGTGCAACTACCAGCTCATGAAGACTTGCTATGCAGTAATCCATGACTTTTTTGAATCGTTCAAAACCCGGGTCAACGTCACCCTCTGCATTCATAATATTGAGCTCGCATCCTCGCAGAACTGTTACATCTTTTATTTTCCTTGGTATTATTCTCATATTATGAAAGTATGCCTCATGAGGGCCTCCCGGGAAATGAGGTCCATGCTCTGAAAATCCAAGTATTTTCATGCCTTCTTTACTGCAAAAATCTATGTTCTCCATAAGCGTTGTATATGCGTGCCCACTTACTATACTGTGGGTATGAAGGTCTGATTTAAATTTCCATTTTGCATCTTCTAAAGTATTTCCCTGTTTTACTGTATACATAATTTCCTCTTTTCCTAATATATCCTATCTATAAGCATGTCAATTTCTGCCATAGCTTTTTTATTTTCATATGCTGGAACATGGTCTGTATCTGATACATTTATGTGTTCTATAAGCTCCGTATTTATACTTTTGTACATAAATTCAAGCACGTTTTTATTTCCTTGAAACTGAGTCTCATACTCAGGCCCCCCTGCAATAGAAACGGCAAATCCTCTTCTTTTTTTAGACCTGTCTATAAGTGAATCTTTTAGAGTATACTTGCTGTTGTATATGGCCTGCATCCTGTCTATCATGGCTTTGAGTTTCCACGGTGTTCCATCAAAATATATGGGCGTTATGGTAATTGTAATATCTGATTCGTCAAATATACTGTACATATTTTGCAATTCATCTTTTATCACGCAACCCCTATTTTTACTGCAGTAGCCGCAGTCTATACAGCCCGTGAATTCCATTTCTCTGAGATTGAAATATGTTATATCCATTCCTTCAAGTTTTTTTATTATATACTCTGATATCTGGCTACTGTTCCCATTTTTTCTTGGGCTTGCGTTTATTATAACTGCCTTTTTCATAATTTCACCTCGCTTCTATATTCTATCTCTGCTTTAATACATATAAGAAATCCCCGACCCGGGATTATTTCCAAAGTCAGGGAAAATATTTCTTAAAATTTGATGTTATTAAAAGAAGTCTTTTCTCAGTATTGTCTGGTCTCTTCTTGGGCCAACTGAGATAATATTTACTGGTACTCCTACGTACTCTTCTATTATCTGCACATATTCTTTTGCTTCTTTAGGTAGAGATTCATATGTCTTTGCTTCAGTTATCTCTTCTTGTGTAAATCCTTTTACAGTCTTGTATACAGGAATCGCTCTTTCAAGTTCTTCTCTTGTAGAAGGAAGCTCTGTTATTTCTTTTCCATCAAGGCTATAGGCCACACAGATTTTAAGTTCTTCAAATCCCTCAAGAACGTCAAGAAGCATAAGCGCTATTGATGTATATCCGTTTAGCATTGCCGTATATTTAATTACTACCAGGTCAAGCCATCCACATCTTCTTGGTCTTCCTGTAGTAGTTCCAAATTCTTTTCCTTTTTGTCTTATAAGGTCTCCTGTTGCATTGTCTTCTTCAGTTACAAAAGGTCCTTTTCCAACTCTTGTAGTGTAGGCCTTTGTAATTCCTATGACTTCATCTATGGCTCTGGCATTGACTCCAGCACCCACAAGGAATCCTCCTACTGTAGGGTGAGATGATGTAACATATGGGTATGTTCCAAAATCTGTATCCAGCATTGCGCCTTGAGCTCCTTCAAACAGAACTTTTTTATTGTCTGCAATCGCTTTGTTTACTACAAATTCTGTTGCTGTAACATATTTTTTAAGCTTTCTTCCGTATTCGATATATTCTTTGTACATATCTTCATATGAAAGTGCTTCTTTTCCATACATCTTTGTTATGATGTCGTTTTTTCTACTTAGTGCAAAATTGAGTTTTTCTGCAAACATCTTTTCATCAACAAGGTCTGCCATCCTTATTCCAATACGCTCAACCTTGTCCATATAACATGGGCCTATGCCTTTTTTAGTAGTTCCTATATCTTCTTTTCCTCTGGACTCTTCCATTAATGCATCTATTATTTTATGGTATGGCATTATTATGTGAGCTTTGTCACTTATTTTTAGGCTTGAAGTATTTACGCCTCTTTCTTCAAAGCCTGACAGTTCTTTTAGAAGTACTTGTGGATCTATTACCACACCGTTTCCGATTACATTAATTGCATCCGGATTCAGTATTCCTGAAGGTACTAGGTGAAGTGCATATTTTTGATCGCCTACAACCACTGTATGGCCTGCGTTATTGCCGCCTTGCGCTCTAACTACAAGGTCTGAGTTTTTTGCTAGATAATCTATTATTTTACCTTTTCCTTCGTCTCCCCACTGTGAGCCTATTATTGCTATTCCTGGCATTTTTTTCCTCCTAAAACATCCATTTATAAAAATACTTACATACTAAACCAATTTATATATTTATATTTTTTCGAACTTTTCCCATACTATTTTATCAAACATTCGCAGTTAATACAAGTATCCTTGTATACTTATTAGATTTTGTTTCTAATTTTCGCCAATTTTCAGATTTGGCTTTGCATTTAGGTACATATCATCCACATATCCATCTATATACCTGTAATATGCACATGACCCTATCATTGCCGCATTATCTGTACAAAGTCCAAGAGGCGGATAATATATATCCAATTTATCTTCTTTGCATCTCTTTTCCATGTTTTTTCTTAGCGCAGAATTTGCAGAAACTCCTCCGCTTAGAACTACGCAGTCATAGCCTCTGTCTTTTACAGCCTTTATAGTTTTATGAATAAGAATATCCACTACCGCATGCTGAAAAGAAGCTGCAATGTCGGCATTGCTATAGGTTTGACCTTTCATCTTCTTGTTGTTTATATAATTTAGGACGGATGATTTTATCCCTGAAAAGCTGAAGTCATAATTGTCTTCTTTATACATCGCCTTTGGAAATTCAATATTAGGACTCCCCTCTTTTGCAAGTTCATCTACCAGGGGCCCGCCCGGATATCCGAGGCCAATTGCCCTTGCGACCTTGTCATAGGCTTCTCCGGCTGCATCATCTCTGGTTTTTCCTATTATCTCTATTTCGTTATAGTCCTTAACCTCTACTATATGAGTATGGCCCCCTGAAACTATAAGGGAAATAAAAGGCGGTTTCAGTTCTGGAAATGCAAGATAATTCGCCGCGATATGGCCCTGTATGTGATTTACTCCTACAAAAGGTTTACCGGTTGCATAAGACAGTGCTTTTGCAGTTGAAAGCCCTACAAGAAGCGCTCCCACAAGCCCTGGGCCATATGTTGCTGCAATTACATCTACGTCTTCAAGTTTTATTTTGGCAGCTAAAAGCGCATTTTCTATTACAGGATTTATATCCACAACGTGATTTCTCGATGCAACTTCTGGAACTACTCCTCCAAATTTTTTATGGATTTCTATCTGAGTTGAGACAATATTTGACATTATCTCTCTTCCATTTTTAATCACCGCCGCAGCAGTTTCGTCGCAGCTGCTCTCTATTGCAAGGATTATTACATCTTTTTCCTTTATCTTATCATTATTTAGTGATTTCATATTATTAAAATTCCTTCATCATAACTATGGCATCTTCATCAGTGTCTGTATAATAACCCGATCTAAGGCCAATCATTTTAAAACCAAGTCCTCTGTAAAGTCCCTGGGCTATAGAATTGCTGGACCTTACTTCAAGATACATGTGTTTTGCATTCTCGCTGACTGCCATTTCCATAAGTTTATTCATCAACATTTTAGATATCTTTTTTCCTCTGTAATCAGGATGAACCGCTACATTGTTTATGTTTGCTTCATCAAGTACCAGCCAGAACCCTCCATATGCCGCCACCTTGTCACCATCCATTATTACTATATATCTTCCTAACTTATTATCTATCTCAGTTTTTATAGATTTTCTGCCCCAGGGAGTCACAAACGACAGTTCTTCAATCTGATACACCTGCTCTGCGTGTGCATGATCCATCTTTTTACATTCCATTTTTCATCCTCTGTCTTTCATACTTTGCATAGCTTTTACTTTTGCCATCTTTTCCTCATACTGAACCTCGGCCTGTGGTTTTCTTATATAGACAGGTTCAATGTATCTTGGCATATCCACAGCTTTTCCCGATGTAATTATATCAAACGCGATTTCACAAAGATTTGAGGACCTTAGAAAATTAAGGTTTTTGTCCGCAATCAGAAATCCTGGTTCTTTTGTAAGGTTTTTTAGTTCTTCAGATTCCATAAGCCCTGTTCTATACCTGTCTGGCATTTCTCCACAAAGTATTACTTTTTTTTGAGATTTCATCATTTCTCTTATCTCAATGATTATATCATCTTTGCTTATTGCCTCTTCAGATTTTATGATACGTATCTTTGCATCTTCAAAACTGTATATTCCCCTGTAATAGTCATCTCTTTGCGCATACATTGTCGACACTATAACATGGTCTGCATATTTGAAATTGTGAGCAAGGGCCTCCAGTGATGAAATCCCAATTACAGGTATCCCATTTGCCATGGCAAATGCATTTGCAGTTGAAACTCCTATCCTTATTCCTGTAAAAGATCCAGGCCCTGTAGTGCACGCGACTGCGTCTACCAATTTTATGTCCTCATCTATGTTCTTCAGCATTGTGTCAATGAGCGGCATTAGTTTTTCGCTGTGGGTCAGCGCTTTATTTTGAGTAAATTCTGCAAGCATGGCTTTTTCGCTGCAAAGCGCTACTCCAAGAGATGCAGAAGATGTATCTATAGCAAGTATTTTCATTATTATATTTTCCTTCCTTATGTTAATCTCTCAGATATATCTCTCAGCAAATCTTCGTGCCTTTTCCCAAATGCATTAAAAGTAAAATACCTGCCGCCTTCAGGCGCATAAACCAGCTTTATTTCAAGTCTGTCATTAGGAAGTATATCTCTTATAATTTCTGACCATTCGATTATTATAGCTCCATTTTTGTTAAGATAGTCTTCAAATCCGACATTGTACATCTCTTCGCTGTCAGCAATCCTGTATACATCAAAATGATAAAGAGGTATACGGCCTTCATATTCCTGAACTATGGTAAATGTTGGACTTGTAATTTCTTCTTCAATGTCCAGGCCTTTTGCAATTCCTTTTGAGAGATGCGTTTTCCCCGCACCAAGGTCACCATCAAGGCATATAATGTCTCCATTTTTCAGAGCTCTACCGATAATCATTCCTATTTCTATGGTCTTTTCAACATTTTCTATATATTTTTTCATTATTTTCTCCGTTTTATTATTAATTAAGACTTATATATTTTACCACATTTAATTCTTTTCCACAAAAGGATTTTGATGGTTGTATAGTTTCAAGTTGCTAGTTCCCTTCTGGAAACCAGGATATAAAATGAAAAAGGGTTATACAATTTAATTGTATAACCCTTTTTTTATAAATCTTTCCTATATTCTCCAAATCGTTTGTTACCTTCAGTGCCAAGTGTCCATAATATTATTTTTCAGTTTTTGCTTCAGCAATTATCTTTTCTGCCATCTGCCCAGGGACTTCTTCATATCTTACAAATTCCATCTCAAAGTATCCTCTTCCTTGTGTCATGGCCTTAAGATCTATTGCATATTTAAAAGTTTCAGCTTGTGGCGCTTCTGCAAATATTATCTGCTTATGATTTTTGAAAGGTTCCATCCCCAGAACTCTTCCTCTTTTTTTATTCATATCTCCCATTATATCTCCCATGTATTCCTCAGGAATAACTATGGAGAGTTTCATCACAGGTTCAAGAAGAACGGGTTTAGCTTCTTCTACTCCTTTTTTAAAGGCTAAACTTGCTGCCATTTTAAAGGCCATCTCTGATGAATCTACATCATGATAGGATCCATCATAAAGAGTTGCTTTAATATTTGTCACAGGATATCCCGCTAGCACACCATGCTCAAGGCAGTCTCTGAGTCCTTTTTCTACTGCCGGAATATATGATTTTGGAACAGAGCCTCCAAAAATTTCTTCTGTAAATTCAAAAGCTTCACTTGAAGGTGCAAATTTTATCTTTACATCACCATACTGACCGTGACCACCTGACTGTTTCTTGTGTTTTCCCTGTACGTCGGAATTTCCCTTTATAGTTTCTCTGTATGGTACCTTGAGATCTTTTATCAGCACTTCTACCCCAAATTTATCTTTTAATTTATCCTTTATTGCATTCACATGTATATCTCCCTGAACTCCAAGAACCAGTTGTTTTGTTTCCTTGTTCCTGTAATATGTGAATGACGGGTCTTCTTCTTTAAGTCTTTGGATACCTGTAGAAATCTTATCCTCATCATTTTTGTTAACTGCCTCAATTGCCACTAACATCTGATGTTTTGGGAAATCCATATCAGGCTGCTGACCATAGCCATCCCTGGTAGAAAGAGTTTCACCTGTAAGTATATCATTTAGCTTTGTAAATACTACAAGATCCCCACAATGCGCTGTTTCAATTTCTTTAAGTTCTTTATTAACTATAGTAAACATCTTATGGATTCGTTCTTTGGTATTTCGATTTACATTGAATATTTCCATTTCCTGCTTAAAGTCACCTTCACATATTCTTGCATATGATACTCTCCCAAGAAAAGGATCTATCATTGTCTTGAATATCTGAGCTACAGATACCGTAGAATATCTTGGAAGTCCTGCATCAATTGGAGTAGGAAGATAATCTACCACCATATCCATAAGTGTATGTACACCTATATTCTTTGCCGTAGAACCACATAGTACCGGTATGATTTCTCCAGAAAGCACTCCTATTCTAAGTCCTTTTGTTATCTCTTCTTTTGTAAAAGCTTCTCCATTGAAGAATTTCTCCATCAGTTCTTCATCAGTTTCTGCAACCGACTCTAAAAGCATTTCTCTGATTGGATCTACCTGTAAATGCATGTCATCTGGCATTTCTACAGTCACGCATTCTTTTCCGTTATACTCTCTTGCAAACATGTCAACTACATTGATGAATCCCTTAAAGTCTTCTGCCTTGCCCCATGGCACGTGAAAGGGTGCTACTTTTTTGCCATATCGGTCTCTAAGCTGGTCCAGAATTTTTTCATAATCAGCCTTGTCACTGTCTATCTTGTTAACAAATATAAATTTAGGTATATTGAGCTCATCTGTTATCTCGAGCGACTTTTCTGTTCCTACCTGCAAATCCGTAGTTCCATCTACAACTATTATAGCACCCGAAACAGCTCTCATTGCCGAAGTGAGTTCTCCCGCAAAATCAAAATATCCGGGAGTATCAATAAAATTGTATTTATTGTTCTTATATTCTATTGAAAATAATCCCATTGAAGAAGTAAATTTTGCCTCGTCTGTTGGTTTTGAAATTCTGTTTGTCAACCCTGCTGTGTAGTGTATTGCTTCTGTAAGATTACTCTTTCCCGAACCACTGTGTCCCAGTATTGCAACGTTTCTGATTTTATCACTCTCATAAACCCTCATGTCAAATCCTCCTTCTGGCAATGCCATTGTATGCAATTTTCAAAATATTGAGTATTTTAAACAATTATAACGTAATAGTATTAATTTTGCAATCATTTTCAACAAAAAAAGCGAACAGTTGTAACTGCTCGCTCCTGACATTTCAATATAATTAACCACTTATAATTCACTTTTAGTTTATTTCTTCAGCAAGTCCAGTATTTCATTTCCAACGTAAGTCGTACCATTTACTATGTTGTTTGTCACAATTGATCTTTTTTCAATCCCATTTATCTTGTATCTTGTAGTCCCCACATATACTTCTATTGTTTCTGATCCTTTTGTCATTACCACAACTTTTGATTTTGGATTCCAGTTAACTTTGTATCCCATACTTCTAGCTTCTTTTGCTATCGCATTTTTAGCATGAGCATTGGCCTTGTTTCCTTTGTTATCTGTATCTGAGTTGGAGTTTGGGGTTCCAGTTTCTTTGTCTGAAGCATTATTTTCAAGTTCTGGAAGAAGAATTATCTTTTTAATTCCCGATGCCACAGTCTGAGCTGGTATGCTTCTTGTAGTAGCTCCATATATGACCATCAAATCTCTGTTTTTTATATCTTCAGCTTTTACTATCTGCTTTGTTTTAAAAGCTTCGATTATAGTATTATCAGCAAGCACCAGTTGCAGATTTTTATCTGAACTAAGCAGATCCTTGTCGAAGTGATCTATCTTTACATAGTTGTCTCCGTCATGAAGTACTATCATAAGTGGATTTATCTGTGGTGGCTCGCTCAGCGCCATAGGTGTATTAGAAGTATAAAGCGCCGTAATTGTATCACCTTTGCTTATTTCATTTGGAGATACTATATTCCCCTTTTCAGTATCTATTATTACCGTAGAAAGATGAAATATCCTTGATACACCTCCGCTTGTAACCGTTATTCTGTTGTCATCAGTATCAGTTACTTTTCCTTCAAAATATAAATATTCATTGTCTGAGACAGCCTGTGTAACTGTTTCTTTTTCAGCTCTTACACTTATCTCCTGGGTACCACCATAATATGCTGGGTAGCTTAGTCCAGCTACTCTAAAGTCGCCTCTCATATCCACTGTCATACCTGCTTTTAAATTAGCAACCGTGATTTTTTTCCCATTTCCATCTTTTATTTCAACTTCTTTATTTGCAATAAATCTGCCTATACCCATCTCAGAAGTGTTAACAACTATTACGTCACCTTCAACAGACTGTATGATACCTGAAGCTTTTTCTACCTGTGCAGACTCATCTGAATTTGTAGTCAAAGTATCTCCTTTGTCAGAATTTCCGCCTTTTTCTGCACTTGCTGAAAGTGGTGTTGCTATCATTGAGCCAACCATTACCAGTGCCATTAATTTTTTTATATCTCGCTTCATGTAAACCTCCTATTTATGAAAATTTTCAAAAACTAAATTATTTACCTTACACCTGTAATATTATCAAAATTAATCAAATAATACCATAACAAGAGCTGTACAATCCATTTACAATTTGATTACAATTGTATATTTTTCTAGATATTCACGTCTATAACAGCTATTTCAGGTATATTCATCAGTCTGACAGGTAATACAGTCGTTCCTATTCCTGAGCTTACATAGAGTTTTTTCTCTTCTGTTATTTCATACATACCTTTGACATATTTTTTTGCCAGGGGTGGAGTACTTACTTCCCCTATAAATGGAATCCTTATCTGCCCCCCATGACTGTGGCCTGCAAGTGCAAGTTCATAAGGGTCTTGTTCAAAGTGACTTATTTCATCTGGTTCATGCATTACAAGTATATCATAGTACTTCTTGGTTATAAGTGAAGACACTTTTTTATAATCAGGATTTCCAAGCAGTGCATCATCTAAACCTACAACATTTATCATCATTTGACCGCCTGGATTTAATATCACCGATTCGTTGACAAGGACCTTAAAGCCTGCCCCTTCCATCATATTCCTGTAATATTTATATCCCTGTGAACCATAGTCGTGATTTCCAAACACCGCAATTTTTGCAAGTTCTGCATCAAGTTTTTTTAGGGTCTTGAGTGCGTCTTCTGGATATTTACTGTCTTGCACCGAATCTATAAGGTCTCCTGTAAACACTATTATATCAGGGTCTTGATGATTAATTATCCTGACAATTTTCTCGAGATCTCTTATTGTATAGTTGTCATCAAGATGAGTATCTGAAAACTGTACTACTCTTACTTTTCCCTTGGTAAGTGTCCCAACTTCTATTTTGTTAATTCTAAGAAGATTTGGTTCTATTATTATTCCGTATCCCAGTATCATTAAAAAAAGAATTGTCAAAATTACTACTTTGTTTAAAACACCAGCTATAAATCTCATAGTTCACCTTTTTTTAAAGTGTAGTTTCCTATATAAGTATGTTCTACGCCCTTTACATCAAATCCAATTTTGTCAAATATCAGTTTCATAAAAGGCCCCGCCAAAAGCGCACATATTATTGTTCCAAAACCAAAACTTCCTCCAAGCATTATGCCAATTATTACTGCACCTGTTTCAATTGAGCTTCTTACTACCTGTACCGAAACATTGGTACGCTTTGAGAGTGCTACCATGAGTCCATCTCTGGGTCCAGCCCCAAGCCCTTGACTTATATATATCCATATACCTATATTCATTGCAAACATTCCTACAAAAAGAAATGCAATCTGCACCATATATATATCACTGGTTCTTATTATATCAAGCGACAATATTATATCTGTGTATAATCCTATTATAATCATATTTAAAATAGTCCCTATGCCTATTTTTGCCCCCAGCAGGTAATCAATAGCTACTATTATTCCCGACACCATTATACCAGCTCTGCCAATTCTTATTCCCAGTGTCGTTGCCATGCCACTGTGAAGTACTTCCCACGGAGACATTCCACTTCCTGATCTTATAAAAAATACACTTCCAAGCGCGCAAAAAAAGAATCCCAGATTAAGAAGCAGTATTTTTTTTGTCATTTATAATTCCTCCTGATGTTTTTTAAATTCACAATATATATATAATATCATAAATTATGTGTTGGTAAGTACACTTTTTTGGTATACTATTATCAGATAAGAAAGGAAGTCATGACATGAGAAGTTTTAATAAAATTGTTTTACTCACAATAATAATTACCGGCTCTTTTCTGGCAAGAGACACCGTACTCATTAAAGGACCACTGGATATGAGTCCTGTTTTTACTATTTTAGTTACATCTTTTGTATCTTCAATAATAATAATAAACATTACTGAAAATAGAAAAACTCAAAATCACGACAAAATAGTGCTTTCGATTGTTTCTTTTTCCATCGGAGTATTTAGTCTTATAGGCGCTTATTTATTTGATTTCTCAAATTATGGAGATTATCCTCTTTTGAGGTCTTTACTGATCAATTTTGAATCTGCAGCACAAAGCATAATGAATTATGGTTATGTAACCCTCATCTTGTGCATAGTTTTTGGTCTTATTTCAGGATCCAACAAAAAATTAGGCAAAACTCAAAGCTACAAGTCAAGCAAGCACAAATATAACTATTAATAAAACAAAAACAGGGCAAAGCCCTGTTTTTGTTTTATTCAAGATTGAGTTTTTTTGTCATCATATGTTCAGTAACAAAATAGTATATCACTATTTTTATTATATAAAATGCTATTAAGATCCATACTAATACATTGAAATCAGAAATTGCCTGCGCTGAATTTTGACCACTTATATTTATGAATTTTTCAGCTATTCTACTGTTACCAATTATTCCCGTTACAGTGTTAACTATAAAGCTCACTCCAATAAATGCCCCTAGAGATCCTATCAGTTTTCTTTTAAACAGCTGCCCTATAGATATAGACATGTATACCATAAGTGTCATGGATATTATCGAAAAAATCGAAAGCAGCATTAGATTTACACCTGTTATTATTATTTTCCCAAACACTATTCCTTCTGTCCAGTAATTTAAAGCATAAAGAATATCATTCCACATTCCCGCCTGATAGGCTATTATAATTACAGATATACCAGCAATGAGTGCGCTAAGTGCAACCCATACAAAAGATGAAATTGTCTTACTTATTATTATGTCTCTTGATTTGACAGGAAGAGTATGGGTAAGATATCCCTCATCCCCATAAACTGTTTTGTAGAAACGCTGTACTACAAGAAATGCAGTAAGCATCATAACAGAGGTAGCTGTAAGTCCGTATGAAAATGCTACGATTCCCATTGCAATCTGTCCAAGTTTGCTGAACTCATATATGTTAATTCCATTGAATAGTCTCGTTATAGCTGCGAGTGTAATCATAAGTCCATAAAAAGGTAACAGGGTTCTCCCAGTCCCCTTCATTTCATATTTAAGCAATTTTCCTAACATTTAAACACCTCCCTGAAAAGCATGTCCACGCTCTTTCCCTCATCTTCTCTTATTTCATCTACGCTCTTATGCATAACGACTTCTCCATATTTAATAAATATAACTTCGTCAAGGACTTTTTCAATGTCTGCAATCAAGTGAGTCGAAATAACAATAGCCGCATTCTCGTCATAATTAGTAATTATAGTTTCCAGTATATAATCCCTTGCTGCAGGGTCAACTCCTGCAATAGGCTCGTCTAGAAAATATATCTGAGCTCTTCTGCTCATAACAAGTATAAGTTGGACTTTTTCTTTTGTGCCTTTTGACATAGTCTTGAGCTTGTCATTTTCGTTTATGCCAAGTCTTGCCAGCATGTCCATCGCCCTGTTTTTGTCAAAATCACTGTAAAAATCACAGAAAAACTGTATTATCTCTTTTACGGTCATATAATCATTTAGATATGTCTTTTCAGGAAGATATGAAACTATAGTCTTTGATTCTACTCCTGGAGCATTGCCATCTATAAGAATTTCTCCACCATCAGGATGCAAAAGTCCGTTAGCCAGCTTTATGAGCGTTGTTTTTCCACTTCCGTTGGGTCCAAGCAATCCCGTTATCTTCCCTCGTTTTAGTTTTAAGTCTATTCTTGAAAGTGCCGTCTTGCTTCCAAACTTTTTCGTAAGATCATTGCATTGCAAAATATATTCATTCATTACTTTATACCCTCCTTTAAAAGATCTTCCAGATTTCCAACTGCTTTTGTAAGTTTTTTCGAAGTTACCTCCTGGGCTTCAAATGCTTTTTCTCCCTGTTCATGGTAGTCCTTCATCATGTTTTCGATTTCATCAATAGTATATCCCAGTTTTTTCATGTCATTCATAAAAGATACTATCTTTACCCCTGCAAGTTTTCTTCTCAGGCGACTTATAACAGACTCGTCATCTGTTATAAATCTTCCACTTGTCCTCTGGCTATATACTAAATTCATGTTTTCAAGTTCTTGCAGAGCTTTTTGCATAGTATTTGGATTAACTCCTGCAATAGATGCAAGCTCTCTTACTGAATCGAGTTTTGCCCCAGCTTTATACTCTCCAGATAATATTCCAAGTTCTATTTTGTTTATAATCTGTATATATATGGGTTTGTCCTGTTCAAAATTCCAAGCCATGTTTACCTCCTTAACATCAGAATAATCATTCATATTTTCATATTGTACCACTGTACTAATTATATAATACAATAATACAAAGCACATGTCAATAATATATTTTTTTATTCAGTGTTTTTATCAGACATGTTTATGTGTGTCTGATAAAAACACTTATTTTCCAATGTCTATATTTTTTTTATTAAGAACTGTTGACAAAAAACCATTTTAGTATTATTATTAACCATATCATTATTCCACATTTTACACATATGGAATCGCAAAGAAAGAGGTAATATATGTCTTTAATCTCAACAGGAAGCTATGCTCCCAAATTCAGCCTGGGCAATGACCATCTTACAACACTTGTAGATACAAGCTCTGAATGGATTGAAAAAAGAACTGGTATAAAGAAAAGAAATATTTCTGCCGGAGAAAATACATCTGACCTTGCTTATGAAGCAGGAAAACAAGCAATTGAAAATTCAAATGTAAACCTAGAAGATATAGATCTTGTTCTTGTTGCAACAATAACTCCAGATCACTTCACTCCCTCTACAGCAAGCATGGTTCAGGGTAAACTGGGAATAAAGAATGCGGTTGCCTTTGATATCTCTGCTGGTTGTACAGGATTTGTATACGCTCTTGGAATAGCAAGTTCGATGATAAAAAATGGAATTGCAAAAAATGCACTTGTAATAGGTTCTGAAGTTCTAAGTAAAGTGTTAGACTATACTGACAGAAATACCTGTGTAATATTTGGCGATGGCGCCGGTGCACTTGTCCTTACAAAGGATTTAAATGATAAAATAAAAGATATCTATCTTCAGGGTGAATATGATACCGCTCACAATATACAGATTCAAAGTGTAAACGTAAATAACGCAATGCACACTTCTCAGGATGCATCTACACTTCCAAAACTGTCAATGAATGGCGGAGAAGTTTACAAATTTGCACTTGGAGCACTAAGTGAACTTATCGAAGTTATATTAGAAAGAAATAACCTTACCAATGATGATATAAAATATATCGTCCCACACCAGGCCAATTTCAGAATAATAGAAACTGTAGCCAAAAAACTTGGAATAGATATCAATAAGTTCTACATGAATATCGAAAACTACGGAAACACATCATCAGCAAGTATTCCAATAGCACTTGCAGAAATGAACAATCTTGGCCTTCTTAAAAAAGGAGACAAAATAATCATAGCTGGTTTTGGAGCCGGTCTCACATGGGGATCAATACTGATAGAATGGTAATTATAAATAAATTTTTATTATCTAAATTTTAAATTAGGAAAACTAAAAGGAGAAAACAACATGTTAAACAAAGTAATAGAAATACTGGCAGAAAAACTGGATAAGGATGCAAGCGAAATAACTGTAACTTCAAACATCAAAGAAGATCTTGGAGCAGATTCACTGGATATGGTAGAAATAGTAATGGAAATCGAAGAAGAATTTGATGTTGAAGTAGAAGATGCTGATACTGCTTCTATAATCACAGTTCAAGATATAATAGATTACGTAACAAAAAAACAGGCATAATCTTAGACTTATTGATGGCCTACCCCTTATCCCTCTGTAATTTTACAGGGGGATAGTAATTCCAGGAATATAAAGCCATAAATATATTTTAAAATTTAAGGAGTTTTTATGAAAAGAGTAGTGATAACCGGCCTGGGAGCAGTAAGTCCTGTCGGAAATGATATAGAATCAACCTGGGAATCTCTCAAAGCCGGAAAAAACGGAATAGATAAAATAACTTTGTTTGATCCTTCAAGATCAAAGGTATCGCTTGTTGCCGAAGTAAAAAATTTTGATTACAGCAAATATATAGATCCTAAATCTGCAAAGAGAATGGACCGATTTACTCAGTTTATAGTATGCGCTGCAAAGATGGCATTTGAAGATTCTATGCTTAACGACACTAACTTTGACAAATCTGATGCAAGAGTAGTAATAGGTAGCGGTATAGGCGGACTTGGAACCATTCAGGAACAAATTGAAAAACTTACTCTTAAGGGTCCGGGAAAAGTTTCCCCTTTCTTCATACCTGCTTCTATAGTCAATATAGCCCCAGCTCACGTTTCAATGGAGCTAGGTCTGCAAGGTCCTTCTACTGCCATAGTTACAGCTTGTGCTTCTGGTACAGATGCTGTCGGTGATGCCTTCAGATCTATAAGAGACGGCTATCACGAGATTGCTATAGCGGGTGGATGTGAAGCTGCAATAACAGAATCAGGAATTGCAGGATTTGCAAATATGACCGCCCTTCATACAGGCGAAGACAAAAACCGCGCTTCCATACCTTTTGACAAAGACAGAAGTGGCTTTGTTATGGGTGAAGGCGGAGGAGCCCTTGTACTTGAAGAACTTGACCATGCTCTTGCCAGAAATGCAAAGATTTATGCCGAAATAACGGGATATGGCCAGAGTTGTGATGCTTATCATATAACCTCACCAGACCCAGAAGGAAAAGGCGCTATAAAGGCAATGCAAAGAGCAATCTCTGATGCAGGCATAACACCTGATAAGATAGACTACATCAATGCACATGGAACAAGTACTCCATACAATGACAAATTCGAAACGCAGGCTATAAAAGCGGTTTTTGGAGATCACAGTTCAAAACTCCTGATAAGCTCTACAAAATCTATGACTGGTCACCTGCTTGGAGCTGCCGGAGCAATAGAAGCCATAGCTTGTGTCAAAGCTCTTGAAGAGGGTATAGTTCCTCCAACAATTAATTTACAAAACCCAGATCCTGAATGCGACCTTAACTATGTAGCTGATTTCAAAATAGAGTCAGATATTAAATATACACTGTCTAATTCACTTGGCTTTGGTGGACACAATGCAACAATAATCATGAAAAAATGGGAAAACAAATAATCCGGATTAAAAAAGGAAAACATATATGAGAATCGAGAATATTTTAGGTATCAAATATCCTCTTTTTCAAGGTGCAATGGCTTGGATATCACATTCAAGCCTTGTTTCTTCTGTATCTAATGCAGGAGGTCTTGGAATTTTAGGGGGAGGCTCACTTACAAAAGAAGCCTGCAAAGAAGAAATCCACAAGATTAAATCCCTCACAGACAAGCCATTTGCACTCAACATAATGCTTATGAGTCCACACTCGGATGATCTTGCCCAATTAGCTATAGAAGAAGATATAAAAATCGTGGTTACAGGCGCAGGTAATCCGTCTAAATACATGAAAAAATGGAAAGAACACGGTATTATAGTTATTCCAGTAGTTGCTTCCGTAGCACTTGCAAAAAGAATGGAAAGACTTGGAGCTGATGCAATAATAGCAGAAGGCACTGAAGCTGGAGGTCACGTAGGAGAGCTTACAACGATGACTCTTGTCCCTCAGGTCGTCGATGCTGTAAGCATACCAGTAATAGCAGCCGGGGGAATAGCTGACAAAAGAGGTGTAAATGCTGCATTTGCACTGGGAGCTCAAGGAGTTCAGCTGGGAACAAGATTCCTGGTTGCAAAAGAATGCACCATATCTCAGCAATACAAAGACGAAATCATAGCAGCAAAAGATACCGATTCTACCGTTACTGGAAGAATCACAGGACATCCAGTACGTGTACTTAAAAACAGGATGACCAGACAAATCAAGGAAATCGAAAACGCTCCTGGAATGAGTACAGAAGAAAAAATAGCCAAAATCGAAGAACTGACAATGGGAAGTTTTAGAAAAGCAGTCGTAGACGGTGACACAAGATATAGTTCTCTGATGTCAGGACAAGTAGCAGGCCTTGTGAAAAAAGAAGAAACTGCAGAAGAAATAATTAAATCACTTTTTGAATAAAAAATAAAATAGAGGTATTTCTTATGAAAAAAATCGCATTTGTATATCCTGGCCAAGGATGCCAGTTTGAAAAAATGGGCAAAGAATTCTATGACAACTATGCCTGTGCGCGCGAAGTGTTTGAACTTGCGAGCGAGTCTCTTGGGGAAGATTTAAAAGACCTATGTTTTGAATCCGACCTTGAAAAGCTGAGCCTTACAGAAAATACTCAGCCTGCAATATTTACAGTAAGCATGGCTCTGTCAAAGATACTTGAAAGCAATGGAATAAACACATCTGCATTCGCAGGCCTCAGCCTTGGAGAATATTCAGGACTCTCTGCAGCCGGAGCCATATCTATAGAAGACGGAGTACTCCTTGTAAGAACCAGAGGAAGGCTTATGCAAGATGAAGTTCCCGTGGGAAAAGGCAGCTTGATGGCTATAATGGGACTTAGCCAGGAAAAGATTGAAGAAGCCATACTTCCACTTCAGTCAAAGGGAATAATTTCATGCTCCAACATAAATACCGACAATCAGATTGTTATTGGAGGCCAGGTTGAGCTACTTAAAGAAGCTGAAGGCATACTCAAAACTGCCGGAGCAAAAAGAGCCATGTTTCTCAATGTGAGCGCACCATTTCATACAAAAATGCTTACAGGCGCCGGAACAAAACTCAGATTTGAGCTTGATAAAATTGCTATACAAGCTCCCGATAAAGACTATTATCCAAATGTTACCGGTGAAATTTTCAGTGCCGGATCACAAAGTGTACATTCTGCCATAGCAGATCTGCTTGAAAAACAGGTATACAGCCCTGTTCTTTGGAACAAGACCATAAAGAATATGATTGCTCAGGGAATAAATACATTTGTCGAAGTCTTCCCAGGAAACGTTGCGGGATCGCTTATAAAAAAGATAGATAAAAATGTAGAGATAATAAGCATATCCAACGTAGAGATGCTTGAGACTTTTTTGAATAGTTACAGATAAGGAGAAACAGATGAGCTGTGCTGTAATAACTGGCGCTTCAAGAGGTATAGGCAGAGGAATCGCGCTTACCCTTGCAAAAGGTGGCCATAACATAGTAATCAACTACAGAAGTGAAAACCCTGAAATAACATCGCTTGTGAATGAAATAGAGTCCCTTGGAGTAAAGTGCCTTGCACTTCAAAAAGACGTAAGCGATTTTGATCAGGCAAAAGAACTTATAGACCTTACTGCTGCTGAATTTGGTCAAATAGATATACTGGTTAACAACGCCGGCATAACAAAAGACAAGCTTATAGCAAGAATGAAGGAAGAAGATTTTGATCAGGTAATGAAGGTCAATGTAAACGGAACTTTCAACTGTACAAAGCATGCCTTGAAATATATGATGAAGCAAAAACACGGGGTAATAGTAAATATGTCCTCAGTTGTTGGAATAAGAGGAAATATGGGACAGGCAAACTACAGCGCCTCCAAAGGTGCAGTAATCTCATTTACTAAATCATGTGCACAAGAATTTGCAAGATACAATGTAAGAGTCAATGCAATAGCACCAGGGTTTATTCAGACTGACATGACTGACGTACTTCCAGAAGAGGTAAAAGCTTCGATACTTAGCGGTATCCCTATGAACAAGCTTGGAACAATTCAAGACGTTGCAGACGCAGTTGAGTTTCTTGTGTCTTCAAAGGCTTCATATATAACAGGTCAGGTACTTTCTGTAAATGGAGGTATGGTATAATGGAAAATCTTGTATTGCCATATTCCATAACAGATATTCAAAAAATCATCCCTCACAGGAGTCCGTTTCTTCTAATCGATAAAATAACTGAACTTGATATAGAAAAAGGTAGAGCTACCGGCTACAAGGCAGTTACCTATAATGAGCCTTTTTTTGCAGGACACTTTCCTCAGCAGCCCGTTATGCCTGGAGTACTTATAATAGAGGCTCTTGCACAAACTGGAGCTGTCGCTGTTTTATCAATGGAAGCCTACAAAGGAAAAATAGCCTTCTTCGCAGGAATAGAAAATGCCAAATTCAGGCAAAAGGTAGTTCCAGGAGATCTGTTAAGGCTTGAAGTTGAAATGACAACAATAAAAAGGAACATAGGAAAAGCAAAAGCAAGAGCATATGTAGAAGACAAACTTGCCTGCCAATGCGAACTTATGTTTGCAATAGGATAACTAAAACAAAAAGACTGGATAGCTCCTTTTAGAGGAATTTTCCAGTCTTTTGTTTTTATTGATTTTAGCCCTGTTTACTTGTATTTTTTTCTTGCAAAACGATCGATCACCATAGCGTTTTTTCTGCTTAAATAGGTTTCTACAATTTTCTTTGAAAGCAGTGCAATCAATATTCCAAGTATAGCCCCCGCAAGTATATCAGTTGGGTAATGCACATAAAGATAGAGCCTTGAGAAAGATATTATTAATGCCAAAATCATTGCCGGAATTCCGTACTTAATGCTGTAAAACATCATGCACATGGCTCCTGCAAAAGACGACATGGTATGTCCTGAAGGAAATGAAGCATCAAGAGGCTTTTTTATAAGAAGGTCCACCGCGGCATTTACATCAGACGGCCTTATCCTTCCAATGAGAGGTTTTAAAATAATATTGCCTATGAGCAGACATCCTATAAGAGATACCGCCATGATAACTCCATTTTTCCTGGTCCTTGCAGATGAAAGAAGCAATACCGCCAAAAGTATCCATATCAATCCATAAGATCCCAGATAAGTAAATACGGTCATTATTTTGTCCATCACTGGACTTGTCATGTCAGATTGTATAAAGTCAAGTATTGTAAACTCATATTTCAATAAGGTTTCCATCTTTCCTCCTGAACTGCACTTATATTACTTACTTTATTTGAATTATCCCAAACGCGGCTTCTACGATTTCTTCTATTCTCTCTCTATGCCCGCTTAGGTCAAGAAATCCAATTAAAGTTTCAAAGCCAGTAGCATATCTGTACTCAGACATGTCTGCGTTTTTAGGGGGAATAGATTGCTGATTCCTCCCCCTTTTTACCCACGCCCACTCTTCTTCTGTAAAAAATCCGGATTCTCTGAGCGATCTTACTATCTTAGCCTGACTGGCTGCTTTTGCAAAACTTACTGTCTTCTTATGCAAGCTCTGTATCTTGTCATTTGGATAATTTTCAACCATTTTTTTTCTAACTAATAGCTCATATGTCCCGTCTCCTATATAGGCCAGTACTATGGGATTCATTGCAGATAACGGAACTCTGACTTGGTTACACTCTGAGGTGTTTTTTGTATTTACTTGATTTTTGTCCATGTTGTTCCTTGTCTGGTATCCAATAATTCTATACCCATTTCTTTAAGTTCATCTCTTATCCTGTCAGATTCTGCAAAATCTTTATTTTTCTTTGCTGCTGTCCTTTTTTCTATAAGCTCATTAATCTTGTCTTCGTCTACATCATCTTTTTTCTGTATGATGTTAAGCACTCCTGTAAGTTCATTAAATGCTTCAAGGCATTTTTCAACATACTGCTTTGAACTGTTATCTTCTGCTGTTGTATTTATAAATGAAACAAGTTCAAATATAGCAGTTATTGCATCTGCCGTATTTAAATCATCATCCATGGCATCTATAAAAGCCTTCTTGAACTCAGGAAGTTTTTTTAGATTAGCTTTTTCGTCTTCACGTAGCCCATCTTCTGCCATCGAAATCAGAAATTCCATTCTGTTCTTTGAATTGTAAAGCCTTGTCATCCCTGCTTTCGCCTGATCCAGAAGTTCTTTACTGTAGTTTACCGGTCCTCTGTAGTGTGCGCTGAGCATGAAAAATCTTACTATCTCCAGATCCATTTCTTCTGAGATTTCTCTTACTGTAAAAAAGTTGTTGAGCGACTTGCTCATTTTTTGATTGTCTATGTTTATATATCCATTGTGAACCCAAAAATTCGAGAATTTTTTACCTGATCTGGCCTCACTCTGTGCTATTTCATTCTCGTGATGCGGGAAGATTAGATCCTGTCCACCTGAGTGTATGTCAATTGTATCTCCAAGATATCTTCTGCTCATTACAGAACACTCGATATGCCATCCCGGTCTTCCCTCGCTCCATGGAGATTCCCAGCCAATTTCGCCTTCCTTCTTCTTTTTCCAAAGTACAAAATCCATTGGATGTTTTTTATCTTCACTTACTTCTATACGTGATCCAAAATTAAGCTCTGCAAGATTTTGGCGCGAAAGCTTTCCGTAATCCTTAAATTTTTGTGTATCAAAATAGACATCTCCGCCTGATTCATATGCGTAGCCTTTTTCGATAAGCTCACTTATAAATTCTACTATCTCTTTTATATTTTCAGTAACTCTAGGATGCACATCTGCTCTTCTTATTCCAAGACCGTCTGCATCTTTAAAATATTCTTTTATATATTTATCTGCCAGTTTTAATGGACTTATGCCCTCTTCATTAGCTTTTTTTATTATCTTATCATCGACATCGGTGAAATTTTGTACAAATGTGACTTCATACCCTTTGTATACAAGGTAATTTCTAAGAAGATCAAACATTATAAAAGGTCTTGCATTACCAATGTGAAAATAATTGTATACAGTCGGTCCGCATGAATACATTCTTACTTTTTTATCTTCAATAGGTACAAATTCTTCTTTTTTTCTAGTGAGTGTATTATATAACTTCATAATTATTTCCTCCCATTTTTTCTAAGTAAATATATGAATAATGGCCCTGCTATGACAGCGGTCATAACTCCCACAGGAATCTCTGCTGGCCTTGTGAGTAACCTTCCTGCCGTATCTGCGAGCATTAATGTAACAGAGCCTGTAAGCGCTGACAGAAAAAGCAGCTTTTTATTTTCAGCTCCGGTAAAATACCTTGCTATATGTGGTGCAATGAGTCCCACAAAGCCTATTGTTCCGCCGACGGACACCACAGTTCCAACTATCAGTGAACTGGTAAGAAGCAGTATTATTTTGGTTTTTGCTGTATTGACTCCAAGACTTGATGCAGACTCTTCTCCAAAAGACATCATATTGAGCTCTCTCCAAAAATAATAAAGTACAAAAGTGCACGGGACTATGACTCCGGTTGCAACTCTTGTTTTTTTCCAGGTCGCGCCTGCTATACTTCCCATATTCCAAAATACTATACTTTCTATCTTATCACTGTTGAGCATCATTATTATAGATATCAGTGCCGATATAAAATAGCTTACTACAATTCCTGAAAGTAGTAAAGAAGATGTAGATACTTTTCCACTTCTGCTACTCAAAAAATATACAAAAGAAAGAGTTCCTACAGCTCCTGTAAATGCAAATAAACTCAAGGCGCTTACCCCCGGTATCTTGGCAGTGACTCCCGTAACTATTGCAATCACAGCTCCAAGAGAAGCTCCCGATGACATTCCAAGTGTATATGAATCGACAAGTGGGTTTTGAAAAATTCCCTGCATTACAGCTCCCACCATAGCAAGCCCTGCTCCAGCAATGGCTCCCAGCAAAACTCTTGGAAGCCTTATCTTATAAAATATCGTGTGTTCTGTGCTTCCAGGACCTGTCATTAGTGCATTTATGATTTCCCTCAGGCTTAGATCCACCGCTCCGAATCTCATAGATACAAGCATAGACAAAAAGAATGCTGATATCATAAGTATATATATCAACGCCATTTTTTCCCTGCTATTTTCTGCTGTCTTCATCTAAGAATCCCTTCCTGCAAGTTTTTCTTCCCATCAGGCTGCAGAGTATTTCACTCGCTCTTCCATCTGTAAAGTCTCTATCTTTAAAATCTCCATCTCCTATTATATATATGTCTTTGTCAGACACTTCATTCTCACATAGTACTTCCAGGTTTTCTAAATTCATATAACCAAAGAAGACCGGACAGATTATAACAGCATCAGCTTTTTTTATATTACTGAGGTTCTTTTGGTATGATTCTTCTGATATAGGCCTGAAAGGGCTTTCTTCCACCATGTCCAGTCCATAATCTTTTGCAAGCTGCCAGTCTACGTCCCCTTTATTGAGTACGCACACGCTGAGCCTGTATCCCAGATGATGAAGTTCATGTATTAGGTCACTTCCGCTGCCTCCACCACATACTATATGAATTTTTTCTTTGGGCTTTTCAAAAAATCCTTTGCTTTTTGAATATATATGAGGCCGATTAATTACCGGACTTTTTGATACCAGCACGTCTGCATCAAATACTCTTTTAATATTTTCTGCGGTCAGTACATCTTGAGCCATGCCCGATGTAAATATCTTGCCTTCTTTCATGAGGATTACTTTATCACTATACATAGAAGCAAAGTTAAGATCATGCAGGATTGCTATTACAGTCAGTCCTTTTTCTATACTAAGCTTCTTGACCGTATCTAAAATTTCCACCTGATACTGGGGGTCCAGATTTGATATTGGTTCATCAAGCAGTATTAATTCTGGGTCTTGTGCTATTGCCTGGGCCAAAACTACTCTTTGTCTTTCCCCTCCTGATATTTCAGTGAAAAAACGGTCTTTGAGATATTCCACATTGGTTGTCTGCATAGCTTTTAAAACAATGTCTTTGTCTTTTTCAGTTTCACCCTTGAATCTGCTTACGTGTGGATATCTTCCCATCATGACAACATCTTGACATGTAAATTCATAGACCACATCAGTATTTTGAGGTACTACCGACATAAGTCTGGCTCTTTCTTTGGCCTTCATGAGAAAAACATCCTGGCCATCTACCCAGACTGTATTTTTTCTTGTTTCTATCATATTTGATATACTCTTTAGCAAAGTTGTTTTCCCCGAACCATTTGGCCCTAAAATAGTAACAAACTCGCCTTTTTTTATTTCAATATTTATATCTGTCAAAACTTCATGCTTACCAAAACTTACACTCAGTCCGTCTATCTTAACGATTCCCATTTTATTTCCAGCTTTCCAGTGAAACCCTTATTTCTTCTATTGCATCTACTATACGAGGACCTCCACGGGCTATGATTGAGTCATCAGACATTATGTGGACTCTTTTCGCCTGGCTTGCCTCGAGCTCACTAAACAAAGGATCACTCACAAATGACTCTACCGTCTCCTTCACAGGTGATGAGTGTGATGAAGATACCAATGCATAAGGATTTTTTACTATTAATTCTTCTCTGCTGTAATCTGCCCATCCTTCTACATCAGACGCAACATTTTCTCCACCCGCCAGAGTTAAAACTTCATTTATAAAGGTATTATTGCCTGCAGTCTTGAAAGGATCCTTCCAAACTACGTAAAATACCGGTACTGGCTCTGAATTTTTAACTTTTTTCGCTATTTCTTCGAGCCTTACTTTCATGTCATCAATAACTTTTTTGGCATTGTCTTCATTTTGAGAAAGCATTCCAAGAATTTCAATTGAAGTAAATATATCAGCAACGTTTTCAGCTTCTGTAGATATAACCGGTATTCCAAGTTCAAAAAGAGCCTTAATTACATCTTCTTGTATATAAGTGCCCCCAATTACCACATCTGGTTTCAAATTTATTATCATTTCCAGATTTGGTCCTGAGAAATCTCCAACTTTTTCAATCTCCAGCGCTCCTTGAGGATAATCGCAGCTGTTAGTAACCCCTACCAGTTTGTCTTGTGCCCCTATTGCAAACATTACCTCTGTGCTTGTAGGCGAAAGTGATACTATCCTTTGTGGATGTTGGTCAAGCTTTATCTCATTACCTCTAAAGTCTGTAAACTCAATAGCAGTTTGCCCAGTCTGGGCCTCTTGCTCAGATGGTTTCTGTGAACACGCCGTTAAGCCCACCATTAAAATTACGGCTGCCATTAAAATACTAATCTTTTTTCTCATATAATTTTTCTCCTGTTTTATTTATGTCAGTTTCCAATTTGCTCTATTTTTTATTATATCATTTTTTCAATTGTATTGTAATATATAAACAAGTATTCACAAATATTTATATAATTAAAAATAATTGACCTTCAATCACGAATATGATATTATCTTGTTTAGGAAATAACGTTTTCTAACACTTGTTTCCTAATACACTGTTTACATAATTAAAACTTAAAAAGGAGAGAAATTATGAAAAAATTACTATCGATGCTTCTTGCTTCTATGATGATTTTCACACTTGCAGGTTGCGGAAGTGATGAAGCAGCTACAGATACTGAGGCAACTGGAGATGCAGTAAAAGTTGGGGTTTGTATCTACAAATTTGATGACAACTTTATGACTCTTTATCGTCAGGAACTTGAAAGATACTTTGAAGAGGATCTTTCTGCAGATGGAACAAAATATGACGTTACTGTTGTGGATGGAAAGAATGACCAGGCAGAGCAGACAAATCAAGTTAATACATTTATAGCTGATGGAGTTGATGTACTTGTAGTAAACCTGGTTCAAGCTTCTGCAGCTCCTACTGTAATCGAAGCTGCTAAAGCTGCTGATATCCCAGTAGTGTTCATAAACCGTGAGCCAACTAAAGAAGATCTTGAATCTTATGACAAAGCTTGCTACGTTGGTGCTGATGCACGTCAGTCAGGAACATTCCAGGGTGAAATAGTTGCAAATCTTGAAAACAAGGGTGACTACAATGGAAACGGCGTAGTTGACTACGTTATGATCATGGGAGACCCAGAAAACGTAGATGCTCAGTACAGAACTGAATTCTCTATCAAAGCACTTACTGATGCTGGACTTGAAGTTAACAAATTGTTCGAGCAAAGAGGAGACTGGGATCAGTCTAAAGGACAAGAGCTTGCAAACACTGCTCTTACTCAATTCGGAAACGAAATCGATGTAATCTTCTGTAACAACGATGGTATGGCTCTTGGAGCAGCTCAAGCTATTGCTGCCAATGGACGTACAGTAGGAACAGACATCGCTCTTCTTGGAGTTGATGCACTTGAAGAATGTCAACAGATGGTAAAAGACGGTACTATGACTGGAACAGTTCTTAATGACCACATAGGACAAGCTCATCAGGCAGCGGACGCAGCTAAATTAGTTGTTGAAGGTGGAACTCTTGAGAAAAACTATACTGTAGATTATGTTAAAATTTCAGAGTAATACAGATTAATATGGAATAAGATAAGATTGCGTGTGCAAATGAACGACAGCACACGCAATTTTTAAAATATACTTAATTTAAGGAGGGCACAATGTCAAAATATCGTTTAGAAATGAAAAACATTACTAAGACATTCCCTGGTGTAAAAGCTCTGGATAACGTAAGCCTCAATCTAAAGCCCGGAACCGTCCATGCCCTTATGGGTGAAAATGGAGCCGGAAAATCCACGCTTATGAAATGTATGTTTGGTATTTATAAGATGGATAGCGGTGAGATATATTATGAAGGCGAAAAAGTTGTAATAAACGATCCTCTCGAGGCTTTAAAACAAGGTATTGCCATGGTCCATCAGGAACTTCAGCCCGTACCCGAAAGAAGCGTAGCAGAAAATATATACCTTGGACGATATCCAATGAAAAAGATTTTAGGTGCAATATCTGTTATAGATCACGAAAAAATGTATACAGATACAGAAGCTCTTCTTAAACAGGTACATATGAGCTTTGACCCTAAAGCCAAGTTGTCTACCCTAAGTGTTTCTCAGATGCAGAGCGTCGAAATTGCAAAAGCAGTAAGCGCGGACTGCAAAGTACTCATACTTGATGAGCCCACTTCGAGCCTTACCTCAAGAGAAGTAGATGCTCTCTTTGCTATAATAAAAGAGCTTAAAGCTAAGGGCGTATCC
Source organism: Proteocatella sphenisci DSM 23131 (assembly GCF_000423525.1). Taxonomy (GTDB): domain Bacteria; phylum Bacillota; class Clostridia; order Peptostreptococcales; family Filifactoraceae; genus Proteocatella; species Proteocatella sphenisci. The sequence continues at coordinate 21,582 of NZ_AUID01000015.1, read as the reverse complement.
ATAGTATATATATCTCACAAGATGTCTGAAATCCTTCGTATAAGTGATGAGGTAACTATAATGCGAGATGGTCAGTACATAGGTACTTGGGAATCCAAGGGTTTAGATATAGATTTTATTATTACTAAAATGGTTGGTCGTGAACTCTCCAATCTCTTTCCCACAAAACAAAACATCCCTGGTGAAGTAATATTTGAAGTAAAAGATTACACTTCAATAAATCCCAAATCTTTCAGAGATGTGAATTTCACACTCAGAAAAGGAGAAATACTTGGAGTAGGTGGCCTTGTAGGTGCCCAGCGTACAGAACTAATGGAAGGCCTTTTTGGTATAAGATGTCACTCCAAAGGAACTATAACCTATAAGAATGAAATTCAAAATATCAATCGCCCCCAGGATGCAATAAAAAAAGGCATGGCGCTCTTGACCGAGGACAGGCGAGCTACAGGTATACTTGGAGTTCTTTCTATAGAAGAAAACGTAGCAATAGCTTCGCTCGACAAATATCTGGATTTTGGATTCATCCTTAATCAAAAGAAAATTGATAAACTCGTTTTTGAAAACATAAAAAAACTAAGCATAAAAGCTCCGAGCAGCAAAACGCTTATTCAGTCCCTATCTGGAGGAAATCAGCAGAAGGTGCTTATAAGCAGATGGCTTGCCAATGACCCTGACATATTCATACTTGACGAACCTACCCGTGGAATTGACGTAGGTGCAAAATATGAAATCTACTGTATTATAGCCGATCTTGCAAAAGCAGGAAAGAGCATAATAATGATTACATCCGAAATGAGCGAATTGCTCGGTATGTCTGATAGAATCATGGTTATGTGTGATGGTAAAGTAACCGGATTTTTGGAAGGCGAGAGTGCAACTCAAGAAAACGTCATATCTCTTGCTACAAAATTCGAATAGTGCTTAGAAAGGAAATATTGAAATGGACAATATCATAAAGAAAAAAATAGATAAAAAATCCCTGGCACGTTTTTTAGAAAATAACGCTATAATAATACTTATGCTTTTAGTTGCCGTGGGCGTAGGCATATACAAGCCCAGCTTTGTATCTATCCCAAGTTTTAAAAACCTTGCATTAAATACTGCTGTAAGATTCATAATAGCTGCCGGTGTTTCAGGATGCCTTATCACCAAGGGTACTGACCTTAGTGCTGGTCGCGTGGTCGGTCTGGGAGCATGTATAGCAGCAATCCTTCTTCAAAAAGCCGACTATTCCGACAAATTTTATCCTGCCCTTGGTGAGATGAATATGTTTGTAGTCCTTCTTATTGTAATAGCAGTATGTGCCGTTATAGGTGGAGCAAACGGCGCTATAATATCATTTTTCAAAGTACCTCCATTTATTGCAACACTTGGTATGCAGACACTTGTCTATGGCCTGTGCCTGGTTTATACTGGAGCAAAACCTATAGGTGGTCTTAAAAAGAACTACACATTACTTTCAACTTCGGGGCTTTTTGCAAATAAATTACCCTATATAATACTTATCGCTCTGGCAGTAGGAATATATATGTGGTTTCTCTATAATAAAACCCGCCACGGAAAATATATGTATGCCATAGGTGGTAATGAAACAGCCGCTGAAGTTGCCGGAGTAAACTGTAACAAGACAAAAATACTTATATATACTCTGGCTGCTGGTCTTTATGGACTTGCCGGCTTTATACTTGCCTCAAAATCAGGAGGAGCCTCTGTAAACACAGGCATGGGTTATGAACTCGAAGCAATTGCAGCCTGTACAATAGGTGGAGTATCCACAAATGGTGGAGTTGGTAGAATAAGCGGAATACTTATAGGTGTGCTTGTATTTGAGCTTTTAAAGGTAAGTCTTCAATTTATGGGTGTTGAAACAAGCTATACATACATCGTTCAGGGTCTCGTAATAATAATTGCGGTAGCTCTTGACCTTCGTAAGTATCTTGCAAAGAAATAACCGCATATGAAAAAAAACGATCTTGATATAAAATCAATGAGCGCTGAAGAGCTGGAGCAGCTCTCCAGCGCTCTATTAGAAAAAGAAGAAGAATTATCAAAAAAAGAAACAGAACTTAAAGAAAGAGAAATTACCCATACTAACCACAAAGAACATATCTATGATAAAATAAATATTGACATCAAAACTCTGGACAAAATAATAATAGTTTTATTTGCCCTAATCACGGCAGTTATACTATTTGGAATATTTAAAGCCCAAGTTTAAACAGGAGGCATTTTCGTGAATATTAAAGAACTAAAAACCATGCTTAAAGCTAGAGATATAGACAGACAGCTTTCCCTTTTGTATTCTTCAAAACCTGACATTTTAAACTACCAGAGAAACCGATATATAAAACTGGCAGATTTTTTTGAATCCACATTTTCAAGTAACCAAAATGCCAGTTTTTTTAGTGCACCCGGTCGAACTGAGCTTGGTGGTAACCACACAGACCACCAGCACGGTCAGGTTATAGCGGCCGCTGTAAATCTGGATATGGTTGCCTGCTGCTGTACAAATGAAAGTAATATCATAAGAATAAAATCAGAAGGCTTTGACACTTTTGAGATAAACATAGATGAAGAATATCCCAAAATAGAAGAAATCAACACATCTGCAGCTCTTGTAAGAGGTATATCAGCAAAGATAAAATCAAAAGGATACCCCCTTGGCGGTTTTGATGCGTGCATAACATCAGATGTGCTGACAGGATCAGGGCTATCTTCTTCTGCAGCATTTGAAGTTTTAATCGGAGTAATACTCAATCATCTGTTTTGTAGTGGCGAAATTTCACCAGTCGAAATTGCAAAAATAGGACAATATGCTGAAAACATATACTTTGGAAAACCCAGTGGCCTTATGGATCAGATGGCATCTTCTGTAGGAAGTGCAGTAGAGATAGATTTTAAAGATATTCATAATCCTCAAATAGAAAAAATCGATTTTGACTTTAGCTCTACTGGTCACTTGCTTTGTATCATAGATACTGGAGCAGACCATGCGGATCTGACAGGTGAGTATTCTTTAATCCCTTCAGATATGAAAAAAGTAGCATCATTTTTTGGTAAAGAATTTCTGCAAGAAGTAGCAGAAGATGATTTTTATAAAAATATAATGCAAATAAGAAAAATCACAGGAGACAGAGCTGTACTTCGATCATCGCATTTTTTTGCGGATACCAAAAGAGCCTTAGCCTTGAGCCTTGCCCTTAAAAATGACAATTGGAATGAATTTCTCAGGATTTCAAAAGAATCCGGACATTCATCGTTTGAATATCTTCAAAATGTATATGTAAGCACTTCTCCTGATACACAAGATGTTTCGGTAGCTCTAGCCCTATGCCAGTATCTGCTCAAAGAAAGAGGCAGCTTTCGCGTACATGGAGGAGGATTCGCAGGAACCATCCAGGCCTTTGTCCCTGCAGATATGCTTGAGAACTTTAAATATAATATTGAAGCTTCGATCGGTCAAGGCTGCTGCCACGTGCTTTCCATAAGACCTTATGGGGGAGTAAATGTCCTTAAACTTTTTGTATAAACTTTTCATCAGCTATAGAAGGAGGAAATTATGGCAATTTTAGTACCTGGAGGAGCTGGTTATATAGGCTCGCATACAGTATACGAGCTAATTGAAATCGGAGAAGAAGTAGTAGTAATAGACAATCTAGAAACCGGACACGAATGGGCAATTCATCCAAAAGCTAGATTTTACAAAGGTGATATCCGTGACAAATCCTTCCTTTACAGTGTATTTGAAAAAGAAAACATTGACTGCGTGATTCATTTTGCAGCAAATTCGCTTGTCGGAGAAAGTATGACTAATCCACTCAAATACTATAATAACAATGTATACGGTACACAAGTCCTGCTTGAATCAATGATAGCACACGACGTGAAAAAAATAGTTTTTTCATCTACCGCTGCCGTTTATGGCGAACCCGCAAAAGTACCTATCGAAGAGAGCGACCCTGCCTGCCCTACAAACGCTTATGGTGAAACCAAACTTGCCATGGAAAAGATGATGTCATGGACACAGAAGGCTCATGGTCTAAGATACATCTCCCTTCGCTATTTCAATGCCTGCGGTGCTCACAAGAGCGGAAAAATAGGAGAAGCACACAACCCTGAAACTCATCTCATCCCCCTTATACTTGAGGTTCCCCTTGGTAAAAGAGAATTCATAAGTGTATATGGAGATGATTACCATACCCCAGACGGCACCTGCATAAGAGACTATATCCACGTTACCGACCTCGCCCAGGCACATATTCTGGCTACCAGATATCTTAAAGACGGAGGAGAAAGCAATATATTTAACCTGGGTATAGGACTTGGATTTAGCGTAAAACAAGTGATAGATTGTGCAAGAAGCGTTACGGGCCTTCCTATAGCACAACAAATCACACCAAGAAGAAGCGGCGATCCCGCAAGACTAGTCGCATCATGCAAAAAATCAAACGAAATACTTGGATGGGAAGCTAAACATACAGATATAGCTGAAATGATATCAAGTGCCTGGAACTGGCACAAAAATACTGATTTAATATAAGGAGAAGCCATGATTTCAAAATATATCAATCAGCTCATTTGCTATGCTCTGCAATCAGAGCTCTTAGACCCGGCTGATAAAACATTTGCCACAAACTCCCTCATGGACCTGTTTGAAATAGATGAACCAGATTATTACGATGAATTTGAACCTGGCCAGGAAGACGCCATAAGCCCTCCACCTCTTTCAAACATTCTCGATTCCATGCTTGATTATGCTATAAAAAAAGATCTTCTTAAAAAAGATACCTCGGTAAACCGTGATTTGTTCGATACCAGAATAATGGGTTTAGTTACCCCAAACCCAAGCAATGTCATTTCAAGATTTGATAAACTATACAAAGTCTCTCCCAAGTCTGCTACAGACTTCTTTTACAAATTCAGCCAGGACAACAACTATATACGCAGAGACCGAATAGAAAAAGACATACAGTGGAAGACGCAAACTGAGTATGGAGAGATGGACATTACAATAAACCTCTCAAAACCAGAAAAAGATCCTAGAGACATAGCCGCAGAAAAAAATGCAAAGCAGTCCGGATATCCAAAATGCCTGCTCTGCATGGAAAATGAAGGTTACAGAGGAAGAATTAATCACCCTGCAAGACAAAACCACAGAATCATACCTGTGACAATAAATAGCCATAACTGGGGATTTCAGTACTCACCCTACGTTTATTACAACGAGCACTGCATAGTACTTAGCAGTAAGCACAGCCCCATGAAAATAGATGATGATACCTTTGTGAAACTTTTTGATTTTGTAAAGCTCTTCCCCCACTATTTTGTAGGCTCCAATGCAGACCTGCCAATTGTAGGTGGCTCAATTCTTTCTCATGATCATTTTCAAGGTGGAAACTATGAATTTGCCATGGCAAAAGCCGGAATCGAAAAGCAGTTTAAAGTTAAGGGCTTTGAAGACGTGGAATGCGGTATTGTGAAGTGGCCTATGTCTGTAATAAGATTAAGGCACAAAGATACCCAGCCACTTATAGATCTTGCAAGACATATACTGGAGCGCTGGAGAAATTACAGTGACCCAAAAGCATTTGTTTTTGCCTTTACAGATGATACACTCCACAATGCAATAACACCAATAGCACGTAAAAAAGGACAGTTCTTTGAAATGGATCTGGTGCTTCGAAACAATATAACCACCAAAGAACATCCCATGGGAGTATACCATCCTCACGAAGAATTTCATAACATAAAAAAAGAAAATATCGGCCTCATTGAGGTTATGGGACTTGCAGTTCTCCCTTCAAGACTGAAAGAAGAAATAGCTCTTTTAGCAGAGGCTTTGGTAAAAAATGAAGATATTTCAAAAAATGAAAAAATCTCCCATCACAGTCAGTGGGCCAGTGATATAGTCCAAAGACACTCAAATATCAACCTCGATAATGTAGACCAGATACTCAGAGAAGAAATAGGTAAAACCTTCGCAACAATCCTGTCTCATGCAGGCGTTTTTAAGAGAAATCCAGCGGGTTCAAAAGCCTTTGATGACTTTTTGAATTCTCTCAGTTAGGAGCACTACATGACGAAAAAAGAAAAACAGTCATTTGGAAGACTCAGTGATAAAAGAGAGACCACCTTATACACTCTTTCGCGTAAAGACTTTACAGTCAAGATAAGCGACTACGGTGCTACTGTGGTCTCTCTTATTATAAAAAATCCATACACAGGCGAACACACCGACCTGGTCCTTGGTTTTGACAGTGCTGCTCAGTATGAGAGCGATTCATCTTGTTTTGGTGGAGTCTGTGGACGTTTTGCAAACAGAATAAAAAATGCTTGTTTCAGCCTCAATGGAAAAGAATATAAACTCGCTGCAAACAACAATGGCAACCACCTGCACGGGGGAAATATCGGCTTTCATAAAAAACTCTGGACAGCCGAATTTATAGAAAACGGCATATCGCTTATTTATGTCAGTCCCGACGGCGAAGAAGGCTATCCGGGAAACCTCCAGGCAAGAGTAACCTATACCATCACTGAAGATAATGCTCTAATTATTGAATACGGCGCCTCTTCAGACAAAGATACTATAATTAATTTTACAAACCACAGCTATTTCAATCTTTGTGGCCATGACAGCGGAAACATTCTAAACCAGAGTCTTCAGCTTAATGCTACGGAGTATACTCCTATAGACACTACTTCTTGCCCAACTGGAGAAATTCTTTCTGTAAAGGGCACGCCCTTTGACTTTACAAGCTTTCATACACTAGGCGAAAGAATACATTCCTCCCACCCTCAGATGATTAAAGGAAATGGTTATGACCACAACTTTGTAATAGACAAAACCGGCGACTTCGATTATATGCAAAATCTGCCCCTTGCAGCAACAGCATTTTCACCTTCTAATTCACTTGGACTCAGACTTTTTATGAAAGTTTATACAGATAAGCCCGGAGTTCAGCTTTATACAGGAAATTTTATTTCAGAAAAAACAAAGGGAAAATCAGGTGCCATATATGGTCCCAGGCATGGATTCTGCCTTGAAACCCAGTATTTTCCAGACAGTATAAACCATAGCAATTTTCCAAGTCCGGTTCTCAAATCCGACCAAAAATACAGATTTAAGACTATATACCAGTTTTCATATGTTAAGCACTAATTTGAAAGGGTATATATATCTTATGTAATTCTTGATTTTTGGAGGGGGGATTTTTATGAAAAGCCAACATTCAAAGCAGGCATTGATATTTCGATTATTATTCTTATTATTTCTTATAGTATCAATCTTTCTTTCTGTTAACATAGCAATGAATGTGTACAGCAGATACAGTGCGCGCACTATGATGGATAGTCTTAAAGACGAAAAACCCTCACCCCCAAAGATTTCAGATGAAAATATAAATCAAGCAGCAATTGATGACAAAGATACAAACGTCAAAACAATAAATTTGAATATATCAGAAAAACCACAGATGCTAAAAGAACTTAAGAGTAAAAATCCAGATACCATAGCATGGATAGAAATCCCCGGAACAGGAATAGACTATCCAGTAATGCAATCAGATACAAACTCATACTACCTTAGAAGGACTTTCAACCGCCAGTATAATATAACCGGAAGTATATTTGCCGATTATAGGAATTCACCTGATTTTGATAATCAAAATACAGTCATTTATGGACACAATATGAGAGACGGCTCCATGTTCTACGATGTATCCCTCTTCATGGATAAGAATTTCTATAAAGATCATAATAAAATTATCATAACCCTTGATAATCGCATTTTGGAGTATACAGTTTTTTCTATATATGAGACCCAAAAAGATTATGATTACAGGTCCCCTGATTTTGACAAGCTTAGCTTTGAATCAAAACTCACAGAATTCAAAGAAAAATCACTTATTCAATCAGACGTCATCCTCAGTGACAAAAGCAAGATAATAACACTTTCTACCTGTGCTTATACTTTCAAAGATTCCCGTATTGCACTTCATGCGGTACTGACTTCTATAACCGAATTCTAAATTAATTTCAAATCAATACCCTATTAACACGAAAACATCAGACTTCTCATTTAAATGAGGAGCCTGATGTTTTTCATTATAAATTATTATTTAATTTTTCTTCTTAATACAAACATAGCTGCCAAAGAAAGTCCAAGCATCTGCATCTGCATTGCAAATCCAGCATCCGAAGTCTGTGGATTATCATCAGGACCTGCTGACATCACTGCCTGCTCAAGAAAAGCTTCTGTAGCTATTTCTTCTGGTTCTTCCACTGATGAAAATACTGGCATATCTAAAGTAATAAACTCTTCTTCACCTGGGCCAAATGCTTCTATAGCAATAGGATTTGAAGTTCCTCCACCAGGAGTTATTCTAACAGTAGTACCACCACCACCGCCGCCGCTATTTCCACTTGGAGTGTCAGGTGTGTCAGGGTTTTCGTTACCGCCATCGCCTGGTTTGTCATAATAGTTACCAAAGTTTACATCTGAAACGATTGCGCCAGCTTCGATAAGTTCTACAACATTCAGTCTTCCTGTACCTGCAAGCTCTGGTCCAGTAACTGGATATGTCTGATACCAATAAGACATTGATGCGATATTTTCAGACAGATAATAGGTTGCTCCATCTTCAAGATTTATAAACTGATACATTCCGTTTACATCTGTTAATGCAGTTCCCATATTTTCAACATCTGCAACTGAAAGATTTCCGCTTTCATCCATATCACCAAGGTATTTCCAAAGTGTTATTGTCCAGCCCTCTAGTCCTGCTTCGCCTTCGTCCCATGCACCATCTCTGTCAAGGTCGTTGAATTTATAACCTTGGATTGTGCCTTTTTCGCCAGGATTTTCGTTACCTCCGCCGCCATCGCCTGGTTTGTCATAATAGTTACCAAAGTTTACATTAGTAATCTCGTCACCATTTTTAACAGATTCAACAATATTCATTTTACCTGTACCTGCAAGCTCTGGTCCAGTAACTGGATATGTCTGATACCAATAAGACATTGATGTGATATTTTCAGACAGATAATAAGTTGCTCCATCTTCAAGATTTATAAACTGATACATTCCGTTTACATCTGTTAATGCAGTTCCCATATTTTCAACATCTGCAACTGAAAGATTTCCGCTTTCATCCATATCACCAAGGTATTTCCAAAGTGTTATTGTCCAGCCCTCTAGTCCTGCTTCGCCTTCATCCCATGCACCATCTCTGTCAAGGTCGTTGAATTTATAACCTTGGATTGTGCCTGTCGCCTCAGCTTCTTTTTTAACTGTGTTTTCAACTGTCCATGAATAAGGCGTGTTTTTATTAACTTTATAAGTTCCTGCTATTTCATAGCCATCTGGAAGACCTGTAACATCTTCTTCAGTTAAATTGTATTCAAGATTTACATCGATTTTCTCAGCTGTTGTTTGACTCCAGTCGTTGCCATGGTTTAACATCAATTCTATATCTGTTACTGTTTCGTCTGTAAAATCAATTTTAACTTTAACTTCTGGGAAATCAACTGTGTTTTCGATAACAGTTTCTCCGTCTTTCCATACCTTTGTTACTATGATGCTTTCCTTTCCTTCTGTAGGAATCGGTACAATTCTATTGGTAACTGTGTAATAACAACGTGTTACCATGATTTTATAGTCTAAATTGTAAAAGTCTTCTTCACGTGTTTTTTCAGATATTTTGTCAATTTTATAGTCAGCAGCTATCATATATCCCTCAGGGATACCAACACTACTTTCTTTAAATTCTAAAAATCTGTGTGTATTTTCACCTACGTCAAGAGGATTTGAGCTAGCTTTCCATCCATGTTTAGATTTAAGTTCAAGTGTTTGGATTGAGCTACCCCAAGGAGCATTTTTATCCGCTGGTTGGTATATTTTGATTTTGACTGTTGGGAAATTTGAAGTATCTTTAGCTTCTATTACATTTCCCTCTTCATCTTCCCATATCTTCTCAAAGTTTACAATTTTTATTGGATCTTTATCATGCTCTATCTCTATAACCGTATTTGTAACTGTGTATAGACATTCTAGGTCTTCACATTTGTTTTTGTCATTGCCCTCTTGATAATCAACGCGAGCTCGGTCAGGTGAATTACATTCTTCGGTTATTACAGTCTCTTTTAGTGTATATCCATTAGGTATACTTAAAGGTTCTTCTGTAACAGTGTATTTAAGTTTTGAATCAATATCGTCCACCGTTTTTGTCCATTTGTTTCCCTCGTTAAGTTTTAAGAACACATCTTTAACTTTTTTATCAGTAAAATCAATTTTTACTGTAACTTCAGGGAAACCGCTTGTATCTTCAATAACATTCTTTCCATCTGTCCATACTTTTTTTACAGTAATCTTTTTGTCTTGCTTTTGATTGACTGGAATTACTGTATTTATAACTGTATATATACATTCGATGTCTTTACATTTATTTTTGTCATTGCCCTCTTGATAATCAAATCGAGCTTGGTCAGGTGAATTACATTCTTCAGTTATTACAGTCTCTTTGAGTGTGTAGCCTTTAGGCGGTTTCACCGTTTTTTCTTTAACTGTATATACAAGCCTTAAGTCAATATCTTTAACTTCAGCTTTCCAACCGTTTTTGCTATTAAGTTTCAATGATATGTCTTTGACTTTTTTATCAGTGAAATCAATTTCTACTGTAACTTCAGGAAAATCTTTTGTATCCTTATCCTTAATAACGTTTTTTCCATCTGTCCATACTTTTCTAACTGTTATCTGTTTTTTAACAACAGGTAACCAAGAATATGGTGCCGCAAGAGGAATCAGAGGATTCGCTCCTAATTGTAGTTCTTCTTCGATTAGTTCTTCTTCAATTACCTCTTCTTCAATTACCTCTTCTTCAATTACTTCTTCTTCAATTACCTCTTCTTCAATTACCTCTTCTTCAATTACTTCTTCTTCGATTAGTTCTTCTTCAATTACCTCTTCTTCAATTACCTCTTCTTCAATTACTTCTTCTTCAATTACCTCTTCTTCAATTACCTCTTCTTCAATTACCTCTTCTTGAGTTCCGTCTCCCACAACCTGCTCAATATTTTCTTCAGAATATAATTCTGGTGTTTCTTCAGCTGGCATTATTGGGGCTTCTTCAGAAGAAAGTTCCTGAACAAGTTGATTTGGAACTCCTTGGTCTATTCCTTCACTGTCTGCATATGCAAATGAAGTCCATGCAGTTGATGTAAGAAGGATTACCATTGTAAATAATGATAACAATCTTTTTCTTCTCGTGATTTTTCTCATCTTCATTATCCCCTTTTTAAACTATTAATTTAAAAAGTTCGGTTGCACTACTAGCTCCATGTATTTCGTAAGTGCCCAGATTAAAAATACACTTCATAGCTTCCTCTCCAAATGATAGAGTATCCGAGAAAGGTCGGTTGCACTACTGGCTCCACACATCCCTAGGTGCCCAGGTGAAACGGATGTGCTTCATTGCTTCCTTTCTAAACTTAGTTAACAGTAAGCTTAGATTAAAGGTTATACCTGCAATCCTCAAATCTAATTTAATAGGCATCATCCCCCTTCAATATAACAATTAAAATTTAATATATCCTTTAACTTAATATACCCTATGGCACAAGGTATACTCTTTTAGCAATGTGGCATTAAAGTAAGTTTTTAGCCACATATGAGATATAAAATAAAGGAACCGCTTATAGCGAAGTTCCTCTATTTGTTACCAATATTATTTTAATCACCTTAATACTTAGCTTTCCCTGTCATTTCCTGGATAAATTCTATACCAAACTGCTTTTTCAGATACTTGAAAAAATATTCTAAGTCTTTAAAATCAAACTTGTTTTGAGTTTTTTTAATTGCTACTCCGCCTCCGCCAGAACCTCCTGATGAAATACCTGGTCCTGAAAATTCTACCTTATTGTATTTTTCTCCATCAGTAACTTTTGAGCCATCAGGCTTGTTGATCCCTGGAACAACTGTTACAGCTGGTTCTGTTACAGCTGGTTCTGTTACAGCTGGTTCTGTTACAGCTGGTTCTGTTACAGCTGGTTCTGAAGTACTTCCGTATTTAGCTATATCTTGTCTCCAGTCAAATATTATTTCAAATTTACAATTCTGCTTTTGTCCTTTTTGGTATTGTTCTTCATCATATGGTATGAATGCTGTAATTTCAAGGCTCTTACATTCTTCTCTATTCAGTTTTAACATATCTATGAGATTTTCCAGTTCTTCTTTAAAAGCAACAAGGTTCTCACCCGATATTATATTCTCGCCTATCTCAGCTCTATACTGGACTATATCGTACTCATCCGTATATTCCATATTTTCTATACGTATTTCGCTCAATATTGCATTTACAGTACCTGTATTTTTGAAACAAAGAGTTGCAGTAAGATCGCACCCTGGAGCAAGCTTGTCTACCATTATTTCCGCTTTTCCATCTTCTATATCAACTTCCAGCGATGCAACTCCATAAATCTCTCCTTCGGTATGTTCTTCGCAGTATTCTACATCAAAATTACCAGTCGCTACAGTAGCATATACCTGGAGATCATCCATCCAGTAAGCATAACCGGTCCCCAACATCCCTGTAATCATAAGCAGAATTCCAAAAATCCCCTTAATTTTCTTCATAAAAACCTCCTTTCTAAAGGTTTTAATCAATCATATTTCTATCCTTGCATATCTCAAACTTGCATTTACACTTTCCCCTTCATCAACTTCTATATTATACCTGTACATGGTACTTCCATCTATTACACAAAAATATTCTATATCTTTTATATTATCTCTATATTCATAAAGAATGGGCTTTCCAAGTTCATCAGCTACTTTTACTATGTCTTCCATAAGTTTTATTTCATAAATACTATCCATTTTTTCGGTGGATATTTTACCTACTGCAGCTGATCGGCTTCCATAGCTTGATAACATTTTTTTTATATCCTTGAATCTAATTCCTTCATTGTCCAAAGGTTTTGACATTGATCCATAAGCTAGAATTATAATCCCTGCCATTAACAGTATTGCTGACACTGAAATTTTTAAAAGATTCAACGGTGCTTGTATTTCTTCAACTTTAAAAATATTGCCTTCTTTGGACCCCACTCCTGTTTTTTCTATATTAAAATATGATTTGTCAAGAGGTATCACAAGTGAGCCCGATATGGGTTCTATTGTCTCTCCATTTGAATTTTTTATTGTAGCTTCACCTGCCATAGTTACAGTGGCCTTAACTGGAACTTTTATACTGCTGGCTTCAATAACAGTTTTTACAAAGCTGTTATAATCATCTACATCCATTCTCACTCTCTGTTTTAGCACATCTCCTGTAGCATTAAGGTTGAATTCTGTCTTTGGAACAATCTCTTTTTGCTTGCTCCATACGTTTGCTCCTTCTCCTTCAGAATCCACGTAACCTGTAAACACTACATTTACGCTATAATATCCGTTTACTTTCATAGTAGAATCTCCAGAAACCTTATATTCAAAATTTGAATCCACCTGATTTACAAATTCTGTAATATAGGTAAGTCCCTCGTTAAGAATTCCTTCCCCGTAAAGCATATTTGCTTTGGGAATGACATTATAACTAACATTCATATCGGATCTGTAATCTGCAACTGGTGTCTCAATGCTTATTTTTTCGGAATTCATGAACTCTGAAACTACTGCAAAAATACCTGCAGAGGCTATAATAACTCCAGATAAAATAAGTACAACCCGCTTTATATTATATTTTTTCTGAGTTTTCACTTGAACCCTCCCGATGTTCTCCCTCACAGGCATTTTAGCTTTTATGTACAAATAGATTTATAATCGGAAGTGCCGAAAATAAATCTATTTGTGATGCCCTGCATAATACAGGGCATCAATATATAGTAAATGCAAATGTGGGTTGTATCAATTATTAAAACGCTACTTCTTCGTCTGCCACGTCTTGACCCATATCTATTGCTACATCTTCATCTATTACTTCAGAAACAGGTAGTTCTCCCATTCCTTCCATAGCTGCTGCAAATGCTGCTCCATCTACGATATCAAATGCTTCCGCAGTTTTTAGCATTGTTCTGTTACATCCTTCGTTACAATCCCCTTGTATCCATTTGAACATTAGATCAAAATTAGATTCTGTATTCTGTCCGCCCTGACATTCATTAATATTTTTAATAAATGGCATTATTTGAACTGACATCATTCTTTCTTCTTTTAATCCTCTTGGGTATACTCTATCAAACATTCTTTCTATAACATCATCAATACTATAAGCTGAGTCTAATTTCCATAGATACCAGTGTCCATTCATTCCTACCCAGTAATCTACTTCTCTTGCATCATCGTTTCCACGAACTGTTACATCTGCAAGATATGCACGGTTTGCTCCTCTGTTTATAAAAGGAATATTAAAGAATGCCCAGCTGCCTGGTACAAGTTCGCCAGTGTTGATGGAAATCATATCCCCATTTGGTCCGCTTGCAGTTGCTTCAGTACAATAATCCATCACTCCTATGCAACCAAAGTCTACGTCAAATGAACCTGTTTTTACTGTTGCTTCAACTTTTAGTGTATCACACCAGTATGCGTATCCTGTTCCTAATATACCAATAGATAGTATAAGTATACCTAATATACTCTTCATTTTTCTCATTGTATTTTCCTCCCAAATATTTTACAATCATATTTAAACATATCTGATCATTCTATTGGGGCCAGAGAACTTAAAATTCAACCTCGGTATCCAAAATCTGATTTCCACTCTTGAGAAGAAGAGTGGGCCAGCCAATCTTGGGAATTACCCTCAATAGCTTTCCTCTCAAATCTTCTAACCCTACAGGCACCGAATCGATACCCGAGTTATTATCTCCTTTAGTAATTATCCGCATCTCCTCCTTCTCTGAATTTTCAATAGCTACAATTCTGTGTGTTATGAGTATGTCTGATCTTTTAAACTGTATGACATCTCCAACACTAAGCTGCGCCGCCTGGTCAACCTCTGTTATCTTTCTCATTATAACCACGTCCCCTGGCTGTACTACTGGAATCATACTCCCAGTTGCAACAGCAGATGGATATAATGGAAACACCCCAGCTACAAACCATATAAGAGCAACTGATGTAACCATCGTCAATACCCAAAACAGTACATTTTCATCATTATTTTTACAGTCTTTGATGATTTTTGTAAGCCTCAGATAATGATTGTTAAAAAAAACTGTACACACTACTGGAATTCCAAAACCTATGCTGGCCTTAGCGAGCCAGTTAAGATTAGGAAGTATCGGTACAAAGAATGTAATCCCCCTTGTAATCGATATATATATTACAGAAGCCCAGGGGCCTCCAAAATATACCAAAGTTGTTGCAAGAATGTTTTCTCCAAGATGTGGGAGCAACGTTTCAGATATAAATATTACACCTGATTTAAAATCCACTATCTCTGTCCACGAAAAGAATGATATGGCAATAAATGTCATAAGTACTGTAACTCCAGCCACACCCGCCTTTTTGTGTTCTGTAAAAGATCTCAAAATATAATCTCTTACAAATTCTCTCCCTATCACAGCTGAAAAAAGAAATATGTTAAGCGCTATACCCTTGAGAGTAAACTGGTAAGGCGATTTACCAAAACCAAGCAGATATCCTGCTATGATATTTATAATTACATAAGCCGTACCCATATTTAATGCCCATAAATAAATCTTCTTTTTATATTGCAGCTTTGCACGACTTCTTCCCTGCGGAAACCACCTCGATATAATAACTGCTATTATTAGCCACAGTGGCACAGTAATCATTCCTATACTAAAATTTACGTTAATCCTGGTGTTCTCAGCAGCGTATAGTATCGCAACCATAGTAACTGCAATTGCTGAAGATGCTCTTATCCTTGTGGACAACTTGATCATGATATAACCACCTCAGAATCATTTTGTTCCTGCGCTGAGGACTCTGCTGGAGCCTCTGATTTTGGTTCTGCTGGAGCCTCTGGTGCTGGCTCAGATGGAACTTCTGGTGGTGACTGTACTGGAGCCTCTGGTGCTGGCTCAGATGGAACTTCTGGTGATGGCTGTACTGGAGCCTCTGGTGCTGGAACTTCTGGTGGTGGCTGTACTGGAGCCTCTGGTGCTGGAACTTCTGGTGATGGCTGTACTGGAGCCTCTGGTGCTGGCTCAGATGGAACTTCTGGTGATGCCTGTACTGGAGCCTCTGGTGCTGGAACTTCTGGTGCTGGCTCAGATGGTGCTCCCGGTGTTGGTTGCACGGATTGTGCTTCAAGTGAAGTTAGATATTCAAGATATCTTTCCGCCTGCATACGCCTGTTTTCATCTACTGCCTCTATTTTTAATGTATCTTTCCAGGATTCTGTTTCCGAATTCACATATTCAACTTCGATCTCTGTTTCAAAATATCCATATTCATTGTCTTCTACATGAACATTTATAAATTCCAGTGTGAATTCTTTTTCCATCTCATCTGGTTCAAGTAAAGCATCATCGAATATCTTATCTTCATATTCCATAAATACTCTCTTTTCTGATTCATCAGAAAAACTGTTATACGTAGCTTCTGCACTTTTTATATATATCTTTACTGGTATTTCTCCTGTATTTTTGAGATCAAATATCACTTTAAGAATCTTATTTTCATAGTCATACTCTATTTTCCCGGTTTCTTCGCCCTCAATGTTCATTTTGGCTACCGACATCGACGCTTTCCCCATAAGGCTTTCTCCAAAATATGAATAACTTATTCCAAGTGTCGATATACATAAACTGCTAGTGATAAGTAATGCCCCCAGCTTCCAGGCTGTCATTTTGGTTTTTGGATTTTTCATATGACACTCTCCTTAAAAGCAAGAAAATAAAAAAGCTGCAACTATAAATTTAGTTGCAGCTGAACTATCATATTAGATATAAGTTTGATCACGACAATAAAACTAAAGTGTGACCTATGTATCTAACTTAGACTCCTAGCTTTGCGACCTCCGTTTTCACGAAGTTTGCCAATATATTTAAACTAGCTTTAAATCTTTTGTTAATTATACATCTTATATATCCACTAATATCATTACAAAACAATTATCTCAATAGACGGAATTTTCCATTTAAGAGGTTTAATTTGCTAAACCCTGCTTTTCACTACCTTTGCAGGTATTCCTACAGCAGTGGAATTTTCCGGAATATCTTTGAGGACTACAGCATTTGCTCCAATCTTGCTGTTATCGCCTATATATATTGGCCCCAGAACTTTGGCACCAGTAGCTATCATTACATTATTTCCCAGAGTAGGATGGCGCTTGCCCTTATCTTTTCCCGTTCCACCAAGTGTTACCTGGTGATATATTGTACAGTTATCTCCAATTTCAGCAGTTTCGCCTATTACTATCCCCATTCCATGATCTATAAAGAGGTTTCTTCCAATATTTGCTCCAGGGTGAATCTCTATTCCTGTAAAAAATCGAGACACCTGTGATATAAACCTTGCCAGAGAATTTAACCCTTTTTCATATAATGCATGGGAAAGCGTGTGCACTATTATAGCATGTACTCCTGGATAATTTATAAGTACGCTGAGCTTGGACGTCGCAGCAGGATCTTGTTCAAGATACACTCCAAGCAGTTCTCCAAGATTTAATTTGTTTTTTTTCATATATACCTCCAAATAAAATCACTACATTTATATGTAAGATTTTGATTGCTTTT
The DNA here is from genome assembly GCF_000423525.1 of Proteocatella sphenisci DSM 23131. Lineage (GTDB taxonomy): Bacteria > Bacillota > Clostridia > Peptostreptococcales > Filifactoraceae > Proteocatella > Proteocatella sphenisci. The sequence goes on along the minus strand of NZ_AUID01000015.1, from coordinate 3,885 downwards.
TAATTCATAGCATTTTAGTATGATTTGTCTATAAAAAAATGTTGGCTTTCACCAACATTCAATAAAGTCTTACAGACAAATTTTCAGTTGTATAAATAATAATATTCAATTATCTTTCACATTCCTGATTTGCAACTGTACAAGAAGTTTTGCAAGCTGACTGACATGAAGTCTGGCACTCGCCGCAACCTTTTTTCTCTGCGTCTTTTTTAAGGTTATTTGTTGTTAATGTTTTGATGTGTTTTTTCATTTTATTTCCCTCCATATTAAGATTTCATTTCTAATTATACTTCTTTAGCTCTAAAATTTCAAGTTTTATATTTGTATATAGGCAATATAATAATATAATAGATGTTATAATTGTTATAGTAAATATATATTTTATTATTAAAGGAGAATTTTGATGAAACCCCTATATTCACCTATAGTTCAAGGTCTTTCAAATTACAGAGATGAAAACATACTTAGATTCCATATGCCTGGACATTATGGAAGATCCAGCTTTCCTGAGCTAAAGTATCTCGCTGAAAATATTTTTAACTTTGATATCACCGAAGTAGAAGGAACAGACAACTTGAATGATCCCCATGAGATGATACTTCACTCGCTAAATGAAATAAGCCAGATATATAGTTCAAAAAAATCATACGTGCTCGTAAACGGAAGCACCAGTGGACTTTATGTAGCCATAGATACTCTTGTGGATAATAACTCCCATGTTATTGCTGCTCGAAACTGCCACAAGAGCGTTCATAGCATCCTCGGCAGAAAAAATGTCAACGTTCATTATATATATCCCGAAATAGATGAGATTTTTCATAATGATTCTCACATAGATTCAGAAAAACTGATCGCTATGGCAGATGCTTTACTTGCAGAAGGTATAACTGATATTTCTGCAGTTATACTTACCTGTCCAAATTACTTTGGTCGAACTTTTAACCTCAAAGATATCTCTGATTATCTTTCATCCAAAAACATCTTCCTTATAGTAGATGAAGCTCACGGAGCCCACTTCCCCTTCAATGAATGCCTTCCAGAAAATGCAATTTCTCAAGGTGCAAGCATTTCCATACAGAGCGCTCACAAGACTCTTCCAGCACTTACCCAGGCCTGCATGATACATCTTGGTCATGATTTTCCAAAATCCAGGATGGAAAGGCTTGAAAAAAACATCAATTTCTATCAGACATCAAGCCCTTCATATATACTTATGGCATCTTGCGAAACATCAGTTGCTATTATGGCTCGCTATGGCAATGATCGTCTTAATAATATTAAAATTTGGATGGAATCCGCTAAAAAAAAGCTGTCTGCCAACCCTCATATAAAAGTATATTCTTCTTCGCATTGCAATAATGATCAGGATTTCTGCAAGCTTGGCATAAAAACTCCAATAAAAGGCAGCGTCTTGGAAAAAATTTTAAGACAGGAATACAAAATACAATGTGAAATGTCCACTGGATTCAATGTCTTATTTATGATAGGGCTTACCCACACACAAGATGACATAATAAGACTTGTAAAGAGTATTGAAGCTTTACTAAAAAATAACGAACTCTTGTTTGACGACAGTTTTGAATCAGATTTTGGCCTACTTTATCCAAAAACAGAAAACGTAAAAAACTACATTTTAAACAAGGGTGAAAATAACGAGCATTTATTAATTATAAGTAAGAATGTTTCAGACTTGGATGAGGATATATGTGCCGAAGAAATAATTCCCTATCCTCCGGGTATACCACTTTTAATGCCATATGAAAAAATTAACAAAGATATAGTCAAAGCATTGAAGTATCACGAATTTTCTGAAATAAAATGCTTTGTCACTGTTTAAAACGTTTTCACAATCTATTTTTATCCTTGAAATTTTATTTGTTTACTGTTATAATCAATTTATGAATTTATAAGTTTTCTAAAATTCACTTGTTCACGTTAACCTTAACAAGATTTTGTCTTATTTTAATAATTTGACAATTTGGTTTATGGTAAACTGCCTGTTACTTTCAGGCTGATATTTTTTTATTATTTAATTTCATATTTGAGGAGGTTTCTATGTCAAAAGAACCAAAAGTCAGGCAAAAAAGAGAAGCTAAACTTTGGGAAGCATTTCTGCCTATTATCGCTCTTATTATTGCTCTTTATGTTGGCCTTGTAATATTCGGGGCAGATGCTCACATCCCACTTGTTATCGGTTCTGCAATTGCAGTTTTCGTTGCAACATTTCAACTTGGATATACATGGGGTGAAATCGAAGAAGGAATACTTAAAACAATCAACATGGGAATGCAGGCTGTAATTATCCTTATGATAGTTGGTATGCTTGTTGGAACATGGATTCAAGGTGGTGTAGTACCTGCAATGATCTACTACGGTCTTCAGATTCTTTCACCAAGTATCTTCCTTATAGCAACAGTTCTTATATGTTCAGTTGTTGCACTTGCTACAGGTTCATCATGGACTACTGCAAGTACAGTAGGTATAGCACTTATAGGTATTGGACAGGGTATAGGAATCCCAGCACCAGTTGCGGCTGGAGCAATCATCTCTGGAGCTTATTTTGGAGATAAGATGTCACCGCTTTCTGATACTACAAACCTTGCACCAGCAATGGCTGGAGCTACACTTTTTGATCACGTTAAACACATGATTTACACTACTGGCCCATCATACATAATATCACTTATAATCTTCGGCTTCATGGGAGCAAAGTATGCTGGACAAGAACTTGATTACGCTGCTATAAATGAGTTGCTTGCAGTACTTCAGGCAAATTTCAATATCAGTATGTTAATGCTTATACCTCCAGTAGCTGTTATACTGATGGTTGTATTCAAAGTTCCTGCTATTCCAGGACTTATAGGCGGAGTTGTCCTTGGTTCATTCTTTGGAATGGCATTCCAGGGAGTTAACTTTGGAGATATCCTTAGTGCTGCAAACAACGGATTCGAATTCCCACTTTCTGAAGGTGCAGGCGCTTCAGAAATAATGATAAGCGAACTTCTTTCTCGTGGTGGTATGCAGTCTATGATGTGGACAGTATCCCTTATCATCTGCGCACTTACGTTTGGTGGAGTACTTGAGTCTACAGGAATGCTTGGAATTGTTGCTGCATCACTTCTAAAATTTGCAAAAGGAACTGGATCACTTGTTACTATAACAATATTCACTTCTATATTTATAAACATAATCGCAGCGGACCAGTACCTTTCAATAGTTGTACCTGGACGTATGTACAAGGATGCATATGCTGAAAGAGGACTAGCTCCTCGTAACCTTTCTCGTACTCTGGAAGACGGTGGTACCATAACTTCTCCACTTATTCCATGGAACACATGTGGAGCATTTATGTCAGGAGCCCTTGGAGTTCCTACTGTAGAATATCTTCCATATTGTTTCCTTAACATCGTAAACCCAATCGTTTCTATAACTCTTGCATTCCTTGGTTTATTCCAGCCACTGATGTCAGACGAAGAAAAAGCTGCTTACGAAGCTTCAAAGGTTCATGCTTAAAATCAATTTATTAAATCCAGAGGGGGCTGTCGGAGAATGACGTTTTTTGACCCCTAAACTTTAATAATTAAAAATCCTAGATTATTCAACATCTACAAAAATGTAGAGCACTGAATAATTTAGGATTTTTTTGTTTAATTTAATATTTATTGTATGACAAAAAAAGCCATTTGATATTTTCTCATGACTTATAAAAACCCGATAGGATTAGGCTGTTTTTGCTTCGTAGGTTTTGATTTTTTCCTTCGCGAAGCGATAATATTTATTTAAATTTCTTCCTACAGCATATAAAAGAAATTCTTTATATACTTTTTCAGATGTACGATGGTTAAATCTTCTGAAATTATCATTTTCTTTGATATCTCCAAAATG
>NZ_AUID01000014.1 GCF_000423525.1 Proteocatella sphenisci DSM 23131 | reverse complement strand
CTAGTTTGAAAATTTGTATAAAAAAACCCATAGTGATCATTTCTGTGTTACGATAATTTCACCACAAAACATCGTCAGAAAGGATAATCACTATGGACTATACTAACTATAACACAGATTTTCGCAAGCATAAACACTTAAATGACTTCGAACGACATTCGATACAAATTCGACTTACAGAGGGCTGGTCTCCTTACAAAATTGCAAAATCGCTCGATAGAGCTCAAAATACAATCCTGAATGAAATACGTAAAGGGACTGTATCACAGTTAAAACACGGCAAAAAAATTGAACTGTATTTTTCAGATGCTGGTAAATCTATATACGAAAAAAATAGAAGGAATTGTGGACCAAAATTCCGACGTCTAATATGCAGTGATTTCATTGATTATGTCTGCGAAAAAATCAAAAATGATTCTTGGTCTGTTGACGCTTGTGTTGGTGAAGCTAAGTTAAATTCGAAGTTTCATAGGTCTAAGATGGTTTGTACAAAGACCTTGTATAACTATATTGATTTGGGTTTGCTTACCTTGAAAAATATAGATCTGCCAATGAAGTTAAGACTAAGTACAAAGAAAAAACGTGTTCGTGCTAACAAAAGAAATCTTGGCAGAAGTATATCTGAGCGCCCTGAACATATCGCTAATCGCGAAGAATTTGGCCACTGGGAAATTGATACTGTTATTGGCTCAAAAACAAATGATGACGATGTACTTCTAACTATCGCGGAGCGAAAGACTAGAAAATTCATCATTTTTAAAATTCCAAGCAAAACATCTACTTCAGTCAATTCAGGTATTCACAATATAAAACTTATGTTTGGAGAAAAATTTAATGATGTTTTCAAAACCATTACCAGTGATAATGGTCAAGAATTTTCAGCCCTTTCAAATCTAGAAGAAAATAATGGTCCTAAAATATACTTTACTCATCCGTACTCATCGTTTGAGAGGGGTACGAATGAACGTCATAATGGACTTATTCGAAGATTTATACAAAAAGGCGAAAGAATTGATTCTTTTAGCACGAATTACATTGAATTTATTGAAGATTGGAGCAACAGTCTCCCACGTAAAATACTTGGTTACAAGTCTCCAGATGAACTTTTTGAAGATCATCTAGACATCATATATGCAGTTTAATTAACTTAACAGAAAATCGCTGAAGTTAACTAGTTCAATTTAATATTGCAATTTGGGGAAAATATAAAACATTAATTTTTTACAAAAAACTCATTAATTTTATTTCAAAATATGTAATAATAAGATTATAGGTAATTGTATGTTTTAAAAATATTGAATTGCCAGAGAGGGTCTTATGAAAAAAATATTAGTAGTTGATGATGAAAAGAGAATACGAGAAATTATCGTTATGTATTTAATAAAAGAAGGCTATGAAGTAATTGATTTTGATAATGCAGAATCTGCATACGAATATTTTAAATTAAATGGAGCCGATTTAATTGTACTCGATATTATGATGAGAGGCACAAATGGTCTGGATTTGTGCAAAAAAATAAGGAAAGACAGTGATGTTCCAATAATATTTGTATCAGCAAGAAATGAAGAACTTGACAGAATTCTGGGCTTGGAGCTTGGAGCTGATGATTATCTCTCTAAGCCATTTAGCGTCAGAGAGCTGATAGTAAGAATAAAAAACATTTTGAAGAGAATTGATAACCAATGTTCTACAAAAGAAGAAGTCATGCTTAAGCTCAAAGAATTAAGTATATTTCCAGAACAGCGAATAGCAAAAATATCGGATAAAGAGATTGCGCTTACGACAAAAGAGTATGAAGTTATAAAATATCTGGTAGAAAACAAAGGCTATCCCTTATCTAGAGACAAGATAATACAAAATATATGGGGGTATGAATACGACGGCTACGACAGAAATGTGGATGATACAATTAAAAGGCTACGAAAAAAACTTAAAGAATCTGGATCAAGTGTCGAAATACAAACGGTATGGGGGTTTGGTTATAAGGTAATGAACGATGAGTAAGATTGGGAAAAAAATAATATTTAGTTATATTGTGATTGTAATATTCACTATTACTACCAGTTTAAGTATTACAAAAATCAATTTTACAGAAAATCTTAATAATCAGATACTTAGAGATCTGCAAAGTGATGCTAACGTTATTGCTCAGCAGATAGAAAATAACTTGACAAGTTATCAAAGCATTTATTCTCTTTTTGGAGAAAAGATAACTCTAGAAGATATATTTCCCAATGATGCAGTATTTAGATATTCTGTAAGATTTGCATCAACAAATATTCTGGTATTGGATAATGAAAGAAAAGTAATATACCAGTCATGGAAAAAGGAATCTGATTTTCAAGATTTTTCGGTAGGTAGTTTTGATGAAAATCAGTATTTTGTACATGAAACCAAAATTCTAGATAAAGATTCTGAAATAATCGGATATTTGCTTGCAATGGCAAAAAAAGAGGACACGGGTTTAATTAATGCTCTTATAAACAAAGCGGCTATTGTAGGATTTGCAATGTCACTGATAATATCTATAATCATTGCATTTATATTTGAGCGGAATTTGATAAATCCTATAAACAGATTAAAACATAATATTTCCAAATTCAAGATCAGCGGAGAAAATCAATGGGAAGCTATTAATACAAAAGATGAGATTGCTGATTTGAATACAGATTTTAAGAATATGGCACAAAATCTTGTCAAGTATGATCGCCAGCAAAAGGATTTTTTTCAAAATTCATCTCATGAATTAAAAACGCCGCTGATGTCCATACATGGTTATGCAGAAGCTATAAAAGATGGTGTTGTTCCACCAGAAGAGATAATTTCAAGTTTAGATATCATAATTGAGGAGACTAACAAACTCGCGGATATAGTAAATGACATAATGTATTTAACCAGACTTGATGATAAAACTGATTTCAAAGAAAAACATATAGAAATAAGCTTGAAAGAGTTTATAGATGAAATCTTACCTAAATTTGATATTATATTAAGCGAAAGAAATATTGTTGTTAAAAATAATGTTGAATCAGACATAAAAGTAAGAATGGAAGAAGAACACCTTTTCAGAATTTTTACCAACTTGATTTCAAACTCTTTACGGTATGCATCTTCTGAAATTATAATAGAATCAGAAACTAAGAATGGTTTAATTATTAGATTGTATGATGATGGACACGGCTTTGAAGAAAAAGAGATACCGCATGTGTTTGAAAGATTTTTTAAAGGTTATAATGGGAAAACGGGACTGGGCCTTGCCATAGTTAAAAGTACCATAGAAAACTATAATGGCAGTGTAAAGGTATACAATAAAGCAAATGCGGGTGCGTGCGTGGAAATAAGATTTAATAAATAAAAATGGATTGTCCTTTCATATAATATGATGGACAATCCATTTTTATTTATTTTTTTATATTATTTAAGTTTTAATGCTGAACCAGTACTTCCAAATACTTGGCTAATTTTATGTCTTACAATTTCTTCTATTGCATCTCTACCGGGACCAAGATATTTTCTAGGGTCAAATTCTTTAGGATTTTCGATCATAACTTTTCTTATAGCAGCAGTCATTGCCATTCTTAAATCAGTATCTACATTGATTTTACAAACTCCAAATTTTGATGCTCTGTTAAGCATTTCTTCTGGGACACCTTTTGCACCAGGAATTTGACCACCGTACATGTTGCACATTTCAAGATATTTTGGAATAACTGAAGATGCTCCATGTAGTACAAGGGGGAAATTTGGCAGCATGTTTGAAATTTTCTCAAGTCTGGCGAAATCAAGACTTGGCTCTCCTGTAAACTTATATGCACCATGGCTTGTACCTATAGCGATAGCAAGAGAATCGATCCCCGTACGCTCAACAAATTCTACAGCTTGATCAGGATTAGTGTAAGTTGCATCTTCTATACTTACATTGACTTCGTCCTCAACTCCAGCAAGCTTTCCAAGTTCAGCTTCTACTGTGACATTTCTCTCATGTGCATAATCAACAACTCTTTTTGCCATCTCTATATTTTGTTCAAAAGGAAGAGCTGAACCATCAATCATAACTGATGAAAATCCATCATCAATACAAGATTTACATAATTCGAAACTGTCACCGTGGTCAAGATGAAGAACTATAGGAAGATTCGTTTCTTCTATCGCAGCTTCCACAAGCTTTCTTAAATATATAGGATTTGCATACTTTCTTGCTCCAGCTGAAACCTGAAGAATAACAGCAGATTCTTCTTTTTTTGCAGCAGCGACTATACCTTGGATAATTTCCATATTGTTTACGTTAAAAGCTCCTATTGCATATTTACCTTCATACGCGTTTTTGAATATTTCTCTACTATTCATTAATGGCATTTTTTTCCTCCTGTTTTCTAATATATAAAATTGATATTATACCAACAATAAGAGCTTAGAATGGCCCTTAACCCTATTATATAATCTTTATCCTAAAATGAAAAGAACAAAATATATATACCATAATTATGTGAGGAAAAAAATAAATAAAATAATTTTCATAAGATATTGAAAATTCTGCAAAATTGGCTTATAATGATTGTAAATTAGGTCTATAGGAGGTACGAAAATGATATCGTTTATAGAATATGTAAAAATAAATATAAAAAAATTATCGATTAGACAAATTGTTATGTACGCTTTAATGGAAACTATTCTTTTATTATTGTTTGGGATAATTTTATCTGTTATTAACATCAACATTAAAATATATATACCAGATTATATATTTATAATTGTTACTGTAGAAATTTTTGAAATGATTTCAGCTATAAAAAAAACAATTACAGTTAAAAAAGAGCTTTTTTTAGAAATATTGTTTTGGTTGAAATTTACAATTTTCTCAGTAATATCATATATCTACATACTTATTATTTTACAAATGCCTTTATTTGACACTCAGTTGTTTTTGTTTAATAATCTTAAATTTACAACTTTAATAACTATGGTCCTGATGGCAGGCTTGGATTCTTTATTAGATTTGATATACGACAATGAAGAAGATTAAATTTATAATTATAAACTCAAGTGCTGACATTAAATTTAATGTCAGCACTTTTTAAGACAATGAATTTAAATAAGGTATTTAAATTCATAAAATCTATTGAAAAAAATTCAAAATAATGATAAAGTGTGAATGTAAGGGTTTTGTTTTAGTTTATAATTCGATATATTTCGAATTATAAACCTGTTATAATTTATTTTAGTTCGAAAAGGAGATGTTATGAAAATTTCATTAATTTTAGGATCTGTGTCTGATTACTCTAAAGTCAAAGAAGCCTGCGATTTTTTTAAAAAATTAGATGTGCAATATGAACTGAGAGCACTTTCTGCGCACAGAGCGAGCGAGGAACTGGACAAGTATATAACTGAAAACGACAAAGACGTAAGTGTATATATAGCAGCGGCTGGAAAAGCTGCACATCTTCCTGGTGTTATCGCTTCAAAAACAATAAAACCAGTTATTGGAATTCCTTTAAAATCATCTGCACTCGAGGGTATGGATGCACTCTTATCAATTGTTCAAATGCCTTCAGGGGTTCCGGTAGCGACAGTTGCTATAGATGGAGCAAAAAACGCTGCAATTTTAGCATGTCAGATACTGTCAATTTCGGATAAAAACATTGAGAACAAATTAAAAGAATATAAGTCTGAGATGACCAGACAAGTTTTGGAAGCAGAAAAAAAATTATTAAAAGAAATTGAAATGATATAGACTTATAAAATATAAAAATGCAATGTTAAATATAAAGTTTGATTTTGATTAAGGAGTCTAAAATGGATAAAATGTTATATGAAGGTAAAGCAAAACAAGTGTTTTTAACTGAAAATGAAAACGAGTATCTAATTCACTATAAAGACGATGCTACGGCTTTCAATGGCGAGAAAAAAGATATTATAATGGGAAAGGGTGAACTTAATCTAGCCATATCTACTGTCATATTTGAAATGCTTGAAAAAAGTGGCATTAAAACTCATTATATAAAAACTGTAAATAAAAGAGATATGATTGTTAAAAAAGTTACTATACTTCCTCTGGAAGTTATTATAAGAAATATAAGTGCAGGGTCTATATGCAAAAGGCTTGATCTTGAAGAAGGCATCCAGTTTAAAGAACCTATATTTGAGATTTGTTATAAGGACGATAAGCTTGGGGATCCTCTAATTAATGATGACCATGCTGTTGCTTTAAATTTAATTGAAAGAAGTGAATTAAAACAGATTAAAAAGGTAACATTAGAGATAAATAAACTTCTTATTGAATTCTTTAAGAAAGTTGGCTTGAAATTAATAGATTTTAAAATAGAATTTGGAAAAACTATTGATGGAGAAATTATTCTTGCAGATGAGATATCTCCAGACACTTGCAGATTGTGGGATGTTAAAACTAACGAAAAGATGGATAAAGATAGATTTAGGAGAGATCTTGGAAATTTGATTGAAGGTTACGAGGAAGTCCTTAAAAGGATAAGAGGTTAAAATGTGTGGAATTATAGGTATATATAATAACTCAAATATTAATAAACAACTGTTTTATGGTTTAAACTGTTTACAACACAGAGGGCAAGAAAGTTGTGGAATGTCAATTTCTGACGGAGACAAGTTAATAAGAAGAAATGGCATGGGTCTTGTTATTGATGTTTTCAAACCTAACATCTTGGAAGAACTAAATGGAAATATTGGGATAGGCCATGTTAGATATTCTACAGCCGGTGGGTCATATGATTATAATACACAGCCACTTCTGGCATATACAAAAGGAGAACAGATATCGCTTTCGCACAACGGGAATTTAATAAACTATCAGATACTAAAAGCCAGACTTGAAGAAGATGGTATGATGTTTCAGACAACAATTGATTCTGAAGTAATCCTATATCTAATAACCAGATACAACAAAGGAGACATTGTTGAGGCAATAAAAGAGACAATGAAAAGAATAGTGGGTGCATATTCAATTGTTGTAATGCTTAAAGATAAACTGATAGCGGTCAGAGATCCACACGGTATAAGGCCTCTTGTTATGGGGAATCTTGAAAATGGGACAATTTTTGCATCGGAGAATGCTGCAATTGAGATACTTGGTGGAAACTTCACAAGAGATGTGGCGCCTGGAGAAATTGTAGTAGTTGACAAAGATGGAGAACATTCATATATGTTCGAACATAAAACCAAAAAAAGCCACTGTATATTTGAACATGTCTATTTTGCAAGAAATGACGCCACGCTTGATGATATAAATTCTTATATGTTCAGAAGAAGATCTGGTAAGATATTATGGAAAGAGGCTCCATGTGATGTAGATTTGGTTGTACCAGTGCCTGATTCTGGTTATCCATCAGCAATAGGTTATTCTCAAGAATCGGGAATTCCTCTGGCAGAGGGGCTTGTAAAAAACAGATATATGGGCAGAACTTTCATTAAACCTACTCAGGAAGAAAGAGAAATAGCTGTAAAACTAAAATTAAATCCTCTGTCACATGTAGTTAAGGATAAAAGAATTGTATTGATAGATGATTCAATTGTCAGGGGAACAACTTCAAGAAACTTAATACAGAACTTAAGAAACGCAGGGGCAAAGGAAGTGCACATGAGAATAACCGCTCCCCCTGTTAAATATTCTTGCTATTATGGCATAGATACTCCAAGCAGGAAAAATTTAATAGCTGCATCGATGAGTATTGATGAAATTAGAGAACTCATAGGAGCGGACAGTTTATCTTTTATATCCATTGATGGGATGACACAAGCAGCAAGAATAGGCGGAGAGAATCTATGTAAAGCTTGTTTTGACGGAGAATATCCTATTGACCCATGTTTAGTGTAAATTTAATATATAAACAAATTATTACTGTATGGAGGCAAATATGAAAATAAGCTATCAAGATTCAGGTGTTAATATAAGTGAAGGAAACAGAGCAGTCGAGCTAATGAAAAGCAAAGTTAAAGAGACATATATAAATGGTGTAATAGGAGAGATAGGACTGTTTGCGGGAGGTTTTTCTCTAAAAGAGTTCATGCACATGGAAGAACCAACCTTGTTAGCGTCAACAGACGGTGTGGGAACCAAGCTACTGATTGCTCAAAAAATGGATATTCATAACACTGTAGGAATTGACCTCGTTGCAATGTGTGTTAATGATCTTATCTGCCAGGGAGCTAAACCATTATTTTTCCTGGATTATATAGCAACAGGCAAAGTAGATGCGATGAGAATTGCTGATATTGTTGGCGGTATAGCCGATGGATGCAAAGAGTCCGGATGCGCCTTAATTGGGGGCGAAACTGCTGAAATGCCAGGATTGTACAGCGATGACGAGTATGATCTGGGAGGGTTTTCAGTTGGAATATTAGATAAAAAAGATATCATCGATGGTTCGGATATTTGCTCTGGTGATGCAGTAATTGGGATAGCGTCTTCGGGCCTGCATTCTAACGGATACTCTTTAGCTAGAAAAATATTTTTTGAACATCTGAATCTTAATACAGAAGATAAATTAGAAAATATGAGCGATACTATCGGAAACCTGCTCATAACACCTACCAAATTATATGTAAATACGATCTTGAACTTACTGGATAAGTTTAAGATAAAAGGCATAGCTAACATAACTGGTGGAGGACTCATCGAAAATGTTCCTCGTATACTTCCAGATACTTGCAAAGCTAAGATTTATGCTGACAAATGGACTCTTCCAGAAATATTCAAAAAAATCGTTGAATTGGATCTGGTAGAAAAAGATGAGTTATACAGAAGTTTTAATATGGGGATAGGAATGATTATAGTTGTTTCAAAAGAAATAGCTGATGATGTATGCGCATTTATAAATAAGGAAACCGGGGATAGTTCATTTATAATTGGTAATATAATTGCAGGTGAGAAATCATGCGAAATAATTCATTAAGGATTGCTGTACTTGTATCGGGAAGTGGCAGCAATCTTCAAGCGCTTATTGATGCTCAAAAGCAAGATTACTTTTTATCTGAAATCAAAATTGTCATTTCAAACAAAGCTGATTCTTTTGCACTCAAAAGGGCTGAAGACGCTGGGATAAAAACATATGTAATAAAGGACAATAAGGATTTGAGAAAACTTCTCATTGAAAACGACATCGATTTAATAGTGCTTGCGGGATATTTGAAAATAGTAAGCGAAGAAATACTTGAAGAATATGAAAACAGAATCATTAATATTCATCCATCTCTTCTGCCTAAATACGGTGGAAGAGGAATGTATGGTATTAATGTTCATAGAGCGGTTTTTGAATCAGGGGATAAAGAGAGCGGAGCAACTGTGCACAAAGTTACCAATGTTATTGACGGTGGGGAAATAATAATGCAAAACAAAACCGATATAAGTGATTGCAAATCTGCAGAAGAAATACAGAAAAAAGTTCTTAAAATAGAACATCAAATTTTGAAAAATGCAATAAAAATCATGGAGAGTAATTACAAAATATAATGTTAAGTTTTAATTGGAAGCAAGAGGTGTAAATATGAAAAGAGCGCTAATTAGTGTAACGGATAAGACTGGTATTGTAGAATTTGCAAGATCTTTGTCAGAGCTGGGATATGAAATTATATCTACAGGAGGTACTTTAAATGAAATATCAAAAAATGGAATTGCTGTAACTCCGATTGATAAGATTACAAATTTTCCTGAAATATTAGATGGCAGGGTAAAAACTTTGCACCCGATGGTTCATGGCGGACTCCTCTACAAAAGAGATAACCCCAGACATGTTGAAACTGCATCCAAACATGGGATTTCCCCAATAGACATAGTTGTAGTTAATCTTTATGATTTTGAAGGCTCTCTAAAATTAAATAAAGCTCATGAAGAGATGATAGAAAACATAGATATTGGCGGTCCTTCCATGATAAGGTCGGCGGCAAAAAACTATAAAGATGTACTTGTTGTTGTAGAGCCAAATGATTATGACAAAATAACAGATATGCTAAAAAATGAGAAAATAACACTTGAATTAAGAGAAGAGCTTGCTATGAAGGCATATTCAGCTACGGCTTACTATGACGCTATGATATCGAGGTATTTTATGTCTAAAACTGGAAAAGAATCTGACAGCGTGACTCTTGGATTCAAAAAAGTAGAAGAACTAAGATACGGAGAAAATCCTCATCAGGCAGCAAAACTTTACAATGATAATTTTGTAAATTCTTATTTTAGTAACTATAATCAATTAAATGGAAAAAATCTTTCTTTTAACAATTTAAATGATTTAAATACAGCAGTTGAATTATGTGCAGAATTTGACTCATCTAAAGGAGATTTTGCTGCCGTAGCCTTAAAGCATGCTACACCTTGCGGGGTAGCACTTGGAAATACTCCTTTTGAAGCTTTTAAAAAAGCTTACGATGCCGACAAACTTTCTATATTTGGAGGGATTGTTGCAATGAACTCTATTGTAGATGCAGATACAGCTGCTCTGATGAGTGAAATTTTTTTAGAAGTAGTTGCAGCGCCGTCTTATACTGAAGATGCACTTGAAATATTAAAAAAGAAAAAAAATCTTAGGATACTTGAAATAGATGTCAAATTAAAAAAATCTGAATTTGACATAAAATACCTAAGCGGCAAAGTTTTGATCCAGGATACTGACAACATAAAAGATGAAAAGTTTGAATGTGTCACTTTGAAGAAAACTACTAAAGAAGAAGATAAAGACTTGATATTTGCAATGAAAGTTTGCAAATATGTTAAATCTAATGCTGTTGTTATTGCGAAAGACCTTGCTACAAGGGCAATCGGTGGAGGACAGACATCACGCATATGGGCACTTGACACTGCTATAAATAATTATTCAGATAAAAATTTCAGTGGATGCGTCTTGGCTTCTGATGCATTCTTCCCTTTTTCAGATTGTGTAGAGCTTGCAGCAGAGATAGGAATTACATCTATTATACAACCGGGAGGCTCTGTTAAGGATCAGATGTCTATAGACGAATGTAACAAAAGTGGAGTTTCAATGATATTTACAGGAACAAGACATTTTAAACACTAATATTAATAAACACTGGAGGAGTTATGAGAATACTTATAGTTGGCGGTGGAGCAAGAGAACATGCAATAGGCGAAGCTATCGTAAAAAACAAAAGAGTTAATGAGGTGTTTTTTGCTCCGGGAAATGCAGGATGCGGATTAATCGGCACGAATTTAAATATTAAAGCCGATGATGTAAATTCACTCCTTGATTTTGCATATAACAATTCTATTGATTTCACAATTGTTGGACCAGAGGATCCTTTGTGTCTGGGAATTGTAGATACTTTTGAAGCTCATGGACTAAAAATATTTGGCCCTTCAAAATCTGCTGCAATGCTTGAGGGCAGCAAATATTTTGCTAAAAAATTTATGATAAAAAATAATATACCAACAGCTGATTACTACAAGTCTGATAATTATGATGACTGCATTAATCATATAGATAAACTTATTAATGATATGGGGAAAGTTGTGTTAAAAGCAGACACACTCTGTCAGGGAAAAGGTGTGTATATTGCTGAAACTAAAGCAGAGGCTGAAGAATTTTGCAAAAAGGTTTTTATTGATAAAATATTTGGAGACTGTCCTATGGTAATTGAAGAATATCTGGATGGATTCGAGATGTCTTTATTATGTTTTGTAGATAATGACACTATAAAACCCCTGCCCACTGTAAAAGATCATAAAAAAATCTATGACGGTGAAAAAGGCTTGAATACAGGTGGAATGGGAACTTATTCACCAAATGCTCAAGCTGATGTATACCTTAGTGAAATTGAAACTGCTGTGCTTAAACCATTCCTTGAAGGCATAAAAAAAGACAATTTAGACTTTAGAGGAATAATATTCATAGGGTTCATGATAGGCAGTAAAGGCATAAAAGTGCTTGAATTTAATACCAGATTTGGAGATCCAGAAATACAGTCAGTTCTGCAAAGACTAGACACCGACCTGCTAGATATTATGGAGCACACTGCTAATTCAGATCTTAAAAATATTGATATGAAATTTAATGATAAAAAAGTAATCACATTGGTGCTTTCATCAGGTGGTTATCCTCAAAAATATGATACTGGCTTTGAAATAGAGGGTTTAGATAAGGTAACATCAAAGGTTTTTCACGCCGGAACTAAGTTGAAAGATGGAAAAATACTTACAAACGGAGGCAGAGTATTAAGTATTACGTCTGTAAAAGACAGTTTTGAAGAAGCTTTTGAAGAAATATATAAAGACTGTCAAATAATAAATTTTAATAAAAAATACTACAGAAGGGATATTTCACCATTGGTAAAAAGAATATATGTAGAAAAAAAAGAAGATTTTAACGAAGAGGGGAAACATCTGTTAAATGAACTAAAAGAGAGTAGCGGAATTGATCTTGATAATGTAAGGTGCCTTGTAAGATATGATATTGAAAACCTTACTGATGCTGAAATAATCAAAATTTCAGATACTATTCTCAGTGAAACTCCAGTAGACAACATTTACATGTTTGACGATGCTTTTTCTCTTCAAAAAGAATTCAAAAATCCACTGGTAATTGAGTATCATAAAGGACAGTTTGATCAAAGAGAGCAAGGACTTTTGGATACAATTGCAGTATCGATTGAAAAAAATGGAGTTTTGGCAAGATGTGCCAGAGTTTATGATTTTGTAACAGATTCAAAATTAAATAATAATCAGATGAAAAAGATTCAATCTATAATGATAAATCCAGTGGACCAGAAAAAAGGTAAGCTTTTTGAAATTCCAACTACCTTAAAAGATGAATTTAATATTAAACATACAAACGAATTTCATGAAAAATTTATAGAATTAGACGAAGCGGGTCTGGAATTGTTTATAGAGAATGAAAATCTCGCTATGAACTATGACGATATAAAATTTGTACAGGATTATTTTAAAGAAAATAAAAGAAATCCAAGTACAACAGAAATGTCAATTTTAGACACATATTGGTCTGACCACTGCAGACATACTACATTCAATACCATATTAGACAAAATTGAATTTGAAGAAGGTTTATCAGAACTAGATGCTACTATTAAAAAATCCTTCGAAGACTATACTGAAAACAGAAGTAAAATAGGGAGAACTAAGCCCATAACCCTAATGGATATGGCAACAATAGTCTCAAAACAAATGAGAAAAAACGCCATACTTGAAGATTTGGAAGTATCCGAAGAAATCAATGCATGCTCTGTAAAAATAAAAGTAAGAGTTGAGGATAAATTTACTAAAGAAGAAAAAATTGAAGACTATCTTCTTATGTTTAAAAATGAAACCCACAATCATCCAACTGAAATAGAACCTTTTGGAGGAGCTTCAACTTGTATAGGTGGCGCTATAAGAGACCCACTTTCAGGAAGATCGTATGTATATCAGGCTATGAGAGTGACTGGAAGTGCAGACCCAAGAGAAAGTATTGAAGACACTATAGAAGGCAAACTTTCGCAAAAAAAAATCACAGTAGATGCGGCCAGAGGATACAGTTCTTACGGTAACCAGATAGGAGTTGCCACAGGATTTGTAGATGAGATTTACCATAAAGGGTATAAAGCTAAAAGGATGGAAGTCGGCGCGGTAATAGGGGCAGCGCCAGCAGAAAATGTCAGAAGAGATTTTCCTGTCAAAGGAGATTTAATAATTCTACTCGGTGGAAGAACAGGAAGAGATGGCGTAGGTGGAGCCACTGGATCATCTAAGGAACATACCGAAAAATCCATAGAAATTTCTTCTGCAGAGGTTCAAAAAGGTAATGCTCCTATGGAAAGAAAGATACAAAGGTTATTCAGAAATGATAAAGCTGCTAAATTGATAAAGAAATGCAATGATTTTGGAGCAGGTGGAGTAAGTGTAGCAATTGGAGAATTGGCAGATTCTATTGAAATATACTTGGATAGAGTACCTTTAAAATACCAGGGACTTACGCCAAGAGAAATTGCGATTTCAGAATCACAAGAAAGAATGGCCGTGGTCATAGACAAGGATGACTTAGACCTGTTTTCCAAATTATGTTACGGAGAAAATCTGGAAATGACCCATGTTGCAACTGTTACAGATAGTGGAAAACTAACAATGACATATCAAAATGAGATAATAGTTGATATTGACAGAGAATTTCTGAATTCATCTGGAGTAGACAGAACCCAAAGTGTTGTAGTGCCTCTTAGCAGACCAGTTGAGTTTTTTAACAAAAAAAACATATCAGATAAAGCAGATAATCTTAATGATGAATTAGTAGAGTACTTTTCTGATTTAAATATTGCAAGCAAAAAAAATCTCGTTGAAAGATTTGATTCTTCAATAGGCAGAGGAAGTGTGCTAGTGCCATTGGGCGGGAAAAATCAGATAACTCCATCTCAGTCAATGGTAGCTCTGATACCTTCACTTAAGGGTGTAACTAAAACAGCAAGTATAATGTCATATGGATTCAATCCTTATCTGTCTGAAGAAAGTCCGTTTCTGGGTGCTTATTTTGCAGTGATAGAGTCAATTTCAAAAATTGCAGCAGCAGGTGGAGATGCCCTAAAGAGCAGACTTTCATTTCAAGAATATTTTGAAAGACTTGGAGGCGTTCCAGAAAAATGGGCAAAACCTTTTACAGCTCTTCTTGGAGCATATAAAATAACAAATGAATTAAATATACCTCCTATAGGAGGTAAAGATTCAATGTCTGGGACTTTCAAAGATCTAAATGTTCCTCCTACTCTTATCTCTTTTGCAGTAGCTACAGAAGACGTTGAAAATATAATAAGCCCTGAGCTTAAGGGCGGAATGAAACTTGGTGTAATAAAAACCGGTATGCTAAAGGATTACACTCTTGATACCCAAGAGTTTATAAAGAATCTTAATAACTTACGAAGTGAGATTCTTTGCGGCAATGTGGTATCGTGTTACGCTGTAAATCATAAGGGGATTTTACCTATGATACTGGAAATGTCTTTTGGAAATGATATATTATTTGAAATAAATACAGATACTTTGGCGGACTTATTTTTACCAGAATATGGAAGCTTTATAGTTGAGTATAAACATGATAATGATTTGATAAATCAGCTTGGAACAACTATGGAGCATGACCATAAAAATGCGTCTAAAGAATATGTTTCCAAGGTCAATGGAATAGCTATAGATGTAAATCAAATCAAAAGAACATATTTAGGTCAGTTAAATAAAATCTTTACTGGTGAAATTGATGTATCGAATAATTACAAGTTACAATCTGATATAGTTGAACAAGGGGTCTTATCAATTGATAAGTCAAAAATGAAATCCAAAAAAACTGTGGATATACCTAAAGTTGTTATACCAGTATTTCCAGGTACGAATTGTGAATGGGATACAGCCAGAGCATTTGAAGCAGAAGGAGCGGAAGTTGAGATAGTGGTCTTTAACAATTTATCTATTGATGATATTGATAAATCAGTTGAAAGATTAAAAAATGCTATAAAAGAATCTCAGATTTTGGTTTTCCCTGGAGGATTTAGCATGGGTGATGAGCCGGATGGATCTGGTAAATTTATTGCAAATGTAATAAGAAATCCAAAAATCACAAAAGCAATAGAAAAATTATTAAATGAAAATGATGGATTGATACTTGGAATATGCAATGGATTCCAGGCTCTGATAAAAACAGGGCTATTGCCTTATGGATCAGTAAACAAAATAAAAGAAGACACGCCGACTCTGACATATAACAATAATGGCAGACATATAGCACGAATAGTAGAAACAAGAGCCGTTAATGTTACTTCGCCTTGGACCCGAGACCTTTTAGAAAAAGAAGTATATAAAGTTCCCGTTTCCCACGGAGAAGGCAGGTTTATATGTAATGAAGAGATATACAAAGAACTTTCTAAAAATGGTCAGATTGCATTTTTGTATGAGGATAATCCAAATGGATCTTCATACAATATAGAAGGAATACTAAGCCCTTGTGGTAAAATTCTTGGAAAAATGGCTCACACAGAGCGTATAGATAAAAATCTTTACAAAAATATTCCAGGTATAATACCACAGCCAATTATCAGTTCTGGAGTAAGTTACTTTAAAAAATAATGAATAAACTATTATTTTATGTTAGAATGAAATATCTGGAGCAGACATATTATCTGCTCCAGAATTAAATAATTATAACAGGAGAAATAAAAATGTCAAACTATTATTCAAAATATCAAAGCCCATTAAATGAGAGATATGCCAGCAAGGAAATGAGTTACATTTTTTCTGATCAAAATAAATTTGAGACATTCAGAAGTCTTTGGATTGCTTTGGCGGAATCCGAAAAAGAATTGGGAATAGACATTACTGATGAACAAATAGATGAACTTAAAAAATACAGGACCGAAATTGACTTTAAAACTGCAAAAGAAATAGAAAAAGAGACAAGACATGATGTTATGGCTCACGTCAAAGCCTATGGTCTTATGGCAGAAAAAGCAAAAGGAATAATTCATCTGGGAGCAACAAGTGCTTTCGTTGGAGACAATACAGATATAATAGTAATGAAAAGTGCACTGGAGATAATAGAAAACAAACTTGCCATATTAATCAATAACCTAAAAGAATTTTCACTTGAGTACAAGGACATGCCAGCACTTGGCTTTACTCACTTTCAGGCAGCTCAATTGGTTACGGTAGGCAAAAGAGCTACGCTTTGGATGCAGGACCTTGTATTAGATATTGATGATGTAATATACAGAAAAGATAATCTGAGATTAAGAGGGGCAAAAGGAACCACTGGGACTCAAGCTTCTTTCATGTCTCTGTTTGACAATGATGAAGAAAAAGTAAAAAAAGTAGATGAACTTGTATGTGAAAAAATGGGTTTTGGAAAAAGCTTTTCGGTAACAGGACAGACATATACCCGAAAAGTGGATTTTCAGGTTTTATCAGCTCTGTCACAAATAGCTCAGTCACTTCATAAAATGACTAATGATGTAAGACTTCTTCAGAGTCTTAAAGAGATAGAAGAGCCTTTCGAAAAAACACAGATTGGCTCATCTGCAATGGCATACAAAAGAAATCCAATGAGGTCTGAGAGAATATCCTCACTTGCCAAATATGTAATAAACATAGCTCAAAATCCTGCGTTTGTGCATGCAACTCAGTGGCTTGAACGTACTCTGGATGACTCTGCAAACAAAAGACTGTCTACACCAGAAGCCTTTCTTGCAACCGATGCTATGCTTGATATAGCTATCAATGTAACTAATGGCCTGGTTGTCTATGAAAACATAATTAAAAGAAGAGTAAATGAAGAACTTCCATTTATGGCTACAGAAAACATACTAATGGAGGCTGTAAAAAAAGGCGGAGACAGACAAGAATTGCATGAAAAAATAAGATTGTATTCTATGGAAGCAGGGAAAAACGTAAAAGTTCACGGTCTTGATAATAACTTATTGGAACTCCTGTCTAAAGATGAAGAGTTTAAGCTTACAGAAAAAGAAATACAAGATCTGCTTGACCCAATGCTTTATATAGGAAGATCCTCAAATCAGGTGGTTGAATTCATTGAAAATGAAGTTGACCCTAGACTCAAAAAATATGAAAATTTAAAATTAAATGTTGAGCTTCATGTATAAAAAAAGACAATAACCATTTATTATAGTTATATATTAACAGTATCTAAATAAGAGTCGACAAAGCATATTCCAGCTCTCGACTCTTATTTATTTTTTTTAATCATCTTTTATATCTTATAGCAATATGTTATTATTGTATTGTATGTATAAAAAATGAAATAAAGGAGTTTTTATGAGAATAGATAAATTTCTAAAAGTTTCCAGAATCATAAAAAGAAGAACAGTTGCAAAAGATGCTTCGGATGCAGGTGTAGTAATGATAAATGGAAAAGAAGCAAAACCCTCAAGCAAAGTCAAAGAAGGAGATATACTTGAGATCACATTTGGAGAGAGAAAGCTTAAAATTAAGGTTTTAAATATAAAAGACAGTACCAAAAAAGAAGATGCAGTAGATATGTATGAAGTTATTGAATAGGGGAACTAATTAAGGAGATACAGATGTTCAGAAAAAATCCTAAATATTATTTTTTTGTTTTCTTAATTATTATTTTTTTGATGTATCCTCTTGCTTATATAGGTAACCAGATTATTACAATAAACCAATACAAAGAAGACATAATAAAACTAAAATCGGAATTTGATGATATAATAATAGTCAACGATAAAATAAAAAAAGAAATTGATGGGGCTAAAAGCAATGAATTCATAGAAAAAATGGCCAGAGAAAAACTCAAGATGGTAAAGAAAGATGAAATTGTATATGTTATGGTGCAATAGTATAGTGAGGTAATATATGAAAATAGCAAGTATAGATATTGGAACTAATTCAATGAGACTTCTAATAGCGGATTACAATAAAACGATTTCAAACCGAAAAAAAACTATTAATACAACGAGAATAGGTCAAGGTATAAATAAAGATGGTTTTATAAGTAAAGATGCTATTAATCGAAATCTTGATTCTTTCATAAATTTTGTAAATACGGCAAAAACAGACAATGCAGAGTATATTTATGCAATTGGTACATCAGCACTAAGAGACTCCAAAAACAAAGAAGAATTTGTAGAACTTGCAAAAATAAATACAGGTATTGAAATTGAAATAATAAACGGAAATACTGAGGCTGAATTAGGGTTCTACGGAGTTGCTATGGGAGTAGACGATACAGAAAAGCTTTTAATTATAGATATAGGCGGAGGCTCTACAGAATTTGTTGTTGGTTCTAAACAAGAAGGAGTAATATACAAAGAAAGCATTGATATAGGTGCTGTAAGATTAACGGAAAAATTCAAAACTAAACAAGACAGTGATGATGTAAGTCTTATAGAAATGACAAAGTATATAAATAGCAAAATTTCACACTTATACAAAATAATTACTACTTATAATATAAAAAAAGTGATCGGAATAGGCGGCACAATAACTACAGCATCATCAATAAATCAAAATATGAAAACTTATGATACAAATAAGATTCACAACAGTTTACTTAAGGTTCAAGATGTAGAATATATGTTGAATAGCTTAAATCAAATTCCACTTAGAGATAGAAAAAAAGTGGTTGGTTTGGATCCTGCAAGAGCTGATATAATAGTGTCTGGATTGAATATATTGATTTGCATTCTTAAATGTTTAAATGTCACAACTGTTACGGTAAGTGAATATGATAATTTAGAAGGGTTGATGTATTACAAATTATCACTAAACAAAATACAGGGAGAATAATGATAGATTACGATATAGTTGTAATAGGTTCTGGCCCAGCTGGAATAATGGCTGCTTTAGAAGCGGCAAAAATGAATAAAAATAACAAATTAAAGGTTGCTATTATAGAAAGAAATTCCTCTATAGGTAAAAAGTTTCTTATCACTGGTGGAGGGAGATGCAACATAACAAGTACCAAAGATATATCTGATTTTTATAATAATATAACAAGAAATCCAAAATTTCTTTACTCTTCTTTTGCTGCTTTTAATAATCAGGACTTAATAAGTTTTTTTAATAGAGGAGCTATAGAGTTCAAGATTGAAGGGGAAAAATATTATCCTAAAAATGACAATTCAAAAGAACTTCTTGATTTTCTTTTGAATGAAATAAATGAAGCAGGCATTGATTTGTTATTAGGCGTACAGCTCATAAAAATAAACCCGGTTCAGATTGATAATAAAGAAATGTATGAATTGTTTTTAAATGAAAATAATTCGACATTAAAACTTTCAACAAAAAAGCTTATTTTGGCAAGTGGGGGAGCAAGTTATAAATCCACTGGGTCTGATGGTTCTGTATTTGAAATAATTCAGGAACTTGGTATTAATGTTGTACCTTTAAAACCAACACTTGTAAGACTTATGTCTAATCAAAGCGCTATTACTCAATCACAGGGAATATCTTTAACTGACGTAAAATTTACAACTTTTTTTAATAACAAAAAAATATCAGAATTGAATGATGGGGTAGTCTTCACGCACAATGGAATAAGTGGTCCTGGAGCCATAAACTCAAGTAGTTTTATCACTGATAAACCACTTGCAGATATTAAAGTGTTTATTGATTTTTTGCCACATCTCAGCCGTGAAGAGTTGATGATAATAGTAAAGTCAAATGATAAACAAAAACTCATTACCAGGATATCTAAATTTCTTCCTAAAGAGATGGTCAAGAATATTTTGCATTATGAGGTTTTGAATAAAAAATCGTTTGAAAAGTTCAAAGAATCAGAACTTTTTCCTGATAGCGAGATTTTAAATATGAAAAAAAATCAAATAAATGATATTATTGATGGATTCAAAAATTTTGAATTAAGGCTAACGGGATATGGTGGACTAAATGAATCTATAGTCACAAGAGGTGGAATAGATATAAAAGAAATTAACTCTAAAACCTTAAATTTAAAAAAATATCCAGGAATATATGCTGCTGGAGAGATGATAGATGTAGATGCTTTTACCGGGGGATATAATCTTCAAATTGCTTTTTCTACGGGTCATCTTTGTGGCAAATCAGCAAGAGCTTCATTAAAAAACCAAGGAGAAAATGAAAATGGATAAGGGTCTAAATTTATTCAAGGCACTGGTTGTTTATTTTTCTTTCATCAATATCTTTGGATTTTTCATCATGTTTATTGATAAAAAATTTGCAATTTATAACAAAAAAAGAATAAGTGAAAAAAACCTTTTACTTTGTGCAATTATAGGTGGAGCTGCTGGAGTTTGGATTTCAATGTATGTAAACAGACATAAAACATTAAAACCAAAGTTCAAATTTGGAGTCCCGTTGATTTTTGTATTAAATATTGCCGTGTACTATTATCTTGTGTAAGACCTATTGACAAACTTGTTAAATAAACATAAAATTATTTTTTAGGAGAAAAATCAAAGGAGGTAATAAATGGAAAAAACTATTATCGAGCTTATCGATATTAATAAAATATTTGAAGATGATGGAAAGCAGGTATTGAGTAACATAAGTCTTTCTATAAAAGAAAAAGAATTCGTTACTTTTCTGGGACCGTCTGGATGTGGAAAAACAACAACTCTAAGAATTATTGGAGGTTTTACAAGTCATACATCTGGCAAAATTTTATTTGATGGGAATGACATAACCAATGTTCCGCCTTATAAAAGGCAAATAAATACAGTTTTTCAAAAATATGCTCTTTTTCCACACCTTAATATATACGAAAATATTGCATTTGGTTTGAGAATTAAGAAGCTTGATAATGATACAATTGATAAAAAAGTTAAAAAGATGCTCAAACTCGTTAACCTCGAAGGTTTTGAAAATAGAGAGGTACAGTCTCTTTCTGGTGGGCAGCAACAAAGAATTGCAATAGCAAGAGCTTTGGTTAATGAACCTAAAGTTTTGCTACTCGATGAGCCGCTGGGGGCATTGGATTTAAAATTAAGAAAAGAAATGCAGTATGAACTAAAAACAATGCAGCAAGATCTTGGTATAACCTTTATTTACGTTACACATGACCAGGAAGAAGCACTTACTATGTCTGATCGTATAGTTGTTATGAAAGATGGGTATATTCAACAGATAGGGGTACCTGAAGATATATATAATGAGCCAATAAATAAATTTGTTGCCGACTTCATAGGAGAAAGTAACATTATGAATGGGGTTATGTCAGAAGATTACAGATGTAGAATAAATGACATAGAATTCGAATGCGTCGATAAAGGGTTTAATTCCAATGAAAATGTGGACATAGTAATAAGGCCAGAAGATTTGATAATAACTAAAGAATCGTCCTCATTAATTAAAGGGCTGGTAACTGACGTAGTATTTAAAGGTGTACATTATGAAATAATTGTTGTTGATGATTTTGACGAGAAAGAATGGATGATTCATTCTATATATAATGCAGAAGTAGATAGCAAAGTAGGGTTGAGTTTTGATCCAGAAGCCATTCATATAATGAGAAAGGAAGTAGAATAATTGAATAATAAGCGATTGTTAACTTCTCCATATATAATATGGACGATTATTTTTACCGTTGTGCCACTGCTTATTATAATTTTTTACTCGTTTGCGCAACGTGACTCGTTCGGTGATATAGTTTATAGCTTCACTTTGAATAATTACAAGGACTTTTTTGAACCTATTTATTTAAATGTTTTCTGGAAATCCCTGAAACTTTCATTATTAAGTACTGTTATTTGTTTGATTTTAGGATATCCAATGGCTTTTATAATGAGCAGAGCTAGAGGATTGAAACAAAACATGATGGTTATGTTGTTTATTTTGCCCCTATGGACAAATTTTCTTCTAAGGACATATGCATGGATGGGACTGCTCAGAGATCAGGGTATAATCAATGAATTATTAATAAAAATTGGAATTATAAATGAACCCATAACTATGCTCTATACAAATGCTGCTGTTGTTCTTGGTATGGTTTACAACTTTCTACCTTTTATGGTTCTTCCAATATTTTCTGTACTTTCAAAAATGGATAAAAGTCTTATAGAAGCAGCAAGAGATTTGGGAGCCAATGAATTCTTTGTATTTCTAAAAATCATTTTCCCTTTGAGCTTTCCGGGAGTTGCAACTGGTATTGTAATGGTATTTATGCCCGCCGTTTCAACATTTGTAATATCTGATCTGCTTGGAGGTGGCCAGACTATACTTTTGGGTAATCTAATACAAAATCAATTCATGGCGGCCAGAAACTGGCAGTTTGGATCTTCAGTTTCTGTAATAATGATGATTTTCCTTATAATTTCAATGGGTTATTTTGCAAAACACAGCTCCAAAGATGGAGGTGGAAAAATATGGTAAAAATCAAAGGATTATTTTCTAATATATACAGTTTTTTGATTTATTCATTTCTGTATATTCCAATAATAGTCTTAATTGTTTTCTCTTTCAATGATTCAAAATACAGAGGGAATTGGTCTGGATTTACATTGAACTGGTATCAAGAACTATTTAGAGATCCCGATATAATGAGAGCCTTATATACGACCTTTGTGGTAGCCATAGTGTCATCTGTAGTTGCTACAATAATAGGAACTCTAACCTCCATTGGAATTCATAGTCTTAAGCCTAAATATAAAAACTTGTTTATAAACTTAAGTTACATTCCAATGATAAGCCCAGATATAGTGATTGGAATATCTCTTCTTACTCTTTTTGTTATTCTTAAGTTAAAGCTGGGATATTTCACATTGATACTTGCGCATATAACTTTTAATATACCCTATGTTATATTCGCGATCCTTCCTAAACTTCAACAGCTGGATCCACATTTGGAAGAAGCTGCCTTGGATTTAGGGGCAACACCCTTACAAGCTTTTTTAAAGGTGATTCTACCAGAAATAACACCAGGCATATTTACAGGAGCACTTATGGCCTTTACTCTGTCACTTGATGACTTTATTGTAAGTTTCTTTACTACAGGGTCAGGGGTGAGTACTTTATCAATAAAAATATATTCAATGACAAAACGAGGAGTAAGCCCTACAATAAATGCACTTTCGAGCATAATGTTTATTGTGCTCCTTACTATAATGTTTATTGTTCAGCTTAAACAACACAAAGAAACAGAGAAAAAATAAATTTATGATATATCAAGTTTTAAATTTTTTTAAGGAACAAGGAGGAAAAAAATTGAAGAAAATATTTACAAGTATTATGCTTATTTTTACATTGGGACTTTCACTTACTGCGTGTGGCGGCTCTGGAAGCAAAGAAGTTTTAAATGTTTATAACTGGGGTGATTATATAGACAAATCAGTTATCAGAGAATTTGAAGATGAGTTTAACGTTAAAGTCAATTATGAAGAATATGCTACGAATGAAGAAATGCTGGCAAAAATAGAAGCCGGTGGAACAGCATACGATGTAATATTCCCTTCAGAATACATGGTTGAATATATGTTATCTAAAGATTTGCTCAATGAGCTGGACTATACTAATCTGGATAATTTCAAAAACATCGATGAGAGATTTACAAATCTACCATACGATTCGAATAGCAAGCATTCAGTTCCTTATCTATGGGGGACTATGGGCATAGTATATAACAAAAACATGGTAACCGAGCCTGTTAATTCATGGGAAATACTTTGGGATGAAAAATATGCCGGTAAAATCCTTATGCTGGATTCGTCAAGAGATACTATTGGTGTAACCTTGAAAATGCTGGGTTATTCACTAAATACAAAAAACATTGATGAGCTAAATGAAGCAAAAGCAACTCTGATAGAGCAAAAACCTTTAGTAAGAGCTTATGAAGTTGACACATACAAAGATCAAATGATAGCTGAAGAAGCTGCAATGGCACTTTGCTGGTCTGGAGATGCAATGCTTTTGATGGATGAAAATGAAAATCTTGCTTATTCTATTCCACAAGAAGGTACAAATCTATGGTTTGATACGATGGCAGTTCCTAAAACATCACAAAATAAGGAATTGGCAGAAAAATTCATAAACTTTATGATGAGACCTGAAATTGCTGCAAAAAACAGTGATTATATAAAGTATTCATCACCAAACATGGAGGCTCTTAATTTTTTACCTGAGAAGGACACTTCAAACCCTTATTTATATCCAACAGGGGATATAAATAATATAGGAGAAGTATTTCTTGATTTAGGAGAGTTTACTACTGAATACGACAAAGCATGGACTGAAATAAAATCTTCATAATATGAATTTTAAAATATGTATTAAAAAAGATGATTGTTTACAATCATCTTTTTTTGAAGAAAGGATAATAATGAAACCGATAGCACATGGAGCAGATGTGGAAAATGCAAAAAGTAAGTATGGAATTACTGACATATTAGATTACAGTTCTAATGTCAATATATTTTCTCCTGAAAGCATAGACGAAATCTTAAATACGATTACTTCAAAAGATTTAAATTACTATCTTGATCCCAATTACATAAATTTACGAAAAAAAATAGCACAAAAGTATGGATTAGATATTGAAAACACAATAGTGGGTAATGGTTCTACAGAACTTATGTTTCTAATTATGAAAATAAAGAGCATAAAGAAAATAGGGATTTTTCAGCCAACATTTGGTGAATACGAAAGAGCTGCACTAATCGAAGACAAAACTGTAATTAATCTGTTTTACGAAGACGAGTTCACTATAAATATAGATGAGCTCTCAAAAGAAATAAAAAATCTGGATTTACTTGTAATATGCAATCCCAATAATCCTTCTGGCAATGTTAATCAAATAGAAAAAGTACTGAATTTGTGTAAAGAAAATAAGACCATACTAATGATTGATGAAACCTTTATGGATTTTGTGTATAATTCTGAACAATATAGCCTGGTTAACAAAATTCCATATTATGATAATTTAATAATAATAAGAGCTCTTACAAAATTTCATTCTCTCACAAGTGTAAGATTAGGTTATGCTCTATCAAGTCCATCATTAATAGATGAACTTTGGAAATATAAAGAACCTTGGACCGTTAACATATTTGCTCAAAAATTAATAGATGTTATCTTTGATCAGAGTTTTTATTCTAAAAGTAAAAAGTATTATCATGATGAAATTGCGAGATTTAGTAAAATCCTATCTGGTATAAAAGGTATCACCGTCTATCCAACTCAAACTAATTTTATACTTATAAGAATTGATGAGAGACGAAATGCCGGTCAGATAAAAGAAGAAATGATAAAAAAACACGGAATATTAATAAGAGATTGCTCTAATTTTGATGGCTTAGATGAAAGATTTATAAGAATTAATATTAAAGAAAGTGAACAAAATGATTACTTTTTCAAATGTTTTAAGGATATTATATTAAAAAAATAGATGGAGAAAAATATGGCTAAAAATTTAATGATACAAGGAACATCTTCAGGCGCTGGTAAAAGTATAGTGACTACAGCTCTTTGCAGAATTTTAACCAAAGATGGATATGATGTTTCACCCTTTAAATCTCAGAATATGGCTCTAAACTCTTTTGTAACAGATCAGGGACTTGAAATGGGAAGAGCGCAAGTTGTTCAGGCAGAAGCTTGTAATAAGTTACCTCGAGTTGAGATGAATCCCTTACTATTAAAGCCTGCAGGAAACAACATTTCCCAAATTATATTCATGGGGAAAATATATGACAATCTTGAAAGCTCGGGATTTAAAAAAATCAAATCAAGTTTGATTCCAGGAATAAAGGAAGCTTATGATATACTCGCATCTGAAAATGAAGTAATACTAATAGAAGGGGCTGGTAGCCCTGCAGAAATAAACATGAATGAAAATGACATTGCAAATATGGGTATGGCAAATATGGTCGATGCTCCTGTGATTCTTGTTGCAGACATAGACAGGGGTGGTGTTTTTGCATCTATATATGGCACCATCATGCTTTTAAAAGAAGAAGAGCGTGCCCGTATAAAAGGTATCATAATCAATAAATTTAGAGGAAAAGTTGAACTGCTTGATGAAGGCATAAAAAAAATAGAGCAGTTAACGCAAAAACCTGTTCTTGGAGTGATACCATATATAAACATAGAACTTGAGGATGAAGACTCTATAACAGAGAAACATAATCCCATAAATAAATCCAAACATATTGATATAGAAATAGTAAGATTAAATCATATGTCAAATTCTACAGATTTTGATATATTTAGACGCTATCCAGATGTCAATATAAGGTACGTGGATATAGACTCCGAGTTTTTAAATCCGGATTTAATTATTATACCAGGAACAAAAAATACAATCGAAGATTTGATTTCTTTCAAAAAAAGTAAATTGTATCCCCAACTTTACGAACTTAACAATAAAAAAGGAGTACCAGTTATAGGCATATGTGGAGGATATCAAATCCTTGGAAAAAAAATATTCGATCCTTTAGGAGTGGAGTCTGATATTAAAGAAATTTCTGGCTTGGGGATTTTATCTCATGATACCGTTTTTGAAAAGGATAAAATCACAGTGCAAACTAAGGCGAAAATAAAAACAAGTTTCAATGAAAACAGTATTTTTTATGGCGCTGAGAATCTAGAAGTAAGTGGTTACGAGTTGCATTGTGGAAAGACAAATGTAGATATAAAAAAGGATCAAATATTCTCTGAAGTTTTTGAAAAGCTTGGTAAAAGTCACAATGAAATCGACGGTATGATTAATACCGAGAACAATGTAATGGGTTCGTATCTTCACGGAATATTTGATAACATAGGGTTTACAGAAACTATATTGCAAAACATAAGAATAAAAAAAGGATTTGGCAAAAGTGAACTTGATACCTTTGATATTAATAAATTCAAAGAAAACGAATATGATAAACTTGAAAATCATTTCAGGAAATATTTAAATATTAATAAAGTATACGAAATAATAAAATTGTAATAAAAAGCTCCTGCATTAATTTAATGCAGGAGCTTTTTATTACAGGATATATATATATACTGTAATAAATTGAAGTGCAGTACCAGCAAGAACAAAAAAGTGGAACAGATCATGAAAGTTCAAGTTTTTGCAATTTGGTTTTTTGACTATATAAACTAATCCTCCGATTGTATAACTTATTCCACCAAGTCCAAGTAGTATCATTCCATTCAACGCAAGTACATCTACAACATCTTTGATAAAAAAAACTATCATCCATCCAAGTATTATATAAAAAGCGGTACCTATAACTCTTGGGGCATTAAAAAAACATAATTTTATAATTATACCCGCTATGGCTAATGACCATATTAGTATTAACAACTTATATCCGTGGTTGATATCTTTGATTGCCAGACAAAGTGGTGTGTATGATCCAGCGATTAAAACATATATCATGGAATGATCAAGTTTTCTGAAAAACACCAGTTTTTCTTTGGGCAGCATTAAAGTGTGATAAATGCCACTTGCAGAATAAAGCATGAACATTGAAGCTGTAAATATTAGTGCAGAAATTAAGTTGATATTATCGATACTTAAATTTTCTTTTTGATTAAAAACAACCATTGTCATAGCAACAATAGAAAGTGCGGCTCCAATATAATGGCTAATTGCACTTACTGGGTCTCTAAATTTTATATTTGTCATGATAACCTCCTTGAATAAATCAAAATATTCAATACGTATGTAGTTCTGGAAACTATAATATATGATAACACAAATTACATAGTATGTAAATAGATCTAAAGTTACAATAAATTGTAAAATTTGTATAAAAAAAACGTTTTTTTTGAATTGACAAATTTATAATTAGTGATATAATTTTAGTATACATAAATAGAGGTGCAGTTGAATAGGTAGTCTTGAGATGCTAAGGTAAGGGTATCGATGCTCAAGATGAATGTGTCAATTGCCGAAGATATTACAAGATCCCCCCAACGTGTAATATCTGGTGAGTAAATTATAATTTACATCACTGTCATAGATTTGATTTCTATGGAGCGCTGTTTATGTCACTTATGTGGCATAAAAAAGCGCTCTTTTTTAGCTTATGCCAAAATTATTAGAAGGAGGAACACTAATTGAAATCAATAATAAGATTAAGAATGAGTGCTCATGATGCTCATTACGGAGGCGGCCTGGTAGACGGGGCGAGGATGCTCGGATTATTTGGAGACGTAGCAACAGAATTATTAATTCAAAATGATGGAGACGAAGGTCTATTCAAAGCATATCAGGACGTAGAGTTTTTAGCTCCAGTTTATGCAGGCGACTATATCGAAGCTGTAGGTGAAATAATTGAGGTTGGAAACAGTTCGAGAAAAATGAAATTTGAAGCTAGAAAAGTTATAGTGCCAAGACCTGACATTAATGATTCTGCATGTGATATTCTGGACGAACCTATAGTAGTATGCAGGGCAACTGGAACATGTGTAGTATTAAAAGACAAAAAAAGAAAATAGAAAGAGTACTTATTTATAATTTTTTATAATTTATGAAATTAGAGAGGAAACGATAGTATGAAAGGATGCAAATACGGAACACACAGAGTAATAGAGCCAGCAGGTGTATTACCTCAACCAGCTTCAAAAATCAACAACGATATGAATATTTATGACAATGAAATACTTATAGACGTTTCAGCATTAAACATAGACTCTGCAAGTTTTACACAAATAGAAGAAGCTGCAGGACATGATGTAGAAAAAATAAAAGAAATGATTCTTTCTATAGTTGCCGAAAAAGGCAAAATGCAAAACCCAGTTACAGGTTCAGGCGGAATGCTTATAGGAACGATTGAAAAAATAGGATCTGACCTTGATGGTAAAATTGATCTTAAAGTTGGAGACAGAATTGCAACTTTGGTTTCACTTTCTCTTACTCCACTGAAAATAGAAAAAATACTTGATGTTAAGCCAGACATTGACAGAGTTGAAATAAAAGGAAAAGCTATACTTTTCGAAAGTGGGATCTACGCAGTACTTCCAAAAGATATGAGTGAAAATCTGGCTCTTGCGGCATTAGATGTTGCAGGTGCACCTGCTCAGGCGGCTAAACTTGTAAAGCCAGGCGAAAGCGTTGTTATACTAGGTGCTGCAGGTAAATCAGGAATGATGTGCTGTTATGAAGCAAAGAAAAGAGTAGGCCCAACTGGAAACGTTATCGGTATAGTTAGAAAAGAAAGCGACATTAAAAAACTTATGGATGCAGGTTTTGTACACAAAGCTGTTGTTGCAAGTGCACAGATGCCAGTTGAAGTTCTTAATGCAGTACTAGCAGCTAACGATGGTAAAGAAGTTGACATTGTAATAAACTGTGTAAATATCGAAAATACAGAAATGTCATCAATCCTTCCTGTAAGAGACGGCGGAACAGTATACTTCTTCTCAATGGCTACATCATTTACAAAAGCAGCACTTGGAGCTGAAGGCGTAGGAAAAGACGTAAATATGATAATTGGTAATGGTTATACTAAAGATCATGCAGCTATAACTCTTGAGGAACTAAGAGAATCAAAAGAGCTAAGAGAAATATTCGAAAAACAATACATGTAATTAAAACAACAAAATCCCCAGAGTTGTATTAATGAATTGAGCGATTAGCTTTGGTTCAATCTAATAAATGTAGTTAGATAAGGAGAATAAAAATGAATGTAGATAGAAGAAAAGAATTGTTTCCAAATGTATCAGACCAAGAATGGAATGACTGGCAATGGCAGGTAAGAAATAGAATTGAAACTGTTGAGCAGTTAAAAAAATATATTCCACTTACTCCAGAAGAAGAATCAGGAGCAGAGGATTGTCTTAAATCACTGAGAATGGCAATAACTCCATATTATCTTTCTCTAATTGATCCTAATGATCCTAATGACCCTGTAAGAAAACAGGCAATACCTACAGCTGATGAATTATATAGAGCTGATGAAGATCAAGAAGATCCACTTCACGAAGATGTGGACTCTCCAACGCCAGGACTAACTCACAGATATCCAGACAGAGCGCTTATCCTTGTAACAGACCAGTGTTCAATGTACTGCAGACACTGTACTAGAAGAAGATTTGCAGGACAAAATGACTCTGCTGTACCAATGGATCAAATAGAAAAATCAATCGATTACATCAGAAACACTCCACAGGTAAGAGACGTGCTTCTATCTGGAGGAGATGCTCTTCTTATGTCAGATGACAGACTTGAGCAAATCATAAAAAAACTTAGAGAAATTCCTCATGTTGAGATTATAAGAATAGGTTCTAGAACTCCAGTAGTTCTTCCACAGAGAATCACTGAAGATTTTGTAAACATGTTAAAGAAATATCATCCAATCTGGTTGAATACCCACTTTAACCACTCTAACGAGATAACTCCAGAGTCAAAAAGAGCTTGTGAGCTTATGGCTGACGCTGGTATCCCTCTTGGAAATCAATCAGTACTGTTAAGAGGTATCAATGATTGCACACATGTGATGCTTAAGCTTGTAAACGACCTTGTAAAAATAAGAGTAAGACCATATTACATTTACCAATGTGACCTTTCACTGGGACTTTCACACTTCAGAACACCAGTTGCTAAAGGTATCGAAATAATTGAAGGTCTTAGAGGACATACTTCTGGATACTGCGTACCAACGTTTGTTGTTGACGCTCCAGGTGGAGGAGGAAAAACTCCTGTAATGCCAAATTATGTAATTTCTCAAAGTCATAACAAAGTAATACTAAGAAACTTTGAAGGTGTAATAACAACTTATGATGAACCTTCAAACTATACTCCAGGATGTACATGTGATGTATGCACAGGAAAGAAAACTGTTCATAAAGTAGGCGTAGCTGGACTACTTAATGGAGAAGCTGCTACTTTAGAGCCAGTTGGACTTGAAAGAAATGAGAGAGGACATCATTAAGAAATGATGATTCTTGAAAAATATAATTCGATTTCGTTTATTGGGATGTCGAAAAATGCTGGTAAAACTACAACTCTTAACTATTTCATTGACAAGACCAGGGGAAAATACACCCTTGGTCTGTCATCAATTGGAAGAGATGGCGAAACTGTAGACCGTGTAACACAAACCAAAAAACCACGCATATATGTATATGCTGGTACCATTGTTGCAACTAGCGCGAGTTGTTATAAGCTTTCTGATGCTACTTTAGAGATTATTAATGTGACTAACATAAATACACCTTTGGGTAAAATCATAATAACGCGGGCGGTTACAGATGGTTATGTTGAAATTGCGGGTCCATCTACGACATATGATATGAAAAAAGTAATATCTATGATGAATAGTGCGGGAGCAGAAAAAGTTTTTATTGATGGAGCACTGTCAAGAAAAAGCCTCGCTTCTCCAGCAGTTGCAGAAGCAGCTATTTTATCAGTTGGAGCATCGTTTTCTAATGATCTAAATAAACTTATAAATGAAACTGTGTTGACTTACAACCTGCTTAATATTGATAAATTGTATAATTCTAAAATAAGAAATTTCATAAGCGATCTAAAGCATACCAGTTCCAATAATAACAGTTGTCTTGCAGTATTTGATAAATATGAGAATATAGTTTATTCACAGTGCACTACAATAGTCGGAAATGAAAATAGCGTTATAGAAAAAATCGATTTAGAAACTAAATTTATATATACATCAGGAGCTTTGACTGATACGTTTGTGACATCTTTGTTAAAAAATACCAGCAGAAAATGCAAGGTTGATATAATAGTTGATGATGGAACAAAATTATTCATTAACAAGGAAAATCTCGAAAAATTAAACCACAGAAAAATAAAACTTTTAGCTATGGAAAAAATCAATATCTGTGCAATTACAGTAAATCCATTTTCAACACAAGATTATACAATTGATTCTGATCTTATAACAAGTTCTTTGCAAAGATATATTGATGTACCTATTTTTGACGTAAAAGGAGAATCGATGTGAGATTTTTAAATAAAGAACAAAAAGAAAAAATAGGGTTTGAGTATATTTTAAATTGTATAAATACCGTAACAAGCGTTGGAACTGAACTTAAATATAACACAAGACCTTTTACGATTCAAAATTTTGATTTGCTTAATACGGAATTGGATAATACGGAAAAATTCATAAAAAGCATCACTGATAACAAAAGCAGTGAATCAGAAATAGGTTTTTATCTATGCAAATTCAAAGATATAAGGGCTACATTTAAAAAAATTTCAAACAATTATATTTTAGATGAAATTGAACTCTTTGAAATAAAGTCCTTTTCCAAATTGTGCAATGATATGTCTATTGAATATTCAAAAACGGGAATTGACATCGAAGACATCTATTTCAAAGATGTGAAACCTGTATTTAGGATTCTTGATCCAGATAACTTAAATATTGATACTTTTTTTATTTATGACTCATACTCAGACGGACTTAAAGAAACTCGTTTAAAAAGAACTCAACTCGAGTTAAGGATAGCTCAGACCAACAATCCAGACGATAGAAACGCTCTCCTTAATGAAAGAATGGAGATAGTGAGTAAAGAGCATGAATTGGAGTTCGAAATAAAAAAAGAATTAACCAAAAAAATTAAGATATATACCGATGCTCTTACTCACAATACTAATATAATTGGATATATTGACTTTTTGCTGGCTAAAGCAAAACATTTCAAAGCAACTCATGCTGTAAAGCCAGAAATTGCGCTTGTAACCAAAAGCAAAAATGTTGTTGAAACTTTGGATCTTAAGAAAACTTATAATCCATATTATAGCGATATTATGAATAAAAAAAACAAGAAGATGACACCTTTAGATATTACTATAAATAAAGGTGTAACCTTGCTTACTGGTGCTAATATGGGCGGTAAGAGTATCTGCATGAAAACTGTAACGCTAAATGTCTTGCTTGCAAACTCAGGTATGTATGTTTATGCTCAAAGCGCTAAAATACCGCTTGTAGATTTCATATATATGATTTCTGATGATCTTCAGAATGTGGAAAATGGACTTAGTACATTTGGAGCAGAGGTAATCTATTTAAAAAAGATTATTTCCGCAAGTAAACATAAAGATGGCTTGATAATACTAGATGAGCTGGCGAGAGGAACAAACCCTCATGAGGGTAAAATTTTACTTCAGGCGGTAATAGAATTTTTCAAAATACAGAATTCATACACATTTATATCTACACATTTTGATGGCATTTCAAATGAGGATATAAAACATCTTCAAGTAGTAGGTATAAGTAAAATTAATTTTGAAAAACTTGCTCAGATGATAGATTTAAACAAAGGTAAAGCGCTTGACATAATACAAGAATATATGGATTATTCCATTGAAGAAACAAATGAAAATCAAGTGCCGCAAAATGCTTTGCAAATAGCTAAATTACTTGGACTTGACAGTAAAAGTCTTTAAAGTAACCATAATATAAATATAATGAATGAAGGAAGGTATCTGGATGAGTGGAAAATTAAATCTTAATCTTGATTTAGTAAATGAGTCAAGAGAAATTTCAAAAAAAATAGCAGAAGAAACACAGATATTCATTGAAAAACATTCTACGGTTACAGTTGAAAGAACCGTATGCAGATTAATGGGAATTGACGGAGTAAACGATATGGGAGTTCCACTTCCAAATCTAGTTGTTGAAAATATACAGGCTTCTAATGCATTAGGACTTGGTGCAGCAATGTACATAGGTAATGCTGTCCTTAAATATAAACTCACCCCACAAGAAATAGCTGAAAAAGTTTCTGCAGAAGAACTGGATTTGCCTAAAATACCAATGGGAGATCTATTTGAAATAAAAATGGCGGTTGACGAAATTGCGAAAAATACCGTTTCTAAGATTTCTGAAAATAGAAAAGACAGAGAAAATTATCTGGAAAGATTTGGCGATAAAACTGGTCCTTATCTTTATGTAATCGTTGCTACTGGAAATATATTTGAAGATATTACTCAAGCTATAGCGGCTGCTAAACAAGGCGCTGATATAATAGCTGTAATTAGGACAACTGGACAATCTCTTCTTGACTACGTTCCATATGGAGCAACAACTGAAGGTTTTGGTGGAACATATGCTACACAGGAAAACTTCAAACTTATGAGAACTGCACTTGATGAAATTGGTGAAGAACTAGGAAGGTATATAAGACTTTGCAACTACTGTTCAGGTCTTTGTATGCCAGAAATAGCGGCTATGGGAGCTGTTGAAAGACTCGACGTTATGCTTAATGATGCATTATATGGAATATTATTTAGGGATATAAACATGAAGAGAACTATGGTTGACCAGTATTTCTCAAGAATAATAAATGGATTCGCTGGAGTCATCATAAATACTGGAGAAGACAACTATTTAACTACAGCAGATGCTTTTGAAGAAGCTCATACTGTACTTGCATCTCAGTTTATAAATGAGCAGTTTGCTTTGATTGCTGGACTGCCTGAAGAACAAATGGGACTTGGACATGCTTTTGAAATGCATCCAGACATGAAAAATGGATTCCTTTATGAGTTGGCACAGGCACAAATGGCCAGAGAGATTTTCCCTAAAGCTCCGCTTAAATATATGCCTCCTACTAAATATATGACTGGAGATATCTTCAAAGGACATATACAAGACGCATTATTTAACATGATCACTATAATGACTAATCAAAAATTACATCTTCTTGGTATGATGACTGAAGCAATTCACACACCATTTATGTCTGACCGTGCACTATCTATAGATAACGCAAGTTATATATTTAACAACATGGAAGATATAAGTTCAGAAATTGAATTTAAAAAAGATGGTCTAATGCAAAATAGGGCAAATGATGTCTTAAGAGAAGCAAATCATCTATTAAAAGAAATCGAGAAAAACGGATTATTCCTTACTCTTGAAAAAGGAATATTTGGTGGTGTAAAGAGACCAGTCGATGGAGGCAAGGGTCTAAATGGTGTTATTGTTAAGGATGATAAATATTATAATCCATTTATAGCTCTAATGTTAAATAAATAGGAGGTCATCAATGAGTTCAGGAATATGTTCTACGCAGAAAGATTTAGATACAAATTTAGATATTACAAAACTTAAGCCATATGGAGATACTATGAATGATGGTAAACTGCAGGTTAGTTTTACTTTACCAGTTGAAAATACAGAGAAATCTGTTGAAGCTGCCAAGGAACTTGCAAGAAAAATGGGAATTGATGAGCCGTCCGTGGTACACCGTCAGTCTCTGGATAAAGACTATACATTCTATGTTCTATACGGAAGCCTTACGCATACTGTGAATTATGATGATATAGTTGTCCAAAGTGTTGAAGTTGACACTATGGATATGCATGAAGTAGACGAATATATCAAAACTAATATAAAAAGAAAAATTGTTGTCATTGGTGCCAGTACGGGAACCGACGCACATACAGTGGGGATAGATGCAATCATGAATATGAAAGGTTTCGCAGGACATTATGGACTTGAAAGATACGAAATGATAGAAGCCTATAATCTTGGAAGCCAGGTAACAAATGAAGAATTTATACAAAAAGCAAAAGAATTGAATGCTGATGTTCTTTTGGTTTCGCAAACAGTTACTCAAAAAAATGTTCACATCCAAAATCTTACAGAGCTTGTAGAATTGTTGGAAGCAGAGGGATTAAGAGAAAAAGTTGTACTTCTTTGTGGTGGACCTAGAATAAACCATGAACTTGCTAAAGAACTTGGATATGATGCCGGATTTGGACCGGGTAAATATGCAGATGACGTTGCAACCTTTGCGGTAACTGATATAGCAGAAAAAAGTATATAAATTATTTATAAAAAACAATAAAAAACTAGCAGAAATTTTCTGCTAGTTTTTTATTGTTTTGAAATCTGTATTTGTATTTCAGTTATAAATTCTTCTATGATTTCAGTTTCATGAACATCGATATGATATATTTCTAAAGGTTTAGATTCTAGCTTTATGTTTTTTTCAAATGCATAATTAATGGCTTTCATTATATAATGATTCGTCTGGTTATAATTACCTTTATACTTTACAGACAAAAAATTACCTTCTGGAATTATAAAATCATGATTTTCATCATTTACTACACAAAAAACCGAATCATATTTGCTAAATTCTTCTGTATTTTTAAAATCCTGATTATCATAATGTTTTTTTTCACTTAAATCAAAGTCTACAGTTGCACCAATCATACTGTTTCCCAGTATATAAAGGTTTTTATTGTATTTTTCCTGAAGTTTCTTTATCATGAAATCAACCTCTTCATCTCTCATTATTCCATCATTCAGCTGAACACATTTCCTTTGTGAAAAATAAATTTCTCTTATTTCACCAAAATTTGTCTCAGAGTATTCATTTTCAATATTTCTTTTTCTATCTTTTAATATTTTCTTGAGAACTTGTAGTTCCAAAATTTTTCTGTCTATTTCATGTATTTCCATATTCATCATATCCATTGTAGATTTAACAGTTCTTTCGGAAAGAAACGCTTTTATTCTTTTTATTTCAAATCCAAGGTTTTTAAGCTCATTAATAACATTCAGAGTGGAAATATCAGAAAAGCCATACATTCTATAGCCATTGTAATCTCTCTTAGGATTTAAAATTCCAATTTTCTCATAATAACGAAGTGAGTCTTTGCCAATACCATATAGTTTGGATATCTCATTTATTTTATAATAATCTTTCATAATGACCTCCTTAAGTTATTGACATTAGTACTGTACTATAGTTTATAATCTTAATTATAACATAAAGTTTTACTAAATCTAATTATAAAAAAAGAAGGTGCATTATGAGTAATCATTTAATCTCTAAAAAAAGTAAAAAGAATACATCCGATATCAAAGTGTTCTTGAATTATGCTATTCCATCAATAACTGCCATGTGGGTTTTTTCTATATACACAATGGTAGATGGATTATTTGTTGCAAATTACGTGGGTCATGAAGCTCTTGCGGCAATAAACATTGCAATGCCTACAATTAATTTTATTTTTGCTCTGTCTTTGCTTTTTTCTACCGGTACTTCTACCATAATTGCAATATCTCTTGGAAGAAAAGAAGTGGATCAGGCAAATAAAACATTCTCTATCAATTCTTTTATTCTTATAATAATGTCGTTTTCTATAAGTGTTTTAACAATACTAAACCTTGAAAGCTTGTCTGAATTCCTGGGCGCTACTGCTGCAACCAAAGAAATGATAATGGATTACCTGGGTATTATAATTTGTTTTTCAGTGTTTTTTATTATATCTTATCAATTTGAAGTTTTAGTTAAAACAGATGGCTCTCCAAAACTTGCAACAATAGGGGTTATATCAAGTGCTCTTACAAATGTGGTACTCGATTATATCTTTATTGTTAAGTTTAATTTTGGAGTGAAAGGTGCGGCGTACGCAACTGGTATTTCTCAGATTGTTTCTACTGCATTTTTCATGTCATACTTTCTTAGTTCGAAATCAAAACTTGCATTTGTAAAATTCAAACTTTCAGAAATCAAAATATCAATATACAAAAGGATTATACCCTTAGGCATAGCTGATAGTCTCACTGAACTTTCAGCCGGCATTACAATATTTATATTCAATCAAACTATACTCTCGGTTATTGGAGAACAAGGTGTTATTACCTATACTATAATCTCATATGCCAATCTTTTGGTAATCATGACCATGATAGGAATAACTCAGGGTATGCAGCCGCTTGTTAGTTATTATTTAGGGAAATCTGATTTTGAAAGTTGTAAAAAATTCTTTAAACTGGCGATGTCAATGTTGTTTTTTGTTTCAATTCTGGTTTGTTACATGAGTTTATCTAAAACCAGCGCTATTATATCAGCCTTTATAGGACAAGGTGACCAGGATTTTTTCAATTATTCTGTTAACGCTTTTAGATTCTTCTCATTATCATTTTTAATTGTCGGATTCAATATCCTTATATCTGGATATTTTGTTTCTTTGGAAAAACCAGTAGAAGCTATCGTGATATCTTTAGCACGCGGTTTCTTTGTTCTGGTAATAACTTTAAAGCTTATGGTTTTTATATTTGGAGATTTTGGAATTTGGATCGCCCCCTTGGTATCTGAATCCATAGTCTTAGTTATTTCGATTATATTTATTGTTAATTATAGAAAAAAAACCAGATGTGCAAATTTTTCTGAGTTACAAATTACATCTCATTAAGTTGTGATTGAAAAATTAGTTTTTACAAGTTGTTGATTTATGTCACAAGCTATTGTATTATTAAATGATAGAGAATAGGAGGATTATATGGAAAAAAAGAAATTTTATGTAACTACCCCGATTTATTATCCCAGCGGTAAATTACACATAGGTCACACATACTGTACTGTTGCGGCAGATGCAATAGCAAGATATAAAAGATTTTTAGGTTATGATGTCATGTTTTTAACAGGAACTGACGAGCATGGTGAAAAAATCCAGAAAAAAGCTCAGGAATTAGGGATGGAACCCAAGCTATATCTTGATGGAATGATTGAAGATATAAAAAAATTATGGGAAACCATGGAAATATCATATGATTATTTTATTAGAACTACAGATGAAGACCACGTAAAACAGATAGAAAAAATATTTACCAAATTGTATGAAAAAGGAGATATTTATCTTGGATCTTACGAAGGGAATTATTGTATACCATGCGAATCATTTTGGACAGATGCTCAGCTCTTAGATGGAAAGTGTCCTGATTGTGGACGTGGTGTTGAAAAAAGAAGTGAAGAATCATATTTCTTTAGACTGTCCAAGTATCAGGACAGACTTATAAAGTACTACAAAGAGAATCCCGATTTTTGTTTCCCAGAAAGCAGAAAAAATGAAATGATGAACAATTTCATACTAAAGGGTTTAGATGATTTATCAGTCTCTCGAACAACTTTTGACTGGGGTGTAAAGGTACCATTTAATGATAAACACGTGGTTTATGTTTGGATAGATGCACTTTGCAACTATATCACAGCTCTTGGCTACACAAGTAACTCTGATAAATTCAAAGAATTTTGGCCTGCTGATGTACATCTTGTTGGAAAAGAAATAGTCAGATTCCATGCAATAATATGGCCAGCTCTTTTAATGGCACTAGATCTTCCTTTACCTAAAAAAGTTTTTGGGCACGGCTGGATAATGTTTTCAGAAGACAAGATGAGTAAATCTAAAGGAAACATAGTGTATCCAGAACCACTTATACAAAGATATGGAACTGATGCATTAAAATACTTTTTATTAAGAGAATTTGTATTTGGTCAAGACGGAAACTATACAAACAGAAATTTTATAACAAGAATTAATTCAGACCTTGTTAATGATCTTGGAAATCTTCTTTCTAGAACCGTATCAATGATAGAAAAATATAGCGATTCAAGGATACCTTCAATAGGAGCAAGCACTCCATATGATCCTTCTTTGATTGAACTTGCTTCTAATCTCCACAAGCAAGTTGATAAAGCTATGGATGGGCTCCAATTCAGTGAAGCTTTTGAAGAAATCTGGAAGCTAATAAGAAGATGTAACAAATATATTGATGAAACGACGCCATGGATTTTGGCAAAAGATGAATCAAAAAAATGTGAACTTGACACTGTACTTTACAACTTGGCTGAATCTTTAAGAATAATTGCAGTTATGATAAGCCCTATGCTACATGTAACAGCAGGCAAAATTTTCAAACAGTTAAATACGCCAGACGATCTTAAAACTTATGAATCTGTATTTGAATTTGGAAAAACTGTTTCTGGCAGTGAGATTAAAAAAGGAGAAATGCTTTTCCCTAGACTTGACGTTGAATTAGAAACTCAATTCCTGGAAGATCTTTTTTCTCCGAAAAAAATAGAAGAATCACCTGTATGTGAAGAAAAGGCAATTGAACATAAAGCTGAAATAATTTATGAGGACTTTGACAAAGTAGAGCTTAGAGTAGCAGAAGTCCTGGATTGCAAAAAACACCCAAAGGCTGACAAGCTTCTCATATTCAAGCTTAAAGTAGGAAATGAAGATAGACAGATAGTTTCAGGAATAGCTAAGTTTTACCAACCGGAAGCTCTCATAGGCAAAAAGGTTGTAATTGTTGCAAACTTAAAACCTGTCAAACTGAGAGGTGAAATTTCCGAAGGAATGATTTTATCTGCAGCTACAGACGATGATTCTGTTTTAGAGGTTATTGAAGTTGAAAAAGTGAAAAATGGATCCGAGGTAAGATAATGAAATTATTTGATTCGCATGCGCATCTTGATGATGAACAGTTTGACGAGGATCGCAAAGAAGTGATAGACAAGATTATAAATAGTAACGTAAAGAGAATAGTAAATGTAGGCGCTGATATAAAAACATCAGAAAGTTCTATCAAACTTGCTCAGCAATATGAGTTTATATATGCTGCAATAGGGATCCACCCGCACGATGTTTCAAATTGTAAATTGTCTGATATTGAATATCTCAAGGAACTTGCTGCTAATGAAAAAGTAGTTGCAATAGGAGAAATCGGTCTTGATTATTATTACGATCATTCTCCAAGAGATGTTCAAAGAAATTGGTTTGCAAGACAAATTGAACTCTCTGAAGAATTAAAGCTGCCCTTTATAGTACACTCAAGAGATGCCTCAGAAGAAACTCATGACATAATAAAAGCAAACAAAAAAAAATCAGCTTTTGTGCTTCACTGTTTTGGCCAAAGTTTAGAAATGGCTAAAAAG
Organism: Proteocatella sphenisci DSM 23131; assembly: GCF_000423525.1. GTDB lineage: Bacteria > Bacillota > Clostridia > Peptostreptococcales > Filifactoraceae > Proteocatella > Proteocatella sphenisci. The sequence goes on along the minus strand of NZ_AUID01000014.1, from coordinate 28,520 downwards.
TATATAGACATGGATGGGTATATTTCTTTTGCAGGACCAGTTACTTACAAAAAATCTGTAAAACTAAGAGAAATAATAAAAAACATACCTAAAGATAGAATACTAATTGAAACTGACTGTCCGTATTTGTCTCCAGAGCCAAAAAGAGGAAAAAGAAACGATCCAACTAATGTTGAATTCATAGCTAAAACTCTAGCTTCTGAACTCAATATTTCAACAGACAAGTTAGCAGAAATAACTTTTGATAACGCATCTAGGTTTTTTTCAATATAAAATCTTAACTAAGGGGGTAAATAGCTTGTAACCATTTAGCTATTACGTATTTTTATGTCAACAGAAATCAATGATAAACGCTTGAATTCCATAATAGAAATTCTTAACATCACTGCACAGGGAAAAGGAATTATGGAAGCTAAAGACAGTATACTTCCAACTCTTGTAGATATTCTTAAATTAAAAAGAATATCTATAGGAGTGTTGAATGTTGGAAGTATTAATACGATGAGAATTTTGTACACTGACTTTAAAACGGAATTTCATAAAAAATACGGAATTGAAACTGATTATTTGAAAAGCAAAAATTCATTTGACATACCTATAGATGTATACCCAAGTATCATAAAAGAAAGTATTTTAGAAAACAAATGCTACTTTTATGTCGAAAAACTAGACGACAAAAACCCCCAGCATTTGGAACTCCAACTCATGTTAGGGAATGAATATAGCGGGTTTTCTATATTCCCTATAGTTTCAGACAATAATTGTCTTGGTCTGATATCGTGTTATCTTACTAATGATGAGTTTTTAACAGAAGACGATATTGAACTCACATTACAAATTTGCAAAGTCCTTGCACTTACGATTGAAATTTACCGTAAAAACGAAATAATATCCAGTGTGGAAAATAAGAATAAGGAATTCGCCGAAGCGCTTAAAATACAGAGACAACTTATGAGCATAAACAATATTTCTTTTTTCAGTGGAGCGAGGATAAGCTTTAATTATCAAATAGGTTGTGATAACGATAACAGGAATAAACTTAAAAGCAGACTCGGTGGAGATTATTATGAAGCTATAAAACTTAATGAGTCAAAAGCATTATTATTTTTTGCAGATGTAATGGGACATGGTGTTATGTCAAACTATTTTGTGCCACTTTTAAAAGGTATGTTCAAAATGATAGTTAAAGGTTCAAACACAAGTCCTGCAAAAATTCTAACCGATGTCAGCAGACTTATATATTCCGACCTGGATTCAGCAGGCATGTTTATAACCTGTAGAGTGATGATGGTTGATTTTGAAAAAAACACTATCTGTTCAGCTAATGCAGGGCACACTATACCGTTGCTTTACAGCTATGAAAAAAACCGTATATCATATCTTGACGAAGATAGAGGTAAACCACTAGGAGTTGATCCAGAATATGAATATGAGGAATTCACATACCATATGGATTCTGAAGCAGTACTCTTTATGTATACTGACGGTATATATGAGAACACGAATATAAATGGCCAGACATACAAAGAATCAAACATTATTGAAATATTAAAAGCAAATAAATACAGCGACAGTGAGATGATATGCAATGATATTCTGGAAGCTATAAAAACGTTCATAATAAATCGAGATGATGACGAAATAGATGACATGATGATTGTACTTATTAAAAATTTCTAAATTTCACAATTTTCAATCCAATGAACAATTTATTGTCAATTGTTATAAATTGTTTATTCAAAATCAAGTATATAAATAATTTATAATTATATTTGTTTGATAATTTAAGAATATCTAAAAATAAATTTGATATTCTTAAATTTAAGTTGTATAATATATGTGTTGGTTATATTATATTTAAAAGGAGAGTTAATTGATGAAAGTTAATGTAGGTTTGTCAAACAGACATCTTCACGTATCAAAAGAAGATTTAAATATACTGTTTGGTCAAAATTATGAGCTTACTCATAAAAAAGATTTATCTCAACCAGGTCAATATGCTGCAGATGAAGTTGTAGACATAGAAGGCCCAAAAGGTACTTTAAAAAAAGTAAGAATACTTGGCCCAGTAAGACCTAACACACAGGTTGAAATATCTTTTGCAGATGCAAGGTCGCTTGGGGTAAGTCCTTTAGTGAGAGAATCTGGTAAAATCGAGAATACCCCTGGATGCAAATTAATTGGTCCTAATGGAACGGTTGAAAAGTCTGAAGGAGTAATCGTAGCATCAAGACATATCCATATGCATACTGACAATGCAGCTGAATTTGGCCTTGAGGATAAAGACATTGTAAACGTAGAGACATCAGGCGACAGAGGCGTAATTTTCAAAAATGTTTTAGTACGTGTTAGTCCAGATTATGCCTTAGAGATGCACATAGATATCGAAGAAGGTAATTCGGCCGGATTATCAAATGGAGATTTTGCAGAAGTAATAAAAATCACAAAATAAACAATTTAATATTAGGAGGAAATAATATGTCTAAAGTTATGAAAACTATGGATGGTAACACGGCAGCAGCATATGTATCTTATGCCTTTACTGATGTTACTGCTATATATCCAATCACTCCATCGTCAACAATGGCAGAGCTGGTTGATGAGTGGTCAGCTAATGGAAAGAAAAATATATTTGGTCAAGAAGTTCAGGTTACAGAAATGCAATCTGAGGCAGGAGCAGCAGGAGCAGTTCATGGATCACTATCAGCTGGTGCACTGACTACTACTTTTACAGCTTCTCAGGGACTTCTACTGATGATACCAAATATGTACAAAATAGCTGGAGAAATGCTTCCATGTGTATTCCATGTAAGTGCCAGAGCGCTTGCTGGTCACGCTCTTTCAATATTTGGAGATCATTCAGATGTTATGGCTGCTAGACAAACTGGGTTTGCTTTCCTTGCAACAGGTTCTGTTCAAGAGGTTATGGATCTAGGTGGAGTTGCTCACCTTGCTTCAATCAAATCTAAAATTCCATTTGTACATTTCTTTGATGGATTCAGAACTTCTCATGAAATACAAAAAGTAGAAGCAATGGATTATGATGTATTTGATCGTTTAGTAGACAAAGAAGCAATAAAGGACTTTAGAAGTAAATCAATCAGCCCAGAGCATCCATACACAAAAGGAACAGCTCAAAATCCAGACATATTCTTCCAAGCCAGAGAAGCATCAAATAGTTATTACGATGCACTACCTGATATAGTTTCGGATTATATGAAAGAAATTACTGCAGTTACTGGAAGAGATTACAAGCCTTTCAATTATTATGGAGCTCCTGATGCAGAACATATTGTTATAGCAATGGGATCGGTAACTGAGTCACTTGAAGAAACTATAGACTACTTAAATGAAAAAGGTCACAAAACAGGTGTAATAAAAGTACATCTTTACAGACCATTCTCATCAAAGTATTTCTTTGATGTATTACCTGAAACTGTAAAATCAATAGCGGTACTAGATAGATGTAAAGAGCCAGGAGCAATTGGCGAACCACTATACCTAGATGTTAAATCACTTTTCTACGGAAGAGAAAATGCGCCAGTTATAGTAGGCGGAAGATATGGACTAGGATCAAAAGATACTACTCCAACTCATCTTCTTACAGTATTCAAAAATTTAATGTCTGACAAGCCAAAAGACAATTTCACTATTTCTATAGTTGATGACGTTACAGGATTATCTTTACCAATAGGAGACAAAGTTAATATTGCTCCTGCTGGAACTAAGAGATGTAAATTCTGGGGTCTTGGATCTGATGGAACTGTTGGTGCAAACAAATCAGCAATAAAAATCATAGGAGACCATACAGACATGTATGCTCAGGGATATTTCTCTTATGACTCTAAAAAATCTGGTGGAATAACTGTTTCTCACCTTAGATTCGGTAACACTCCAATAAGATCAACATATCTAATTGATGAAGCAGATTTTATAGCATGTCACAATCAATCATATGTTAATCAATATGATGTAATTGAAGGACTTAAAAAAGGTGGAACATTTATTCTTAACTGTAAATGGGATGCTAAAGAGTTAGACGCTAACCTTCCAGCAGATACAAAGAAATATATTGCAGAAAACAATATTCAGTTCTACACTATAAATGCTACAAAAATAGGGGAAGACATTGGTCTTGGAACTAGAATAAATATGATAATGCAAAGTGCATTCTTCAAATTAACTGAAGTTATCCCAGTTGAAGATGCTACTAAGTATCTTAAAGAGTCAATTGTTAAGTCATACGGTAACAAAGGACAAAAAATTCTTGATATGAACTTTGCTGCAGTAGACAGAGGTCAAACTGATTTTGTTAAAGTTGATGTTCCAGCTTCTTGGAAAGATGCAGTAGAGACTGAAATCAAAGATAGCAAATATGAAGTTCCAGAATTTATAAAGAATATTCTTATCCCTATGAATTCTCAGCAAGGAGATAAACTTCCTGTATCAGCATTTGTTGGCCGAGAAGATGGAGCATTCCCACATGGAACAGCTGCATACGAAAAACGTGGTATAGCTGTAAATGTACCTGAATGGAATCCAGAAAATTGTATCCAATGTAACCAGTGTGCATATGTGTGTCCTCATGCTGTAATAAGACCTTTCCTTATGACTGACGAAGAAAAAACATCTGTAGGCGATGTAGCTACACTTGCTGCTATGGGTAAAGGATTAGAAGGACTTCAATATAAGATACAAGTAAGTCCACTTGACTGTACTGGATGTGGAAACTGTGCTGATATATGTCCAGGTAAAAAAGGAGTTAAGGCTCTTGAAATGAAACCACTTGACAGCCAGTTAAATGAGCAGGAAAATTATAACGCATTAAATACAAAAGTTGGATACAAAGGAAACCTTATGGATGCTAAATCTGTAAAGGGTAGTCAGTTTGTACAGCCACTTCTTGAGTTCTCAGGAGCTTGTGCTGGTTGTGGAGAAACACCATATGCAAAACTTGTAACTCAGCTGTTCGGAGACAGAATGGTTATAGCAAACGCAACAGGTTGTTCATCAATCTGGGGTGGATCAGCACCTTCAACTCCATATACAAAAAATGCTGAAGGCAAAGGACCAGCTTGGGCAAACTCATTATTTGAAGATAATGCAGAATATGGATACGGAATGGCTATTGCAATCAAAGCTATGAGAGCAAGAATTCAAACTGTTGCAACTATGATGCAAGACATGAATGTTACTGACGAAGTTAAAGCTGCACTTAATGCATGGGTAAATTCTATGGGTGATGCTGATGAAAGCAAAGTTGCTTCAGCTAAACTTCTTGAAATACTTCCTACAGTAGAAGGCGAAGCTAAAGAACTTGCTCAGGAGATTCTTGACAAGAAAGACTACCTTATTAAGAAATCAGTATGGATATTTGGTGGAGACGGCTGGGCATATGATATCGGATACGGTGGACTTGACCATGTTATAGCTTCAGGAGAAAACATAAATATACTTGTATTTGATACAGAGGTATATTCTAACACAGGAGGACAGTCTTCAAAAGCTACTCCTATCGGAGCTGTTGCAAAATTTGCTGCATCAGGTAAAAAAGTTAAGAAAAAAGACCTTGGTATGATAGCAACAACTTATGGTTATGTATATGTTGCACAAGTTGGTATGGGAGCAGATAAGAATCAGTTACAAAAAGCACTACTTGAAGCTGAGAAGTATGATGGACCATCACTAATAATTGCATACTCACCATGTATCAATCACGGACTTAAAGAAGGAATGGGAAGAACTCAAGCTAATACTAAACAGGCAGTTGAGTCTGGATACTGGCATTTATACAGATTTAACCCTGAACTTAAAGAGCAAGGTAAGAATCCATTTACACTAGATTCAAAAGAACCTACTGCAAGTTTTAGAGAATTCCTTAACAAGCAAGTAAGATATACTTCTCTAACATCTGCATTCCCAGAAATAGCAGAAGAATTATTTGCAAGAGCAGAAGATGCTGCTAATGAAAGATATGAAAATTATAAAGCTATGGCTTCAAAATAGGATTTAAATATCTTAATCTAACTTAAGAACAAAAACAACAAAAAGACCTTGGTTTTTAAAAATCGAGGTCTTTTTGTTGTTTATTAATGTTCGTAATAGCAATTTAAGGGTATTAATAACATAAGTACCTATTAATGCTCAGGAGTGAAAATATGAAAAACGACAAATATGTATACAAAATATTTCAAGAAGATGAAGATAATAAGGAGCGGTTTAAAATAATGTATTACGTTATCATGATTATTACTGCTTTCAGTATGGTTTTTTTACCTGTTTCTGTCAGTGGATCTTCCATGGAAGACACCTTTAAAAATCGTCAGCCCCTACTTGTATTTAAATTGTTTTTAAGATATGAATACAAGGATATATTAGTTGTATATGCAGGAGATAATATTCCTGGAGAAAAATACATAATTAAAAGAGTTTGTGCACTTCCAGGAGATCTGGTAGAAATAAAAAATGGGAAATTTTATAGAAATCAAATTCATATTACCGAACCCTATATTAAGGAGTCTATGAGCAAGAATCAAATTATGCCCTCGCACTATATAAAAAATAATGAGGTTTTTCTAATGGGAGACAATAGGAATCAATCCATGGATTCAAGGGAGTATGGGGCTTTTCAAAAAAATGACGTGGCTGGAAAAGTAATACTATCAGGCTGAAAGCCTTTACAATATCAAGAAAACGTTTGACTTCAATAAGAAAGGGTGTTAAAATATTTTTAATAAATAAAATATTAAGTGTCCAGATTATTGTGACATTACTATAGCGAATTTTAGTATAGCTTATCTGGCTTATTAATATTCGCTTATTTATTATCGCACATACATAGAAGGAGAGAAAATGGAAAAAATAATAATCACAGGTGAAAATTTAACCATAAATGATTTGATTAAGGTTTGCAGAGAAAATGCAATAGTTGAATTATCCGAAAGTGCAAAGAATAAAATTATTGAATCTAGAAAAATAGTGGATGAACTTGTCGAAAATGGAAAAGTCGTATATGGAATAACTACTGGATTTGGGAAATTCAGCAATGTTTCTATTACAAAAGACGAGTCTAAAACCTTACAAAAAAATCTTATTATAACTCATGCAGTGGGAGCTGGACAACCTTTTGATACTGAAACTACAAGAGGCATTATACTTCTAAGGATTAACAATCTTTCCAAAGGCTATTCAGGAATAAAGCTCGAAACGGTTTTAACTATGATTGAGATGTTAAATAAACAAGTACATCCAATTATCCCTCAGAAAGGATCTTTGGGTGCGAGTGGCGACTTAGCTCCACTATCTCATATGGTCCTTCCTATGATTGGCCTAGGTGAAGCCGAATACAAAGGAGAAGTTTTTAATGGAAATCAAGCCATGAAAAATGCTGATATAGACACAATTGAATTGACATCCAAAGAAGGACTTGCATTAATTAATGGGACTCAGGCAATGACAGCAGTAGGAGCTCTGGCTATTTATGATGCAATCAACCTTGCCAAAGCAGCAGATATAGCAAATGCACTTGAGTTTGAAGCGCACAACGGAGTAGTAGATGCACTTCAGGCCAGATGTCATGCGCTCAGACCACATAAAGGACAAATGGATACAGCTGCAACCTTACTCCAGATACTTGAAGGAAGCAAAAATGTATCCAAACAAGGAGAAGTAAGAGTTCAAGATGCTTATACCCTCAGATGTTCTCCTCAGGTTCATGGCGCTAGTAAAGATGCTATAAACTACGTGAAGGATAAGATTGAAATAGAAATGAATTCAGTTACTGACAATCCTATGATTTTCCCTGATACAAAAGAAGGAATTTCTGCTGGCAACTTTCATGGTCAACCTATGGCCCTAAGTTTTGACTTTCTTGGTATAGCAATAGCCGAACTTGCAAATATATCTGAACGAAGAATAGAAAGATGCGTAAATCCCGCGCTAAGTGAGCTACCAGCCTTTCTTGTAGATAAAGGCGGCTTAAACTCTGGATTTATGATTGTTCAGTACTCTGCAGCATCCCTGGTATCTGAAAATAAAATTCTTGCCCATCCGGCAAGTGTAGACAGTATTCCTTCTTCAGCCAATCAAGAAGATCATGTCAGCATGGGAACAATTGCAGCACGTAAAGCTCGAGAAATTCTCAATAATGCTAGACGAGTTGTTGCAATGGAATTGATGTGTGCATGTCAGGCGATTGATATGCGAGGCGACAAGGGTCTAGGCAAAGGAACTCAGGCAGCGTACAATACAATAAGAAATTCAGTGTCCACCTTACTTGAAGACAGACCTCTATATGAAGATATAAATAAATGTGAAGCTATCCTTATAGATGAATCTTTAGTGAAAAATGTTGAAGATAAAGTTGGTAGATTAACAGTATAAAAAAAACAGAGTATGACATGAAAATACATCATGGCCATACTCTGTTTTTTTAAGCTACATGAACTTGCGCTTTATCTGCATCTAATTTATCAGGTTCATCTTTTATTACAATTTTAAGTAATATAGGGGCGAGTAATGTAGTAACAATTACGACTGCAACTACTGCTGGGAACAAACTTTGATCAAGCAAACCTGCGTGATGCCCTTTTTGGGCTACAATCAAAGCTACTTCACCTCTGGAAACCATTCCTATTCCAACCGCAAGCGCTTCTCTTGTAGGGAATTTGAAAATTTTAGCAGCCAAACCACATCCAATCATTTTTGAAATGACGGCAACAATCAGTAACACTAACGTAAATAAATATATTTTAGGTGTAAAACCTGCAAGTTCAGTTTTTATTCCTATACTGGCAAAGAATATTGGTGAAAAAATCATGTAAGAAGTAGTATTGATTTTTTTAACGATATATTCTTTAAAACCGAAATTACATAACATTATTCCAGCAAAATAAGCTCCGGTAATATCTGCAATTCCAAAAAAGTGTTCAGAGCAGAAAGCTAATATTAGAGCCAAAGACAAACCATAAAGTGCAAGTCTGCGTTTTTCGCCTACATATTTGTAAGTCAACCTAAATATGTGATGCGTAATTAGCCATACAAGTATTAAAAATATGAAATAAGCAAATATTTTACCAAAAACAGCGCCTGGATGAACATCTGTTTTTGTAAAACTTGTTATAAATGTAAGTATTATTATACCTATAATATCATCAAGGATTGCAGCTCCCATAATGGTAGTTCCGATTCTTCCCTTCAACTTTCCCATTTCTCGCAATGTTTCTACTGTTATAGATACAGACGTTGCGGTTAATACAACGCCAATGAAAACCGCCTTCAAAAAATCCAGTTGATTCCCTTGTGTAATTCCAAAAAAATGTTTGTAAACAAAAAAACCTCCAACTAAAGGTACTATTACCCCCATGATCGCAACTACAATCGAAGCCTTTCCATTTTTTTTAACATCTTCTATATCAGTATCTAAGCCCGCCAGAAACATTAATAGAATCACACCAATTTCTGCAGTCTGTTCGATAAACAAACTGCTTTCCACCATATTAAAGCCTGATGGACCTAAAAGAATACCCGCTATCAGCGCACCCACTACTGCAGGCATATAAACCTTTCTTGATGCTAGTCCTAATATTTTTGTAGAAAGCAATATAATTGCTAAAACCAGAATAAATTCATAATTCATAAAAAACACACCCTTTCTTTTTAATCACAATTTCTATTATACTACTGAAGGCATTTTAAATCAAGCTGAATCATTATTAAAAAAATATTCATTATCCAGTATTTTCAGTTATTTCAGGTTTCTTAGTTAATTTATTACTTATTTTATTGATTATACTTTAGAAGACTAAGGAAAAAAATGCTTGCTATAAATACAAATTTTAATTTGCATAAGAAGGGCATATTAGATATAATTAAATGATATGATTATTGATTGGAGAATATATGAATAATAAATTAGATGTAAATACCAAGTTTCTTCCACTTAACAAAAAAGAAGCAAATCTAAGGGGAGGGGAGCAAGTAGACTTTGTGCTTGTTACAGGAGATGCATATGTAGATCATCCGAGTTTTGGGACTGCATTAATAGGTAGAATTTTAGAAAAAGAAGGTTTTTCGGTGGGAATAATATCACAACCCGACTGGAGGCAAGATAGAAGCATAAAAATTTTTGGAGAACCAAGACTAGCCTTTCTGGTAGGTAGTGGAAATATAGATTCTATGGTAAACAACTATACAGCTTCAAAAAAACCAAGAAGAACTGATGGGTACTCCCCCGGCGGCAATTCTGGTTTGAGACCCGATCGGGCCCTGTCTGTATATGTAAAGATGGTTAAAAGTGCATATCCAGATTCAGCCATAGTAATAGGGGGAATCGAAGCCAGCCTTAGGCGCTTTGCTCACTATGATTACTGGAGCGACAGTGTAATGCCATCCATACTCGTAGATACAAAAGCAGATATGCTTATGTATGGAATGTCTGAAAATCAAATAAAAACTCTTGCCCAGGGCCTGGCAAAAGGATGGCCAATCCACAAAATTAAAGATATCCAGGGCACTTGTTATTTAAGCAAAGATCTACCAAAAAAAAATAAATACACTTTGTTGTCTAGTTTTGAAGAGGTGACAAGTGATAAAATAAAGTTTGCTGAAACATTTCAAATTCAAAGCAAAGAACAAAACCCCTTTATAGGTCAAACTCTTGTTCAAAAACACGGAGACGAGTATTTGATTCAATTACCTCCAACTAAACCATTAAGCCAAACCGAAATGGATGAAATATACAACCTTCCTTTTACAAGGACTTATCATCCCAGATATAAGAATGCTGGAGGTATACCGGCACTTCAAGAAGTTGAGTTTAGCGTCACCGACCATAGAGGCTGTTTTGGAGGATGTTCATTTTGTGCTATAAGTTTCCATCAAGGAAGAATAATTCAAAACAGAAGCGAAGAATCAGTTTTAAAAGAAATTCAACTAATGACAAAACAACCAACATTTAAAGGTTATATTCACGATATAGGAGGACCTACGGCGAATTTCAGAAATGTAGCATGTAAAAAGCAGCTTACTTCAGGAGCCTGTAAAGATAAGCAGTGTCTAGATCCCATTATGTGCCCAAGCCTGGAAATTGATCACAGCGAGTATTTAAGTATCCTAAGAAAGGCAAGGAGAATTGATAAAGTCAAGAAAGTTTTTATACGTTCAGGAGTAAGATTTGATTATCTAATGGCAGATAAAAATACGCCATTTCTAGAAGAAATGTGCGAATTTCACATAAGTGGACAATTAAAAGTTGCCCCAGAACACGTCTCACCAAATGCATTAAAATATATGGGCAAACCTGACAGAAAAGTATATGATAACTTTGTAGATAAATACAAAAAAACAAATGAAAAATTAGAAAAAAAGCAATATCTTGTACCTTACTTCATCTCCAGTCATCCAGGTTGTACATTAGATGATGCTATATTGCTTGCAGAGTATACAAGAGACATGGGTCACAATCCAGAGCAGGTTCAAGACTTCATACCAACTCCTGGAAGTTTATCTACTGCAATGTATTATTCAGAAGTCGACCCGAGAACTTTAAAACCGATTTTTGTAGCCAAATCACAAAAAGATAAATCACTCCAAAGAGCGCTATTGCAGTATAGAAATCCTAAAAATTACGAACTTGTTTACGAAGCTTTAAAAACTGCAGGACGAGAAGATTTAATAGGACATGGACCAAACGCATTAATAAAACCTAAAAAAAGACCCTACAAAAAATAAATAGTTTTATTTTTACAAAAAACCCGCTATCATAATCTATGGCGGGTTTTTAAACTACATATTAAATATTAACGATACCTTTCATTGCGGTTTTTGATGTCAGAGTGTTTTTTCTTATTTATTTTTCTCTTTATTCTCTTCCGGTAATAATTTCTATTTATATACATATATATAACAAATAATATGATCGCAAAAAACAAAACTGATTTAAAAATAAAATTCAGGAAAAGTCTCATATACGATTTTAGATTCGAATCACTTTTAGTTGAGACTACATCCGAAATATTATTATCCACAATAAGTTCCTTTTCAGAAATAACGCTGTACATTAGCTCATTAGTTTTATCTATGAAAAATGTATATTTTTGTACACTCTGATTATCTACGTTAACATAATTGTCAACATCTATCTTCACATCAAAAGCAGTTAAATCCTTATGTAGCAAAAATTTATTATATTCTAGAAAAGAAAATGCTTCATCATCCAAACCCGATCCAATTATTTGCTTAATGGTATTCTTGGTTAGGTTATTTTCTACAAATTGAGAAAAACCATATTCAAATAAATTCAAGGTATCTTTATAATTGTTATTTCCACTTGAGTTTTTCAACAAAACTACTATTAACTCCCGGCCATCAAATTCCGCTAAGGTAACGAGTGTGTTCAATGCTTCCTCTGTATAACCGGTTTTCCCCCCAATGGCCTTATCGTAAAAAAGGTTTGTCTCTTTTAGCATTTTATGTGTACACCAAAGATATCTGATTTCTGATTGTTTATTAGTTGGGGATATTTTATATGTAGATGTTTCAAATATTTCTCGAAAATCACTGTTTTTTAATGCCGACTTAGTTATCATAGCCATATCATATGCAGTTGTTACATGATTGTTATCATGAAGACCATTAGCATTCACAAAATTTGTGTGTGTAGCCCCAGCTTCTTTAGCTCTGATATTCATTAACTTTGAAAATTCGTCAACATTTCCACTTACATGTTCAGCTATTCCGTTGCAGGCTTCATTAGCGGAAGAAACCATGGCTGCATAAAGCGCATCTTTGAAATTGATTTTTTCGCCTTCATCTAAGGCTATGTTGGCAGAATCCCTCGGAATACTAAAAACTGCAGAGTTACTCATAGTAATTGTATCTTCAATATTTGCATTTTCAAGTCCCACTAAAACAGTCATAATCTTTGTTATTGAAGCAGGGAACAAGGGCTCATCCATATTCTTCTGATACAAAACTTGTCCCGTTTTTGCATCCATAAGAATCCCAGCTTGCGCACTTATAACCGGGGGCCTAATGTCTTCTGCGTATATGTTTCTGGGCATACAAAAAAATATTGCCATTAAAAAAATATATATTATTCTTTTTTTAATCATTATCCATCCTGTCTTGTTTTCTAATATTTACCAACTATATTATTGTACAATATTTTTAAGCAATTTTCAATAATTTCAATATAATTTAAATAGATAACTTTGTTTATAATTTAAAATTCATTCCTCCCTTTTTTTTAAGAATCATCCTTTTTAAGATAATACTTTTACCTGTAGTATAATTTTCAGATAAAAGACTGTATTCCGTCATAATTAAATCTGTTTCCTGCAAAAAACTTTCAATATAAATTGGACGCATCATCAAAAAAATAAAAAATAGCTGTAATGATTGATAAATGGTGTTTTTGTCAACAAATTCACCCTGCACAACTGTTCGCTAAACGTACATTTTGCGAACAGTTGTGCGAGGCTCCAAAAATGCCCATAAAACAAATGATGTAGCTTCGGAATACAATTGAATCAACCTTCAGTTAAATTGTCTTTTTTGGGCCATTTTAGACCTTGGTTTTGAACAGGGGATATATTTTTGAAAAAATATCAACATTACACTTGAAACATCTGCCATTCATGTTATAATTGTATTACGTAATAATTACATTGTATTATTTGTATTACAAAAAGGAGATAAAATGTCAACTACAGATACAGAACTTAAGGTCAGAAGCCTGAGAATAGATGAAAATACATTTGAAAAGTTTAAAAACATAGCCAGTCAAGAATTTGGAAACCAAGGTCAATGTCTTACAGCACTTGTAAATCTTTATGAAACAGAAAATAGCAAAAATAGCTTGATAGAACGTAAAGTGGAGATAGAAAGTTTTCAGCTATATGTAAACAAACTAAATGAACTGTTCATTTCCTCTTTAAATCTTAATCAGGATGCAGAAGAAAGAGTAAAGTCTAATTTTGAGAAACTCCTTGTATCCAAAGATAATATAATAGCCGATCTACAAGATAGATTGAGTGCGTCGATTTCTTTTGCAGCAGAGTTTAATAATAATATGAGCACTATTAAAGAGAAGCTTGAAAGAAAAGAATTGAAAATAAAAGAATTAGAAGATAATTTTAAAAGTGCTACTTTACAGTTTACACAGAACATAGACGAAAAGAATCTTCTAAATAAAACTTTAGAAGATTCCTGCAAAGAAAAAATAGCTTTGATTCAAAAATTGACTATAGAAATTGATGATTTAAAGCTAGAGCTTGACAAAATAAAAGAATACGAATCACGGAATAAACTTTTGCACGAGTCTATAGTTGAATATAAATCAAAAATATCCCAGCTAGAAGATAATATTGATGTTCAAAAGAAGCAATACGAATATCAATCAGAAATTAAACTTTTAAATATGGAAAAAGAAAAACAAAAAATAGTTTCAGATATGCAACAGCTCCACAATGCCAATATTACAGAATATATAGAAAAGATAGAAGAAATTAACTTAAAGTATAATAAGGAAACTAACTCCTTGAATAATAAAATCCAGGACCTGTTTTCGAAAAATAACAAGTATGAATTAGAAAACGAGAAACTTAAATTTCAAATTCAAAAATTACAATCAGAAATAGAGATATTATAAAATTTGATTTTTTTAAATTATATTGATAAAAACCATTATTAATGCTATAATGAACTATATAGATCTAGGGAATGTAATGGTTTCGACGGGGTCTTGAAGTTATGAGTAGCGATTCGTGTGACTCCTCTATCACGTAAATCTAGTGGAAACTAAAAACAAACGCAAACGATAATTACGCAATAGCAGCTTAATTGCCGCTCGTTCAAGCCAGTCCTCCTGCCGATTGGTATTGAACGTCAGAATGCAGGGAACGATTTAATGGATATCTGGACATTAAATTGCACAATTCGGGTTATACTTGTTACAGTAGAGTTGGTACTACGGTAGCATAGCGAACACTAATTTATCAACTATAATCGTAGAACCTTATGGTGAATGGATTTCGGACAGGGGTTCGACTCCCCTCATTTCCACCAATTTAATGCATTAAACCTCTTGAATCGGTTGATTTTAGAGGTTTTTTCATGCCCAAAAGTGGACAGGGGTTCGACGCGGTTGTCGTATATTTTTCAACAAATAGAATTCAGGAGTCATAGTCTTGTTTCAATGTAAGGGGAAGGCAAAGGAGGCAAATGGTAGAGATTTCAAACATTTAAGATGTATGAAAAAATCGAATGCCATAAGACAAAATTAAAATTAAATGATATAATTAAGCAATATAAAAAACCAAAAAGACCAGTTAGTAAGTGTAAAATATTTTGTGTATTCTGCCTCTTTCGATTAATATTAAGTGACTTAAATGAGTTAGAATATCAGTTGTACCAACAATCGTTATATTAAAAATGGTGGAAATGAGAATTTCCACCATTTCAGACTGTAGACAAAGTCCAAGTAAATTCACTTCTTACGAAATAACTCTTTTCTGTTTCTTATTAAATTGTTTGCACAAGAAACGAAAACCCACCCACCAATCACTGAAAAAGCAACTACATACAATGGTTTTATCCGACCTTCTCCATAGAAAATAATCATAATGGCAGAGACAAACCATATAATTACTACTATAAGCATTAAAATATACTTGGGTTTCATAATGGTTACCTACCTTCTTAGACAGTTGTATATGATTTAAATGGTCCATAACTATCGCCAGTTGATGCTGTAAAGTTCCAAACAAATTTATAATTTACAACAGATGGTGTCCTCATTTCATAAGTTTTTGTTGTTATTTTCCCACCTGAGCTTTGAGCAGCTATTACCCCTAGTGCAGTTAGTCCCATAACGGCAATGACAGCCCCCCCTGTAATTCCAATAGCAGCGGCGATAACACCAGCTACCACAGCTGTAGTTGTAGCTTTTATCCAAGTGATATTTTTTGTAGTGGTGCCAATATATGTATATGAGTCTGATCGAGCAAGAGATTTTGGTTGAGGAAATTCCTTAATGGGCTGTTCACTAACTGTTGCAACCAATCCTCCGTTAATATAAAATTCGGTGGAATCATCATTAGTTGTTAAAACATCAGATGTATTTGTATTTAAGTTGGTAATAATGGTTTTTGTATTTCCATTTCTATCCAGACTATTAGTAAATACATATACTTCATTATCAATAACAGCTTTATTGAAATCGGAAGTATTATTGATAGCAGCATACGATGTAGAAGATATAAGTAGAATAAAAGATAAAATGGAACTAGTTAACTTTAGTAAAAATTTCGTATTCATTTAATGCTCTCCTTTCAATAAAAAGAATTATAAAACCAAACAATGTTTTCCTAAACTTACAATATCAATAAAAAATTATAAACTAAGAGAATATGTCTCTTTTATTAACTATGCCCTATTATTTTTAGGATTAAACATTTATTTGATGTTGGTATTGGATATGTTGTTTAAATTCATCTATATATCGGAATACCATCAAACACAGTAAAAGTGGTATTAAAGATTTAACTGATAGAGGGATTTTAACAACAGAAGATTCCGAAAGGAAAATAATTTTGGTGATTTTAGATACATAAAAATCATAAACTTTGAGAGGTGCATCTTACTAGTCACGACTCATTTTCAACTGTTCAATACATGAAACCATTGAAAATATTTAAATTCGATTGACTGCCATCAATTAATGGCATATAATAAAGATACAAACAAAACCTATCCTAGAAAGAGGTAAACATTTGCAAGACATTAAAGAAAAATTAATAAAAAAGCATATTACAGAAATAAAAAAATATGTTTCAGAAGATAATTTTGAATTTGTTCCAAGAATAAAAAACAAGAAATTTTTAATGGATAATGGCCTTCTAGTTGCAGATGCTATTGATATTATATTAGATATCTCTATAAATGATTATTATAAGGGACCCGAATCTGACAACGATGGATATGTTGGACAAATATGGATTTTTAAATATGATTTTGAAGGCAAGATGATATATATAAAATTTAACTACAACTCACCTGATAAAACATCATGCATATCATTCCATGAGGACGAGATATATTAGATATAAATTGCTTTAAAAAAGGAGGAGGACAATGATGAAGAAAATTTATTGCCCGAAATGTGGTATAGATGTTGAATACCACATTGAAAAGAATACGATAAGAGAGTACAAAGGCGTTAAACTTAATGTGATTGAAAACATTGCAGTTTGTGATGAATGCAGTGAACATATTTTTGAAAAAGATATTGAAGAAGATAACTTAAAAAGACTATACAAAGAATATAAAATCAAAGCTGGACTTATAACTCCAGAAGAAATTGTTACAATGAGAGAAAAGCACAACCTATCTCAAAGAGAGCTTACAGCAATACTTGGATGGGGAAAGATGACACTCAACAGATATGAAAGAGGATCAGTTCAAAACAAGGCACACAATGAGACCTTAAAGCTCATAATCGAAGATGAGGATTACCTGGCACGACTTGCTGAACTAACTTATGATCGAGGAGAAATTGAAGAGAGAACATATTCAAAAGTTAGAAAAGATTATGTATCAATTGAACGCGAACTTAAGGATATTATTGTAAAAGAGTTATTGTCAAAACCTAGCATTAACAATGGTTTCAAATGTTTCGACATTGACAAACTTGAGAATGTCATCAGTTATATCGCAAGCAAAGTCAATAATCTCACAAAAACAAGCGTAAATAAATATCTTTCATTTATTGATTTTGCAAATTTCTGTGAAAATCAAAATTCAATAACAGGGCTTTCTTATGTAAAGAGCACATACGGACCGACAATTATTGGTAAAAAATATGAGCTTATAATATCACTTGATGAGAAATATTATACTACCGAAGAGGAAAGAGATGACTATACAAAAGTTACTATTCACAGTAAAAACAACTTTGATATGTCCAGCTTTAAACCTCAAGAAATGGAAGTTATTGATACTGTAATTGAAAAACTCAAGAATCTAAGTGTCGGAAAAATATCTAAAATGTCACATGAAGAAGATGGATGGAAAAGCACTGGAATGAATAAAGTTATAAGCTATGAATATGCTGAGAATTTAAAACTCTTAAATAAAAATTAACTTGGTATATATGTTATGTGCACTTTGAATTTACAAAATTATAGCAATCGCATCCTACTGGTCCCAACTCATTTCCAACAAATTTTAATACGTCAAATCCCTTGAATAGGTTGATTTGAGAGGTTTTTTCATACCTAAAAGTGGACAGGGGTTAGGCTAGGCTGTCGAATATTTTTAATACTGTATTGAATTATATTTAGAAATATGATTAACTAATATCATGCAAGGTATGAGATGTAGCCATTGTTAAAAATAGCTAAGTAAAATAATTTGAAATCGCAGAAAGGAAGGTTAAAAAGGTATGACTGAAAAAGAATGGTACAAAGACGGCAACTACATCAGCATATAAATTATATGAAATAGATAACATTCCTTTGCCACCGATAGGCGGCTTAAATATTATTCTAGACTCTAATAATAATGATGTTTGTATAGCTGAAACCATCAAAGTTTATACTTGTCAATTTTGTGAAGTTTCGGAAAGTCATGCTTTTAAAGAGGGGGAGGTAGGTCGCTCTATAGCGTATTGGAAAACTGTACATAAAGATTTTTTTCAAACGAGCTTGAAGTATACGGCTTATATTTTGATGAAACAAAAATTACCTAAAATTTACAAGAAAGAATTAGTTGAATTCCTATTTTACGAATTTTATACTTATCTATTTTGAAATTATGACGAGATAATATGTATGATGATATTTTTTTAGGAGGAAATATGAAAAAAATACTAGATTTGATTTTTCGAGCAATAATTGCAATTGTATGGGTATTTTTTCTAATCACTGCCTTAAGAGCAATACGAAATGTAGAAGATGTAAAGCTGGTAAACATGGCAATCTCCCTAGGTATAGCTTCTGTGATTCTTGGGATGCTTAACCTTTTTAAAAGATATTTATTTAAAATGCAGATTACAAACTCCATGAAAGAATTGGCATCTGGCAACCTGGCAAAAAAAGTAACCGGATCTGGAGAATACGCAACTGTTGCTGATGAGGTAAGGGTTATAAACCGAAATACAAAGATAATACTATCCGAAACCTGCGACATGGCACAGAGGATAACAACCCTCAGTGATAATCTGAACGAAACTATAAGACAAGAAGAGATAACTACCAACCAGATTTCTGTATCTATTTATGAAATTGCTCAAGGAGCCAACGAACAGTTGGAATCCACCATAAAAATCAGAGATAATATGGATACAATTCTTTCCAACTCCCAGAATATAAACAATAACTCTGATGGGACTCTGGAACTTGCCAAGGAAATGAGCGATGTTGTAGAAAAAAACACAGAGGTGTTTGGTTATGTCATTGATAAATTGAAACATAATGCCCAATCTAACGAAAGAATATTACATAGTATAGAAGATCTGCAACTAGAAGCGAAAAGAATAAATGAAATTACCAACGCCGTGACAGAAATCAGTGATAAGACAAATATACTTTCCCTTAATGCTTCCATTGAAGCTGCCAGGGCTGGAGAGCATGGCAAAGGATTTGCCGTTGTGGCTGATGAAGTAAGAAACCTTGCACAGCAATCTGCTGAACAAGCAAAACAAATAAAGGTTATAATTGACTCTATCAATGTATCCATAAAAGAAATTGCACAAGACAGCAAAAATAGTTTTTCCAACATCCAAAATGACATAGAATATGCAGATAGGTCAAAGAAAAGCAGTGAGGCCATGATAGATGCATCACACAGAACTTATGAATCCATTGAAAAAATAAAGGATGACTCAAGAAGCACCTATGATATAGTAAATTCTACCACATCTTTGTTTGACCAGATAACAGAAACAACCAGAAAATCAGCTGCTTTTTCTGAGCAGGTTTCGGCATCAACACAAGAGCAGGCCGCAAGTATGACTAATTCTCTGGAAATAGTCAAGGGTCTGGCTGATATGGCTGCTAAATCTGAAAGTGATATCAAGAGTTATATTAGTAAAATAAAAATTACAGATAAAATGAGAAGTGACATAAATGCCGCCTTCTCCGTACTAGAAGAGATATCTAAGGACCTAAACTCAGGAAATTCAGATACAAGAAACTATTCGAGTAAACTGAAATTTTACAAAGGCAGGGAAAAAACTGTAGAATATATCGGTATCTTGGACCGCAAAGGTGAAATGGTAAGTGCCGCAGATCCAATAGACAAAAACAACAATATGTATAACCACAGACCTTATTTTATGGAATCAATTACAGGTAAAAAATTCCAATCCGAGCCATACATATCCAATGTAACTTTTGGGTACTGTACAGCTATTTCCATACCTTACAAAAGACCAAATGGTGAAATTGTGGGAGTAATAATGGCTGACATTAATATTGAAAGCTAAAAAAACATATAAAGGTAGGAGTAAAAAAATGTTTCCAATTCAAAATAATCAAAAAACAATAATGGACTTAAGTTTTAGTACTACACAAAAAACCACATCAAAACCTGCAGGTTTTTCAGATATATTTTCTGAAAAAACAAGTACTTCAATATCTATGGATTCGATTTTTCAAAAAGCATCAAAGCAATATGAGGTTCCTGTAAACTTATTAAAAGCTGTTGCAAAAGCAGAATCTAACTTCAATGAAAAAGCAGTTTCCCACTCGGGTGCTATAGGTGTTATGCAGCTAATGCCAAAAACAGCAGAGTATCTAGGGGTAAAAGACTCCTTTGATGCTGAGCAAAATATCATGGGTGGAGCAAAATACCTGAGCGGATTGATAGAAAAATACGATGGCAATATAACACTTGCCCTGGCAGCCTATAATGCAGGTAGTGGAAATGTTGCAAAGTACGGCGGAGTACCACCTTTTCAAGAAACAAAAAATTATATTGAAAGAGTGATGGCCTACACTAAAGAAAGTATGGATACACCTGGTTTTTCTGCTATAAAAAACACTTCAGATATTTTAAATAAAATTACGGAAGGAATTTATGATTTTTCCGAATTTTCCAATGATGATTATTTACTTTTTATTGAGTATTTAAAAGTCCAAATGAACAATTCATTACATCAACAACATTCAGATGAATTGTTTAGGAATAAAATTCAAGTACTTTATTAACAACTAATCGTACTGATCGAGATTTACTTTCCTCAAATTTCAAAACATTAGACTTCTTGAATTTATCGATTTAAGGAGTTTTTTATACCTTGATTTGCAAACGAGAGAGGAACAGATTTATGTATGAAAATAAATTAAAAACATTAATATTAGTTGGTGGGGGACATGCTCATCTCTATTTAATAAAACAAATGATTTCTGATAAGCTAAAAGGTTACAGAACCGTTCTTATTTCAAGTGAGTCTAAGCAATATTATTCAGGCATGGCTTCGGGCTACATTGAAGGTACTTATACAGAAAAAGATTTTACAGTAGACTTGCCCAGGATTTGCTCAAAAAGTGCTGTTATTTTTATTAAAGATACTGTTATATTGATCAATCCTGCTGCTAAAACCTTAGAAACAGCATCAGGTGAAATATATAAATTTGACATTCTATCGGTAGACACTGGGTCTGATATTTCTGGAAGTCAGATTCATGGTGCAAGAGACTTTGCTCATTTAATAAAACCTTTGAGTAATCTAAAGATTATAAAAAAGATACTCATAGATGCTCCTGTTGATTTATATAACGTGGTCGTGGTTGGTGCTGGGGCGGCGGGGGTAGAAATCGCTTTAGCAATAAGAGCTCTGGGCATTAAGGAAAACAAGAAATATTCTATATCAATTGTTAATTCTAACAGCGATATTTTGAAAGGATATGCAAAAGGAGTGGAGCATAAAACTGTTGATTTATTTAAAAGAAATGAAATTAAATTGATAATAAATCAACGTGCCAATCTTATTGAAAAAAATTATATACTTATGCAATCTGGTTTTAAAATAAAGTATGATTTATTGTTGTTAGCAACAGGATCTTTATCTCATCCATTATACAGAGAATCTGGATTTTGTGTAGATGATAAAGGATATATGGTAGTAAATGATTATTTGCAAAATATAGAGTTTCCTTATATTTTGGGAGCGGGGGATTGTATAAAATTTGAAAACTATGATTATGTGAAAAAAGTAGGTGTTTATGCTATTAGGGAAGCCCCGATTTTATGGAAAAACATTAAACATATAGTTGATAATGAGGAATTAGAGAAATATGTTCCTCAAAAAAACTATCTGTCAATTATTTCATTAGGGAATAAAACCGCCATAGCTTCTTATAAAAAACTTTTTAAAACTGGTAGGATTTCTTGGTATGTTAAAGATTGGATTGATAGAACGTTTATTAAACAATATCATTAATATAACTTCCTAGATAGAGTTGAGTTTAAAAGCTCTTTTAATGGTCAATATATTGGGTATTAATTCCAAAAGTTTATGTTATAATGAATTAAATAACACCTAAAAGTTAATAACATTATATAGCAATGTTTTTATAGGAGAATTTTATATGAATGAAACACAAAGACGAATTTTCATGACGATTGCAGGAGTTTTAATTTCTGGTTTTAGTGTTGGGATTTTTAACTTGGCACTATTTGGTATGGATCCATTTCAAGTATTGGCACATGGTATTTGGATGCATACACCCATTGGTTATGGGACTTTTTATACTATTGTGAATTTATTGATGCTAATAGGAATATTTTTTATTGATAAATCGAAAATTGGATTAGGGACTTTAATCAATATTTTTTTGCTTGGATACGTAGTTCAATTCTCATCATGGATGTTTAATGCCTGGATACCAGATCCTATATTAATTATCCGAATCATTGCACTGATTGCAGGGATAGTTATTATTTGTTTTGGTTCAGCAATGTACTTTACGGGGGACATGGGTGTTTCTACTTATGATGCCGTTGCATTAATCATGGAAGAAAAGAAAATCGGGAAATTTCAATACTGTCGCATGGGAACAGACTTAGTTTGTACAGTAACAGGTTTTTTCCTAGGTGCAACAGTTGGTGTGGGCACAGTGATAACTGCATTATTTATGGGACCAATTATTGCTTTTTTTAATAAAAACGTAGCAATACCATTTCGATATGGAAAGAAAACAATAACTGATCTTAAGTAATATTGATATGATTTTAAATTATTTCATGCACAAAAAAACCTCTTGAATCTATTGATTAAAGGGGCTTTTTTGTGCATGAAATAACTCATTCTAATGTTTTTTGTTTTTTTAAATGGGTAAGAATGTAGGGATAGGTAAATACATTTTATTATTTAAAGGCATAGATGATTTGTCTCTATGCTTATGATAGATAAGTATTTTTTATAAAAAAATAAAGGAGGCTTTATTATGAACAGTTTGGAATATGCAATTAAGATGGAAGTAGACGGCGAGATGTTTTACAGGGAGCAAGCAGCGGAAAATAAGGATAACAAGCTTTACCCGGTATTTATATCTCTTGCGGAAGAAGAAAAAAGGCATGCTAAAATAATTAAAGAAAAGCAAGCCGGCAGGGATTTTATTCCAGATGAAAAAGACATAAACAGCTCAAAAAATGTTTTCAGCGATGTTACTGGCTTAGATTTTAAGAAAAGTACTCCTGAGCAAATCAATGCATATGTAAAAGCTTTGGAGATGGAAAAGCAAAGCATAGATCTTTATAAAAAACTTTTATCTGAATCTAACGACGACAAGGTTTTTTTTGAGTTTCTTATTAAACAAGAAGAAGATCATTATAAATTGATTGAAGAAATAATTAAAATGGTGAGACGCCCTGATGAATGGGTAGAGGCCGCAGAATTTGGAGTTCGCGAAGAATATTAAGCTGCTAAAAATGCGTTTTACAAATTTAGCATTCAAGGAGGTACTATGAAAAAAGAAATAACAATTGTGATTTCAGGCGAAGCAGGGCAGGGCCTTGCTACTATTGAAGATTTTTTGGTAAGAGCAATATCACAAACTTACTATGTATTCGCAACTACAGAAGTAATGAGTAGAGTAAGAGGCGGAAATAATTCACTTGAAATAAGGGTCAGCAACAGTCCAGTTTATGCCTATAAAGAGCATATTGATTTTTTATACTTGCTGAACAATGATAGCTTGTACCGTTTAAAGGACCGCATCGATTCTAATTCCAAAATTTTCGGCGAGGTTAATTTCATAACCGAGAAGGACCATGAAAGATTATCTGATCAATTCATTCCTTTGCCGTTAACAGATTATGCATCTAGTGCTGGTAGTGTGCTCTTTAGTAACACCCTGCTTTTCGGACAGATTGCTGGCATTCTTAATCTCGATGTAGACTATTGTCATACTTTGATTTCAGAAAGATTCTCCGCTAAAAATGAAAATGTTCAGCTTGGCAACATAAAAGCTTTTGATATTGGTTTTGATATAGGAATTCCATATCAGTCTTTCCATGACTTGCTAACTCAAAAAACAGACCATATGAAAATTCTTACAGGATCTGAAGCTATTGGCATAGGATCACTTGGTGGTGGCTGTAATTTCATAGCTTCATACCCAATGTCTCCTGGCACTGGCGTCATGACCTATTTGGCCAGCAAATCTAATGAGTTTGGTGTTTTTGTCGAGCAGGCAGAAGATGAAATAGCAGCTCTCAATATGGCGATTGGGGCTTGGTACGCTGGGGCGCGCGCACTGGTAACAACCTCTGGTGGTGGTTTCGCTCTGATGCAAGAAGCAGTTAGTTTGTCTGGCGTTACTGAAACCCCTTGTGTTACTCATATAGGTCAGCGCCCTGGCCCTGGAACCGGACTTCCGACAAGAACTGCTCAGCAAGACCTAAACTTGGTAGTTTATGCAGGACACGGCGAGTTTCCAAGGGTGATTTATGCACCAGGGACTATGGAGGATGCTATTGTATTATCTCAGAAAGCATTTTATATGGCTGATAAATACCAGATTCCTACTTTTATTCTGTCTGACCAGTTTTTATTGGACTCAAAATTTCAGATGGCTCCCTTCGAATTAGATGGCAAATATTTAGAGTCATTTGTAGTCAAGAGTGACGCAAATTATAAGCGCTACAAGCTAACTGAAAACGGAATTTCTCCAAGAGCTATACCAGGCAGTGGCAAGGGCCTGGTCAAATGTGATAGTGATGAACATACAGAAGATGGCCTCATTACCGAAGATTTTAACATAAGAATTCAGATGAATGATAAACGACTCTCTAAAATATCGATGATATTAGATGATTATGAAATGCCTGAACTTATAGGACCCGATGACTACATTAATCTGATTGTAGGGTGGGGTTCTACTTATGGTGTTTTAAAAGAATATGTCGATAATAAAGGTTTGAAAGACACAGCATTTTTATACATCAAACAACCTTTCCCTCTTCATCCAGACATTAAAAAATATTTCGATAAAGCCAAGAGGATCATTAATGTTGAAAATAATGCTACAGCCCAATTCGCAGGTCTATTGAAGCTCGAACTAGACATTAAGGTAACTGATAATTTATTAAAATGCAACGGCGCACCATTTTCGATAGAAGATGTTGCAACTTATATGGAGGAGGTTCTATAATGGCTAATTTTGAATTTGATGAAAGTATTGATATAGCATGGTGTCCCGGTTGCGGTAATTTCAGCATAAGAAAAGCCTTAATAGAGGCCCTTCAGGAACTTAATCTCGATCCAACAAAAGTTGTCCTCTCCTCTGGCATAGGGCAGGCAGCAAAAATGCCTCAGTATGTGAACTCCAATTTCTTTAATGGTCTTCACGGCAGAGGACTGCCAGTTGCCGTTGCCATCAAATCAGCTAATCCCGAGCTTACTGTCATTGCAGAAGGCGGTGACGGCGATATGTACGGCGAGGGGGGAAATCACTTTATTCACAATATAAGGCGTAACCCAGACATTGTGCACATAGTCCATGACAACATGGTTTACGGATTAACCAAAGGTCAGGCAGCGCCGACGAGCGAGATTAACTTTAAGACTCCGATACAAGTCAACGGGGTTATCAACGAGCCCTTTAATCCTATGCCCCTTGCACTGAGCCTTGGAGCCACTTTTGTTGCCCGTGTCTTTTCAGGAGATATTCCTACTGTTAAAAAAGTACTCAAAGCGGCAATTGAGCATGATGGTTATGCATTAGTTGATATATTCCAACCTTGTGTTACTTTTAATAAAACAAACACCTTCAAATGGTACAAAGACAACAGTTACAACCTAGATGAGTCTTATGACTCCAGCGATTTCGCAGCTGCTATGGCAAAAGCTCTTGATACAGAGAAATATGCTCTTGGTATTTTGTATCAGAATAAAAACAAGGTATCTTTTAACAACCGCACTTGGTTATACCAAAATGATCCTACTCCAATTGTAAAAAGGGTACGCAACATTGAACAAGTTAACTCACTTATTCACTAAGTATAAATTGATTTGTTTTTAAGTGTATATATATTTATTCGCTTCCACTGAAGTCTACTGTGTGGTATACTTTTACTTCATGTATTTTAAAATTACGGAGGTAAAAATTGTTGATAAGCGAATCAATAGGTAAAAATATTAATATTAAGAATGAATTATTGTCAGGATTAACGGTTGCATTAGCCCTTGTTCCTGAAGCAGTAGCATTTTCTTTTGTTGCTGGAGTTGAACCACTTGTGGGGTTGTATGCCGCCTTTATGGTTGGTTTAATAACTGCAATATTTGGAGGAAGACCAGGTATGATTTCAGGTGCTACAGGAGCGCTTGCAGTTGTAATGGTAGAACTTGTATCAGAAAATGGAATTGAATATCTTTTTGGTGCAGTAGTTTTAATGGGAATTATACAAATAATTGTGGGTTTGCTTAAATTAGGTAAATTTATAAGGATAATTCCACTTCCAGTTATGTTTGGGTTTGTTAATGGGCTTGCTATAGTTATATTTTTAGCTCAACTGAATCAGTTTAAAGTAATAGATGTAAATGGCACGCTTGTATGGATGCATGGGAAGGAACTCCTTGTTATGGTTGGCCTCGTACTAATGACTATGCTCATTATGTATTTACTTCCAAAGTTAACAAAGGCTATCCCATCTGCACTGGTTGCAATTTTATTTGTTGCAGCTTTAGTGAATCTCTTTAATATCGATACTAAAAGCGTTGGAGACATTGCATCTGTTGGCGGAGGTTTTCCAAAGTTTCACGTTCCTAATATACCATTTAGCATTGATTCTATAAAAATAATATTCCCTTATGCAATAATATTAGCTGCCATAGGGCTTATAGAATCTTTAATGACTTTAACGTTGATTGATGATATAACAAAAACAAGGGGTCACGGTAATAAGGAATGTATAGGACAAGGCTTTGCTAACATTGCAACTGGTTTCTTTGGTGGAATGGGTGGTTGTGCAATGATCGGCCAAAGTATGATTAATGTAAATTCTGGAGGTCGCAACAGATTATCCGGGATATCGGCAGCATTATTTTTATTAGGATTTATCCTTTTTGGTTCATCGCTTATAGAAATGATTCCCATAGCAGCATTAACAGGCGTTATGTTTATGGTAGTAATCGCAACTTTTGAGTGGTCAACATTTAAAATGATTAAAAATATCAAAAAAACGGACGGCTTTGTAATATTGCTTGTATCGGGGATAACAATAGTTGAAGACCTTGCGATAGCGGTATTAGCAGGTGTAATAGTTTCAGCACTTATATTTGCCTGGGAAAAAGGAAAAAGAATTGATATTACTTCTTCAAACAGCTCAGAAGATACTAAAGTTTATCAGGTAAGAGGTGCCTTGTTTTTTGGTTCAGCAAGAAACTTTATTGAAAGTTTTGATGTATCAAAAGACCCTAAAGAAGTAGTTATTGATTTCTTGAATGCAAGAATTTTTGATCATTCAGGAATTAATATTATAAATTCTCTTACTGAGATGTACAAAGCAGAAGGGAAGACACTTCATTTGAAACATTTAACCCCTGAATGCTACGACTTTATAAAAGACTCAAAAAATGTTGTTGATATTAATATTATTGAAGATCCAAAGTATCATATTGCGATTAATGAGTTAGGATAAATACCCGGCAATACAAATAGTGCAATGAAATAAATCAAAGGGGCTGTCGGGAAATAGCTCCCAAAGAAAAAAGCGACTAGTTCGCTTTTTTTAATGCAAAAAAAACAAAAAAAAATGACAAAATAATATTGCCATCTTTTCCCGTTATATTTTATAATATAACTGCCCATGAAACAATATTATAACCAATTTTTTGAAAAAGGACAACAGGTTATTAATTTTAATCTTTACACAATAGGTTTACCTGCTGACGATCCAGTCTATACCCTAATAAATGTATTGGAGGATTTCGATTTTTCTAGCTTACTGGCTAGATACTCAAACAAGGGAAGAAAAGGCTATAACCCTATTATGTTATTTGCAGTATTGCTTTA
>NZ_AUID01000013.1 GCF_000423525.1 Proteocatella sphenisci DSM 23131 | reverse complement strand
AAGGTCATTTTGGAGATATCAAAGAAAATGATAATTTCAGAAGATTTAACCATCGTACATCTGAAAAAGTATATAAAGAATTTCTTTTATACGCTGTAGGAAGAAATTTAAATAAATATTATCGCTTCGCGAAGGAAAAAATCAAAACCTACGAAGCAAAAACAGCCTAATCCTATCGGATTTTTATAAGTCATGAGAAAATATCAAATGGCTTTTTTTGTCATACAATAAATATTAAATTAAACAAAAAAATCCTAAATTATTCAGTGCTCTACATTTTTGTAGATGTTGAATAATCTAGGATTTTTAATTATTAAAGTTTAGGGGTCAAAAAACGTCATTCTCCGACAGCCCCTTTGTTTTATATATTTGGAGACAAATTAAAATCATATGGTTCGATATATTCTAATATATCTGATTTATGAGCTTTTACGGTGCCTTGTATACAATTTCCCTTGCCTCCACCCTTAGCATTGAATATGTCGTTAAAACTGTCGGCGACAGGCCTTATGTCCATAGTGGAACTGCTTATAAGGTATTTGTAGCCTCTTTCATCACTTCCGGAAAAGAGTAAAACTATATTGTTTCTGTCTTTTGTGAGATGTGATGAAAATTTGAGAAGGTCTGAGGGAAGGAGGTTTTCTTCAAATAGTATAATTTTGTCGAGGTTTTTATCTATTGCAGCAGCCCTGTACTCGAATATTTTGTCCATAAGTGCCGCATTTTCATATTTAAGTCTGTCTCTTTCAGATTTTATCTGAGAGACAGATTCGTGAGCATTTTCAGGTTTAGTAGATAATTGTGCAGATATATCATACAATATCTTATTTTTTTTATTGTAATCTTTTAGAGCTCTCTTTCCGCATAACATATAAACTCTTGTTCCACCTTTGTAATTCTGACTCGAAAGAAATTTTATTATGCCTACTTCTCCTGTGGTTTTTACATGAGTTCCGCAGCATGCACACATATCTGCGCCAGGTACTGATACTATCCTTATATCGCTATCTATGTGTTTCTTGCTTCTGTAATTTAATAAATCCAATTCATCTGGCACAGGACAGTCTATTTTTACTCCGAGATTCTTTTGTACTGTGGTATTTGCTGCATTTTCTATAAAATCAAGATTTTCCTGGGTAAGTTTATTGTCAATGTCTATGGTGACATAACTTTCCCCCATGTGAAAACCTACATTATTAAAACCAAAATGTTTATTTATGAGTCCGGATACAATATGTTCTCCCGTATGATGTTGCATTAACATAAATCTGAAATCCCAATCGATTGTGCATTCAACCGAATCGTTTTTGTTAAGTGGAGAAGAAATATAATGATAAATTATGCCATTTTTTTCATGTACATCTAAAACTGGTATTGTTTTTGAATTGAGTTTTTGATTTGAAGGTGAATGGCTGATGATAGAAATTGTACCTCTATCTGAAGGTTGTCCTCCTCCTTCTGGATAAAATGCTGTTTTATCAAGTATTGCTTTGTATTCATAAATTTGGTGGAACTTGTCTCCTTGTGCTACCTCTATACACTCAAGTACGGTAGCATTAAATTTTGAAATATAGCTGCTGTTTTCAAAAAGTTTTATTGTGTTTGACATTTAATACCTCACATGGATTCAAATTATACTAAAAGAATCCATCTTTTCTGATAAATTCTGATAAAAATTCAATTAAATTTTAAAAATGAAATCTCTTTTTAAACTCAAGCTTTGCTTTTTTGTCAGCAAAAATTATCATGCCGAGCATTACAAGGGCAGAGTAAAATGCTGCAAATATCAGAGTCCATCTGACTGTGGAAAGATTAAATATTACCAGCAGTATAGAAAGCACTCCAATCACAGAAGTAGTAATCTGATATACAAAGTATTCCCTAAATTGCATAGGTTTAAACATAGCGATTGCTGATATTGAAGAAATAGCAAGTATTATTATCAGCGGGATTGCATAATTGATAGACCAACCTCTGTAGCCTGTTGAGTAATCAATTATCAACATTATTCCGGAAATGAAGAGCATTTGCTTAAGTATAAAGTAACCTACGTTTTTTAGAGACTTTTGAATAGTATATATATTGAACCATATATAACCAAAAACACTGGTAGACAAAAGTAAATAAGTGAGGTCTTTTTCACTTAAAAACTTAACTGATATAACAAGAAAAAACACAATAATGGCAAGGAAAAGATATATTCTCAGGCGGATTGAGTTAAAATGTTTATAATCAATGTCTATTTTGGGATAGGGTTCTATAAAGTCGGAGTTAATGTTTTGCAAATTGCCGTTACAGAGGGGGCATTTGTCGGATTTTACACATATCTTTACATTGCAGTCTTTACAATAATTCATTATTCCACCTCATTTGTATACACGGTAATATCAAGCCCCTGTCTTGAAAGAAATTTGATCACAAATTTTACAACATCGGTATCTTCTATCAAAGAAGTAAAATCGAGATAAAAAATATCCTTGTAAGAAAAGTTTAGGGTCTTGAGAGGGGTGGAAAATGAAGGACTTATTATTATTTCCAGATCCTTGACAAAGTCATCTATGCCATTGTTAAATTCGATTTTACCAAGACTTGAAACAACTGTAGTCTGGGTGTTTTCACTATTTCTATAAACTCCCTTCAGAGCATAGTTTTTTATTGTAAGTGGAACAATTCTGAGCAGTGGATTTTTTTCAAGATTGCTAAAATAGCGTATCCTCTGGGCAAGATAATCTTTATCAAGGTATTTTTTAAATTCTTGAGAAATGATATCCAAAACATCATCAAAAGTATAATTTTCATTTTCAAAATCTACAGTTGGATATATATTAGTAAAGAAATTTCTTACAGTTGATGTCTCAAAATATATTCTTAAATTTGTAGGAAGACATACGGTAATTGGTTTTTTTAGAGAATCTCTCTTAAGTTCCTCGCTATATATTGCGAATGTTATGAGAGCGACCAGGTATATGGACACGGTTACTTTTTTTGATTTTACTATTTTGAGAAAATCAGCAAGAGGCATTTTTGCTATTATGACTTTCAATTTGTTTCCGTCCATCAAAGTGCCGGGTATAGAATATGCTTTTTTATTTTTGAGATTAGTTTTAATGTCTGTTGCATTTTTATGTTTGGCAAAAGCATCTTCGTCCATTGCAATTTTAGCAAAATTAGTTTTAAAGGTATCGGTGTTATCGTATATCTTGTCAGGGTATAATTCTTTAAGATAATAATAAAGTATGTTATGAAGAAATTTAAGAATCCCTGCGCCATCCCCCAAAGCATGAAACACCTCGAGATTTATTTTGTTTTTAAAATAAGAAACTTTAAAAAGAAAATTATTATTTTCTTTTTTCAGGATTGTTTTGCAGGGATAAAAATTTTCTTCATAAATTATTGGTTCATCAAAATTGATTTCAAAATAGGGCCAGAAAAGACCCCTTCGCAATTTTACTTTAAAAATAGGCATAACCTCAAGTGATTTATTAAGTGCGATTCTCAGTATTTCGGGTTTAATTTCATCATACAGATAGACAGACATACGAAAAACGTTAGTTGATCCCAAGTCGCTTACCGCAGGGTATATTTTCCCTGTATTATCCAGTTTACTCCAGTATAGTTCTTCATTAATACTCATGTGTTATCACCTCATTTATATGGTAAATGATACCATATAAATGAGTATTTTAAAAGAAAAAAGTCGAAACGTATTCTAGTCCACAATAGATAAAAAATTGGTAAAATGCACCATTTTATGATATATTAATATAGAGATTATAGATAAAATTATATCTGTAAAAAATGAATTAAACAGAGGTGTAGTTAATATGAAAATTAATTTCTCTATGGATGTCAGGCAGACCCAAAAACTTCAGATAACAAAAGAACTGAAGCAGGCGATAGAGATGCTAAACATGAACAATCAGGAAGTAGAAAGTATAATAACAGAAGAAGTCAGAGAAAATCCCGTCCTGGAAATTGAGTCCAAAGAAGAAATTGACTGGTCTAAATTTGCCAATGATATGAAAAATGTTGTTACCCATCAGTCTAAATCCTATGTTGAAGATGAAGATAATGAATCAAACCCCGAAAATTACATTCAAGCACCTGTTAACATATATGATTACCTTGAAAAAGAAATATCCTCACTAAAGCTGGATGCAAGTGAGAAAGAGATAGCGTATTATATAATAGAACGAGTTAATGATAGCGGTTATTTTACGGCAAGTATTGAAGAAGCGGTAACTTTATTAGGAATAGATGAGGAAGCCTTTATAAATGTTTTAAAAAAAGTACAAAATATTGAACCAACAGGCATATGTGCAAGAAACCTCAAAGAATGTCTCTTATTACAACTGGCAAAGCACTATGAAAAAGATGATATAGTCATAAAACTTGTTGAAAATGAACTTGAAAATATTGCGGCAAAAAAATATCAGTTGATACAGAAAAAATACAAGTTAAAAGAGGAAGAACTTGCAGATAGTATAAAGATAATAAAATCACTTGACCCAAAACCAGGAAGAGGATTTACATCATTTTCCCCCATGTATGTATTTCCAGATGTGAATGTTGAAAAAATAGGAAACAATTGGGAAGTTACAAGTAACTCCACCCTGCCACATTTATATGTGAGTGAGTTTTATAGAAAACTCCTATCCGAACGAGTAGATGAAGTAGATAAAGATACGGAAAAATATATAAAAGAAAAGCTCAATAAAGCTGTTAACCTAATAAAAAACATAGAGCAGAGAAAAAACACTATACATAAAGTAGCTACAAAGATTATAGAAAACCAGATAGATTTTTTTGAAAAGGGAAAGAGTTGTATAGTTCCTATGAAACTAAAAGATATAGCAGACGTGACTGGTTTTCATGAATCTACTATATCAAGAGCTGTAAATGGTAAATATATGATGACTCCGAGAGGGCTTTTTGAATTTAAATATTTCTTTACTACATCTGTAAGCACATCGGATGGTTTGTCAATTTCAAATAAAAATATAAAGGACAAAATAAAAGAAATTATTGATGATGAGAACAAAAAGAAGCCTCTAAGTGACCAAAAGATATGTGATATACTAAATGATGAGGGCATAGAAGTTTCAAGACGGACTGTTGCGAAATACAGAGAAGAGCTGCAATTGCTCACTTCGAGTCTCAGAAGAGAAATATAGATAAAATCCAGACTCTTATATTTGAGCAAAATATAAGAGTCTGGATTTTATAAAATGTACTATAAAAAATAAAAAGTGTAACTTATTTAGGCCGAATGTCAAAAAAATATTGCAAAATATAATAAATAGTGTATAATAAATAAGTGGGAGCGGATTACGTCCCAGTTTGATAAGTGATTTAATATTTTTTGTATATATAAGGAGGGGCTATGATAAAAGTTGCTATTAATGGATTCGGAAGAATAGGAAGACTTGCGCTCAGAAATATGAGCAAATATCCAAATGATTTTGAAGTTGCTGTTATAAACAGTACAAGGGATGCAAGCACACTTGCACATCTTCTCAAATACGATTCATCACAGGGAAGATTTGATGGATGTGTTGAAGTTTTATCAGAAAAACAATTTACGGTAAATGAAAAAATGATTCAAATAATATCGGAAAGAGACCCAGAGAAACTTCCGTGGAAAGAAATGGAAATTGATCTTGTGCTAGAGTGTACTGGAAATTTCACAGAAAAAGAAAAATCGGAAGCGCATATAAGATCCGGAGCTAAAAAAGTCATAATATCAGCACCGGCCAAGGGAGACCTTAAAACAGTGGTATTTGGTGTTAACCATGAGATAATAACTGCGAAAGATCAGGTTATTTCGGGAGCTTCATGCACAACTAACTGCCTTGCTCCAATGGCTAAGGTAATGAATGATAAATTTGGGATAAAAAGTGGATTAATAACTACTATCCATGCATACACCAATGATCAGAACACACTTGATGGAACACATCCAAAGGGAGACATGAGAAGAGCAAGAGCGGCAGCTGCCAATATAGTGCCAAACTCTACTGGAGCAGCCAAAGCAATAGGCCTTGTAATTCCAGACCTTAATGGAAAGCTTGATGGAGCAGCGCAAAGAGTTCCGGTTATAACGGGTTCTCTTACAGAACTTGTGTGTGTCCTTGATAAAAAGACAAGTGTAGAAGAAATAAATGCTGCGATGAAAAATGCAAGTGATGATTCATTTGGATATACAAAAGATGAAATAGTATCATCAGATGTAATAGGAATAACTTATGGAAGTCTTTTTGATTCCACGCAGACAACAGTTTTACAAGTTGGAGACAATCAGCTTGTAAAAGTAGTGGCATGGTATGACAATGAAATGTCATATGCAGCTCAGCTTGTAAGAGTTGCTAGATTTGCAGGCCAAATGATTTAGTTATACTGAGAATAAAAACTTCTAAGTAATCACACTTAAAATAATCAGACTCTAATTGCCAAGTAGGGGTCTGGTTATTTTTACTTTAAAATAATCACTAACAAATTATCAGAAAATATAAAAACAACTTGAAAAAAATTGTCATATGAAGTATTATAATAGTAGGTGGGACATAAAACGCGAGACGGGCAAAATAAGTCCCGCGGTATAAAACTTATGACTCATAGAGGGGGTAATTTATGAATAATCTCCTGGAAATCCAGCGAAAGATTGTTCCGGAGGCTCTTGTGCTTCTTGAAAAAAGGTATGCCATATTAAAGGAGATAAGTCTTTCGGGTACAATTGGCAGGCGCATGCTTGCAGTAAAAATGAATATTTCGGAAAGAATTGTAAGAAGTGAGGTTGATTTTCTCAAAAACGAAGGTTTGCTTGCAATCGATGCAGCAGGAATGGTAGTGACACCGCAAGGAAAAGCTATACTGGATAGTTTGGGAGAATATATATCTCAGATCAGAGGACTTGCTATAATGCAGGACAAGCTTGCTGAAAAGCTTGGGATAAAAAAAGTGATTATTGTGGCAACAACACTGGGAATAAACCAGGAAGCTTTAAAAGAACTTGGCAAAGAGGCTTCGAGATATTTCCTTTCTACAGTCAAATCAGACAGTATAGTAGGAGTAACAGGTGGATACACAATGTATGAATTTTCTGAGCAGATGCAAAGAAAAGAGTTTCCAAAAATGACAATAGTCCCTGCCAGGGGAGGCCTTGGAGAGGTTCTGGAGATTCAATCTAACAACATAGTTGCCAACTTGGCAGGTAAACTAAATGCAAAATATGAACTTCTCCATATACCAGACAACATTAACAAAGACATAATGGGGTATATGTATAATGATCCGCAGATAAAGGGTGTTTTAGATGATATCCAAAAAATAAGTTATCTTGTTTTTGGAATAGGAAACGCTAAGGATATGGCAAAGAGAAGACGCACTTCGGATACAAAGTGGTTAGAAATTGAAAAAAAAGGTGCAGTTTCAGAATCTTTTGGACATTATTTTGATATTAATGGTGAGATTGTACACGAGACAGGAACTGTTGGAATAAAGCTCGAACAATATAAAAGTCTGGAACACATCATTGGTGTTGCGGGTGGAAGCAACAAGGCAGAGGCAATTCTGTCGATTTCAAAAATAAATAAAAATCTGGTACTGATAACAGATGAAAGTGCTGCATTCAGATTGCTTGATTTACTTGGCAAATGTGATTAATAAAATGTGATTATTTAGAAGGAGAAATACTATGCTAAAGGTAGCGATAAACGGATTTGGAAGAATTGGTAGACTTGCATTAAGAAAAATGGTAGAACAGACTGACAAGTTTGAAGTTGTAGCAATAAATGACCTGACAAACTCAAAAACCCTTGCTCATCTATTTAAATATGACTCAGCTCAGGGAAGATTCAACGGTGAAATAGTAGTTGAAGAAAATGATTTTATTGTAAATGGACAAAAAATCAATGTCTATTCAGAAAAAAATCCTGCAGATCTTCCTTGGGGAGAACTTGGCGTGGATGTGGTCCTTGAATGTACAGGTTTCTTTGCAGACAAAGACAAAGCGCAGGCTCACATAGAAGCTGGGGCCAAAAAAGTAGTTATATCTGCTCCGGCAACTGGGGGAGTAAAGACTATAGTTTATAATGTAAACCATGACACCCTTGATGGGACTGAGACTATAATATCGGGAGCATCATGTACAACAAACTGTCTTGCACCTATGGCTAAAGTATTAAATGATAAATTTGGTATAACAAAAGGGTTTATGACAACAATACACGCATACACAAACGATCAGAATACACTTGACTCACCTCATGCAAAGGGAGACCTTAGAAGAGCAAGAGCAGCTGCGGCAAACATTGTGCCAAATTCAACGGGAGCAGCAAAGGCTATTGGACTTGTAATACCAGAGCTTAAGGGGAAACTTGATGGTTCAGCTCAAAGAGTTCCTGTAATAGCGGGTTCGCTTACAGAACTTGTGTGTACAATGAAAAAAAATACATCAGTAGAAGAAATAAATCAGACGATAAAGGATTCGGTTAATGAATCTTTTGGATACACAGACGAAGAACTGGTTTCTTCTGATATAATTGGAATGAGCTATGGTTCGCTTTTTGACTCTACTCAGACAAAGGTTATGGAGGTTAATGGAGAACAGCTTATAAAAGTAGTATCTTGGTATGATAACGAAATGTCATACACAAATCAGCTTATAAGAACACTCAGACATTTCGCATCGCTTACTGAATAAATTACAGTTAACAGTAAGACACGTCCGTGCATTTGCATGGACGTGTCATATAAGTGGAGGAACAAACTATGTCTATGATAAATAAAAAGTCCATAGAGGACATTAATGTAACAGGAAAAAAAGCGCTCGTAAGATGTGATTTCAATGTGCCGCTCAAAGACGGTGAAATAACAGACCTTAACAGAATATATGGAGCGCTTCCAACCATAGAATATCTTGTAAAAAATAATGCGAAAGTGATTTTGTGCTCACACCTTGGAAAGCCTAAAAATGGTTATGAGCCAGCACTTTCGCTTGAGCCAGTTGCAAAAAAACTTTCAGAGCTTCTTGGCAAAAAAGTAAAGTTTGCAGCAGATCCTCAAGTGTCTGGTGAAATAGCAAGAGCTGTTATAAATGATATGAACGATGGAGATGTTATACTTCTTGAAAATACAAGATTTAGAAAAGAAGAAACAAAAAACGAAGAAGTTTTTTCCAGAGAACTGGCATCCCTGGCAGATGTTTTTGTAAATGACGCTTTTGGCACAGCTCACAGAGCGCACTGTTCAACGGTGGGCGCAGGTGAGTTTATGGAGGCAAGAGTTTGTGGGTACTTAATTCAAAAAGAGTTGAAATTCCTTGGGGAAGCGGTCGCAAATCCAAAAAGACCCTTTACTGCAATTCTTGGAGGAGCAAAAGTTTCAGATAAAATCGCCGTTATAGAAAAGCTTCTTGACAAGGTAGATACTCTGATAATTGGAGGAGGAATGGCGTATACATTCCTTAAAGCACAGGGGTATAATATAGGAACATCTCTTGTTGAAGAAGAAAAAGTTGAATATGCAAAGGAAATGATTGATAAAGCAAGACAAAAAGGTGTTATAATGTTATTACCGGTAGATAATATAGTTGCTGATAAATTCTCTGCGGATGCAGAAGCGGTTGTGACCGATGATCAGAATATACCAGAAGGCTTTATGGGACTTGATATAGGGCCAAAGACTGTACAAATTTACGTAGATAAAGTAAAAACGTCTGCAACGATAGTGTGGAACGGACCAATGGGAGTATTTGAGTTTGAAAATTTTGCTAAAGGAACACTTGCAATAGCAAAAAATATGGCAGAACTTAAAAATGCCGTAACAGTAATTGGAGGAGGAGACTCAGCTGCAGCAGTTAATCAGCTGGGATTTGGAGAAAAGATGACACATGTTTCGACGGGAGGAGGCGCATCGCTGGAATTCCTTGAAGGGAAAGAACTTCCTGGCATAGTATCTCTTGACCCCAAGTAAACTCTAAACAGAAGGAGAATTTATATGAGAAAACCAATAATTGCAGGTAACTGGAAAATGTACAAAACTATTTCAGAGGCTATAGAATTTGCAAATGAAATAAAACATGACTGTGATACAGAAAATGTTGAAGTGGTCATATGTGCACCATTTACCATAATAAAAGACTTGAAAAATGCTTTAGAAGGAACTAATGTAAAGATAGGGGCTCAGAATTTTCACTATGAAGATGAAGGCGCGTTTACAGGAGAAATTTCGGCAAAGATGCTTCGTGAAGTAGGAGCGGAATATGTAATAGTAGGTCATTCAGAAAGAAGACAGTATTTTAATGAAACAGATGAAACAGTAAACCTGAAGGTAAAGAAGGCTTTAAGTGAATCGCTTACACCTATAATATGTGTAGGAGAGTCTCTGGAGCAAAGAGATTCTGGAATTACTGAAAAAATAGTTACAGATCAGATAAAGGCAGCATTTAGTACAGTTTCGCCTGAAGAAGCAATTAAAACAGTAATAGCCTACGAACCAATATGGGCTATCGGTACAGGAAAGACGGCTACAAGTGCGCAGGCTAACGAGGTATGTCTTGAGATAAGAGAAGAACTGCTAAAGATATATGGAGAAGAAACTTCTGAAAAAATAAGAATTCAGTATGGCGGATCTGTAAAGCCGGGAAATATAAAGGAGATAATGTCTCAGTCTGACATAGATGGTGCACTCGTAGGAGGAGCCTCATTAGTGGCAGAAGATTACCTTAAGCTTATAAAATTTTAAGGAGAGATATTATGAAAAAACCAATAGCACTCATAATTTTAGATGGATTTGCGCTTATAGAGAATGTAGACGGAAATGCTGTAAAATATGCAAAAAAACCTAATTTTGATAAATTATATTCAAAATATCCGGTAACAAGTCTGGGAGCAAGTGGCTTTGATGTGGGACTTCCCGATGGACAGATGGGAAATTCAGAGGTAGGCCACCTTAATATAGGAGCTGGAAGAATAGTATATCAAGAACTTACCAGAATAAGCAAAGCCATACAAGATGGAGATTTTTATGAAAATGCAGAACTTGCAGAAGCTATGAAAAATGCCAGAGAAGGAAGAGCTCTTCACCTTATGGGGCTTGCTTCTGATGGGGGAGTGCACTCTCACATTGAGCATCTTAAAGGACTTGTAGAAATGGCGAAAAGACACGGTGTTAAAGAAGTCTACGTTCATTGTTTCATGGATGGAAGAGACACACCACCACAGTCGGGATTAGGGTTTATAA
Source organism: Proteocatella sphenisci DSM 23131 (assembly GCF_000423525.1). GTDB lineage: Bacteria > Bacillota > Clostridia > Peptostreptococcales > Filifactoraceae > Proteocatella > Proteocatella sphenisci. The sequence continues at coordinate 69,241 of NZ_AUID01000013.1, read as the reverse complement.
AAGAACTTGAAAAATTCATGTCAGACAATAAAACAGGAAAAATAGCGACTATAAGTGGTAGATATTATGCAATGGACAGAGATAACAGGTGGGAGAGAATAGAAAAATCCTATGATGCAGTCGTAAGAGCCAAGGCGCCTCATGCAGATTCGCCTGTAAAAGCTATGGAATCATCATATGAAAATCAGATAACAGATGAATTCATAAATCCTGTGATAGTGCTTGATGATTACAAAGGCTTAAAAAACGGAGACAGCGTAATATTTTTTAATTTCAGACCAGACAGAGCAAGAGAACTCACAAATGCAATAACTGAAGATGAATTTGACGGATTCGAAAGAGACAAGGTTGAAACATTGTATACGACAATGACTCAGTATGATGTCAGATTTGCCAATGTTTCTGTAGCCTATAAACCACAGACCTTAACTAATACTTTGGGAGAATACCTTTCAAAAAAAGGCATGACTCAGCTGAGGATAGCAGAAACGGAAAAATATGCGCATGTGACATTTTTCTTTAACGGCGGAAGAGAAGCAGTTTATGAAAACGAATCTAGAATTCTTGTAGACTCTCCAAAAGTTGCAACATATGATCTTAAACCTGAGATGTCAGCTTACGAGGTGACAGAAAAATTGCTTGAAGACCTCGAAAATAATCCAAAGGATGTAATAATCCTAAATTTTGCAAACTGTGATATGGTTGGCCATACGGGAATATTTGAAGCAGCTGTCAAAGCAGTTGAAACCGTGGATGAATGTCTTGGAAAAATAGTATCAAAGATACAAGAACTTGGTGGAGCAGTACTTATTACTGCAGACCACGGTAATGCTGAGAAAATGTCAGAAAAAGACGGAAGTCCATTTACAGCGCACACGACAAACAGGGTGCCATTAATATACGTAAATAATGATGACATTGATGCAAAACTGAGAGAAGATGGCAGATTATGTGATTTGTCACCTACGATTTTGGATATATTAAGATTGGATAAACCTGAAGAAATGACAGGGATATCATTAATTATAAAATAATCAGGAGGAATTTTATGTTTATTACAGATGTATATGCAAGAGAAATACTTGATTCAAGAGGAAATCCAACGGTAGAAGTAGAAGTTACACTCGAGAGTGGAGTTGTTGGAAGAGCAGCAGTTCCGTCAGGAGCATCAACTGGAGAATATGAAGCGGTAGAATTAAGAGATAATGACAAATCAAGATATTTGGGTAAAGGAGTTCTTAAGGCAGTTTCAAACGTAAATGATATAATAGCTCCAGAACTGGAAGATATGAATGTATTTGATCAGGTCGGTATAGACCAGATGATGATAGAAATAGATGGAACAGAAAACAAAGGTAACCTGGGTGCTAACGCTATACTTGGAGTATCAATGGCTGTAGCAAAAGCGGCAGCTGAAGAACTTGGAATGCCACTTTACAGATATCTGGGCGGAGTTAATGCAAAAACGCTTCCAGTTCCGATGATGAATATAATAAACGGTGGTCAGCACGCTGACAACAACGTAGATATACAAGAATTTATGGTAATGCCTGTTGGAGCATCATCATGGAAAGACGCACTTAGAATGGGAGCAGAAATATTCCATGCTCTTAAATCTGTATTAAGTGCAAAAGGCCTAAATACTTCAGTAGGAGATGAGGGAGGATTTGCTCCAAACCTTACTTCAAATGAAGAAGCACTTAAGGTTATAGTAGAAGCGATAACAAAAGCTGGATACAAGCCAGGAGATGAAGTTAGAATAGCTATGGACGCAGCAGCATCTTCCTTCTATTCAAAAGAAAAGGGTATGTATGTACTTGAAAGTGAAGGAAAAGAACTTACTTCAGCTCAGATGGTAGAGTATTACGAAGATTTATGCGGTAAGTATCCAATAATTTCAATAGAAGACGGACTTGATGAAAATGACTGGGACGGATTCAAGCTTATGACAGAAAAACTTGGAAGCAAGATACAAATAGTAGGAGACGATTTATTTGTTACAAATACTACAAAACTTGCTCAGGGAATAGAAAAAGGAATTGCAAATTCAATCCTGATAAAGCTTAATCAGATAGGTACTATAACAGAGACTCTGGATGCAATTGAAATGGCTAAACTTGCAGGCTACACTGCAATAATATCTCACAGATCAGGGGAAACTGAAGACACTACTATAGCAGACCTTGTCGTAGCTACAAATGCAGGTCAGATAAAAACGGGAGCTCCATCAAGATCAGACAGAGTTGCCAAGTACAATCAGCTTATAAGAATAGAAGACGACCTTGAAGGAATATCTGTTTACAAGGGAATGAATGCATTCTACAACATTAAAAAATAACAAATAATTCAAGACAGCACTGGCCCTATAAATGGGTCAGTCTGTTTTTGTTTATAACAGCTTTAAGTAAAATGCTTTTTGTTGTAATATGTTAAAATTATGATATAATTATAATTATGCTGAAATGTACAATTTTTGTAAAAACAGTATTCACATGGAGGTAACTGTTTTGGAAAAAATAAAAATTAAGGACATTGAAGTAAGCAGCAGACCCAGAGAAAAGATGGCTTTAGAAGGAATAGACAAGCTTACCAATGAAGAGCTTCTTGCAATTCTGATCAATACCGGTAATAGAGAAACATCAGCTATAGGTCTTGCTGAAAACATACTGAAGCATACCAGTGGAATTAAAGGTCTGGTCCATACAGACATGAGTATTCTTCAAAAAATAAAGGGAATAGGACCAGCAAAGGCAACTACTATATTTGCAGCAATTGAACTTTCTAAGCGAATATCAAAGCTAAGAAGCAGAGATAAATTCAGCGTAGAATCGCCTGAATCCATTGCTGACATATTCATGGAAGAAATGAGATATAAAAATAAAGAGATAGTAAAGTTGCTTATGCTAGACACGAAAAATAATATTATTACGGATGTACTTATTTCAGAAGGTTCTCTAAATGCGTCAATTGTTCACCCAAGAGAGGTTTTTCTTGAGGCAATAAAGAGGAGTGCCAACAGGATAGTCCTTGTGCATAATCATCCTTCAGGTGATCCAATGCCAAGTAATGAAGATATAAAAATAACAAAAAGAATTTATGATGCGGGAAAACTTCTTGGAATAGAGCTCCTCGATCATATAATTATAGGAGATGGAAAGTATTGCAGCTTGAGAGAAATGCAATACATAAGCTAGTGCGAAAGGGTAGGAAATGAAATATAAATTCAAATTTACAAAGAACAAGGGGATATTATATGGAGCTGCAGGGATTGTTATAATCCTAAGTCTGGTATTTGTTGTTAATGAGATTTTTGGGAACTCACTTATACACAAAGTTATCTCACCTGTGACTGGAAAAATTTCAAATATTACCGATTCGGCAAGTGAATTTGTTGATGAAAAATATATACATGATGAAGATAAAAATAAGATAAAAGAGCTTGAAGAAACAAACAGCAAGCTGAGAAAAGAACTGATTGAAAATGTAATAAGCAAAGAAGAGCTTAGAGATCTCAATGAACTAAAAAAAATGCTCAAGCTCAAAGAAGAAGAAATATATGATGAATATGTTACAGCAGACATAATATCAAGAGATGGAAACGGATTTTATTCTTCGTTTCTTATTTCTGCAGGAAAAAAAGATGGAATAACAGAAGGCAGTCTTATTATAGGCGGCAACGGACTTGCTGGAGTAGTAGAAACAGCGTACGATAATTACAGCAAGGCGGTTTCTATACTGGATTCAAAAATGGCAATGAGTTTTCGTATAGCCAGAGATGAAAATATAACAGGTATAGCTAGCCAAAATTTAACCTCCAGGGCATTTGAAAATATGGAGCAGAGTTTACTCAAAGCTTACTGTTATGAAACTGATAAAGAAGTGCTTATAGGAGATATAGTTATAACCTCGGGAATGGGAATCTATCCTGAAGGTATTGAAATTGGCGAAGTGTATGATATAGTGGAAGATACTACAAATCTTCTCAAATATGTAAAGATAAAACCTTATACAAATTTTGCTGATTTAAATAAAGTAATGATAATAAAAACCCGAACAATGAATTAATATGTAAAGAGAGTAAAATGAAAAATATTCTATATATAGCAGTAGGACTGATTATCCTTATAGCTGAAATTGCAATAGCCAATAAATTTCCAATATTTGGAGCAACGCCAGACTTACTTCTGGTTTATATAATAATACTAAGTAAAAATACAGATGCTAAGGCAAACTTTATAGTTGCCGTTACTCTTGGTTTCATAAAAGATGTATTAATAGGTCTAAAGTTTGGAGTTAATATAATTGTGTTATGCGCGGTATCAGTTTTTATAAGATTTGCGAAAGACAAGATATATGAATATATATATATATATCCATCTATTATGATAACACTTGGAACCATAATCCAGATTTTAGTACATGCAGGGATATCACAGGTGTTTTTTAGCAGTATTACACTTTCGACACTCTTAGTTTTGATAGTCAAAAAAAGTATTATTAACTGTGTACTGGGTCTTTTGATATATGAACCGGCCTGCAAGGCCTTTGATAAAATATAATGTTGGTGAAAAAATGAAAATAAATATAAATATTGAAGATAAAAATAAGTTTTTTTTCAGGATAATATGCCTGTGTTTTGTAATGCTTATAATAAAATCGTTTTATCTTACAACGGTAAAAGGAGAAGAATATTCCCAAATCGCTGATAATAAAATATATAAGAACATATCTATAAATGCTCCAAGAGGCGAAATAAGAGATAGAAACGGAACCTTGATGGCAGGCAACAGACCACTGTTTTCCGTAGAGATTTCACCAAATGAGATATCTTCAGATAAAATAAATGAGGTCATAGAAAATGTCGTGGATATTCTTGAATCAAATGGAGAAACGATAAAAGACGAGTTTCCAATTGTTATTTCACAGACGGGCTATGAGTATACTTTTGACAAAAAAATTGAAAATTGGAAAAAAGCCAATGCAATACCACTTCATTACAATGCACAAGAGACTTTTGATTATATGGTGGACACACTTACTGGAAATGGGATGATAACAGTAAGCGGAGAAAATACAGTGTATGAAATACAGAGTAAAATCATAGAAGCTGGATATTTCCCGCCTATATCAGTAGAAAAAATGGAATTTTCGGAAACGGTAAAGAAAAAAGAATGGCTCAGCAAATATCTTAAAAGATATGTTGATGACGAAGAAGACATATACAATACATCTGCAAAAGATGCCTTTGCATATATAAAAAAGTATTATGATATCGAGGGCATCTCCTCTGATATTGAAGCTAGAAAAATACTTTCAGTAAGAGATCTTATAAGATCTAAAGGCTACTATCAATATGAAGCTACGATAATTTCTGAAGATATAAATAAAGAAACAATATCAAAGCTCGAAGAAAATGCAATTAATTTCCCGGGGATTGCCGTGAGAACAAGTTCAGTCAGATATTATCCTGATGGGCCAGAGTCATCTCACATATTAGGTCAGCTTGGGAAAATTTCAAGCCAGTCAGAAATTGATAAATATGTAAGAGGTATGGGCTATTTCACCACAGATATAATCGGAAAAACTGGTATAGAAAAGACTTATGAAGAAGTATTAAAGGGTAAAAATGGATATACCAAGGTTCAGGTTGATGTAAGTGGGAGAATAATAGAGACTATAGAAAGAGCAGACCCAGAAATCGGGAGCACAGTATATCTGACAATAGATCAAAAACTTCAAAAAGTCGCTGAAGATTCTCTGGAAAAAACCATGAAGACTATAAAGTCGGGTGGAACCTATGAGAGTATATGGGGAAATATGAGAATGAGAGACAACCAGAGAATCTATTCAAAAGCAGAATCAGGGGCGGTTGTTGTACTCGATGTAAAGACAGGAGAAGTGCTTGCACTTGCAAATTATCCAGATTATGATCCAAATCTATTTGTACAAGGAATAAGCACCAAAGATATGGATTCGCTAATGCCCAAAAATATGAATGACCCTATAGCTCCCAAGCCTCTTTATAATATAGCAACCATGACATCAGTACAGCCCGGGTCAACATTCAAAATGATAACAGGAATCGCAGCACTGGAAAATGGGATGGATCCATACATGGAGATATATGATGAAGGACGTATCGAAATGGGTGGAAGGACATTTGGTTGTTGGATATGGAATGAGAGAGGTGGAAGCCACGGTTACGAAAATCTTATGAGTGCGCTTAAAGATTCATGTAACTACTATTTCTACTGTGTAAGTGTAGGATATAATTATTCCACAGAAACGCCTCTTCCTGTAAAGATGAAAGCAGAAGATGTATTGACATACTCCAAGCTTTTTGGACTCGATCAGAAAACAGGAATCCAGATAGAAGAAATACCAGGAAAAGTACCAGACCCTGACAGTAAGGCAAAAGGACTAACCTATAGGCTCAAAAACGATTTGAACAGGAGAATGAGGACTTATTTCAATGATTTTGACAGCAAAGATCCTAAGTATGAAGAAGCAATAAACGAGATAATAAGCTGGATGACGGAAAATCCTTCAAGAGGCGAAATAATGCTTAGACTTGAAAAGCTAGGTATCAAAGCTCAATATATAGAAGAAGTTACAGATGTTGTAAAATACAGTTATTTCAATCAGGCAAAATGGCAGACAGGTGATACTTTCAATCTTTCTATAGGACAAGGGGAGCATGCATACACTCCGATACAGCTCGCAAATTACGTCTCAGCTATAGCAAATGGAGGATACCTTAACAAAGTAACCATAGTTGACAAGGTAGAAACAGCAGATAAAACAGGTACAAAAATGGTAGACAGGATTAGTGAGAAAATAGCTCTCAAGAACCCAGAAAGTTTGAAATTCATAAGACAGGGGATGGAAGATGTAACTGATGAAGGTTCGTCAAGCTCCTACCTCAAGAATTTTCCAATCAAGATTGCATCCAAAACTGGAACAGCACAAAAATCTGGAAGGATACCAGTAGCTGACGAGGAAGCATATCTGCTAAAACATATGGGGAGTTTCGGTGTAAACAAAAACGAGGTAATATCACTTACAAATAGCTATGAAAAAGATGATAAATCGAGATATCCCAGACATATATATATGAAAAGAGCAATTATGGAATTGAATCAGAACATAACATCAGACAGAATAAATGTCTACAAAGATTCATATGACCCATTTGCGTGGCTGGTATCATATGCTCCTGCAGACAAACCAGAGATTGCAGTTGTAACTCTGATTTTTCAAGGTGGTCATGGAGGTTTTGGAGCAGCTATAGCAAGAGATGTTTATGCAGAATATTTTAATTTGATAAAAGATGATGTAGTTGATGAGGGTTTTTCATTTAGTGATGAAATAAGTTAAAAGAGAGGAAGATTATGGAGTTGGAAATAAAAGGCACCAAGTCAGGTTTCATAGTTAATATTGCGGAATCCATAGATTTTATAAATGCAAGAAAGCTCTTACTTGATAAATTTGAAGAATCAAACGAATTTTTCAAAGGAAGTAAATTTATCAAATTCAATGCTCCTGGTCTGAAAAATTCAGATATTAATTATCTTAAGAGTTTATTAGAAGAATCTTATGATATAATATTTGAAGAGGAAGATGTAGTAGAAGAAATTCAAAGTAATACAGTACAGAGTGGTCATATAGATTCCTCCAATGTAAATGTACTCAGAGATAAAATGACATCAATAGATGAAACCATAAACAGGATAAAGAACCTGACAAAAACAAATGTGACAGAAGTAAAAAAAGAAGAATCAGAATCAATGGCGCTTCCTACAAAATTTTTATTTGAGAACCTAAGGTCAGGAGCTGAAATAGAATATGACGGTAATGTAGTTATATTTGGAGACGTTAATCCAGGGGCAAAAATAACAGCTACTGGAAACATTGTAGTATTAGGGAGTTTCAGGGGAATGGCTCATGCGGGAAAAGGTAACATTGACTGTTTTCTTGCTGCTCTTAAACTTTTACCACTTCAGATAAGGATTGAAGATATGTTTGCAGTTCCGCCTGAAGATGCGACAATGCTTACAAATGCTTTGGTTAAAAACAAAGATGGGGAAATTGTAATAGAAAATTTTTAGAAGAAATTTTTCAATAAAAAACAGGAGGACTTTATGGGCAGAGTAATAGTGGTAACTTCAGGTAAAGGTGGAGTTGGTAAAACTACATCGACGGCAAATATAGGGGCAGCGCTTACCAAATTAGGTAATAAAGTAATAGTTATCGATGGGGATATAGGGCTAAGAAATCTCGACGTAGTTATGGGGCTTGAAAACAGGATAGTTTTTGACCTTGTAGATCTTGTTGAAAAGAAATGTAAGACAAGACAAGCTATGATAAAAGATAAACGATTTGAAGGACTATACCTTATACCAGCTGCACAGACAAGAGACAAGGACGCTGTAAATCCAGAGCAAATGAAAGAATTATGTGACGAATTGAAAGAAGAATTCGATTTTGTTCTGGTAGATTGCCCAGCTGGAATTGAAAATGGATTTAAAAATGCAATAGCAGGAGCAGACAGTGCTATTGTTGTAACAACTCCAGAAGTTTCTGCGGTAAGAGATGCAGACCGTATAATAGGCCTCCTTGAGGCACACAGCGTAGATGACATAAATTTGATTGTCAACAGAATAAAAATGAACATGGTAAGAAACGGAGACATGCTTGATATAAATGATATCTTGGATATTCTTGGAATAAAGCTTGTGGGAGTAGTTCCAGATGATGAAAATGTTGTAATATCAACCAACAAAGGAGAACCAGTAGTAGAATATGGTCACTCACTTGCAGGAACAGCATATAACAATATAGCAAGAAGAATAATGGGAGATGATGTTAAATTTCTAGATCTTGACGTTCAAGAAAGTTTTTTTAGAAGATTTCAGAAACTGTTTCTTAACAGATAGTTCTTAAAAAGAAAGGATAACTATTATGATAAACTTTGGATTCATGTCATCAAAAAACAAGTCTAAGGATGTTGCAAAAGAAAGACTAAAACTTGTACTTATGCAAGACAAGGGGAGAATGTCCAATGAACTTCTTACAAAGATTAAGGATGAGATCATACGTGCTCTTGAAAAATATGTAGAAGTAGGGAGTTCTTCTGTTGATGTAGAACTTACAAAAATGGAAAATGAGAATGGAGAACTTGTAAATGCGTTGGTTGCAAATATTCCAATAAGGACGTTTAAATAGTAATTGAGGAAAGAAATGAATAATAATTTAAATAAAAATAAATATGACTGGTCGCTCTTACTTATAATATCAATACTTTTTGTAATAGGAATTGTACTTATCACGAGTGCAACACAGTTTGATAAAAAGAGGTTAATGATACAGAGTTTATCGTTTGTAATGGGAATATTTGTTATATTAATGTCTGCGATGTTTGATTATCGGATAATGAAAAGATACGAAAAGCAGCTTTATATAGCAACGATAGTACTACTGTTACTTGTCTATGTACCGGGGCTTGGTAAAGCTCAATTTGGGGCAAGGAGCTGGATAAATCTGGGATTTATGGATTTTCAGACATCAGAAGCTGCAAAGATAACATTTACACTTGCTTATGCTTCGTTTCTTGACAGAAGAAAAAATAAACTTGATACTATGTCAGAAATACTTCCAGCGCTCATGTATCCGGTGCCAATACTCCTATTGCTCCTTAAACAGCCAGATCTTGGTGGGGTGATAGTATTTATATCGATAACTCTGGTATGCCTTTTTGTTGCAGGACTGAACTTGAAATTTATATTCAACTCTCTAGTTATATTTGCTCTTTCAACTCCGATAATATACAAATTTATACTAAGAGATCATCAACGTGTAAGAATAGATGCTTTTTTAAACCCTGGAGATCCATCATATGAAGGTAACTTTCAGGTTATACAGTCAATGACAGCAATTGGATCAGGCGGTTTTTTTGGCAAAGGACTCTTTAATGGAACTATAAGTCAGTACGGTTTCCTGCCGGTAACTGAAAGTGATTTTATATTTGCGGTTCTTGGCGAAGAGTTTGGGTTTGTAGGAATGGCATTTGTTATAATCTTGTTTTTTCTGTTTCTGAGTCGTATATACGCAATTTCAAAACATGCAAAAGATTTCTATGGAACGCTTGTGAGTACCGGATTTATGGGAATGCTGTTTTATCAGGTAATGCAAAACATTGGTATGACCATAGGGTTGATGCCTGTTACAGGAGTTACTCTGCCTTTTGTCAGCTACGGAGGAAGTTCCATGCTGACTACTATGATTACAATAGCATTGATAATAAATATATATAGTAAATCACATTCAAGCTTTGCTTATTAATAAAACTATAAACAATAAATCCCTGTACAGACTCATTTAATTGAAATCTGAAACAGGGATTTTTATATTTATTTAATAGTTTAGTTTAGTTTGCCAGAACTTTTTAAAACATCAAGCAGCAGTTTGTAACAATTGTCGACTGAATGAATTGAAATGTGCTCATCTGGAGAGTGAGGGTCAAATGTATCGGGTCCAAATGAAATCATGTCCATATCTTCAAATTTCTCGCTGAATATTCCGCACTCAACACCAGCATGGATAGCTATTATCTCAGGTTCTTTGCCAAAAAGATCACTGTGACAGCTTACAAACAGGTCTCTTATTTTGGAATCAGGATTAAAGCTCCACTCTGGATATTCATTGGATAAAGTCAGTTTAGAGCAGGTGTAGTCAGCAATGAGCTGAAGTTTTTCTGATATTTCATATTTAAGAGTTCTTATACTGCTTCTTAGCGCTGAGTGAAAACTTATGTTTCTTTTACTTGTCTCCAAAACACCTATATTAAGAGAAGACTCTACAAGTCCAGGAATATGAGCACTCATTGTATTTATACCATTAGGATGGTGATTTAACATAAATATTAGATCTCTTTTTGATTTCATGTTTAAGACGGAATTAGAATCATTGCCCATTTTTTCAACACTGACAACTACATCCTCGTCCTTTAGCACAAATTCTTTTCTCAAAATTTCAGTCCATTTTTGAGAAAGTGAGTTAAGTTTGTCGAAACAGTCCGTATTTATTGCTATGTCTGCGCTTGCTTCCCTTGGGATTACATTATCTTTTGAGCCAGCTGTAACAGAAAATATTTCAAATTTAAGATCTTTACTAAATTCTCTTAAAACTCTTCCTAATATTTTTATTGCATTGCCCCTTCCAAGATTTATCTGAGCTCCTGAATGCCCGCCACTGAGACCTCCCACCGTAAGCTTGTATGTATCATATTCTGTTTCAAGGGAAGTCCATTCTACAGGAAGGTCCAGCTTACTTCTTATTCCTCCCGCGCAGCTCGTTAGAAGTTTTCCTTCCTCTTCGGAATCGATATTTATAAGTGTTCTTGAATTTACTTTTTCGGGATCAAGCATCTTTGCTCCGGTAAGACCAGTTTCTTCCTGCACAGTAAGTATTACTTCAAGACAAGGATGGCTTAAATCGTTAGAATCCAAGACAGCCATAGCCATGGCAACTGCTATCCCGTTATCCGCGCCAAGTGTAGTACCATCAGCGTATATCATTCCATATCTTATGATGAGTTTGATTGGATCTTTACTAAAATCATGTATAGTATTTACATTTTTTTCGCATACCATATCAAGGTGTCCCTGAAGTGCTATCGAAGGAAAATTTTCATATCCAGGCGTGGCTGTTTTTTTTATTATAATGTTGTAAATCTCATCCTGCCAGACTTCAAGATTTCTGTCCTTTGCGAACTTAACCATATAATCGCTTACTTCTTTTTCACTTCCAGAACATCTTGGAATTTTTGAGATTTCTTCAAAGAAATGAAAAACCTTACTTGACTCTAAATTTTCAAAATGATTCATTTTAAATACCTCCCTTAATTTTCATATAATTATGATAACATATTTTTCTGAGAAATCATATGCTATTTCCTAATATCAAATCATATTGACTTTAACATATAAAAGAAGTAATATTTTAGAAGAATTAAGTAATATTATAATGTCAAAATTAAGGGGACAATATGAATTATCAAATAATAAAAACAGATAGAAAGACACTGGCTATTTCAGTTTCAAAAGAGCAAAAAATAATAGTAAGGGCGCCAAAGTGCATTACAAAAAAAGAAGTGGATAATATAGTTAATAATAATATTGACTGGATAAAAAAACAACTTGAGATAATGAAAGAAAGATCTGAAAATGGGGTATTAAGCAGACTTGGCGAAGATGATATCATTAACCTGAAGAAAAAAGCGAAAAGTGTAATTCCAGATAAAGTAAGATACTACTCCCAAATTATGGGTGTAAATCCTCAGGGAATTAAAATAACTTCGGCAAAGACAAGGTGGGGAAGCTGCAGTTCAAAAAACAATCTGTGTTTTTCGTGGAGGTTAATGCTTCTTACAGATGACGTGATAGACTATATTGTCGTTCATGAACTTGCGCATATAAGGGTCAAGAATCATCAAATTAAATTTTATGAAGAAGTGAAAAAATACATGCCAGATTACAAAAAAAGAGAAAGCAAATTGAAAATCCTTCAGAAAGAACTATAGAATCTGATTAAATATATCCGGTTCTTTTTATATACATATTGACATAAAAAACAAATGTGATATACTACATAAATATAGAGTATCCTAAAGCGAGGTGAGTATTATAAATTTATCAAAAAGACAGCTTGAAATAATAGAAATTGTTAAAGAATCAGAGCCGGTTACGAGTGAAACCATAGCTGGAGAGTTAGGACTGACTCGAGCAGCGCTTAGATCTGATTTGAGTGTACTTACGCAACTTGGATACCTGGCTGCAAGGCCCAAAGTTGGTTATATACTTCAGAGAAATGTAAAAGTTTCATCGGAAAATATACTTAATAAAAAAGTGTCACAGGTAATGAGTATAGCAGTAGTAATAGATGAGAAAGAATCACTTCATAATGCAATGGTAAAGTTCTTTCTAGAAGACGTAGGAAGTATATTTGCAGTAAATGAAAAGGGTCTTAGTGGTATAATCTCAAGAAAAGATCTCCTGAAGAGCACAATTGGAGAAAAAGACATTAATTCAGTTCCAGTAAGCATGGCTATGACAAGAATGCCAAATGTGGTTACTGTAGATGAAAATGCAAATGTTCCAGAAGCAATCAACAAACTCATTGTCCATGAAATTGACAGTCTTCCCGTAGTAAGGGCAAGCGACAAATTAGAGTTTACAGAAATAGTAGGAAGATTTACAAAGACAAACGCTACAAAATTACTTGCAGAACTGATAAAAAATTAGATATAAGGAGTATATTTGATGAAATTAAACATATATGTAGTTTCAGACTCTCTGGGAGATACAGCTGAACAAATTGCAAAAGCTTGTGTGGCTCAATTTGATACAGGGAATTATGAAATAAAGAAGCGTTCATATGTACTTGACGAAGAAACTCTCATGCCAATTCTTGAAGAAGCAAAAAACTGCAATTCAATCTTAGTATATACACTTGTAGAACTTGAACTGGTTGAAATGATAAATAAATTTGCTGCTGAATATGGGATTTTGTGTATGGATATAATGGGCGAAACAATGAATGCCATATCAGAAAAATTTTCAATGGAGCCAAGCAGAGAGGCGGGAGTCATAAGAAAGTTGGATAAGGCTTATTTTAAAAGAGTTGAGGCTATAGAATTTGCAGTAAAGTATGACGATGGAAAAGATCCAAGAGGTCTTAAGTTAGCTGATGTAGTAATTTTGGGGATTTCCAGAACGTCAAAGACTCCACTTTCCATGTATCTTGCAAATAAAAATATAAAAGTAGCAAATGTTCCGCTAGTTCCAGAATCTCTTCCACCAAGAGAAATTTATGAGGTATCATCATCTAGGGTAATAGGGCTCATAAATTCTCCAGAAAAATTGAATCAGATAAGAGAAGAAAGACTCAAGGCCCTGGGCCTTACAAGTGGGGCAAATTATGCTTCAATGTCAAGAATACTTGAAGAACTGGATTATGCAGATAAAATAATGAAAAAAATAGGATGTCCGGTGATTGATGTTTCTAACAAGGCAATAGAAGAAACAGCGGATATAATAATTAACATTTTAAAAAAACAGGGTATAAGAATATATAATGATTAACAATTAAAAGGAGAAAACCTATGAAAAAATTTGTCTATAATTTTAAAGAAGGAAATAAGGACATGAAGAGCCTGCTTGGAGGAAAAGGAGCAAACCTTGCAGAGATGACCAATATTGGTCTTAACGTTCCGCCTGGATTTACCGTAACTACCGAAGCTTGCATACAATACGATGAAGAAGGAAAGACGCTTTGGCCACAGCTCCTTGATGAAATTTTTGAAAAACTTGCTCAGCTTGAAGATGAGACAGGAAAAACATTTGGACACGGAGAAAATCCGCTTCTTGTTTCAGTTCGATCAGGATCAGTATTTTCAATGCCTGGAATGATGGATACAATACTTAACCTCGGACTTAATGACGAGACTGTAATTTCTCTTATAAAAAAGAGCGGAAATGAAAGATTCGCATATGATAGCTACAGAAGATTTATACAGATGTTTTCTGATGTAGCAATGGGAGTTTCAAAGTCAAACTTTGAGCATGAACTTGAAAAAATGAAACATGAAAAAGGGTGTGAAAATGATACGGATTTAGATGCGTCCGATCTGAAGCTGCTTGTAGAAAGATATAAAGAAATATACAAAAGAGAACTTAAAACAGATTTTCCACAAGATACAAAAGAACAGCTTAAACTTTCTCTAAAAGCGGTATTTGATTCTTGGAATAACCCTCGTGCAGTAATATACAGAAATCTTAATGAAATTTCGCATAAACTGGGAACTGCTGTTAATATTCAGAGTATGGTATTTGGAAATATGGGCGACAGATCAGGAACAGGAGTTGCATTTACAAGAAATCCTGCTACCGGTGAAAACAAGGTTTTTGGTGAATTCCTTATGAATGCACAGGGCGAAGACGTTGTAGCAGGGATAAGGACTCCTCTTTCAATAGATGAGCTTGAGTCTATAATGCCTGCAGTTTATAATCAGTTCATGAAGACTACTCAGATTCTTGAAAATCATTACAGAGACATGCAAGATATTGAGTTTACGATAGAAGACGAAATACTTTATCTTCTTCAGACAAGAACAGGAAAAAGAACCGCAAAAGCTGCAGTAAATATAGCGGTGGATCTTGTTGAAGAAGGAAAAATCACTAAGTTGGAAAGTGTTGGAAGAATTGATCCGCATATGCTTGAACAACTTCTTCACCCAAGTTTTGACGAAAAAGAAGTAAAAAACCATGAGCTTCTTGCAAAAGGACTTCCTGCATCACCAGGAGCAGCTTCAGGACAGATATATTTTACCGCAGATAGTGCAGTAGAAGCTAAAGAAAAGGGAATTTCAGTAATACTTGTAAGACAGGAAACATCTCCAGAGGACATAGCAGGAATGATCAACTCTGAAGGGATTCTTACGGCAAGAGGAGGCATGACATCTCACGCTGCCGTTGTTGCAAGAGGTATGGGAAAGTGCTGCGTTGCAGGATGTCAGGATATCAGAATAGATGAGCACGCAAAAACTATGAAAGTAAAAGATATGGTTCTTACAGAGGGCGATGTAATATCACTTGATGGATCAACAGGTGGTGTGTATCTTGGAAGCATACCAAAAGCGAGCACGAGTCTTATAGAAAATTTTGAAGTTTTCATGCAGTATGTAAATGATTTTAAGACAATGAAAGTCAGAGCCAATGCAGATAATGCAAGAGATGCAAGAAAAGCTATAGAACTTGGAGCAGAAGGAATAGGACTTTGCAGAACAGAGCATATGTTCTTTGACGAGGAGAGAATCCTAAACGTAAGAAAAATGATAGTAGCAGAGACTCTTGAAGAAAGAGAAGCAGCACTTAAACTTCTCCTTCCATACCAAAAACAGGATTTTATAGAAATATATGAAGTGATGAAAGAACTTCCTGTAACAATAAGACTTCTTGATCCACCGCTTCATGAATTCCTTCCAAATACAGATGAAGATATAAAAGAAGTTGCAGATTCTATTGGAAAAACTTTCGATCATCTTAAGGATGTTGTAGAAAGATTGCATGAGTTTAACCCTATGCTTGGACATAGAGGATGCAGACTTGCGGTAACATATCCTGAAATATACAAGATGCAGGTGAGAGCTATTATAGCAGCAGCTATTGATATGAAAAAAGAAAATATAGACGTAAATCCGGAAATAATGATACCACTTATCTGTGCAAAGTCAGAGCTTGTATATATAAAGACATTCCTTATAGAAGAAATTAACTCGGTATTTGAGGAAACTGGAGAAACGGTTGAATACACTATAGGAACAATGATTGAGGTTCCTAGAGCTGCGATAACAGCAGATGAAATAGCAGAAGAAGCTGAATTCTTCAGTTTTGGAACAAACGACCTGACTCAGATGGGATTTGGATTCTCAAGAGACGATTCAGGTAAATTCCTTGATGATTATACTAAAAAAGGAATATTAGATTACAGTCCATTTGAAACACTTGATATTGCAGGAATAGGCAAGATGGTTAAAATGGCATGCACACTTGGAAGAGAGACGAATCCAGGAATAAAGCTTGGGATTTGTGGAGAGCACGGTGGAGATCCAAAATCTATCGCATTCTGTCAGAGCGTTGGGCTTGATTATGTGAGCTGCTCACCATTTAGAGTACCAATAGCAAGACTTGCAGCAGCTCAGGCAGCAATAGATGATGGTACAGTAAGAGACAAATAAGAACAAATATAGTAGATATAAGTAGAAAATCCTTATATATCAAGTGTTTTAAGGATTAGTTATAGAGTTAAATAGGGTGATACCTCTTAGTAAATTTTGAGGTGTTACCCTTTTTTATCAGAATAATGTATTTCGTAACAGAAAATAAGTTTAGCTATTATAGAACACTTTTTAAGTTTAATTTTGGAACGCTTTGTGTTAGAATAAGAGTATTAAAATTTGGACTTATATGGGGTGTTTAACATTAAATTAGGATATATAAGAGGAGTAGAAAACAGTCGTACATACAAAACACAAATGGACTTTTTAAATAGTTCAAATGTGTATAGGATATTTCATGAGAAGAATGTAGGAAATACAGTATTAAATGAGATGATTGATTATGTAAGAAGTGGAGACACAATCTTTGTGTATAGCATAGATTCATTAGGTAAGAATATCAAATCAATAATTAGGTTTATTGTTCAGACTCAAGAAAAGAATGTTTCCTTATACATAAGGAAAGAAAAATTTGATTCAGCAAGCCAGTTAGGAGAGTATACTTTGAGTGTATTAATTGCACTTGATGATATAAACAGTAAAACAGGTTTAATGGAGAGAACAGAGGCACCAAATGAAAAAGGTAGGATTCCTAGAGAGCTAGTAGATTTAAGGACTTATATGAAACTAAATTATAATATCAGAGAAAGGAAACACATATAATGGAATTTTCTATAGGTTTATATGTAAGGTGAAATAATGGGAAAAGAACAAATACTTAATGAGATAATTGGTTACTATTTAAATTCTTTTGATTTTAATGGATTGCCTGTTTATCAAATGGAGAACTATGATTATAAAATATTATGTGAATTGATAGACCAACAGCTCATCGAAGTGCTCTCCAGCAATGAGGTTTTAAATCCTCATATTAAGGGAGTTAACTTAAACATTCCAGCTGAGACACAAAAATCAAACATATCCCAAAAAACAATGTACTCAGTATTATACCCAACTCCAAAAGCATTAAAGGATATAGCGGTTGATTATGATAGTCCATATACTATTACCATGCAAAAAGGTGAAAATCAATTTAAGATAATATATTTTAATATAGAGATATTAGAGAGATATGCGAATAATCCTAAATTTATATTAATGGATAGTGGGTATAGAGGGAATATATATCCTAAGGATGAATACTGTGATGACAGTTTTATTGAGGATGAATACATAAAAGACTATGGTATGGCTTATATTGAAGGAGAATATTTAGAACGAGCAATTGGTGTTTTTATATGTGATTTAGCAAAGCTATCACCTCGAAAACAGATGCTTTGGAAAGGGTTCGAACTTCATAATCAAAGCCACTGTAAAATAGCCTCTGGTTTTATTGAGAATCTAATACATGGTAAATGGGCAACAAAAGCATGGATTTTTCATGCTTTGATTGACGAAATGAATGTTATTAATGAACAGTGTGAGGCAATGGGTATTCCAAAATTATTTAATAAAACATTTGGAACACATTTTTCAGAAATGCCGGAAGGATATAGAAACATCTTTTTACCTACTCTAAAAAACTACTACGATTTTGTACTTTTACTAGAAAAACTTGTTGTACATAACTTATCATATAAGATATTTCAAAAGTCAGCTCCTTACATTGCTAGTGTTTACCGATTTGATGAAAGTGGTAAAGAAAAAGGCAGTCTTGTAATGTTAGAAGAGTGGATGTGTAAAAATATACGCACTAAAGAGAATATTGAGGATATTATAATAAAACCGTTAAAAAACATACGACGTATACGTCAAATACCAGCTCATGAATTAACATCTAATAAATATGACATTAGTTTGTATCAAAAACAAGTTGATTTAATGAATGATACTTATGGTGCTATTAGGGCGATCAGGCTATTCTTTGCTAATCACCCGATGGTAAAGGATGTTGAAGTTCCAGAGTACTTAATTTCAGGAAGGGATATAGTAAATTATTGAATAGAACTGTGGATAAATATACTGTGAGGTGAGAGATATCAATGAAACTAGAAGACATTCAATATACAATTCCAGAAAAGCCAATTGACGAGAAAGACTTTGACATTGAGAAATGGCGTATTGATAATCCAATAGATTATCTTAAAGCAATATATTTAATTAATACATCATCGAATAAAAATGAAGTCTTTAATGAGATTTATAAAATTACAAGGTTATACATACCAGAAATATTGTTTAAGTATTATTCATTAACGGATGATATAGCTTTAAATGAGCAAAAGCTACAAACATTAGAACAGAAAAAGATATTTATGACTGATGCGAAATATTTGAATGACCCCTTTGATAATAAGGCGTACTTCCATAAGCCAGAGGAACTAAAAAGATTTGATAGGTTAGCTGGTTGTGATGGAAGATTGATAGATGATTTTTCATCTTTTTCAAAAGTATCAGCGTTGACTTCAAATAGTGAAAACTCAATGCCAATGTGGGCACATTATGCAAATAATCATACGGGTTATTGTGTTTCATATGATATGAAGTTGAATAATCAATTATCAGGTTGTACTTTTCCAGTTCAATATACTATATTACAAGTTTGATGGTTAAACAAGTGGAAAATATGATTAGAGAAATTGAAGTACAGTCAAGAAAGGTAAGAAAACAGATATTATTAGATGATTTATCACTGATATATTTGTCATCATTTTTTTGTAATATTAAACACGTTTCATGGAGTTATGAGAACGAGTTTAGATGTACTACAGGTGCAACTGCAAAAGGAATGCCTTACTTTTCAGCAATACCAAAAGAAATATATATCGGTATGAATTGTATGCAGTCATATAAAGACAGCATTATTAAAATAGCAAATAAGTTACAGATACCTGTATATAAAATGAAGTTAGATGAACAGGGATCGGAGTTCAATTTAATTGCAAAAAGGCTTTGAAGTTTTATTGAATTACAAGAAAGTGTAACATAATGTGCAAAAAATAACGATTGGTCTATTTTGATAGCCGCCGCGCAGGCAGCTATAAGCGATGGAACAGTAAGAGACAAATAAGAAAAAGATAGAACTATAAGGCCCTATTGTGAAAAATCACTTTAGGGTCTTATGGTTTGTTAATAAAAGGCAAACGTATATAGGCTATTGGTATATATAGAATTTCGTCCTTGATTTTTGCTGTTTCGTCCTGTTTGTGGTTTTTAAAGTGAGAGTTGGGTTATAATTGCTTTAAAGTTACTAATTATTTCAATCTAATCATTATATTCATACTTCATATTTAAATTTTTATTTTTATGATTATTATTGTTTTTTTGGAAAGTATTATATTAAAAAACATTAGTTGATTCAGAGGAGAATTTTATGAAAAGAATCCTGATGTTTAAACTTATGGATTAATTGAATTTATAACTGGGTATGTAGGAGGAAAACTTATAGACTTTATGCTTTCTGAAATAAGTAGGACATCGTATACAAAAATTGTAACAAGGAACGGAATTAAGTATTGTGTTATTTACGCAGGGAACCCTTGGGGTATAAGTCCCGATTCCTATAGAGTTTATACAAAGTAGAGGATGAGCAATGAGACTATACTCCATAATTAAAGATCTGCTTATTTTGATAACTATAATTCTTTTATTCATTATAAACCCTATATTTGCTATTCTAAGTGACAAGTTTGTCATACCACTTGCACTGTCTGTAGTAATAGTTGTGTATGCTATAAAAAAACGAGTGAATTCAAATGAATACATCTGGAAGAATGTTAACTTGGGATATTTTTTCAGACTGCTCGACAATCCGTGTAAATCTGATTTATACGTAGGTATGTTCACATTAATTTTAGGGAAATACGCAGCTCAGCTACTTGGATTCTCAAATAGTGAGATATTCACTGCGATATTCTTTTCATACTATCTTGTAAAGTGCGTTGTTATAAGCATGAAATATGAGACAACATAATTATAGAGGAGGAGATAAGAATGCAAAAAACAGGAAATAATATATTAATAGGAACTTTAGCGATTATGTTATTTATGTATATTGTATTTTCATTAAATTGCAATACTTTTAAATCTCCTCCTTTATCTGGTTTTGTTGGTACATACATCTTACAAGAAGAATCGAAAACGGAAGGGAGCTTTGCTTATATTGTAAGACATACTATGATCACGGTTCCGCATATAGAAAACAATCCAAACCATTATTATTACTATGAAGACTTTATGAATAACAGTGAGAACAGCATATACAGAGGTACATTTACAAAGTTATCCGAAAATGAATATTTGCTTTCTGGCAGAGATGAATCTGACAGAAATAAAATCACCATAGACAAAAAAGGAAATATCATTTTTGAAAAAAGTGGAGATTTTTACAAAAAATCCAGTGATGCATTTTCGGTTACACCACCGTTAAAACCTTTAATTGAAAACGACATCAATTTAAAGAATGAAGAACCATTGGTCTATGAACCTAATTTAGGAAATTAGTATAATTTTGGAAATTCGTGTAAAATTGAATAGTAGAATTTGAATCATAAAATCCTGTTGCATGAAACTGATGAGGATTTTATGATTTTTAAGATTTAGGATGGATTTTGGAGTATAATGATAAATAAGATTGGCACTTAATTTTAAAAACACGAAGAGAGTTGATATTTGAAGGTAATAGCTAATTTTTTTGTTCATTATGAACATATAAAGAAATTGCAAAAAGCAAATACTGGGGGAGAGCTCATGTTAAAAATAGCCTACTGTGATGATATTAAAAATGAGCGGGATAAAATCATGTCTTCACTTAGTTTTATTGAAGAAAAATGGAAAGAAGAATTCAACATAGCATCTTTTTCCAGTGGGGAAGAGCTTTGTGATGCTTTAGAAACACAAGATTTTCAGGTAATACTATTAGACATACTTATGAATGGAATGGATGGAATTGACACTGCAACAAAAATTCGTTCTATGGGAAAGGAAAGCCTGATTATTTTTATTTCCAGCTACGATAAAAGAATCAAAGAATTATTTGCTTTTCAAACAATAGCATTTATTGATAAACCGATTGATAAAAGTCAGCTAGAATCAGCGCTATTGAAAGCCTGTGAAATCATTCGAAAAGATAAAGAACGTATTTTTACTTACAAAAAGCAAGGAAAATTGCAATGCATTCCGATTCAAGATATTATATATTTTGAAAGTCAAAGAAATAATATAATATTATACTCAACCAAATTTGAAGAAATATACTGTGATACATTGTCAAGTACCTGGTCAAAGCTGCAGAACGTAGACTGTTTTATTATGCCGAGTAAATCTTTTATTTTCAATTTAAAATACGTAAGTGTGAAATCCGATGTTGTGATTATCAAAGGAAGACCACAGACCTATAGCATTGGAGCAAAATATAAGATGGATACAGAGCAAAGATACATGAAATATATTGAAAAGAGGTATTTATAACAATGATATCTATAAGCATGGAGATTTTTTTATATTCTTCGATTAATATTTTATCACTGTATACAATAGATCTTGCGATTAAAATCTTTTTAAAACCAGAAAAAAAGTTAAATAATTACAGAATGTTGTCTTATTTATTTTTTTTATTATTTGGATTTGCAACATATTTTCTGAATACAGAACCTGCGACAAATATATTAATCCAGTTGTTTACAGTTTTTATAATTGCATCTAATTATTCGGGCAGATATTTAGATAAATTTATCATTTCAATTGCATGGGTATTTTTAGGAGTAGTTTCTGAGCTAATTGTAGCAATAATTTATGGAATTTTGCTGAATTTTTCAGTAGAATTGATATTGCAAGATGAATTATCCAGACTGGTGGGAACGATCTTATCCAAAATTGTCACGCTGATTTCAATAAAATTACTGCAAACATATAAATTGAAAAAGGAAGATGGAGACAAGTTTGTTATTTTTGATTCATTTCAAGTTGTTATACTTCCAATCTGCAGTATATTTATAATATATACTTTTAGCACTATTGCTTACAATAAAACAGGAATTATTCAATGGCTGGTAGCCGGTTCGATTGTCAGTCTGGTATTTATAAATATATTCGTATACTATCTTTTTGACAAATTGAAAGAAATTGAAAGAGTAAAGTATGATAATAAATTTTTGAAATCTCAAATGAAATACTACATAGAGCGGGAACAAGTTGTAAGCAATTCTTTTGATAAAATAAGATCAATCAAACATGATTTAAACTATCAATTGCTGTATTTAAAATCAAGGTTAGAAGAAAATACAGAGAAATCGTTGATGGAATTAGAAGACAAACTAAATTTTTTAATTGGCGAAGAATTTAAAGGGGATTTAAAAATTTATACAAAAAATCAGGGATTGAATAGATTGTTAAATTATAAGTTGCAAGAAGCAAGCAATAAAGGAATTGAAACTGATACAAAGATAAATGTCGCAGTAAATGCAGAGATTGATGAAGATAGTCTGTACATTATACTTGGAAACGCAATAGATAATGCCATACAGAACTACAGCTCCGAAGTTTTAACGCAAAAAAGTATAATTATAAGAATATTTGATGATGATGGAAATTTATTTATAAAAATTTCGAATCCATATTCAGGAGTAATAGCATTTGATGGCGGATTACCTGTTACTAAAAAGGAAAATCCTGTTATGCATGGTATAGGAATTAAGAGTATCCAGGAATTAGTAAAAGAACAGAGCGGATACTGCAAAATAACCACAATTAATAATATTTTCTGTCTGGAAATAATGCTATATGATTTTGTTAAGTGAAATACTGAAAGTATCTTTAATCAGATATCTTTCATACTTATTTTATATTTCCATCACACTTCCGTCATATTTGATGGTTATAATAAGGATAAGACATAAGGAATTCAAGCTTACCTTTATATATGATAAGGAGATGAATAGTATGAGAAAGAATATCTTGAAAAAATCGGCAGGCATATTTTTATCTGCTGCGATGATAGTATCTGCAGTATCAGGAGGAGCTGTATATGCAGTTGAAGACAGCAGTATATCCACTGAAAAGTATGGCGCAGCAGCGGCTTCTTCAGACAGCAGCTATACCCTTGAGGAGATGCTTGTCTATGCTGTTGAAGATGAAAATCTTGCGCTTGCAGGGTATCAGATGATAATCGAAAAGTTCGGCGCTCAGAGGCCGTTCACAAACATTGTGAGAGCTGAGCAGAGGCATGTCAGTATGCTGCTTCCTCTTTTTGAAAAATATAAGGTGACTGTACCGGAAAAGGATTGGAAGTCTCTTGTTGAAATGCCACCATCACTACAGGAATCCTATGGCATAGAAATCAAGGCTGAGGAGAATAACATAGCAATGTACGAAAAATTCCTCAAAGAGGACCTGAACGATGATGTGAGAGCAATATTTGAAAGACTCATGAATGCATCCAAAAACCATCTGAGAGCATTTGAAAATGCCGCATCAGGAACATGCACAGGAACAGGCAATGGTACTGGAATGGGGCAGGGACGCAGAAATGGAAATGGCAATGGACAGGGTAGAAGACAGGCTTTATAATTTAAAACTATATGATTCATTATTTAAAAGGCTCGGAAACCATTCTGAGCCTTTTAAAATAGAGATTTATTGAATTTTAGTTACTAATGTTGTTATTCTAAAGTAGCTATAAGCTGATTATCGGTAACACGGTCACCTTCTTTTACAAGTATTTCGGATATAAGGCCATTAGCCTTCGAAAGTACGGTGGTTTCCATTTTCATAGCTTCTATAGTCATTATTGGCTTATTGGCTTCGATAGCGTCTCCTGCTTTTACAAATATCTTAACGACATTTCCAGGAATTGGAGAACCTATATGTTTTGGATTTGTAGAATCTACTTTTCTTTCATCGTACTTGATGATCTCAACTGAATGGTCAAGGATCTCGGTTTCTCTGGATGAACCGTTAACTTCAAAGCTCAGCGTTCTCATTCCGCTTGAATCAGGATCGTTCATTGAAAGGAATTTCATGTTGAGTACTTTACCTGGTTCTATTTCAACATCGACCTCTTCACCGACATCAAGACCATTAAAGAACACATTAGACGGAAGCTTGCTTATGTCGTTATAAAGATCAAGATGTTTGCAGTAATCATCATAAACTTTTGGGTATAGAGAGTAACTTACTACATTTCTTGAGTTTCCTCTGCCATCATAATTTTCATCAAGATATTTTTTGATAGCATCAAAATCTTCAGGAGGAAGAAGTTCCCCAGGCCTGCAGGTAATTGGAGTAGCACCTTTAAGAACAAGTTTTTGAAGTTCTTTAGGGAATCCGCCTTCAGGCTGGCCTATATATCCCATGAAATATTCTATAACTGACTCTGGGAAAGAGACATCTTTTCCTTTTTCCATTATGTTATCCTTGTTGATGTCATTCTTTACCATAAATATAGCCATATCACCAACTATTTTAGAAGATGGCGTTACTTTAACTATATCACCGAAAAGATCGTTAGCTTCTTTAAATGCTGCTTTAACTTCCTGGAACCTGTCTCCCAGACCAAGACTCTGAACTTGAGGAAGTAGGTTTGAATACTGTCCTCCTGGTATTTCATATTTATATATTTCAACAGAAGGGGTTTTTAACTCTGTCTCAAATTTTGAATATATGTTTCTTACGCCAAGATAGTATGCGCTGATTTCATTAAGTTTGTCTATATCAAGGCCGGTGTCTCTAGGAGTATGTCTTAGAGCCTCAACCACAGAGTTAAGTGATGGCTGGCTTGTAAGTCCTGACATTGATTCTATAGCGCAGTCAACTATATCTGCGCCTGCTTCTGCTGCCATAAGCACTGTACTTACCCCATTTCCGGTAGAGTCGTGAGTATGGATTTCAATTGGGATATTAAGCTCTTTTTTTAGGGCAGTTACAAGCTCTTTTGCAGCATAAGGTTTAAGCAGACCTGACATGTCTTTTATTCCTACGATGTGAACTCCCATGCTTTCGAGCTGTTTTGCTTTTTCTATATAATACTGGGTAGTATATTTTGTATTATTAGGATCAAGTATGTTTGAAGTGTAGCATATTGCTCCATGGACAATTTTTCCAGTCTTTAGAGCTTCTTCGATTGGTCTTTCCATGTTCTCTATCCAGTTAAGGCTGTCAAATATTTTAAATACATCTACTCCTCTTTCAGCAGATTGCTTGATAAATTCGGCAACTACATTGTCGGGATAGTTTTTGTAACCTACGGCATTTGAAGATCTAAGGAGCATATGCTGAAGCACATTAGGCATGAGCTTATTTA
The DNA here is from genome assembly GCF_000423525.1 of Proteocatella sphenisci DSM 23131. Classification (GTDB taxonomy): domain Bacteria; phylum Bacillota; class Clostridia; order Peptostreptococcales; family Filifactoraceae; genus Proteocatella; species Proteocatella sphenisci. The sequence continues at coordinate 43,169 of NZ_AUID01000013.1, read as the reverse complement.
GTGTTTGCAGTCTTACCCATGGAGATTCTTTGAGGAATCTGTATGCTACGTCAAATGTAGCTCCACCCCATGTCTCCATAGAAAATGTATCTTTAAATACTTCGTTTGCATAAGGGGCTATCTTTACCATGTCGTGAGTACGAAGCCTTGTAGCAATCAGTGACTGGTGTGCATCTCGCATGGTGGTATCAGTAATATACAGCTTCTTTTCATTTTTGATCATCTGAGTGAAGTCTTTTGCACCCATTTTAAGGAACAAGTCTCTAGATCCAGGTGTATCTGTGATTGCAAATTTAGGAATATTAATCATACTTTCATCAAATCTGTTATTAGTACGCTCATTTACGGTTACATTACCAATAAAGTTAATCAGCTTGCTGGCCCTGTCTTTGCTGGCTTTTATATCAAAAAGTTCTGTTGTTTCCTCTATAAAGGAAGTATAACATTTTCCTTCAATAAAACTTGGGTGGTTCAGCACATTTATAAGGAAAGGTGTGTTTGTCTTAACACCTCTTATCCTGAACTCTCTAAGGGATCTGATGACTTTTCTAGTCGCTCCCTGGAAAGTTCTGTCCCATGAAGTGGTTTTTACTAGAAGACTATCATAATATGGGGTTATCTCTGAACCGGTAAAGCCGTTTCCTCCATCTAGACGTATTCCAAATCCTGAACCAGATCGGTAAACAGAAATTTTGCCTGTGTCAGGCATAAAACCTTTTGTAGGATCTTCAGTAGTCAAACGGCACTGAATTGAGTAGCCATTAACTTTTACATCTTCTTGTGACTGTATGTTTATTTCTTCAGATTTTAAAGAATGTCCCATTTCAATAAGAATCTGGCTTTGAACAATGTCTATTCCTGTAATCATTTCAGTAACTGTATGTTCAACTTGAATACGAGGGTTCATTTCTATGAAATAGAAGTTTTCCTGTTCATCAACCAGATACTCAAGTGTTCCCGCGCTCTTGTAGTTTACATGGTTTGCAAGTTTTAGAGCTGACTCAAGGAGCTTCTTTTTTGTATCTTCTTTAAGAGATATAGAGGGGGCAAACTCAATCACCTTCTGATGTCTTCTTTGCAATGAACAATCTCTCTCATAAAGATGAACTATGTTTCCGTAAGCATCTCCAAGGATTTGAACTTCTATATGTTTTGGTTTATGAAGGTATTTTTCTATAAATATCTTGTCATCGCCAAAAGCCTTTATAGATTCATTCATGGCAGATTGAAAATCTGTCTGCATCTGGCTGCTTGACCTTACGATACGCATTCCGCGGCCACCACCACCGTTAGAAGCCTTTACCATTACGGGGTAACCGATTTCTTCGGCAATTCTTATAGCATCTTCTACTGTTTTTATAGCGTCCTTTGTTCCAGGAATAGTGGGAACACCACATATATCAGCTATTTTCTTTGAACTTATCTTGTCACCCATCATCTCCATAGTTTCTACAGAAGGGCCTATAAATTCGATTCCATTGTCGCGACACATTTTTGCAAATAAAGGGTTTTCTGAAAGGAATCCATAACCAGGATGTATAGCATCAACTTTTTTGCTTTTTGCCAGTCTTATGATGCCTTCCATATCAAGATAGGCATCGATAGGACTCTTGTTCTCTCCTATAAGGTAAGATTCATCTGCCTTAGTCCTGAAAAGGGATAATTTGTCTTCTTTGGAATAAATTCCTACAGTTCTAATTCCAAGTTCTGTTAATGCCCTGAATATTCTTATGGCTATTTCTCCGCGGTTTGCTACCATTACTTTTTTAAATTGCTTTATTTCTTGAGACATGTATAAAAAACCTCCTATATTTGCGTTAAATTAGTATCAATATTAAAATGAAGTACAAAAAATTCTTTATATAAATATATCATGCAAGATTGAAATAGTCAATCATGCATTTATATTAAAACTATTTTTTTGAAAATCCATTTGTAACAATAACTTGAGCACTATAAAACACTTTGTTGCAAGAATGGAATTTATGAAATTTATGATTCAATTGTATCAAAAAATAAAAAAATTATGAATCTGTTGAAAAAACTTGTATTTATATATTAAAAAGTGTTATTATTAGTATGGTTATGAATAATTATAAACGTTATATAGAAAACAGAGGTTTCTTATGAGCTTAAAAGTCATTATACTGGCGGCTGGACAGGGAACAAGGATGAAATCTGAACTTCCAAAAGTAATGCATAAAGTATGTGGTCTGCCAATGCTTGAACATGTACTAAACAATACTGAAATAGATAATAGTGAAGCTGTTGTGGTTATTGGACACAAGAGTGAAGTTGTAAAAGACTACTTTGAACAAAGCGTAAAATATGCATATCAGACTGAACAACTGGGCACTGGACATGCTGTGATGATGGCGATAGACTACATTGCAGACGATGATGAGGTGCTTATTGTATGTGGAGACACTCCTCTTATAGAAAAAGAAGTTCTGCAAAATATGTATGATCTTAAAAAACAGGGGAATAAAGCTGTAATAATGACATCATTTGTAAAAGATCCAACTGGGTATGGTAGAATAGTAAAATCCCGTGATAAATTTATAAAGATAGTAGAAGAAAAAGACTCAGACGAAAACCAAAAGAAGATAAATGAGATAAATGCAGGTACCTATATAATAGAAGGAAAACTTTTAAAAAGTGAGCTTGCTAATCTTAGCACTAACAACAGCCAAAATGAATACTATCTTACAGATGTGCTTGAAAATATTGCGATAGCTCATCAGGTCTCAACATTTGTCGTGGACAGTGAATCTATACTGGGTATAAATAGTCGTTTGCAACTTTCTCAGGCAGAGTATGTAATGAGAAAGAGAATAAACGAAGGTCATATGAAAAATGGCGTTACAATGATCAATCCGGACTGTACTTATATAGACAAAAGTGTTATTATTGAAAAGGATTGTATGATACATCCTAATTGTTATATAAAAGGAAGCTCTGTAATTAAAAAAAATACAGAGATAAGAGAAAATACCACGATAGAAAACAGTATCATAGGTGAAAATGTAACTGTAAAATCATCAACAATATTGGATTCGAAAATTGGAAACAATACAACTGTGGGGCCATATGCGTATCTTAGACCTGGAACTAAAATAGGAAACAATTGTAAAATTGGTGACTTTGTAGAATTTAAAAATGCCAGTTTTGGAGATGGTTCAAAAGCTTCTCATCTAAGCTATGTTGGAGATGCGGAAATAGGTTCTAATGTAAATATTGGTTGTGGTGTTGTATTTGTGAATTATGACGGAGAAAATAAATTCAAGACGGTAGTTAAAGACAATTCTTTCATAGGGTCAAATTCAAACCTGGTAGCGCCTGTTACTATAGAAGAAAATGCATTTATTGCGGCTGGATCAACTATAACTCAGGATGTTCCAAAAGGCAATCTTGCAATAGCCAGAGGTCGTCAGGTCAATAAAAATGATTGGAATAATAAGTAAATATAACTTAATAATCTTTAGGAGGAAGTAATGAATACTAGTGGTAATAAGATTAAGATTTTCAGTGGAAATTCTAACAAGGAACTAGCTCAGAAAATAGCATCGCAGTTAGGCGTAGAGCTTGGTGACGCTGTAGTAACAAGATTCAGTGATGGAGAGATTTCTGTAAACATCAATGAGAGTGTGAGAGGTGTTGATGCTTTTATAATTCAATCAACATGTTCTCCTGTAAACAGACATCTAATGGAAATGCTTATTATGATAGATGCATTCAAACGTGCTTCTGCAGGAAGAATAACAGCTGTTATCCCATATTATGGATATGCAAGACAGGACAGAAAAGCGAAAGCAAGAGATCCAATCACAGCGAAACTTGTGGCTAATCTTCTTACCGCTGCAGGCGCAGATAGAATTCTTACAATGGATTTGCATGCAAACCAGATTCAAGGATATTTTGATATACCAGTAGATCATCTTCTAGGTGGAAGAATTTTGATGGAGCATTTTGAGAAGTTGAAAATTGAAGATCTTGTTATTGTATCTCCAGACCATGGAAGTGTTGCAAGGGCAAGGATTTTTGCACAGTACCTGGATTCTCCGATTGCCATTGTAGACAAGAGAAGACCAAAAGACAATGTTTCAGAAGTTATGAACATAATAGGTGATGTAAGAGATAAAAATCTTATTATACTTGATGACATGATAGACACAGCGGGAACACTTTGTAATGCAGCAGAGGCTTTGAAAAAATTTGGAGCAAAGAATATCTATGCATGTTGTACTCACCCTGTACTTTCAGGACCGGCAATAGAAAGACTTCAAAACTCTGATCTTACGGAGATTATAGTTCTTGATACTATACCTCTTCCTGAAGAAAAAAGAATTGATAAAATAAAAGTACTTTCAACGGCGCCACTTTTTGCATCAGCTATTGAAAAAATATTTGACTGTGAGTCTGTGAGTGTTTTATTCTCACCTGAACCACAGAAGTAAATAATAATTAAGAAATATGAAATATGAAATATGAAATATGAAATATGAAAGGGCCTTAATAAGGCTCTTTTTCAGCTGAAAAACAGGAGAAAAAAATGTATCTTATAGTAGGACTTGGAAATCCAGGAAAACAATACGAAACAACAAGACATAACGTGGGATTTGTAGCAGTTGATGAAATAGCAAAAGAACTTGATATAAAAATAGATAAACTAAAGTTCAAATCATTAATAGGAGAAGCAAGGATAGGAAGTGAGAAAATAATACTGGCAAAACCTCAGACATTCATGAATTTGAGTGGTCAGGCGGTGGTAGAACTCATGAACTATTATAAAGTGGATCCTTCTAAAATGATTGTTATATATGACGATATAGATCTTGACACAGGAAGAATAAGAATAAGAAAAAGTGGAAGCTCGGGTACTCATAATGGAATGAGAAATATAATATATATTCTTGGAAATCAGGATTTTCCAAGAATAAGGATAGGTGTTTCAAGGCCCAAACATGGTGAAGATCTTGCAAATTTTGTGCTTGGCAGATTCGATAAAACAGAGGCAGACAATGTTGTTGAATCAATCAAGAATGCTAGAAAAGCTGTAATTGAAACAGTTGAGACTAATCTTGATAAAGCCATGAATATGTATAACAAGTAGAGGTAAAAATGAATAATTATTTAAAAGCAGTACTGGACTCATCAATTGAGTATACAGAAATACTTGATAATATAGATTCTGGAAAAAAATCAGTGCTTGCCACAGGACTTATTGAAAATCAAAGATCGGAAATGTCTTCATTTCTTTTAAGAAAAGGAATTAGACATGCTGTCATTACTCACAGTGATGCAGAGGCACAAAAACTTCACAATGCTTTTATAAAAAAAAGAATAAATTCAGTCTATATACAAAGTGAAGATATTAGATTTTACTCAGTGGAAGCAAAAGATAGAAAACTTGAGGCAGAACTTGTAGAAAGTCTCTACAAGCTTTCCAACAATGACTACGATCTGGCAGTTTTTTCTTCGGATTCGCTTATAAAAAAATATGTACCAAAAGAGTATATATTAAGTAATTCCCAAGATATAGCTTTTGGACAGGTGCTAGACAAAAACCAATTGATTGAAAAATTGATAAATACAGGATATGTAAGAGAACACAAGGTAGAAGGTATAGGGCAGTTTTCCATGAGGGGCGGAATTGTAGATATATTTACGCCAGGAATTGAGAATCCGGTAAGGATAGAACTTTTTGACGATGAAGTGGATTCTATAAGAATATTTGATATTTTCACTCAAAAATCTATAGAAAAAGTAAATAAAGTAAAAATCCTTCCCGCAAGATCATTTATATATCCACAAAATCTTTTACAGGCAATTAAAGAAATTGAAGATGATATAAGTGATGTTACTAATCAAGACATATCTTTTGATCTGGAAAGAATTAAAAACAGGATATACTTTGAAGGTGTTTCAAAATATATCAATTATTTTTATGACAGAGAAAACACTATATTTGATTATGTAAAAGATATTTCTCTTTTTGAAGTTAATGATCCTAACAGGGTAGTTCAAAAACTTGAGAATGTTCATCAAGAATTCAGTGACAATTTTGAAGGAGCACTAGAAAAAGGCTTTGCTATAAAAAGAGAAGGTGAGTTGTTGCTGGCACCATCTTATGTGGTGGAAAAAATAAAAGAGAAAAAAAACATTTTCAATACAGCTGTGACTTCTTCTATAAAGGATTTTCCAGTTGATGCAATAGTTGATTTTGAAACTAGAGAAGCTAAAGTCTTTAACGGGAAGATATTTGACTTTATAAATGAGCTTAAGTATCTAAGAAGTAATGACTATGTGATTTTGATTTCACTTAAAGATGAAGAGTTTACAAAAAACCTTCAAAAAGCACTGAAAGAAAATAACGTGGGTTCTGTAAGAATTAATATAGGCACACAAGAATCGGAGCACTCAAATGTAATATTTACAGATGAGTATTTTGCTGGTGGGTCAATTTATTCAAAGCATAAGCTGGCAATATTTACAAAGAATGAAATATTTAACACTTCAAAAAGTACTGACAGAAAATTCAAAGATAAAGTTAAAACAAGTAAAATAGAGAGTTTTATTGAACTGAAACCAGGAGATTTTGTAGTACATGAAAATTATGGAATCGGGAAATTTGTAGCAGTGGAACAGAAGGAATTTGACAGTATTACAAAAGATTATATCAAAATAATATATGGTGGAGGAGACACTCTATACCTTCCTCTTGAACAAATGTCAAAAATCCAAAGATATATTGGAAACTCTGCAGAAGATGGAATAAAGCTTAGTAAACTAAGTAGTAATGAGTGGAAAAAAACAAGATCAAGAGCTAAGAAAATCATCGAACTTATAGCCAAAGACCTTGTAGAGTTATATGCAAAAAGGGAAAACACCAAAGGCTACAGATATTCACAAGATACTGTATGGCAAAAAGAATTTGAATATGATTTTCCATATGTAGAAACAAACGATCAGCTAAGAGCTATAGAAGACGTTAAAAACGATATGGAGAGCGAAAAGGTAATGGACCGTCTTATATGTGGAGACGTTGGGTATGGCAAGACAGAAGTGGCAATCAGGGCCATATTCAAGGCTTGTATGGAATCCAAGCAGTGCGCATTTCTTGTACCCACGACAATCTTGAGTCAACAACATTACAATACAATAAAAGAAAGATTTGAAAATTTTCCTATTAAAGTAGAGGTTTTAAGCAGGTTTAGAACTACCAAAGATCAAGAAAAGATTATAGAAAAGATATCTTCAGGTGAAGTGGATGTAGTTATAGGAACGCATAGATTACTTTCAAAAGACATAAAATTCAAAGATCTGGGACTGATAGTAGTTGATGAAGAGCAGCGTTTTGGTGTCAAGGACAAGGAAAAACTCAAAAAACTCAGAACTAACTCAGATGTAATAAGTCTTTCGGCAACTCCTATTCCGCGAACACTGCATATGTCGCTCAGTGGCATAAGGGATATGAGTTTATTAGAAGAACCGCCAAGAGAACGTCAAGCCATAATAACATATGTGATGGAAGCAAGGGAGAGTATAATAGCAGATGCTATAGAAAGAGAGATACACAGGGGAGGCCAAATTTATTTTGTATATAACCGTGTACAGACTATAGAAAAAATGTATCAAATGCTGCAAAGGATAGTTCCTTCGGCCAGAATAGCAGTAGCGCATGGACAGATGAGTCCAAGAAAATTGGAAAAGATAGTAAATGGATTTACAAATAAAGAATATGATGTGCTTATATCTACAACAATAATAGAAACTGGTATGGACATAAGTAACGCAAATACAATGATAGTATATGATGCAGACAAAATGGGTCTTTCTCAGCTATATCAGCTTAGAGGCAGAGTGGGCAGGAGCTCAAGGCAAGGATATGCATATTTTATGTACGAGAAAGACAAAGTCTTAACCGAAGTATCAGAAAAAAGACTTAAGACCATAAAAGAATTTACGGAATTTGGATCCGGATTTAAAGTTGCAATGAGAGATTTAGAAATAAGAGGAGCAGGAACACTCCTTGGAGAAACTCAGCATGGGCATATAGCAGATATAGGCTACGAAATGTATGTAAAAATGCTTGAACAAGAAATAATGAGACTAAAAGGTGAGACTGTAGAAGAAGATGTACCTGAAACTGAAGTGGCAATAAAATTGAATGCATATATACCAAATGACTATATAGAAAATGAGATGGATAAGATCGAGGTATATAAAAAAATATCCAGCATATCTAATCAAGAAGACAAGATGGATATTGAAATAGAAATTGAAGATAGATTCTCGGATATGCCATTTTCAGTAAGCGCGCTGATAGAAGTAGCCTACATTAGATCGCTTGGTAAAAAACTTAAGATAGCAAAAATTGTAAAAGACAAGAATACAATCTCATTTATTTCAAGAGAAGGTAAGATCATAGTGAAAAAGGACTTTGGAAAACTCCAAGATTACAAGTTGGTTAAAAGCATAGCGCAGTATCTTGAAAAGATGGTATAATTACAGAGTGAAAAATTAAATCTGAATTTAAGGAGATTGTTATGAAAAACAAGTTTTTTAAAATATTTTTGATGGCACTTTTAACTTCGCTTATTTTTACGGGGTGCAAAACCAGTGGCGAAGACGTAGTAGCTGTTGTTAATGGTACAAAAATAACCAAATCCGATTTTGAAAAAACCACTTTAAAAGTAGGCAAAGAATATGAAGCGATTTTTGGAGAAGAAATCTGGACCAGTGAAGTTGAGGGTGGAAAGACTTTCAAAGAGGAATTTGACAATGAAATATTAAATGTAATGATAAGTCAGGAAATAGTGTATCAGGAAGCTGAAAAACAAGGTATTACGGTTACTGATGAAGAAGTTGCAAATGAAATGAATTCATACATGCAGTTTATAGAAGATGTGGATGAATATAATAAATTCATGGAAGAAAATGGGATAGATGAGGAGTTTTTAAAAGATCATTTAAAAAAGACACTTATTTATGATAAGTACAGAAACAAAATCATGAGTGAAACTCAAACAAATGAAAATGAACTAAAAGAGCATTATAATACTCATATTGACGAATATAAAAAAGAGGAGATAAAGGCATCTCATATACTGATAACGACTCTTAATGATATGGGAGAACCTCTGTCAGAAGAAGAATCTGCCAAAAAAGAAGCAAAGGCAGCTGATATATTGAGTAAAATAAATCAGGGAGAGAATTTTGAAGCTTTGGCAAAGGAATATTCTGATGACAAAGCGTCAGCAAAAAATGGCGGAGACCTTGGATATTTTGCAAAAGGTGTAATGGTTCCAGAATTTGAAAAAGTAGCTTTTGAACTTGAAAAAGGCCAGGTATCAAATGTCGTAAAGTCATCATTTGGATATCATATAATAAAAGTATATGAGAAAAGAGAAGAAATAACGACATTTGAAGAAGAAAAAGAAAATATACTTGGATCAATAAGATATGAAATCTATGATAAAAAAATGGAAGAACTTAAAAAAGCTTCTAAAATTGAAATATTTGACGACATAATAAACAAATAGTGAGAGGTTAAGATGAGTGAAGAGAAAAAAAGTACATTTCTAAAAGGTGCTGTTATATTAGGCTTGGCTGGTGTAGTGGTTAAGATACTTGGGGCAGCTTTCAGGATTCCAATAACATGGATAATAACTTCGGAAGGACTGGGTTATTATCAGACAGCATATCCAATCTATGTGCTTCTGATATCAATAGCTACATCTGGATTCCCAGTTGCTATTTCTAAAATGGTTTCCGCAAGAAGAGCCCTTGGGGATAACAGAGGAGCTTACAGGGTATTTAAAATAATATTTATGATTCTTCTTGGAATGGGTGTAATCACATCTACTGTAATGCTTTTCAGTGCAAGATATATTGTTACAGTCATGCTTCAAAACCCAAAGGCATATCTTGCTCTTTTAATGCTCGTACCTGCCATACTGCTCGTACCTGTCATGGCTGCATTTAGAGGGTATTTCCAAGGATTAAATAATATGAATCCTTCGGCTATATCTCAGATAGCAGAGCAATTTGCCAGAGTGGTTTTTGGAGTGGGGCTGGCCCTTATATTTGTCCCAAAAGGACTTGAATATGGGGCGGCTGGCGCTACTTTTGGTGCAACGGCAGGAGCGGTATGTGGTTTATCTGTAATGCTATATATTTATTACAAAAACAAAACAACAAGAAACAATGAACTTGAAAACAGTCCTGTTTTTCCACGTGAAAAAACCGCGGATATATTAGCAGAACTTATCACCATTGCACTGCCTATTATAATAGGAGCTTTGGTAATGCCTACGATGAACACCATAGACCTGGCACTTGTAATGAGAAGACTGGTTTCTGGAGGATTTACACATGCTCAGGCAAACACCATGTATGCTCAGCTTACCGGGATAGCTGCAACGCTTATAAACCTTCCACAAGTTATTACAGGAGCAATAGCAATAAGTCTTGTGCCAGTTATTTCATCTGCATATGCAGTAAATGATTTAAAAAGGACAAGAGATAATACAAATCTTGCTATAAGACTCAGTCTTCTTATAGGGCTTCCGTGCGCAGTAGGACTATTTGTACTTGCAACACCTATTATAGGATTGCTTTATCCAAACGAACCTTCATCTGTAGGAGGCATACTTGCAATAATGTCTATAGGGGTGGTGTTCCTTAGTCTTATACAGTCATTTACATCAGTTCTACAAGGAATTGGTAAGGCCCACATTCCGGTATTGAATCTTTTTATAGGTGCGGGTGTAAAATTCATTATGACTTATGTGCTTACTGCGATCCCGTCACTTAATGTAAAGGGTGCAGCAATAAGTACAGTAGTTGCATATATAGTAGCAGCAGTTCTGGATTATTTCTCTGTTAAGAAATATCTTGGACTAAAATTCAGTGCTAGAGACTTTCTAATGAGACCACTTGTTACAGCTGGAATAATGGGAATAATTACGAGGCTTGTATATATTGTTATAGTCCCAGTAATTGGTAATTCTATTGCTACACTTATGGCAGTAGCTGTTGGTGGTGTTGTATATGTAGTGACTCTTTTCATTACAAAGACCATAACAAGAGAAGATCTGCAGGACCTACCAAAGGGTAAAAATATAATTGGAAAACTCGAAAAAATGAAGCTTCTAAAATAAGTTTATGCAAAAAAATCTGACTGATGCCAAAAGGGCCCCATTGTCAGATTTTTTTGTATAAATAAATGCATAAAAAAATAAAAAATTTGTGTAGACAAACCTGTTTGATGGATGTATAATGATTCAGTCCCGGACAGGAATTATAAATAAAACAAATTATAAATAGTTGCAAAAACAATTACATGCATAAGCTTATAAAAAAACAAGCTTGTGCATGTAGTTATTTTTTGCAGTTAAAGGAGCGAAAATGGAAAATGCTGTAATTCAATCTGCAAATCAACTGATGGAGCTGGTAGGGCTTGTCATACTTGCAGGATTAATCTTTGGTAAGATAAGTGAAGTTATAAAAATGCCAGATGTAGTACTTTATATACTGGCTGGGATAATTCTTGGACCCAACCTTTTAAATTGGATAAATATAGGTAAATATCCCGTAGAGAACCAGTTGATTCTTTCTTTTGGAGCTGCATATATACTCTATGATGGGGGAAGAGAAATTGATTTTAAGATTCTCAATAAAGTAAAGGTATCTGTTTCACTACTGGCCACTTTGGGAGTTATAATCTCCACTGTGATTGTAGGTTATGTGGCTACTAAAGCGTTCAAAATACCGCTGGAGTATGGTCTTTTAATGGCATCTGTAATAGCCTCTACGGATCCTTCGGTACTGGTACCTCTTTTTAAGACTATGAATATAAGCAACAAGCTTAAACAGACAATAATCTCTGAATCAGCATTTAATGATGCGGCAGGAGCTGTTATAACATTTTCAATCATAGGTATAATAATGGGAGGAGAATTTTCAATCTCAGCAGGAATTTTTGAGGTTGCAAAATCCATTATAGGCGGAGTGATTGTAGGTGGGGCTATAGGGTATCTGAGTCATATATTTATAGACGAAAAGAAGTTTGGAATACTGAGAGAATCTCCTTCAGAAATAATTATAGTTGCAGTAACTGGAGCATACCTTATTTCAGAAAAATTTGGATTCAGCGGATTTATGGCAGTATTTATAGTAGGTATGTTTTGTGGAAATAAAAAAATGTTTGATTTTTGGATTCCAGAAAATTCCTTTCAAACTCATTTGAGATTTAAAGAAGTGTTTACTATAATCCTCAGGATGATGATATTTGTTTTACTGGGAACACAGCTGGAATTTGTGAATCTTTTCAAGAATCTTACTCCTGCTCTAATAGTAGTTGCTGTTCTAATTTTTGTGGCACGTCCAATTTCGGTTATACTAAGCGTTATTGTTGATAGAAAAGCCCAGTGGAAATGGCAGGAAATTGTATATATGATGTGGGTAAGAGAAACTGGGGTAATTCCAGCAGCTCTTTCTGGTATGATAATGACCATGGGAATAAAACATGCAGATATAATATCTTCGGTTACATTTGCAACTATATTGATAACACTTACACTTCAGGCAAGCACATCAAAATTACTTGCCAGAGTCCTTAAACTTGAAACGGATAATGCGAAAGCATTATAGTTCATTCTAAATGAACATAATGATATAACAATTATTAATAAATGCTATAAGTATTATCCATAAGAAAAGAGTGCTTGAACATAGACTGTTGGTATTTTCTGATATATAATAAGTCAGTCCTTATAGGGCTGGCTTTATTTATTTGGAAAGGAAAACACTATGAAAAGAACATTTTTAAAAATAATTGCGATTTCAGTAGCTTCAATGCTCGCTGTTACGGGTTGCAGCAGTAATGCTCCTGATGCTGAACCTGAAAAAACTTTATACAAAACCGTATCAACAGAGGAGCTGAATGGAAATTTGGATGATGAAAACTGGGTTATAGTAGATGCCAGAGACAATAATGCCTTCAATGGCTGGGCACTTGACGGAGTTTCAAGAGGCGGACATATAGAAGGCGCAGTGGATTTTTCTGCGAATTGGCTTCTTGTTGAGAAAGAAGGAAAAGAAGAGATGCTTCAGGAAGCTCTTGAAACTAAAGGGATACTTCCTGATAAAAATGTAGTTCTATATGACGCTAACTCAGCGGATTCACTGGCTGTTGCAGATTATCTTTCAGCCAAAGGATATGAAAATATATACACATATGATGTAAAAGAGTGGGCAGCTGATGAAAACAAGCCAATGGTTCAGTTCCCAGGATATGAGCTGCTTGTTCCTGCGAGTATTGTAAAAGATCTGATTGATGGGGATACTCCAGAAACATTCACAGAGGGCAAAACTGTCAAGATGATAGAAGCGAGTTGGGGAGAAGAAAAGGAATCGTATGCAAACGGCCATATTCCCGGTGCGATTCATATAAATACAGATTCAATTGAACCGCCTCCATCGTGGATGCTTGCAGAGGATGAAACTCTCTTAAATGTAATGCTTGAAAATGGAATAAGCAAGAATGATACAGTAGTAGTGAGCGGTGGAGCGCAAATGGCAGCCTACAGAGTAGCACTTGTGCTCAGATATGCAGGTGTTGAGGATGTACGTGTCCTTAATGGAGGAGCCGCAGCATGGACTTCGGCAGGATATGAACTTGAAACGACCTCCAACAAACCGGTATCGATAACTGATTTTGGAGGAGATTTTCCTGGTAATCCGGATATAATTGATACTATAGACGAGCTTCAACAAATGCTTCCATCGGAAACTTTTACACTTGTTGATAACAGAACATGGGATGAATATATCGGAAAAACTTCAGGATACAGCTATCATGATAAAATGGGACGTATTCCAGGAGCGGTTTTTGGATATGCAGGAAAGAGCGATTCGAACTCGCTTGATTATTTTAGAAATATAGATGACACTATGCGAAATGCAGATGAAATAATTGCAATGTGGCAAGGTGAAGGAATCAACACTCAAAATCATCTTTCGTTTATGTGTGGAAGCGGATGGAGAGCGGCAGAAGTCCTTTACTATGCAAATGTAGCAGGTCTAAATGATGTATCGTTATACAGTGACGGATGGATTGGATGGTCAAATGCAGATCTTGCTTCAGAAACAGGAGAACCTGTAAAGTAATGAACAAAATAATAAATGTAGCAGTAATTTTTATTGAAGTATCAGTTGTGGCTTTGCTATTTATACTTGAGACAATGTCTGGACAAAAAGCTGGAGTAAATCATCATGTCCTTGCAAGAAAAATACAATGGAACGAAAAATATTTTACTCCAGAAAACATTAAAATACTAACATTTGGATTAATAGCAATTATACTATTTGCTATTTTTATCCAGATTGTCTCTGGCAAAAAAAAGCAAATAGTAAAACAAGGAAAAATTCTTTGGACTCACAATGTTGCGGCCATCTTGGCAGTCAGTATTGCTGTTCTGAGCTTAAAGAACAGGTTTTTTATGAGTTTAAACACATCGGGATATATAACATTTGCTTCAATTGCGATATTTATTTTTGAGATTTTCCTAATAATATATTTAGTTGTAATTGAGAATAAATATAAATAGTAGTTATTTTTAAGGAGTTTATAATGAATGTTGATAAAAAAAGATCAATTATGCTTAAAACAGGTCTTGTTGCCGTATTAGTACTTGTATATGTGCTTTCTGAATCTGTTCAAAAAAACATTAAACAGGTTATTTTTATTATGAGTAATTTAGATGTAGGGCTGGTAAAAGGATACATACTGTCATTTGGAATCTGGGCCCCTGTAATATCATTTTTTCTAATGATATTTCAATCAATTGCGGCACCGTTGCCGGCATTTTTAATAACATTTGCTAATGCTGGACTCTTCGGGTGGGTAAAAGGCGCGATACTCTCGTGGTCAAGTGCAATGGCTGGAGCGGCATTGTGTTTCTTTATTGCAAAGTTTTATGGAAGAAGTGCGGTGGAAAAGCTTTCAAGCAAGTTTGCTCTGGAGGGAATAGATAATTTTTTTGAGAAGTACGGTAATTACGCAATACTTATCGCAAGGCTTCTGCCTTTTATGTCCTTTGATATAGTGAGTTATGCAGCAGGACTTACATCTATGAGCTTCTGGTCTTTCTTTTGGGCTACAGGTTTAGGTCAACTCCCGGCTACTATAATATATTCTTATATTGGAGGTATGCTTACCGGAGGTATGAAGAAATTCGTATTTGGGCTTTTGATGATGTTTTCGATGAGTATACTAGTGTTTTTAATTAAAAAAGTCTGGGATGAAAAAAATACAAAGAAAAAAAATAAAGGTGGAGAGAATGAAATTGGTTAAAAGAAAAATTAGTATTGCAATGTCACTTTTACTTGCATCTATGCTTATATTTAGTGGATGCAGCGGCACGGATGAATCCAGTGGGCAAGGTTCAGAAGGCAAAGTTACAGAACTCGCGGCAGATCTTTCGATTTATGAAAATGGAGACTTATTTATAAGTCCTCAAGAACTCAATGAAATAATGGGGGACTCAAATGTAATAATATTTGATGGAAACAAACCTGACGTTTATGCAAAAGGTCATATTCCTGGAGCCTATGGAGTTGGTTTTCATTCTTTTTCAAATGTGGAAGGTAAACCAGGAGACCCGCTTTGGGGAACAACTCTTGACAAAGACCAGCTAAAAGCTAAACTTGAGTCTTATGGAGTTACTAATGACAAAACAGTAGTATTTTATTCAGATGTTCTTCCTGGACCAGGTCCTGATGGAAGAAATGTTTGGCAAATGAGAATGGCTGGACTTGAAAACGTAAAATTACTTTATGGGGGATTTCCAAAATGGAAAGAACTTGGATATGAAGTGACAAATGAGGTTTCTCCAGAACCAATCCCATCTGAGGGCCTTGAACTTAAGGACTTTGATGAGAGCTACTCAGCGTCAAAAGATTACGTATATGAAAATCTGTATAAAACAGTAATAATAGATGCAAGAAGTGAGGGTGAATATAAAGGCAGTCAGAAGTCAGGAGAAGCCAGAGGTGGTCATATAACAGGATCAAAGCACTTGTTGTGGTCATCTATTCTAAATGAAGATGCAACTCCAAAATCTCCAGAAGAAATAATTCAAATTATGGGTGATCTTGGTGTTACGCCAGAAGATGACTTTGTTGTTTACTGAACTATGGGTATAAGATCTGGATATATGTCCACGGTCCTCAGAGCAGTTGGCTTTGAGAAAGTAAGAAACTATGAGGCTTCAATCTACGAATGGTCGGCAGATGATAGCATGCCTATGGAAAAATAGTAACTAAAACAGCTAAAAACAGGTAGAAGTATCCGACAATAACTTGGATACTTCTACCTGTTTTTCTTGATTTTTAATTAAAGCCTTCTCATAAACTCCTGTTTTAAAAGATCCTGATCCTTCATTACTTCATTAAGTTCTTCAAGCATGGAGGGCACATCTTCATTAAGATTTCCATAAAGTGAGAAATAATTTGAAGCATGATTACTCCTGAAAACTGTGCCAGGGCTATCGATATTCTTTAAAAAGATTATCATTTCTTCTATAATTTCTTTTGGAGTAAGAAGTTTGAAACTCCCGCTTGAAAGTTCGTCCCACATGTCAGTGTCAGGCTCAACCATAAGAGAAAGAAAGCCTATATAATCTGGGTTCATCAGGCTAAGTGCTTTTGCAGTGTCGAGTGCGTGCTCTGCTTTGAGTTCCTGACCGCCAAGACCAGATATTGCAGTTACTGATACAAGGATATTGGATTTTTTTGCTTTTTTGCCAGCTTTGACAATATCTGAAGCGCTTTCACCTTTGTTTATCCTGCAAAGTATTTCATCGTTTCCAGATTCCAGCCCCAGATATATGATACCAAGTCCGAGCGACTTTAACTTGTCAAGTTCTTGATTTGTCTTTATGTTCACACTCTTAGATGTAGCATATATCCCAACTCTTTCGCATTCAGGGAAAATGGTCTGGATTGCTAAGAGTATCCTTGTAAGCTTCTCGGTGCTCAGTATAAGGGCATCGCCATCAGCAAGGAATATTCTTTTTATATGTGAATACATGGTTCTTGCGATTTTAAGATCTTTTTCTATTTCTGAGAAATCTCGTGCTCTGAACTGTTTTTCTTTGTACATAGAACAAAAACTGCATTTGTTATGAGAACAACCTATAGTTGCCTGTATAATCAGACTTCTTGCTTCACTTGGCGGTCTAAAAACCGCACCTTCATAATTTATCATAATGACCTCCATGGTATTTTAAATTTGCCTGCAATTAATATAAATTATAGAACATAAACATAAGATATGTCTATATGAAAATATTCATTGACAAACATCTTAAAACTTGATAAAATACTTTGTAGACATTCCGCACGAAAAAGGTATTAAATCCGAAGAGGTGCCTATGACGGCGAGACTTAATTATGAGGAGGTGTAATATGTACGCAATAATCGAAACTGGTGGAAAGCAGTATATGGCTAAAGTAGGGGATACTCTATATGTAGAAAAACTTACTGCAAACGAAGGTGAAGAAATAACAATCAAAACTGTAGCGATATCAAAAGATGGAAATCTTGTTACTGGCGACAATGCTGGATCTGTAACTGCAAAAGTTGTTTCTCACGGAAAGGCTAAGAAGATCATAGTTTTCAAATATAAAGCTAAAAAAGACTATAGAAGAAAACAAGGACACAGACAGCCATACACAAAAATAACTATTGAAGCTATAAATGCATAAGATATGATTGACATAAGCATTTATAAAAACAGTATGCACAAGACAGAAAAGATTATAGTATCTGGACATGCAAACTATGCAAAACATGGAGAAGATATTGTCTGTGCGGCAGTATCGGTATTAGCCCAAACCATACTTATAGGACTGGTAGAAGTGCTACAACAAGACGTTGAATACGAAATATCTGATGGATATCTCGAGTTCAGCCTGGAAAATAAAAATGATAACGATTCAATAAATGCACTATTAGATACTTTTGAGCTTGGAATAGAAAATCTTATTCAAGAATACGGAAGTTATTTAAAATTAAAAAAAGAGGAGGTGCAGTAGTATGATGATAAGAATTAATCTTCAACTTTTTGCCAGTAAAAAAGGAGTTGGATCTTCAAGAAATGGTCGTGACTCTGCGTCAAAAAGACTTGGCGTTAAAAGAGCCGACGGAGAAGTTGTAACAGCGGGTTCAATATTAATGAGACAAAGAGGAACTAAAATACATCCAGGAACTAATGTTGGCAAAGGTGGCGATGACACCCTGTTTGCATTAATAGACGGAGTAGTTAAGTTTGAAAGAAAAGATAAAAAACGTAAACAAGTAAGTATATATACAGCTTAATAACAAAAAAAAGAGTGCGCATGCGCTCTTTTTTAATTTACAAATTAAAAAATTCAAAAAAAGGAGATGCTAATGGCAATCAATATAGTGTTAGTTGAGCCAGAAATTCCTCAAAATACTGGAAATATAATTAGAACATGCGCGTGTACAAATGCAGTGCTGCATTTGATAAAACCTCTTGGTTTTTCTATGGATGAAAAGCAAATGAAAAGAGCAGGGTTAGACTACATTGATCTTGTAAATATAAAGCTTTATGAGAATTTTGAAGAATTTGAAAGTAAGAATCCAAATGCAGATTACCATCTATTTTCAACTAAGTCACCAAAAAAACATTATGATGTTAACTACGAAGATGAATGTTATCTTATATTTGGTAAGGAAACAAAAGGACTTTCAGAAGAGATACTTGAAAAATATCCCGAAAAAATGATCCGAATTCCTATGGTAAATGAAGAAAGAGTAAGGTCTTTGAATTTATCAAATTCAGTGGCGATAGGTGTTTATGAAGCAATAAGACAGCTTGGTAGTGATGAAATGAGATGATGATAAAAAAATGTTGAAAAATTATGAAAAAAAGTATTGATAATTTTTTGTTTTTATATTAGAATATCAATATAGATATTATTCATAGGAAATATAAAACTTAATTATAAGGTTGAATGACGGATTAGGGAGAGTACTCACACGGGGTCACCGAAGGGACAAGTTGAAAAATGCCATTTTTCAATGAATTTCTCAGGTAAAAGGACTTAATTCTGACAACACTCTGGTACTACAGAGGGAATCTCGGCGAGATTCCCTCATTTTTTACTTATTAGGAAAACGTTATACCAGAGAATTAAATTATTAAAATTAAGGCATAGGATGGTAAAAAATGATTATATTAACAAACAACAATAATGTAAAAGAGTTTTTTGAACCAATGAGCAAATACCAAGTAGAATTTGTAGAAGGCGGATATGGTGAAGTGCTTTACAAAGTCAGAGATTATGTTCACAAAAACTACAAACTACTGACACATCCTTTGTCTGGGAGCATAAAACCAAATGAGACACCTTATAAATCAATAGCGATTGAACAAGGGACAGAATTGGATATATTTTCACTCGAACTTATTGGTAATGCTGTAGCTGTTTATGAAAAATTGCAGCATGACTTAAAAACACCTATGTGGGTGGAAAGAATTCTAGATGATTTCAGAGTTATTGATTTGGACCTAATTAAAAATGCATTAATAAAATAAAAATTTAGGAGGAAAAGAAATGTCAAAAATTTATGATCTTATAATAATCGGTGCAGGACCAGCAGGACTTTCAGCAGGACTTTATGGGGCAAGAGCAAGACTTAGTACTTTAATAATTGAAAAAGACAAAACAGGCGGACAGATTGCGACTACAGATGAAGTTGCAAACTACCCAGGATCAATAGAAAACGCAACTGGACCATCTCTTGTTGCAAGAATGGTTGAGCAATGTGAGGAATTTGGAGCAGAAAGAACAAAAGACACAGTAATTGATTTTGACTTTGAAAACAAAGTTAAAATAATTAAATGTGAAAAACAAGAGTATAGAGCTAAATCAGTTATAATAGCTACAGGAGCGACTCCAAAGAAACTTGGATGTCCAGGAGAAAAAGAACTTACAGGAAAAGGCGTTTCTTATTGCGCGACTTGTGACGGAGCATTCTTTGAAGATATGGAAGTATTCGTAGTTGGAGGAGGGGACTCAGCAGTAGAAGAGGCAATGTTCCTTACAAAATTCGCTTCAAAAGTTACTATAGTTCACAGAAGAGATGCCCTTAGAGCTGCAAAATCAATTCAGGAAAAAGCAATGGCAAATCCTAAAATAGAATTTAAATGGGATACGGTAATAGAAGAGGTTAAGGGAGACGGAATTGTTGAATCAGTAGTTTTCAAAAATGTGAAAACAGGAGAACTAGAGCAACATGACGCAGACGAAGAGTTTGGTACATTTGGAATATTTGTGTTCACAGGATATGATCCTCAGACAAAAGTTTTCCAGGGAAAACTTAACACAAGCAAGCAAGGATATATCATAGGTGATGAGCTTATGAAAACAAACTTTGAAGGAGTATTTGTGGCAGGAGACTGCAGAGAAAAACTTCTTAGACAAGTTGTTACAGCTACAGCTGATGGAGCAATTGCAGCAGTTATGGCAGAAAAATATGTCGAAGAAAATGAATTTTAGTATATCATTTTAGTATATCATTACAATTCATTTTTAAATATAATAAAGCCAACAAAAAAATTACTTTTTTTATAATTGAGGAGGAAAAAATGTTTATATTTGACAAAGATAACTTTGAAGCTGAAGTGCTACAAGCGGAAGGATATGTATTCGTAGATTTCTGGAGCGAAGGATGCGAGCCATGTAAAGCTCTTATGCCTGATGTAGAAAAACTTTCTGAGACTTACGGATCTCAAATTAAATTTGGAAAGCTTGATTCAACAAAAGCAAGAAGACTTTCAATAAAAGAAAAAGTTCTTGGACTTCCAACAATGGCAGTATACAAGGATGGCGCAAAAATCGATGAGCTTACAAAAGATGATGCAACTGTTGCAAACATCGAAGCAATGATCAAAAAATACATTTAATTAAAAACGTATTTTAAGATAAACTATAAAAAATATATCAAGGGAAACCAGGAGGTGGCTATATGCGTTTAGAAGTTGGAAATATCTTCATAAAAGACATACAATTTGCTGACACAACTAAGGTTGAAAATGGAGTGCTGTATGTTAACAAAGAAGAGCTAGTTAACTTACTTTCAGTAGATGAGCATATAAAATCAATTGATTTAGAGATAGTAAAGCCAGGTGACAGTGTAAGAATAACACCGGTAAAAGACGTAATTGAACCAAGAGTTAAGGTTGAAGGAAACGGTGGGATATTCCCAGGATTCCTAAGCAAAGTTGACGTGGTTGGACAAGGTAAAACAAATGTGCTTAAGGGTGCAGCTGTTGTAACTACAGGAAAAATTGTTGGATTCCAAGAAGGAATTATCGATATGACTGGTCCAGGAGCGGAGTATACTCCTTTCTCAAAAACATGCAACCTGGTTGTAATAGCAGAACCAGTTGATGGACTTCTTCAACATGCACACGAAGAAGCTGTAAGAATAGTAGGATTCAAAGCTGCAAAATATCTTGGAGAAGCAGGAAAAACTGTAACACCAGATGAAGTAACTGTATATGAGACAAAACCTCTTTTTGAGCAAGCGGCTCAGTATCCAGATCTTCCAAAGGTAGCTTATGTGTATATGCTTCAAACTCAAGGACTTCTTCATGACACATATGTATATGGAGTAGATGCCAAGAAAATAGTTCCTACAATAATATATCCAACAGAAATAATGGACGGAGCGATAGTATCAGGAAACTGTGTATCAGCTTGCGACAAGAACCCAACTTATGTTCATATGAACAGCCCAATAATCCATGACCTTTACAAACTTCACGGTAAAGAGTACAACTTTATGGGAGTTATAATAACAAACGAAAATGTATACCTTGCAGACAAAGAGAGATCTTCAAACTGGTCAGCTAAACTTGCAGAATTTATGGGACTAGATGCAGTTATAATATCAGAAGAAGGATTTGGTAACCCAGATACAGACCTTATGATGAACTGTAAGAAGATATCTGCAAAAGGAATCAAAACTGTAATAGTAACTGATGAGTATGCTGGTAGAGACGGAGCTTCTCAGTCACTTGCTGACTCTGATCCATCAGGAGATGCTTGTATATCAAACGGAAACGCAAACATGATTATAGTACTTCCAAAACTTGACAAGATAATAGGACACATAGATGTTGTTGATTATATAGCTGGAGGATTTGCTGGATCAATAAGAGAAGACGGATCATTAGAAGTTGAGATTCAAGCTATAACAGGAGCAACAAGTGAAGTGGGATTTGGACATCTAACTGCAAGAACATACTAATAAATAAATAACCACTAAAAATAAAAATAAAAATCACAGGAGGAACACAATGAGCTTTTTTGAAGGAAAAAAACTAATAATCATTGGCGACCGTGACGGAATTCCGGGTCCTGCCATAGAAGAATGTGTAAAAGGAAAAGATGCAGAAGTAATATACTCATCTACAGAATGCTTTGTCTGAACTGCTGCTGGGGCGATGGACTTAGAAAACCAAAAACGTGTTAAAGATGCTGCCGATGAGTTTGGCGCAGAAAACGTAATGGTATTTATAGGTGCATCAGAAGCCGAGTCTGCTGGTTTAGCAGCTGAAACAGTAACAGCCGGAGATCCAACATTTGCAGGTCCTTTAGCAGGAGTAGCACTAGGTCTTGCAGTATACCACGTGGTAGAGTCTGAATTCAAAGATGCAGTTGATGCAGATATATTTGAAGATCAGATAGGCATGATGGAAATGGTACTGAATGTTGATGAAATAGTAGAAGAAATGAGAAGCATCAGAAGCGAATTCTGTAAATTCTAATTTCGGTTGTTATACAATATAACTAAGGAGGCTATAATATGGGAAAAGTGAGAGTAGTCCATTATATCAACCAGTTCTATGCTGGAATAGGTGGAGAAGATAAAGCGGGAACTGAACCACACATTTTTGAAGGTATGCCACCAATAAGTGTACAGCTTCAAAAGAATTTAGGAGAAGAAGTTGAAATAGTTGCAACAGTAGTTTGTGGAGACTCTTATTTCAATGAAAATCTTGAAACTGCAAAAGAGCAGGTACTTGCACTTATTAAATCGGCTAACCCTGATATGCTAATAGCAGGACCGGCATTTAATGCAGGAAGATACGGAATGGCTTGTGGCGCAGTAGCTACAATGGTTCAAGAAGAACTGGGAATTAAAGTTGCAACAGCAATGTACGAAGAAAACCCAGGTGTAGACGTATTTAGAAAACAACTATATATAGTAAGAACTTCAGATTCAGCTGCAGGAATGAGAAAAGCACTTCCAGCGCTGGCAGGTTTTGCACTTAAAGTTATTAAGGGCGAAGACCTTGGGTCACCTGCAGAAGGCGGCTACATCGAAAGAGGAATACGTGTTAATATGTTTGATGCAAAAAGAGGAGCTACAAGAGCTGTAGAAATGCTTGTTGCTAAACTTAAAGGTGAAGAATTCACTACAGAGTATCCAATGCCAACATTTGACAGAGTAGCTCCAAATCAGCCTATAATTGACATGTCAAAGGCTAAAATTGCAATAGTTACTTCAGGTGGTATTGTTCCTAAGGGAAATCCTGACAGAATAGAATCATCTTCTGCTCAAAAATATGGAAAATATGATATATCAAAATTCGATGATCTTACAGAAGCTGATCATGAAACTGCTCACGGTGGACATGACCCGGTTTATGCAAATCAAGACCCAGACAGAGTTATTCCAGTTGACGTTCTAAGAGATCTTGAAAAAGAAGGCGTTATAGGAAAACTTCATGATTATTTCTACTCAACAGTAGGAAATGGAACATCAGTTGCAAGCTCTAAGAAATTCGCTGCAGCAATAGCAGAAGACCTTCTTGCAGCAAAAGTAGATGCAGTAATACTTACATCTACGTGAGGTACTTGTACTCGTTGCGGAGCAACGATGGTAAAAGAGATAGAAAGAGCGGGAATCCCGGTAGTTCACATGTGTACAGTAGTACCTATATCTCTGACAGTTGGAGCAAACAGAATAATCCCAGCTATAGCAATACCTCATCCACTTGGAAATCCTGCACTGGATGCAAAAGAAGAAAAAGCACTTAGAAGAAAACTTGTTCTTAGAGCACTTAAAGCACTACAGACAGAAGTTCACGTTCAGACAGTATTTGAAGACTAGTTACAAATTAAATTGGATTAGATGGGCTACATAAAGCCCATCTAATTTTTAATAATAAGACCATAATGGAGGATAAAAAATGTCTAAAGCCGTACTGAAAAATGCAAGTTATGTACTAGTTCATACGCCAGATATGATAGTTAATAATGGAACCACATGTCAGATGGAAATAAAATCAAACCCAGACTCAGAATTTCTCAAGGCAGTTAAGAATCATATAAGAAGCTACGATGAAGTAGTTTCATACCTGCCAAATCAGTCATATATAGGAAATCTTCATCCTCAAGAGCTTGAAAACTATTCACAGCCATGGTTCAAGCATAAAATGGAAAATGCATCAAGATACGGAAAATATGGTGAAATACAGCCACAGGCAGAGTTTATCGCCATGATGAAGATATCTGATGCTTTTGATCTTGTAAAGCTTACAAAAGAATTTACTCAAATGGTAGTTGAAAAAATCAAAGCAGATCCTATATTTACAGAGCAAGATCTTGCTTGTTTCAAGACAGGTGAAGAATTTGAAGTTGTAGAAATGCTTGTTAATAAAGAACATTCAGAGCCTATTGAGCATGAAGGCAAACTAGTTGGATGTGTAAAAAGAGCTCATGACGTGGACCTTAACCTTACATCGCATGTAATGTTTGAAAACCTTGTAGTTAAGGCATCCGGTGTTCTAGCTGCAAGGCATCTTATAAAAAATGCAGGAATTTCTCCATCAGAAATTGAATACGTAATTGAGTGTTCAGAAGAAGCCTGCGGAGATATGAACCAGAGAGGCGGAGGAAACTTTGCTAAAGCTATAGCTGAAAGTGCGGGATTTGTAAACGCTACAGGATCAGACCTTAGAGGATTCTGTGCAGCGCCAGCTCACTCTGTTATATCTGCAGCAGCGCTTGTAAAAGCTGGAGTATACAAAAATGTAGTGGTAGTAGCTGGTGGAGCTACAGCAAAACTTGGAATGAATGCAAAAGACCACATAAAAAAAGATGCACCAGTACTTGAAGATGTACTTGGTGGATTTGCTATACTTGTTTCAGAAGATGATGGAGTATCTCCATTCCTTAACACTGACCTTGTTGGAAGACATACAGTAGGAACAGGATCATCTCCACAGGCTGTAATAACTTCGCTTATTACTATGCCTCTAGACAAAGGAAATCTGAAAATAACTGACATAGATAAATACTCAGTAGAAATGCAAAACCCAGATATAACAAAACTTGCAGGAGCAGGAGATGTTCCAGAAGCAAACTATAAAATGATAGCTGCTCTTGGAGTAAAAAGAGGAGAGCTTGAAAAATCACAGCTTTTAGAATTTGGAAAGAAACACGGAATGCCAGGATTTGCACCAACACAAGGTCATATTCCGTCAGGAGTACCATTTGTAGGATTTGCAATAGATGAAATGAAAGCTGGAAATCTTGAAAAAGTCATGGTAGTAGGTAAAGGATCATTATTCCTTGGAAGAATGACAAATCTGTTTGACGGAGTTTCATTCGTTATGGAAAGCAATAAGGGAATAGAAGAAGACGTAAAAGGTATAGACGAAGGTAAAATAAAACTTCTAATCGCGGATGCAATGAGAAAACTTGCTCAAAATCTTGCTGAATAGGGGGGCATGAGATGAATAATACAATCGCAAAGGTATTTGAAGAAATTGCAAGTGCCATTGAGAGTGGAAGCTTTGCTCAGAAAAAGAAAGTTGCACTTACAACACTTGGAAGTGAACACGGAGAAGAGACTCTTATTGAGGGCGCAAAACTTGCAAAAAAACTTTATCCTAACATGGATATAGTTTTAATAGGAATGAAAAATAATACAGGATTCGAGACATATGAAACAGATTGTCAAGATGAGATGTATAAAATAATGGAAGAAAAACTTGATTCTGGAGAAATAAGTGCATGTGTAACTATGCATTATAATTTCCCAATTGGAGTATCAACCGTTGGAAGAGTTATGACTCCATCTAAAGGAAAAGAGATGATTATTGCTACTACAACTGGAACTACATCTCCACACAGAATTGAAGCAATGGTAAAAAATACTATTGGAGGCATAATTGCTGCAAAAGCTATCGGTATTGAAGAACCTAAAGTAGGGATACTAAACCTTGATGGTGCCAGAACGGTTGAAAAAGTCCTTAAAGAAATCAAAGATAAAGGTTACAATATAAACTTCACAGAATCAAAAAGAAGTGACGGTGGAGTAGTAATGAGAGGTAACGACCTGCTTCTTGGAACTCCAGATGTAATGGTCACTGATTCGCTTACAGGAAATGTACTCATGAAGATGTTCTCTTCTTTCATGAGTGGTGGAGAATATGAAGTTTCAGGTTACGGATATGGACCAGGTATAGGTGAAGGTTTCAACAGAAACATTCTTATCATATCAAGAGCTTCTGGAGCACCTGTAATAGCCAACGCATTAAAATATGCATTTGATATTTCAAATGGCGATATAAACAAGATTGCTAAAAAAGAATACGAAAAACTAAAAAATATTGGTTGGACAGACATTATTGCAAAAAATACTGCAAAAAAAGAAACTAAGTCTGAAACGGATGAAGTAGTTGCACCTGAAAAAGAAGTTGTAACTGGCCAGATATCAGGAGTTGATATAATGGAACTTGAAGACGCAGTTCATGTACTTTGGAAAAATAAAGTATATGCAGAAAGTGGAATGGGTTGTACGGGACCTATTATACTAGTTGCTGAAGCAAATATAGAAAAAGCAAAAGAAATCCTGAATAAAGAAGGTTTTGCTACAGCATAAGAAGTTAATAAAAAATAAATGTTGAGATAAATCTCAACATTTATTTTTGTTCATATTTTGACATTAAGTCTTGTAAATAAATTTTGTCTATGATAAACTAGATAGGTAATTTATGAGTTTTTGGGGAGGTGTGCAAAGAGTGAGAACAGGATTATTATTAGTTGAAATTATAGTGAGTTTAGTATTGATAGTAACGGTGTTATTACAATCAGGAAACAGAGCTGGACTGGGAGTTATAAGCGGTGGAGCTGAACAACTTACAGGAAACAAAGCTAGAGGCGCTGATGTAGTATTTAGAAAGATTACTGCAATAGCAGCAGTATTGTTTATATTAATAGCTGTTATACTTGTTGCTTTACAGTAATTAAATGTATATTTATTAAATATGTTTGTTTTTTGGTCTGCTTATGGCATGCCTTGTTAAGTTGTGCTTTTTAAGCACTTCAATAAAATTTAATTATATTCAGGGAGGTTTAAGTTAAATGGAAAATATTTTAATGCTAGTTCCTGTTTCAGGAGTATTAGCACTTTTGTTTGCACTTGTGCTTACAAACAAAATTAACAAAGTTGATGCAGGAACTGATAGAATGAAAGAAATTGCATCTTATATCCATGAGGGATCTATGGCATTCCTTACAAGAGAGTATAAAGCACTTGTAGTGTTTGTATTGGCATTATTTGTAATATTAATATTCGGAATAGGTTACCTTACAGCAATATGTTTCTTATTTGGAGCTGTTTTTTCAACACTTGCAGGATTTTTTGGAATGCAAGTTGCGACAAGAGCTAACGTAAGAACTGCAAACGCTGCAAGATTGGGCGGAATGAATCAAGCTCTTTCAGTTGCATTCTCAGGCGGAGCCGTAATGGGAATGTGTGTTGTTGGACTTGGGATAATTGGAGTAGGAGTACTTTACATAGTGCTTACTTCAATGGGAATAGATCCATCAGAAGTAGCTTCGATACTTACAGGTTTTGGACTTGGAGCTTCTTCACTTGCACTATTTGGACGTGTTGGTGGTGGTATATATACAAAAGCAGCAGACGTTGGAGCAGACCTTGTTGGTAAGGTTGAAGCTGGAATACCAGAAGATGACCCTAGAAACCCAGCAGTTATAGCAGATAACGTTGGTGATAACGTTGGTGACGTTGCTGGAATGGGAGCAGACCTTTTTGAATCATATGTAGGTTCAATAATATCAGCAATAACACTTGGAATAATAGCAACAAATCCAGCAGGAGAAACATATGGAGTAATAGGAGCAATATTCCCACTTACTATATCTGCAGTAGGTATACTTGCATCTATACTGGGAACATTCTTCGTAAAAGGAGATGATAATTCAGATCCACAAAAAGCACTTCACATGGGAACTTATGTTTCTGGAGCTATAACAATGATTGCGGCATTCCTTCTTTCAAGATATATGCTAGGAAACACAACAGGATTCTTCGCAATATTAATAGGTCTTATTGTAGGAACTTTAATAGGACATGTAACAGAGATTTATACTTCAGCAGAACACAAACATGTTCAAAAAATTGCAAAGCAAGCTGAAACTGGCCCTGCAACTACAATCATATCTGGACTTGCAGTTGGTATGCAGTCTACAGCAGTTCCAATAATCCTTATTTCAGTAGGAATACTTGGATCATACTGGGCAGCAGGATTATACGGAATAGCACTTGCAGCAGTAGGAATGCTTGCTACAGCAGGTATGACAATTGCGGTTGATGCTTACGGACCAATAGCAGATAATGCTGGTGGTATAGCAGAAATGTGTGATCTTCCTCCAGAAGTAAGACAAATAACTGATAAACTTGACTCAGTAGGAAATACTACAGCAGCGATAGGTAAAGGATTTGCAATTGGTTCAGCTGCACTTACTTCACTAGCGCTCTTTGCATCATATACAGCAGTAACAGGACTTACTTCAATATCTATAACTAAACCAGAAGTAATAGTAGGTATGCTTATAGGTGGTATGTTGCCATTCCTTTTCTCAGCAATTACTATGGAAGCGGTTGGTAAAGCTGCATTTGAAATGATTGAAGAAGTTAGAAGACAGTTCAAGACAATTCCAGGAATAATGGAAGGAACTGGAAAGCCAGACTATGCAAAATGCGTTGATATATCAACAGCAGCAGCGCTTAGAGAAATGGTAATTCCAGGTATTCTTGCAGTACTTTCACCAATAGCTACAGGACTTATCTTGGGTACTGAAGCACTTGGAGGACTACTTGGAGGTGCACTTGTAGCTGGAGTTCTTATGGCGATAATGATGTCAAATGCAGGTGGAGCATGGGATAATGCTAAAAAATACATCGAGCAGGGAGCACATGGCGGAAAAGGATCAGAGCCACATAAAGCGGCAGTTGTTGGGGACACAGTTGGAGATCCATTCAAGGATACATCTGGACCATCAATAAATATCCTTATAAAGCTTATGACTATAGTATCACTTGTATTCGCACCATTATTCGTGCAATACGGTGGAATACTTCTTTCAGTACTAAAACTTGGTTAATAAGAAAAATATTTAAGAATAGATTTTCAATCCTGACTTTGGAGAATATCTCCGGGTCGGGATTTTTTTTGCAAAAAAAGTTATTGACATATGCCAATAACGGAGTATAATGAAAAATATAGATGGCATAAGCCATAAAATAAAAAGGAGGCAATGATATGCCAAGAAAAGATGGAACAGGTCCAATGGGACAAGGCAAGATGAGTGGCAGAGGTATGGGTTTTTGTAATACATCTGATGTTCAAGAAACTGAAATGAATCCAGGAGTGGGTAGAAGAAGTGGACAGGGAATGGGTCAAGGAGCGGGTAGAGGAAGAAGATCTGGAGCATGCTCAAATGTTAACAAAAGATGCTCCAGAGGATTCGGAAGAGGAATGTAATTTAGATTAGACAGGAGAAAAATATGAAAATAGCAATGCCAGTAGACATGAGCAGCATGGATAGTAACGTATGTATATCTTTTGGAAGAACACCATATTTTCTTATATATGATACAGATAAAAAAGAAAGTGTTTTTCTGGAAAATACAGCGGCTCAAAGTCCAGGGGGAGCGGGAATAAAAGCAGCTCAGATAATTGTTGATAATAAAGTTGATGCGCTTCTTACTCCAAGATGTGGTGAAAATGCGGCAATGGTAATAAATGCGGCTAATATAAAACTTTACAAGACTACAAGTAACTCTATCAATGAAAACATAGCGTCTTTTAATGAAGGGAAACTATCTTTACTTGAAGAAATCCATCAAGGATTTCATGGACATGGAGGCAATTAGTATGGATATAGCGGTGCTAAGTGGCAAGGGGGGAACCGGTAAGACGCTTTTGTCGGTAAACCTTGCGGCTGCTGCAGAAAAATCGGTCTATATTGATTGTGACGTTGAAGAACCAAATGGATACCTTTTCTTTAAACCGGAAAATATCGAAACTGAAAAAGTTTCAGTAAAGATTCCGTATGTAAATAAAGAGCTTTGTGACGGCTGCAGAAAATGCGTAGATTTTTGCAAATTTAATGCATTGGCTTTAGTAGGGAAATATCCATTTGTATTTGAAGAAATATGCCATTCATGTGGAGGTTGTGTAATTGTATGTCCTCAAGGAGCAATGTCTGAAAAAGATAAAGTTATTGGAGAAATACAAAAAGGTAGATCTGAAAATGTTGAGGTAGTAACAGGAATGTTAAACACCGGGGAAGCTTCAGGAATCCCTATAATAAAGAAGATATTACCAGAAAAAAACAATAAAAAAGATGTACTTAATGTAATTGACTGTCCACCAGGAAGTGCCTGTATAGTAATGGAAAGCATAAAGGATGCTGATTATTGCATTTTGGTTGCTGAACCTACAATATTTGGAACTCACAATCTAAAAATGGTATATGATCTTGTGAAACTTTTTGACAAGCCGTATGGGGTTGTACTAAACAAGTGTCTTGAAGGAGAAAATCCTTCGGAAAAGTTTTGTATGGAAAATAGCATTAAGATTTTAGGTAAAATCCCATTTGACAGTGAAATTGGTGAAATCAATTCAAATGCAGAAATTCTGGTGAGAGAAGATGATAAGTATAAGAAACTTTTTGCAAATCTTCTGGAGACGGTAATAGGGGAGGTGCAAAATGAAACAATTGCTAATTCTTAGTGGAAAAGGTGGCACTGGAAAAACAACTGTTGCGGGAGCATTTATAAAGCTCCTTAATGCAAGGGCATACGCAGACTGTGATGTCGATGCGCCAAATCTGCATTTGATAATGAATGAGTCTGAAGAACCAGCAAAAAAAGATTATTTTGGGCTTCAAAAAGCAGAAATAGACTCTGATATATGTATTGGATGTGATTTGTGCAGACAAAGCTGCAGATTTGATGCCATAACAGTAAATGGAAGTCATCAGGTAGATTATTATGCATGCGAAGGATGCGGCGTCTGTGAGCTGGTATGCCCCGTAAATGCGGTGACTCTAAAATCAGCAGTTGCTGGAGAATTGATGCTTTATTCTAATCCGGACAGAGCATTTTCTACCGCACAGCTAAAAATGGGCAGTGGCACTTCAGGAATGCTTGTAACCGAAGTTAAAAAGCAGATGAGCTCTGCAGCGCTCAATGCTGACATAGGAATTATTGACGGATCTCCGGGAATAGGATGCCCCGTCATAGCTTCAATCAGCGGAGTAGATATGGTTCTTATTGTTTCAGAACCATCGATATCGGGAATAAGTGACATGAAAAGAGTTATAAAGACTGCAGAGTCTTTTCAGACAAAAATAGCAGTATGTATAAATAAATATGATACAAATCTGGAAAATTCAAAGAAAATTGAAGAATTCTGTAGCGAAAAAAATATAGCCTTCACGGGTAAAATACCTTTTGACCCTGATGCAGTCAAAGCAATTAACAGAGGCTTAACAGTTATTGATTTGGATTGCCCATCAGGACGAGGCGTAAGACAAGTTTATAAAAACACTTTAGGAATATTTAATTAAATGGAGGATAAGATGATTAAAATAGCGGTAGCAAGTGAGAATGAAACAGTAACGGAGCATTTTGGACATTGTATAAATTTCAATATATTTGAAACTGAAAATTATGAAATATTAAAACAAGAATCTATACCGAATCCGGGACATAAACCGGGATTTCTACCTAATTTCCTTAATGAAATGGGAGTAAACGTAGTCATATCAGGTGGAATGGGCGGAGGAGCAATAGAGATTTTTAATGAAAAGGGTATTGAGGTAATAGTGGGAGCAAGAGGTCAGGCTGATGAAGCTGTAACTTCTTATCTTAAGGGAAATCTTAAATCTACTGGTTCAGTTTGTCATGATCACAATCATAGTGATGAGTGCGGAAATTAATTCAAAACAGGGGGGCATTAATGCTCCTCTTTTTTATTTAATACATAATTATAAAAGGAGGAGATGAAAAATGGATATGAAATATGTATATGGTCCTGTTCCATCGAGAAGACTTGGAATTTCACTTGGAATCAGCCCTATTCCAAAGAAGACATGCAATTATTCTTGTATTTACTGCCAGCTGGGAAGAACTGATAAAATGACAAACACTCGTCAAATGTTTTTTCCTGTAAAAGATATAATTAAAGAGTTTGATGATTTTTTAAAAAAAGATGTTTCTTTTGATGTGGTAACTATTGTAGGTGAAGGAGAACCCTCGCTGTATCTTGGGCTCGGAAGTTTGATATCTGAAATTAAGGAAAGAACATCTAAACCTGTGGCAGTAATAACCAATGGGGCCCTTTTATATGATGCTGATTTAAGAGATGAATTAAATAAGGCCGATATTGTACTTCCGACTCTGGATGCATATGATGAGGATACGTTTTCAAGAATAAACAGAGCTCATAAAAATATCAGTTTTAAAAATGTAAGCCAAGGTCTGAAAGCTTTTTCAAAGGAGTATAAAGGCCAGTTGTGGATTGAAATAATGCTTGTCAAAGGCATAAATGACGACGATGAATCACTTAAGAAATACAAAAGCATCTTGAGTGAGCTCAAATATGACAGACTGTATATAAATACTCCAGTAAGACCTCCGGCGGAATCAGACGTTGAGGCTATTGATAATGAACGTATGAAAACTGCTGTAGAAATCCTAAATGGAATCTCTATTGATTTACTGGAATCTGAAGGCTTCTACAGTGAAATATCAGACGATCTTGAAGCGATAGTCAGTATAATAAAGCGTCATCCTATGAATCAGTTCGAGGTAGAAGGATTTTTGGAGTCCAGAAATTGTCCAAGAATAAAAGAAATAGTTGAAAACCTTAGAAATGACGAAAGAATGAATGTTATAAACTACAAGGGATATGATACATTCAGATTGAAATAGGAGTGTAAATATGAATGAAAACGAAATGGTTTTTTACCCACAAGATGAAATGAATACGGTTTTGCTTCCCGTAACCATAGGATGTTCGTATAACAGATGCTCATTTTGCTCCATGTATAAGGATAATGAATACGCACATATACCACTGACTGACATAGAAAACCATCTTATAAATGGAAATATATACACTGAAAGAATATTTCTGACAGGTGCAGACCCTATGTCTATTGGTTTTGAAAAGATGAAAATCATTCTTGAAATGATTAGAAAACACATCCCATATTGTGGGTGTGTTGCTTCATATGCTTCGTTAAAAAACATCTCAATGTATTCACCCAAAGAGCTTTCGGAGCTCCATGACCTGGGCCTTAGAATGCTATATATAGGGTTTGAAACAGGTCGAGATGACATATTAAAACTTATGAACAAAGGTCATACCGCAGAAGAAGCTGTCAAACAGGCAAAAAAACTCAATGAAGCGAAACTGCAGTTTAATTCGATTCTTATGTATGGCATAGCGGGAGAAGGGCAGTGCATTGAAAATGCAAGAGTAAGCGCAGAAATGCTGAACCAGTTTATTACAACAAGAATCATAATGATGAATCTCACCGTATTTCATGGGACAGAGCTGACGCAAATGATATCAAGAGGCGACTTTAAAGCAGCAGGACGAACCGAAAGACTATTGGAGATGAAGACTCTAATTGAAAACATTGTGCCTCTTAAGCCGACAATATTTGATACGACCCATCCAACCAACATAATAAAGATAAAAGGCACACTTCCTCAGGATAAGGAAAAGCTTATTTCTATGATAAAGATATGATTTAAGCAGAGATTAATTAATATCGTCATTCACATTAAGTGTCTGGCGATATTTTTTACATAAATTTCCACAAATAAGTCCTTTAATCTGATATACTTAATATATGATTCACAAAAAAGACTGGAGATATATTATGAAAAATAGATTGATACTTCTTGATGGAAATTCCCTTTTTAACAGGGCTTATTTTGCGATTCCACCACTTATGAATAAGGATGGATTTTATACAAATGCAATATATGGATTTGCGATGATGCTCAATAACATACTTGAAAACTACAAGCCAACACATATGGCAATAGCATTTGACCTCAAGGCTCCGACTTTCAGACATAAGTCTTATGACCAATACAAGGCTACCAGAAAAGGCATGTCAGATGAGCTTAGGATGCAAGTCGAGCCACTTAAAAAAATGGTGGATGCCTATGGGATAACAAGGGTTGAATTTGAAGGTTATGAGGCAGATGACATAATCGGAACGCTTTCAAGTTTTGCTGAAAAAGATGGATTTGAAGTAATGATAGTTACTGGTGATAAAGATGCCCTTCAGCTTGCATCACCAACTACGGCTGTGTATATAACCAAAAAAGGAATAACTGAGCTTGAAAAATACACAGACGCAGAGGTACTTGAAAAATATGAGCTCACTCCTAAAGAATTTATAGACCTCAAAGCTCTAATGGGAGACAAATCAGACAATATAAAAGGCGTTGCAGGAATTGGAGAAAAAACAGGAATAAAACTTATAAAAGAATATAAGTCTGTAGAGGGCATATACGAACATATAGAAGAAATCAAGGGAAATGTCAAAACAAAGCTTGAAAATGACAGAGAATCAGCATTTTTGAGCAAAAAACTGGCTACCATAGTCAGGGACATGCCTATTGAAGCAGACATGGATGAACTTCTTGTAAAATCACTCAATTACGAAGAGCTTTCAGACATGTTCAGGGAGTTTGAGTTTACCATACTTCTCAATAAACTCAAAAAAGTCCAGCTCAGCAATTCTTCTGAGACACTTGATAGTGGTAAGGTAGAGATTATACATGATATAAAAAGAGCAGAAATCTTTCATGAATATGACAATGGCCTGCTTGACTCAATTGAAAATGCAGATATAATAATAAATGTTCAGGCTGAAAAAAGTGAAGAAAGCAACTGCTATGACATAGACAAGCTATATATAAAGAATTTAAATAGCATTTATGTAATAAAATCAGAAAATATAATAGATGCCAAAGCGCTTCTTGAGAATCCTTCAAATAGAATCATAGGGCATGGACTCAAAAACATATACAAATCACTTAAAAAATGCGGCATAAGGGTCGCTAATCTATATTTTGATATAGAGATAGGGGAGTATCTGATTGATTCTAATAACACTAATTTCACCCTTGAATACCTGAATAACAAATATGGGCTGGAAAATTTTGAGAGCCTTGAAGATATCCTCGGAAAAGGCAAAAAAGAGCTGAAAATGTTGTTTGCAGATCCCAAAAGGCTTGCAGATTACTATATAAATTCAATGTACTCAATAGAGAGTTGCTACAAGATTATGAGCCCTGAAATTGAAAAACAGGAACTCACATTTGTATTTAATGAAATAGAGATGAAACTGGTAAGGGTATTATCAGACATGGAAGAAGAGGGGTTTCTAGTTGACACAGCTCTTCTCAAAAAGCTTTCTTTGCAGTATGAGCATGAGATTGCAGAGCTTGAAAATAACATTTATTCTCTTGCAGGAGAAGCATTTAATATCAATTCTCCAAAACAGCTTGGGGTGATACTCTTTGACAAACTGGCCCTTCCTGTAATAAAAAAGACAAAGACAGGTTATTCTACAAATATAGAGGTGCTTGAAGCCCTTCAGGGAAAACATGAAATAATAGACCATATTATGGAGTACAGACAGATAACCAAGCTCAAATCAACATATATAGATGGACTACTTAATATAACAAACGAAAAGACCGGCAGAATCCACACCACATTTAATCAGACAATAGCTTCAACGGGCAGACTTTCTTCTTCAGACCCAAATCTTCAGAATATACCAGTAAGAACAGAACGAGGAAGAGCCCTAAGAGAAGTTTTTATATCAAAAAAAGACTATCTTCTGGTAGATTCGGATTATTCACAGATAGAACTGAGGATACTTGCCCATCTTGCAAAAGATGAGATTATGCTCGATTCATTCAGAAAATATGAAGATATCCATACAAGAACAGCATCAGAGGTATTTAATGTAGCTTTAGATGAGGTAACCCCAGAGCTTAGAAGTGCTGCAAAAGCAGTTAACTTTGGAATAGTTTACGGAATAAGTGATTTTGGGCTTTCAAACAATCTTGGAATAAGCAAAAGTGAGGCAAAAAAATACATTGAGACGTATCTGGACAAGTATACAAACATAAAGTCCTTTCTAAGTGATGTAGTTACAGAAGTAGAGCATACAGGGTATTCAACTACGATTTTTGGAAGAAAGAGATATATACCAGAGCTTAAAGCCAAAAATATGATGGTAAGAAATTTTGGAAAAAGACTGGCAATGAACACTCCTATTCAAGGAGGGGCCGCAGATATAATAAAGCTGGCCATGATTAAGGTATATGAATATCTGCAAGAATCAGGAGTAGATGCAAAGCTTATTCTTCAAGTACATGACGAACTAATACTTGAAGTGAGAGAAGATGTAGCTATCGAACTTGAGGACAAGATAAAAGAGATAATGGAAAACGTGGTGCAGCTTCTTGTAGAGCTTAAGGTAGACATAAAAACTGGTAAAAACTGGCTGGAGACCAAATAAAGAGCAGAATGAAAAAAATCGGAATAACAGGAAATATAGGAAGCGGAAAATCGCAGGTGACAAGCTACCTTTTATCCAGGGGATATAAGGTTTTGGATGCAGATGCACTGGTTGCACAAATTTACAACAATCCTGAATTCATATCCAAAATGATAAAAGTTTTTGGAGAATCTATCATATCTATAGACGATTCACAATCACTTGACAAGAAAATCATATCATCCATAGTATTTAATAATCATGAAAAATTAAAATTGCTAAACGAGACTATAGGCCCATATATAAAAAATAAAATGGATGAAACTATGGAAAAATACCAAAAGACAGAAGATATCGTTTTTCTTGACATACCACTTCTTTATGAAAAAAAAATGCAGCATGATCTTGACGCTGTTATCCTGGTATACTGTGAGGATAATGAAAGATACAAGCGCGCAGCAATTAGAGATAAGAAAACACAAGAAGAAATAAAAAGGGTAGACTCATTTCAGATGAATCAGTCTGAAAAGCTTGAAATGGCAGATTATATAGCTGACAACAGCACAGAAATATCTAATCTTAACAGGCAGATAGAGGAAATTTTAAATAAAATAAAAATTGATAAAAGGTAGACAAATGGAAGAAAAAAAGATAGTAAGAAGAGATAAAAAAGATATAACAGACAATAAAATTAAACAAAAAAAGATACTTTTTGGAGTTGGACTAGCAATTTTCGCTGTGCTATATGTTTTTTTGCTTACTTTAGATATGGACAAAAAAAGTGATATAGAAACTGAAGAAATCAAAAATTCACCGGTTCAAGAAGAAGTTAAATCAGAAAATGTTGCTGGCTCCAAACCTGTTGACGGAGGAACCATAAATTTGTCGGTTTCAAGATTTAGTACAGTTAATCCTATTGAAAACAAAGAGAAATCGCTGGACAGTATCTTAAGACTTGTATATGACTCGCTTTTTGAATATGATCCTAATTACAACCTGCAAAATGAACTGGCATCAGATTATTCCTTCAACGAAAATGCTTCGGAGCTTACTATAAATATTAACTCTAATGCCAAGTGGCATGATGGAAGTAAAGTGACAGGCTTTGATGTAGAGTATACGGTAAATTTGATAAAGAAGAATCCTCAAAGCTCATATAGCTCACTTGTATCAAATATAGAATCTATGACTGCCAGAAGCGGCAGCATCATCTTGAAACTCAAAAATTCAAATTCACTTGAGATATATAATATGATTTTTCCCCTCATAAGTTCAAAATCAGAAAATAACAAAAGCGCAGTATTTAATGATGGCAGCTTTGGAGTAATCGGAAACGGAATGTACAAAGTAATAGAGTACAAGCAGGGAAAGCAATTCACACTACAAAGGAATCCACTATATTATGGAGCAAAGCCCCATATAGAAAATATTGAAGTAAGTATTTTCGATTCAAAGGATATAAGGCAAAATATGTTTATAGCTTCAAACATCGATATGATAGACAGTGATTATTACCAGCTCAGCAAATATCAGTATGATATATTTAAAGTACAGAAGTTTGAAAACAGAAAATTTGAGATGATTATCTTCAATTCAGCAAATGCTCCATTTGATCAAAGAGCCAACAGAATAGAAATAGCCAAGATAATTGATCTTGAAAAAACAGTACAAGATGCTTATCGTGGAACATTAAATATTAATTTAATGCCTGTAAATACAAAATCTGATCTTAATCTTGCCACAGAAAACATATACAGCTTAAAAACAGATGAACTTAAATATGAATCAAAGCTTAAGCTACAAGATAAGATAGTTATTCTTACTGATAAAGACGATCCTATGAAACACAGGCTTGCATATATCATAAAGAATACGATAGAGACCTCGGGAATAAGTCCAGATGTTCAAGTCAGGGCTGTTGCAAAAACCGAGCTTGGAGAAATAGTTGCTGCAAAGAATTTTAATATACTGGTAGCTGAGTATAATGTACCTGTGGACAAAAATGTTACAAGGATAATCAATACCTACAGCTCAGTATTTGCAGGATACAATCCAAAAGAAATAAATACTATGATGATGCAAGTAAAGGCAACACCTTCAAAAGAAGCTCAAAAAACAAAATATAAAAAAATTCAAGAAGACATAATAAAAAATATTCCATATATTGGAGTTGGATACAAAAATGACTATATGATAATAAACAAAAGGTTATCGGGTGAGCTTGAACCTACAGAGTTTGAAATATATAATGGAATAGAAAATATTTATATTCCCAGTTGACAAAATAAAAAAATAACTGTACAATAATCAAGTCGGGCGAGCGTGCTGGAACCGGCAGACAGGCATGCTTGAGGGGCATGTGTATGAATTTACGTGTGGGTTCGAGTCCCATCGCTCGCACCAGAAAAAGTCATGTATGGGTATTTGAACTCATACATGACTTTTAATTTTATCTGTGATAAAATTAATCAAATATAAAATTGAAATGTACGGAGGAAAATTGAAAATGTCTGACGAATTTAAATATAAAACAATAGCAGATTATTCATACGATTGGGAAACCTGGGAAGATAAAAACGGAAAATTCCAGTATATATCTCCGTCATGTAAAAGGATATCAGGCTATGATGCGAAAGAGTTTCTAGATGACCCTGGCTTATTTGAATCTATAATATTACAAGAAGATTTTAAAATATGGGAAAGTCATCGTCTTGAAATACATAATCGAGGAAAAATGTTTAAAAAACAGTTTAGAATACTTCATAAAGACGGTTATATTATATGGATAGAGCATGTATGCAGAGCGGTAATAGATGAAAATGGATTTTATCTGGGATACAGAGCAAACAACAGGGACATCACGCCATACAAGAACTCGATAGACACTATAATTAAAAATGAGCTGCAGTTTGAAAGGATAATAGATAGCCTACCTTTTTCTCTTTCCATTATAACTCTTGATGGCACAGTACTTTATGTAAATCCAAAAGGGATGGAATATTTTGAAACACAAGCAGATGTAATAGGTCAAAGAGCGGCTATGATGCACTGGGTAAACCCTGATAGAAGACTAATATGGCTTGAGAAGATAAAGAATGAAGGAATAGTAACGGATTTTGAGATGAATATCAGGACTACTTCGGGTAAAGAGCTTTGGGCTATGGGAAGTGGCATAATCATAGAGTATCAGGGGAAACAATGTGTACTTTCGAGTCAGCATGATATAACAGAACGAAAAGAAATGGAAGAGGCACTCCGAAAGAGCGAAGAACAATACAAGCTACTTTTTGAAAACGCTGCTGAATCAGTAGTAATAATACAAGATGGGAAGGTAGTTCTAAGTAATGAAATGGCGACTGTCCTAACAGGTTATTCATCAGAAGAGCTTAGAAGAATACATTTTGTAAACTATATATATCCTGACGATGCTGAGATTGTAGTCGCAAATCATATGAAAAGATTAAAGGATGAATCCGTAGACCGAATCTACAGTTACAGGATTTTAAAAAAAGGTGGATATGTACGCTGGGTAGAAATGAATTCTCTTAAAATTAATTGGGAGGGAAGACCGGCCACATTTAATTTATTAAGTGACATAACGGAAAGAAAACATGCAGAAGACGCCTTAAGAGAGAGTGAAGAAAAATACCGTCTTCTTTTTGAAAATGCAGTAGAAGCTATTCTTGTAATTCAAAATGAGCAGATAAAAATATGCAATCCTATGACATCATCACTTACAGGATATAGTCAGGAAGAACTGGTTAAAATGAAATTTACGGATTTTGTTTATGAAGAGGATAAGGAAAATACACTAATCTTTCATAAAAAAAGACTTAAGGGTATGACTGATGGCACCAAACAGCAGTTTAGAATAATGAATAAGGGCAAGGAAATAAGATGGATTGAATCAGATGGAATAAAGATAGACTGGAATGGCGAGGAGGCAAGCCTTCACTTTGCTATAGATATAACGGAGCGTAAATCTACAGAGGAAAAAATCCTATATCTCAGCTATTTTGATCAGCTTACCGGACTATATAACAGAAGATTTTACGAAGAAGAACTCAAAAGGATAGATACAAAAAGAAATCTGCCGCTAACACTTGTAATGGCAGATGTAAACGGCTTGAAACTTACAAACGATGCCTTTGGACATATATCTGGAGATATGTTACTCAAAGCCGTTGCCGATACTATGAAAAAAGAGCTCAGAGCAGATGACATTCTTGCAAGAATAGGCGGAGATGAATTTGTTCTACTTCTTCCGAAGACAGATAATATAGCGGCTCGATTAATTGTAAACAGGTTGAAGGAAAATATATCTAAAATAGTCATAGACAAAATATCTGCATCCGTATCATTCGGGTTCGAGACGAAAGAATCAGAATATGAGGATATGGAAAAAGTATTCTCTCAAGCAGAAGATCATATGTATAGAAGAAAGCTGTTGGAAAGTGGAAGTATGAAAAGTGAAATGATAACTCTTATAACCAGAGGTCTTTATGAAAGAGATAAAAATGAGCAGTCCCACAGCGAAAGAGTGGCAGAACTTTGCAAGAAAATTGCAGAAGCTATGAATTTTGAGGGACATCAGATCGGAGAAATATCACTGCTAGGAATGCTCCATGATATAGGTAAAATAGGATTAGACCAAAACATAGTGAACGGCATTATTAAGCTTAATGAAAGAGAATGGAAGGATATAAAAAAACATCCTGAAACAGGATATCATATATTAAAATCAGTTAGCGAATTTTCTCACATAGCAGATTATGTGCTTTGTCATCACGAGAGGCCTGACGGAAAGGGATACCCCAGAGGTCTTAAAGGTAATAATATTCCAATTCAATCTAGGATACTGAGTATAGCTGAGGCGTATGATTCTATGATAAACAAGCATTATAAAGAGCCTATAACCGTACTAGATGCAGTAAATGAATTGATATTAAACATGGGAACACAATTTGATGAAAAAATAGTTAAAATCTTCATAGAAAAGGTATTAAATCATAAGAATCATTAAAAAACCGAGATAATCATAACTTATGAATTGAGTATATAAATGATGATTATTCAGCTTTTACTTGATTATTGCGCATAGCTTTCGGCCTGTGAGCTAGCGAGTTTCAATTTGATGAAAGGTATAAGTTAATTATGGCTAATAAAAAAGTTAAAAAAATCAAATTGTCTTTAGACATGGAAATATGCAGCGATTTGGTAAATTATATACAAGAATGTCAGCAACAAGAAATTGATGTAGAAAATGTATGTGTAAAAGCTTTTAACGCAGAAGATGTAAATTTTAGCGGGACTTCCTTCGAAAATGTGTGTTTTGATCATTGTGACTTCTCCAATGTAAACCTGAGCAGGTGTTCATTTTACAAGGTTGTATTTACTGCGTGTACTTTTCCTGATTGCGTTTTTACAAATAGCTGGTTTAGGCAATGTCTTTTTGAAAATTCACAATTTAAGGGCTGCTCATTTAATGAATCACAATTTAAGGATGTTACTATTTGTGACAGCAATATGAGTTATGCTAATTTTACATCAGACAAATTTGAGGCGTGTGAGATTATAAAATCAGATATGTCAAATTCTTTTTTTGCTCAATGTACGTTAAAAAACTTTTTTGTTAATGACACACTCTTTATACGCACAGAATTTTTTCAAACAGCACTTAAGGGCATAGATTTTAGTGACTGTATCCTCGAAGGAATTTCCGTCTCAGCAGGTGCAACAGAGTTAAAAGGTGTCATTGTAAACATTTATCAGGCTGCGGAGCTATCGAAACTAATGGGTATAGTGATTAAAGACAGCTAGGAATTATTTAGATATGATTTAATACATGTACCGAGAATTCCCCCTCCTCTAAACTACCTTTCTCGTCTTAACGAGAGTGAAGGCGGTGGGATGAATCGGTTTATGAATGTTTAGAACACTTCTGCAGGGGTATAATATAATCAGTCGTAATAGGAAAGGATACTTATAATATGGATAGATTAGACAATAATGCACATTCAGTATTTTCCTTATACTATCATCTGGTTATGGTTACTAAATACCGGAGAAAAGTGTTTGATTCGAAAATTTCAGACAGAGCTAAGAACATATTTGAATACATTTGTCCAAAGTATAATATTACACTGCTGGAATGGAACCACGACATGGATCATGTCCAC
This sequence comes from Proteocatella sphenisci DSM 23131, assembly GCF_000423525.1. Lineage (GTDB taxonomy): Bacteria > Bacillota > Clostridia > Peptostreptococcales > Filifactoraceae > Proteocatella > Proteocatella sphenisci. Next base: position 18 of record NZ_AUID01000013.1, on the reverse strand, counting down.
ATATTGTTCAAATCACAT
>NZ_AUID01000012.1 GCF_000423525.1 Proteocatella sphenisci DSM 23131 | reverse complement strand
TCCTCTCATATTTGCGTAAAGCAATACTGCAAATAACATAATAGGGTTATAGCCTTTTCTTCCCTTGTTTGAGTATCTAGCCAGTAAGCTAGAAAAATCGAAATCCTCCAATGTATTTATTAGGGTATAGACTGGATCGTCAGCAGATAAACCTAAATTGTAAAGATTAAAATTAATAACCTGTTGTCCTTTTTCAAAAAATTGGTTATAATATTGTTTCATGAGTAGTTATATTATAAAATATAACGGGAAAAGATGGCAATATATTTTGTCATTTTTTTTTGCTTTTTTTTGCATTAAAAAAAGCGAACTAGTCGCTTTTTTCTTTGGGGGCTATTTCCCGACAGCCCCTTTTGAATACATTATTATTTTGAAATATTATTTTTTACATCATAAGGCTGCAGACATCATTTGCATATTCTACAGGATCTTCAACAGAAAGTCCTTCTATAAGAAGTGCCTGATTGTAGAGGACTCTAGCTATTTTTTTAGCCTTATCTTTATCATTTACAAAGCTTTCTTTTAGAAGTTCAAATATCTTGTGAGAAGTGTTTATTTCAAGAATTTTTTCGGCTTTGACACCGCCACCGTCTGGCATCATGCTCAGTACTTTTTCCATCTCTATGGAGAGCTCGCCTTCACTTGAAAGACATACTGGGTGAGTCTTGAGTTTTTTTGAAGCTTTTGCAGATTTTATTTTACCGCCCAGAGATTCGGTAACAAAATCAAAAAGCTCTTTATTTTGATCAGATTCTTTTTTGTTTTCTTCTGATTCATCATTTTCTTTTTCAAGCTCCAGATCACCGCTCGATATTGACTTAAATTCCTTTTCGCTATAAGAAGCCAGGACTCTTATCGCAAACTCGTCAACTTCGTCATTAAAGAAGAGCACTTCGTAGTTTTTATCTGCAAAAATCTCAAGCTGAGGAAGTTTTCCTATCTTGTCTACATTTTCTCCAGTTGCGTAATAGATATATTTTTGGTCTTCGCCCATTCTTTCAACATATTCTTTCAGGGTAACAAGTTCTTTTTTTGTTGAAGAATAAAACATTATAAGATCCTCTAGGATGTCTCTGTTCATTCCGTATTCGCTGTATAAGCCAAACTTTAAAGTTCTTCCAAAGGCTTCAAAGAATGTCACATAATTTTCTCTGTCATCTTTTTGCATTGAAAGCAGTTCTTTCTTTATTTTTTCCTTGATTTTTTTGGATATAAACTGAAGCTGTCTGTCGTGTTGAAGCAGTTCTCTGGAAATGTTAAGTGATAGATCCTGCGAATCTACTACTCCTTGAACAAACCCAAAATACTCAGGAAGAAGATCCTGACATTTTTGCATGATCATTACATTGTTTGAATAAAGCTCGAGACCTCTTTCGAAATCTTTGGAATAGAAATCAAAGGGAGTTCTTCCTGGGATATACAGTATTGATGTAAAGCTTGAAACTCCGTCAACTGAATAGTATATAGACTTGAGCGGCTTGTCAAATCCAAAGTGCTTTTCCTTATAGAAATTCTCATAATCTTCTTCTGTTATCTCAGACTTGTTTTTCTTCCATAATGGTACCATGCTGTTGATTACTTCATCACCCATTTTTACAGGATATTTTATAAAGTCAGAGTATTTTTTTACAAGGCTTCTGACCTTGTAATCTTCAAGATACTGGTCATAATCAGTTTCGTCAGCATTTTCTTTAATCTCAAGTATTATGGTAGTTCCTTCTTTTTCTCTTTCGCACTCCTCTACGACGTATCCGTCTGCTCCTTCAGAAACCCATCTGAAAGCTTTTTCTTCTCCAACTTTACGGCTTATTACTGTGACTTTGTCAGATACCATAAAGGCAGAGTAAAAACCTACTCCGAACTGGCCAATTATGTCGACCTCGTCTTTTGATTCAGAATCTGTATCTGATACCTGCTGCTTGAATGCAAGCGATCCACTCTTTGCTATAGTACCCAGGTTTTCTTCCATATCTTCCATGTTCATTCCTATACCCGTATCTTCAATAGTAAGCGTACGAGCATCTTTGTCTATGGAAATTTGTATATAAAAATCGTTTTTGTCAAATGTTATATTTTCTGAAGTCAGTATTCTGTAGTAGTTCTTATCTATTGCGTCGCTTGCGTTTGAGATAAGTTCTCTTAAGAATATTTCTTTGTGAGTATAGATAGAATTGATCATCAAATCCAGAAGTCTCTTGGATTCGGCCTGAAATTGTCTGGTTTTCATAAAAACATCTCCTTTTAATGTATGGTAGTTTTCTATTACTAGCACTCTTCTTTGATGAGTGCTAATTCATAATTATAATTTTACCAAATACTCATGAAAAGTCAAGATTTTATAATATTTTTTTCAATTGTCATTGTGAGCTCGCTGATGGATGCGGTTAAATGATCCATCTTATTTTCAAGGCGCATCAGTACATACATGCTTACAGCTATAGGGAATCCGAAATTACTAATCTGAAATACAAATTCTTCCATTTTGTTCTCCTTTCTGGATATTTTAATGTGACCAGACTTCAGGCTCTCATATTAAAATATGGATAAAAACAAGAAAAAAGGGGACTTAAATATATGAAATAATCTTGTCTGTGATTTCACTTGTAGACAGATAATCTTTGCCAAGGTCTGCAGTCCGGTATCCCAGATCAAGTACTTTTTCGACAGCAGTTTCGATTGCAGAAGCCTCATCTGCAAGATTTAAAGAGTATCTCATCATCATGGCCGTAGAAAGTATCGTAGCAATTGGATTTGCAATTCCTTTTCCCGTGATATCAGGTGCAGAGCCATGAATGGGTTCATACATTCCAAATCCAGTCTCATTAAGACTCGCTGAAGGAAGCATGCCAATGGAGCCAGTTATCATACTTGCCTCGTCAGAAAGTATATCTCCAAATAGATTTCCAGTCACGATAACATCAAATTGTCCGGGATTTCTCACAAGCTGCATGGCCGCATTGTCTACATACATATCGCTGTAGTCTACTTCGGGATATTCTTCCCTTATGCGGTGCATTGTCTCTCTCCACACTCTTGAGGTCTCAAGCACATTAGCCTTGTCTACAGAGCACAGTTTTTTGGAACGCTTCATAGCCATTTCAAAAGCTCTTCTGCCAATTCTTTCAACTTCTGTTTCGCTGTATTTCATTATGTCGTATCCTGTGGTTACGCCGCCCGACTGAGTTCTTCCTTTTTCTCCAAAGTAAACGTCTCCGGTAAGCTCTCTTACTATAACCATGTCAAAACCGTCACTTATGAATTCTTTTCTTATAGGACAGGCATCCGAAAGTGCATTATACATGATGGCCGGTCTTATATTGGCAAAAAGATCGAGTTTTGATCTGATTCCAAGCAAGGCATTCTCAGGTCTGTTGCCACTTGGCATAGCGTCCCATTTTGGGCCACCCACAGCCCCAAGCAAAATACTGTCAGACTCGCGGCATATCTCTATGGTTTCTTCTGGAAGCGTATTTCCGGTTGCATCTATGGCACTTCCACCCGCAAGGCAGAAGCTGAAATCAAAAGTATGATTGTATTTTTCGGCTATCTTGTCTATTACTCTTATGGCCTGATCCACGATCTCTGGACCGATGCCATCTCCTTTTATAACAGCTATCTTAAATTTCATGTTATTACACCTGCGCTTTTCTGTAATTAAGAAGGCCACCTGCAGATATTATTTTTTGAATGAAGTCAGGGAAGCCAACAGACTGGTACTTCTCGTTTTTCGTTATGTTGGTAATGATACCTGTCTCAAAATCAATCTCAAGGATATCTCCTTTTTCAGCAGCCTCTGCCGCAGGGGCACATTCCATTATAGGAAGCCCTGTGTTAATAGCATTTCTGTAAAATATTCTGGCAAAGCTCGATGCGATTACACAGGAGATTCCGCTTCCTTTTATAGCTATGGGAGCGTGCTCTCTTGATGAGCCACATCCAAAATTTTTGGTTGCCACGATTATATCGCCAGGTTTTACATTTTTTACAAAATCTGAATCTATATCTTCCATGCAATATTTTGCAAGTTCTGCCGGATCTGAAGTCGTAAGATGCCTCGCAGGAATAATTACATCGGTGTCTACATTATCTCCATATTTAAATACATTGCCTCTAACTATCATATTGTTCTCCTTCTACATTATATCTGCCGGATCTGTTATTTTTCCTGTTATTGCGGAAGCTGCTGCCACTGCAGGGTTTGAAAGATACACCTCAGAAGTCACATGACCCATTCTTCCCACAAAGTTTCTGTTAGTGGTTGCGATTGATCTTTCTCCGTGAGCAAGTATACCCATATATCCCCCAAGGCATGGTCCACAGGTAGGAGTTGATACAACTGCGCCAGCTTCTATAAATATTTCGATAAGTCCTTCTCTTAGAGCCTGAAGATATATTGCCTGAGTTGCAGGTATAATTATAGTACGTACACTTTTACAAACCTTGCGGCCTTTCAGTATCTCGGCAGCTACTCTCATGTCTTCGATTCTGCCGTTTGTACATGAGCCTATGATAGCCTGCTGTATTTCAACGCCTTTTGCTTCGTCTATAGGTCGCGTGTTTTCCGGAAGGTGTGGAAATGCAACCGTAGGCCTAAGTGAGCTTAGATCTATTTCTATTACTTCATCGTAGTGCGCATCTTCGTCTGCCTCAAATACTTTGAATTCTCTTTTTACTCTGCCGTTCACATATGCAAGTGTAGTTTCATCAACAGGAAAGATTCCATTTTTTGCGCCGGCCTCTATAGCCATGTTGCAGATTGCAAAACGGTCATCAATTGAGAGTGTGCTGACACCTTCTCCTGTAAACTCCATGGATTTGTAAAGCGCACCATCTACGCCAATCTTTCCTATTATATAAAGGATAACATCTTTTCCAGAAACCCACTTTTGAAGCTTCCCGCTAAGATTGAATTTGATTGCGGATGGAACCTTGAACCATGCTTTTCCTGTAGCCATTCCTGCAGCAAGGTCTGTACTTCCAACTCCCGTAGAAAATGCACCAAGGGCGCCATAGGTACAGGTGTGTGAATCAGCGCCTATGATAAGTTCTCCAGGAGCAGTAAGGCCTTTTTCAGGAAGAAGGGCATGCTCAATACCCATTTCACCTACGTCGAAAAAGTTTACGATGCCCTGTTCGTTAGAAAAGTCCCTGCAGATTTTGCACTGCTCTGCGGATTTTATATCCTTGTTCGGAACAAAGTGATCCATTACAAGACATACTTTTTCCTTGTCAAAAACCTTGTCAAAACCGGCTTTTTGCATTTCGGCAATAGATACCGGACCAGTTATGTCATTTGCAAGAGTAAGATCTATATCAGCTTCAATAAGTTGTCCGGCTGTTACATTTTCAAGCCCTGCGTGAATAGCAAGTATTTTTTGAGTCATTGTCATTCTCATTTTAATATCTCCGTTCTTGTATAAAACTGTGATGTATAAAAATTATGCAGCGTAATATTTGTTTATTCCATTTACATATGCCTTTATGCTCGCTTCCACGACGTCGGTGGATACTCCTCTTCCTGTTATAACATCTCCGCCTTCACCTATTTTTATCTTTACTATGGCTTCGGCCTGAGCATCTTCACCGTCGGTAAGTGCATGAAGGGAGTAGTCTACAAGCTCGATTGCAAGTCCAGAAATTTTGTTTATAGATTTGTAAGAAGCATTTATCGGGCCATCACCGGTAGATACTTTTTCGATGCTTTTGCCGCTTACTTTAAGCTTGATTACAGATGTTGAAGTTATATCATTTCCAGTATTTATAACAAAGCTCTCAAGTTCAAGCTTTTTATCTTCTATTTCAGTGTCTTTTAAAATGATGCTCTCAATATCCATATCCTTGATAAGTTTTTTCTTATCAGCAAGAATCTTGAATTTTTTGAATGCGATGTCCAGATCTTCCTTAGAAAGGCTGTAGCCAAGTGCGTTTATTCTGTCTTCAAATGCATGTCTGCCAGAGTGTTTTCCAAGGACCATAGTAGTAGAAGGGATGCCTACAGATTCTGGGGTCATTATTTCGTAAGTCGTTCTGTTTGAAAGCATTCCGTGCTGGTGTATTCCAGATTCGTGAGCAAATGCATTGGCTCCCACGATTGCTTTTGTAGGAGCAACAGGTACTCCTGTTATCGTCTGGATAAGACGGCTCGAACGATATATGGAGTGAGTATCTATGTTTGTAGCTGCCTCATAGAAATCTTTTCTGGTTTTTAAAGCCATTACAACTTCCTCAAGAGAAGTATTTCCGGCTCTTTCTCCAATTCCATTTATAGTACATTCAATCTGGTCTGCTCCTGCAGAAACAGCGGCAAGTGAATTTGCAACAGCCATTCCAAGGTCATTGTGACAGTGAGTCGAAAGCACTATGTTTTCAATTCCAGGGACATTGTTTTTTATGTGAGATATGATATTAAACATTTCAGGTGGAGTAATATATCCCACAGTATCAGGGATATTTATGGTAGTAGCGCCAGCCTTGATTACCTGCTCAATAATTCTGACCAGAAAATCAAGGTCGCTCCTGCATGCATCCTCAGCTGAAAACTCTATATCAGATACGTATTTCTTAGCATAAGATACCATCGCAACAGCTCTTTCCACTACCTCATCAGGAGTCATCCTCAATTTATGCTCCATGTGTACGGGTGAAGTGGCGATAAAAGTGTGTATTCTTGGAGAAGCAGCATTTTTGATTGCTTCATATGCGGCATCGATATCACCCTTTGCAGTTCTTGCAAGACTGCAGATTGTAGAATCCTTTATTTCGGCAGCAATAGCCTTAATAGAAGCAAGGTCTCCAGGAGAAGCTATGGCAAATCCTGCTTCGATTACATCCACTTTCAATGCCTCGAGCTGCTTTGCTACCTCTATTTTTTCCTTAAGATTCATGCTGCACCCTGGTGATTGTTCTCCATCTCTAAGTGTAGTGTCAAATATTTTAATTGATCTGCTCATGTCTTCCTCCTCCTGCAGAAAACTCTCTTCTGCTTAATTTGTATTTTTAATTTTTTGAATTAAAAAAGGCCATTCATCCCTGAAAAAGGGACGAAAAGCCATAGTTTCCGTGGTACCACCCAAATTCGGCAAAAAACTGCCGCACTTTAATCAGATACTGGGCTGAGCAGCCTTAATATCCTTCCCCTGTAACGTGGGGTTACGTTCCAACCTAAGCCCAAAAGCCTCAGCGGACGGTTCCTGGGGGAGCTTCACTGATTTACGCTGCTGCCTCTCACCAAACGACAGCTCTCTGAAAACTTTGTCAGTTACTTTACCCATTCATCACCTTTTTTATTATTCTTTAACTTGAGGTAGATTATATAATCAAAAATTTGCTTTGTCAACGCACTATTTTTAATTTTTAGAATATTTAGAATCAAACAAAAGCATGAAAACGATTATCCTAAAATGAGCAGGCATTAAAAAAACGTAAAAATAATTTTTCACTTAAAATATAATCTTGTGTATTTAAATATTTTTGACAATTACAGCTGCAGATAGTAAGATAATTTAAAGAGATGAAATATTATTAAACAAATTTAGATTTTTGAAGAAGATTTAGAAAGAAAAAGGTATTCCTTATGAAAAAAAGAATTGCACTACTTACCGCCCTTATGATTGCACTGAATGGTTTCGCTATGGAAGTTTTAGCCCAGCCAGACCTCTACACCGAAGGCACCAGCACACTGCTTATGGAAACTGAGAACAATCAGATAATATATAAAGAAAATGAAGATACAAGAAGGCTTCCAGCTTCTGTCACAAAGATAATGACCGTGGCAACAGCCTTTGACATAATTGAAGAAAAAAATATTTCTCTAGATACATTTGTGAGCGTATCAAAAAAAGCAGCATCCACAAAAGGAGCTACTATAAAGATATTTGAAGGTGAAATGCTTACAATTGACTCACTTTTAAGTGCAATAATAATAAACTCGGCTAATAATGCAAGTGTAATTTTGGCTGAATATTTTGCAGGAAGCGAAGAGGAATTTGTAAAGCTCATGAATAAAAAATCTCAGAAAATGGACCTCAAAGACACCAACTTTGTTTCATGTAATGGGCTTACTCTCAGCAAAAACCATTACTCCACTGCACTTGATATATCAGAGATTGCGCTGGAGCTCATAGAAGAAAAAGATACACTGAGGTACTCATCTCTTAGCGAAAAAGACATAATTATATACAAAGACCCAAATACACCAGTGAGAAGGATAAAGCTTGAAAGTACAAACAAGCTCCTTGGAAAATACGAGGGAGTTGACGGACTTAAAACCGGATGGATGGGACCAGAATCAGGTTATTGCTTTGTGGGCACGGCACAAGAAGATGGAACGAGGCTGCTGAGCGTAAGCCTTGGAGCGCAGCAAAAAGACGGAAACTTCAGAGATACCAGAAAAATGATGGACTATGGATTTGGAGACTTCAGGTATTTCAAGCTTCTCAATAAGGGAGCTGAAGCAGGGAGTATAAAGATAAACGGAAGTTTCAGAAAGATAAAAGGGGTACTTGAAGAAGACCTTGTTATTTATGGAAATTTTGAGCCAGAAGAATATACTACAGAAGCCATTTTTGATGACTTAGAGCTCCCTGTAAAAGCAGGGCAAAGGATTGGGACACTTAGGGTCTATGGCAAAGGAAAGATGGTGCACCAGGTGGAGCTGACTTGCAAAAATGATGTAAGTAAATCATGGCTAAGCCTTTTAAAAGATAAAATCACAGCGACATTTTTGTAGATGTAAGCATTGATAAATCATAATATATCTGATAAAATATATTAAATAAGGGGAGGGTGTATTATGAAAATTCATGAATCTGCGGAAAATTATTTAGAGACTATACTTGTACTCCAAAAAAGAAACGGAAATGTGAGATCTGTGGATATAGCTACAGAATTAAATTTCTCCAAGCCCAGTATAAGTAATGCCATGAAACAGCTCAGCAGTAATGGATATATCAAAATGGACGAGAACCGGATGATAATACTTACTGATGAAGGAAAAAATATAGCAGAAAAAATATATGAAAGGCATCAGCTTATAAGTGAATTTCTTGTGATGCTTGGGGTTGAACAAAAAACTGCAGTTGAGGATGCTTGCAGGATTGAACATGTTATAAGTGAGGAAACTTTTACGAAGTTTAAAAACCATATGAATAACATGAAAAAGTGAATATTAATTTAGTTTATTTCAGATCGACAGCTCAGGTTGTCGATTTTTTGTTTGATACAGTTTCGATAACTACTTGAAATAATGATAAAAACGATGTAATATATATATTGTAATACATATATTTTGGGAGAATTGAAAGGGGATTTTATGAAACAACAGACAGCTTTACTCGTAGATAGTGGGATAGATGTACCTTCCTCAATAATAAATGAATATGGGATATATTCTCTTCCACTCAAAATTATATATAAAGATAGAGAGTATTCTGATGGAGTTGATATACAGGCGGAAGAAGTGTATAAAAATCTCTCAGTTGAAATACCAAAGACATCTCTTCCTGGAGCGGCAGAAGCTATGGGCATACTAGATGCCATAAAAGCCCAAGGTTACGAAAATGTGCTTGTGGTTACACTTTCGAGTGGTCTTAGTGGAACATATAATATGGTTTCTCTTCTGACTAAGGATTATGAAGGACTTAATATTAAGGTCATAGATACTAAAAATATTGGAATTGCAGGCGGTATGGTGGCTATTCAGGCTGCAGAATATATACGCGAAGGAATGGATTTTGAAACTCTTGTGAAAAAGGTAAGTGAAGTTGTGCCTGAGTCAAAGATATTCTTTTGTGTATCAACTCTTGAATATCTTCAAAAAGGTGGCAGGATAGGTCTTGTGTCTTCTATGCTGGGGACTGCTCTCAATTTGAAACCTATAATTTCATGCAACGATGAAGGCATATATTATAATGTGGCAAAGATAAGTGGAAGAAAGAGATCTCTGGACAAGATGATAGATTTGGCTGTAGAGTATGCTTCTAAAGGCAAACGTTACAATCTGGCTATAGTTCATGGGGGAGCGGTTGAAGATGCTGCAAAGGTAAAAGATAAACTGCTTGCAAAGCTTTCCAAATATAAAAACATATTTGAAGGACAGATAAGTCCGGCTCTGGGAGTTCATACTGGACCAGGACTCGTTGGAGTTGGGGTACAGCTTCTGGACAATTAAGAGGCAATTGTGGAATCTTATTTGAGAGGGTGGAAATGAATAGTATAATAAAAACGGAAGACAGCATAAGCTCGACATGGTTTTTAGACTCAATAATACATTCTACAAATGAGCTCGTAGTCATAATTAATAAAACAGGCATTATAGAAGAGATAAGTGATGCATATGCAGAATTTCTGGGAATAAAAAGGGAAAATGCCCTGGGAAGAAATGTCAGCGAAATAATAGAAAACACAAGGCTTCTTGAAGTTGTAGAAACTGGGATTGCAGATATAGAATCAACACAGAGGATAAACGGAAAAAATATGATCGCAACGCGGATTCCAATAAATAAAGATGGGGAAACTGTAGGCGCTTTTGGACGAGTTTTGTTCAAGGATGTAGATGATCTGAAGAAGCTCTATGAAAAGATAGATAAGATGAAGACAGAGCTTAATCTATACAAAAGTCGTTTTTTAAAATTAAATTCTTCAAAATACAATGTGGACAGCATAATTGGCAGCAGCAAAAGCATAAGTCAACTCAAGACAAACATAAAAATTGTGGCAAAGACCAACTCAAATGTCTTAATCCTGGGAGAAAGCGGTACAGGCAAAGAACTTTTTGCTCATGCAGTCCACAGTTCAAGCAAAAGAGACAACAAGCCATTCATATGCATAAATTGTGGCTCCATACCTGAAGAGCTCATGGAATCGGAGCTGTTTGGATATGAAGAAGGTGCATTTACCGGAGCTAAAAAAGGCGGAAAGATAGGTCTTTTTCAGGCAGCTAATTCTGGGACGATTTTTTTGGATGAAATTGGTGATCTGCCAATGTCCATGCAGGTCAAGATACTCAGGTTTCTTCAAGACAGAGAGATCCAAAAAGTCGGTGCAAGTGTGAGAGAGGTCGTAGATGTAAGGATTGTTGCAGCTACGAACAAAAATTTGGAAGAAATGGTAAAAACTGGACAATTCAGGTCAGACCTTTACTACAGACTAAATGTGATAACTATAAAAGTTCCACCTTTGAGGGAAAGAAAAGATGATATTACGGAGCTTTCAAAATTTCTTGTAGAGAAATTTACTGCTAAGGAAGACATGGAAACCAGGCGAATTTCGGATAAAACTTTGGAATACCTAAAGCTTTATGATTGGCCTGGAAATATAAGAGAGCTAGAAAATGTCCTTGAACGTGCTGTGAATTTTCTTGGAAACGGTTTAACCATACTTCCAGAACATCTTCCTGAAGCGTTGACAGGAAGAAAGCAAGATTTTAATACAAAAACTTTGAAGGAAATCACTGATGAAGTAGAGATTAATGCTATAGTGAGTTTCCTCATTCACCATAAAAATAATAAGACTGAAACAGCAAATGCACTTGGAATAAGCAGAACCAGTCTTTATGAAAAAATGAAAAAATACGAAATAAGTGACGAAAACTAAGTATGATGTACGGAAAAGTGAACACAAATGAGTGAAAATAGAATTTGTGTACGGAAAAGTTTACAAAAAATAGAGAGAATAATAATAATGTTCAGAAATCCTTACGAAATTTGATTTAAAAATCATGATTTCAGTAGGGATTTTTTTGTTTACAAAAAAAATGAAGCTATAGTTGTTGTAAACACAGGTTTATAGTTTTTTGGCAGGATATTTGCTATATATTATGCTAACGTTATTTTTATGGTACATATGTTATTATTTGAAGGAAAGGTTGAAAATTATGTTAAAAGAAAAAGTAAGCATTATAACTGGAGGGGCAAGTGGAATTGGATATTCTATTGCCAAGACTTTTTCAGAAGAAGGAGCCAGGGTTGTTATAGCTGATGTGAATGAAGAAAGATTAAAAGAAGCGGCTAAGACACTGGGTTGCGATTTTTTCACAGGCGACCTCAGCAAAAGACAACCATGTAAAGCACTAGTAGATTACACAATACAAAAGTATGGAAAAGTTGATATTTTGGTAAATGTAGCCGGAATTCAAACTGTAAGTTCAATAGAAGAATTCCCTGAAGATAAGTGGGATTTCATGATAAGTCTTATGCTGACAGCACCATTTCTTTTGACCAAGTATGTTTGGAGCTCTATGAAGTCTCAGGGCTGGGGCAGGATAATCAATCTGGATTCTATTCACGGACTTGTGGCATCTGAATACAAAGCTGCCTATGTTTCGGCAAAACACGGTCTTATAGGACTTACAAAGACGGCTGCCTTAGAAGGCGGGGAACTCGGGATAACTGTAAATGCAATTTGCCCTGCATATGTGAGAACTCCTCTTGTAGATAATCAGATTGATGCTCAGGCAAAAAGTCATGGTATAAGTAAAGAAGAGGTAGTGAGCAAGATAATGCTTCAAAAATCTGCAATTAAGACACTAATTGAACCTGATGCTGTCGCTGAAACCGCTAAGTTCTTGTGCTCAGATGCTGCGAGTCACATAACAGGAGCTGCAATTACAATGGACGGCGGCTGGACTGCCGGTTAATTTACAAATATAAACTAAGGAGGATTTTACATGATAGGAGTAATAGGGATTATATTATCGCTGGGCCTGCTAATGTATCTTGCATACAGAGGGATTTCGGTTATTATACTTGCGCCCGTACTGGCACTGTTTGCGGTTTTACTGGGAAGTCTTGGAACTGGTAATGCCCATCTTATGGCTACATATACAGAAGTGTTTATGGTAAGTCTGGGAGGATATGTAAAATCGTATTTCCCGGTATTTTTGCTGGGAGCATTGTTTGGAAAATTAATGGATGATTCGGGTTCGGCTCAGGCTATTTCGGAATTCATAGTAAAAAAGATTGGAAAGAAAAGAGAAGTTATGGCTATAGTACTTTCTTGTGCCGTACTTACTTATGGAGGTGTTTCTCTTTTTGTTGTTGCATTTGCAGCATACCCTATAGCAGCAGCTTTGTTTAGAGAATCAAATCTGCCTAAGAGATTTATTCCAGCATGTATTGCACTTGGAGCTTTCACTTTTACGATGACGGCGCTTCCAGGAACTCCGCAGATTCAAAATGCCATTCCAATGCAATATTTTGGAACAGATGCGTATGCGGCTCCTATACTGGGAGTTGTAGCCTCAATTATAATGTTTGGTGGAGGATTGTTCTGGATAAATAAAAGGATAGCTAAGGCAGTAGAAAAAGGTGAGGGTTATGGTGAACACAAAAATGAGACACTTGTTCAGTCAAGCAGAACAGATTTGCCATCATTTGGAATGGCTGTGTTACCTATAATTATAGTTCTTGTGGCAAATTTTGTAATATCAAGATTCATAATACCTATGTCAGATACAGGGTATATTGAAACTTATGGTACTACAATTGGTAAAGTAAGTGGAAACTGGTCGCTTATAACGGCACTTATTTTGGCAATACTTATTACTATGGTTATTCACTTCAAGAGATTCGATAATTTGATGTCATCAATAAATAATGGAGTCCAGGGTTCGTTTCTGGCAATAATGAATACTGCGTCAGAAGTAGGATACGGCAATGTAATATCTGCCCTTGCTGCATTTGGAATAGTAAAGATGTTTTTGCTTGGAATTTCAAGCAATCCACTTGTTTCTGAGGCAATCTCAGTATCTGTACTTGCTGGGATAACAGGTTCGGCATCAGGGGGCTTGAGTATTGCACTTGCAACGCTTGGAGATACTTTTTTGGAAACTGCAAAGCAGATAGGACTCAATCCACAGGTACTTCACAGGGTGGCATCCATAGCATGCGGAGGACTCGATACTCTTCCTCATAATGGAGCAGTGATAACACTTCTGGGAATTACGGGACTTACACATAAGCAGTCATATATAGATATAGGAATGTGTACAGTAATAATACCAACGCTTTCAGTTTTAGTAATAATAATACTAGGATCAATGGGTGTAGTATAGAAATATATAAACTAGATATGATACAATATATTTAATATAATGGATAAAATACACTTGTTATGGGGGATGTTGAGATGGAAATTAAAAATATAAAGAATATTGTGATTGCAGGAGCTGGAGTCATGGGCTCATCAATGGCGCAGACCTTTGCACAGAGCGGATACAAGGTTACGCTTTACGACCTCAAAGATGAATATCTGGACAGGAGCAGGAATCTTATCAACATAAACCAGAGCGCATCGGTGGATAAAAAAATATTTACAAAGCAGGATTCTGAAAATATAATGGGAAATATCAGCTTCACATGTTCAAAAGACTGTTTCAGAAGTGCAGATTTTGTTGTTGAGGCAATAGTTGAGAATATGGATATAAAGCATAGTTTCTGGTCAGAAGTATCTGAGACAGCTCCAGAAGATGCTATACTTACGACTAATACTTCGGGACTTTCGATAACAAAGATAGCGGAAGCTGTAAAAAATCCAGAGCGTTTCTGCGGGATGCACTGGATAAATCCTCCACATATAATCCCACTGATAGAGGTAATTAATGGAGATAAGACTGCAGCGGAAACGTCTAAACTGGTTTATGACATATCAAAACTTATAGGTAAGCAGCCGATTATGATAAACAAGGATGCTCCGGGATTTGTACTCAACCGATTCCAGTTTGCAGTGCTTCGTGAAGCCATGCATATAATAGAAGAGGGAATTGCAAGCAAGGAAGATATTGACAACGTGTTCAAATATGGTCTGGGTATAAGATACGCATGCCTTGGACCGCTTGAAATAGCGGATCTTGGAGGACTCGATACCTTCTATAACATATCTTCATATCTGACTAAAGATCTGAGTAACACTAAAGAGGTGTCTTCAATACTGTCAGACCTCGTAAATGATGGAAATTATGGAGTTAAAAGTGGCAAGGGTTTTTATGACTATTCAAATGGAAGAGATAAAGAAGTAATAAGAAAACGTGATGAAGATTTTTACAAGGTATCTGAATGTCTTTTTGGAGAAAAATAGTTAAAGCATCGTAAATGTGGATAAGTTTCGAAAAAAACACCACCTGAAATTTTTTGATATCCTAATGTGGATAAGTTCAAAATTATTTCAGGTGGCTTTTTTATTTTTTTACAGTCCCAGCTCTTCTTTGAGCTGAGCTTTCTGATGAAGACCTACCAGTCTTTTTGCTTCATTCCCTTTTTCGAAAAGTATCATCGTAGGTATAGACATTACTCTGTATTTTCTGGCAATATCTTTGCCATCATTAACCATGAGTTTTGCTATTTTTATTTTACCTATACTGTCAAATACAAGTTCATCGATTATCGGGGTCTGCGATGTGCACGCGCCTCACGTAGGTGAAAAAAAATACACTAATACGGGCATTTTGCTTTCGAGAACTTCCGCTGCAAAATTTTCGCTGTTTAATAAGATACTCATAAAATTTCTCCTTTGTTTATACTCGAGATACGGGGTTGATAAATGAACAAGGCACTATTGAAAGGCATTTTCCGCATACATCGGCAAGGCCAACTTCACCGAGTTTGTCTGCATTTTCTAGACACATTTCATAGCACTTATGTCTGTCATATGAATTTTCGTCTTCAAAAAGCGACTTATTGACACATTTTTTTACGCAGAGTGTGCATGTGCCGTTATGCTTGTTAAGGCAGTATTCACCTGCAGGCCTTTGCGTAGGTTCAAGCTGCATATCGGTTATTATGCTTCCTATCCTTCCACAGCACCCGCTTTGCGTGATCAGCATTCTGTTAAGGCCAAATTTTCCAAGCCCTGCAATGACTGCCACATGTCTTTGTGACCAGTCGCTGATTAATGTATCTTCATTGAAATTGTGAGTGGCTGGAATTATGGTGGATTTGAATCCATTTTCTTCCATGAGCAACTGAATATCAGTATTTATAAGCTGTATAAGGCGATTTGTCTCAACATATGCCCGCCCCCATTCTACAGAACTGTAAAGCCCATAAGCATTACTCTCCACCACATATTCCTGAAACGGCAGAAAGTATGTAATTACAGTTTTTGGATTTTCCATGAAATCTGAGGGCATGAAATGGGTAGGAGAAACACTGTCTTTCAGCTCAAGAAACATGGGATCATCTGCTGAAGCATATGCAAAAAGAGGTTCCTGCCAGATATCTTCAAGATGATGGCTTTTTTCATGGTTCTTGATAAATGCTTTGATTCGATCTTCTATAATATTTTTCAATAAAACACCTCCCTTTTTTTTATATAGGCTTTATTTGTATATACCCCTTATCTCAAGATTAAAAATTCTTTCTTAAAATGTTTTATATTTAACAACTAATGTTATAATAAAAGGGTTAAAGATAAATGGGACAAAACGGGTTAATGATTTCAAATGGAGGATTGCATATGTTAACGAACAAGAATCGGTCTAAAAAGAAAAAACTTGTGATAATAACAAAAGGAAGAGACGTAGCAGAATTTTACAAAAAGCAGATTGAAAGTCTATTTGAAAACCAGCTGGAGATTAAGACTTACAATACTGCCACATATAATGAAAAAAACGAAGCTTTGAAAAACAACAAGTCTGTAGAAGCGGCTAATTTGTATCTTATAACCACCGACGCATTCTCATCAAAAAAAGAAAGAGAATCTAAAATAGGAAAAGATGCAGAGTACATTGAACTCCGCGTAGATCTTACAGAGGATAATATAAGCGAGCTACTTGAGCTACCTGAAGGCACCGAGGCGATGCTTGTAAATATGAGCAGTGTAATGGCAAAAGAAGTTATTTCAAGACTTTCACAACTAGGAATAAATCACGTGAAGTTTGTTCCTGTATATCCTGAAATAGAGACTTATCCAAATCTGGATATTGCAGTTACTCCTGGAGAACACAGATTTGTGCCATCGGGCGTAGGGAGAATCATAGACATAGGTCACAGGAGCATAGATATTGAAACAATAGTAGAACTTGCTCTTAAGCTCAATAAAGAAGCACTCCTTGAGACTGAAAAATTCACAAGATATTTTCAGAAAATGGCAAATAAGAATTATAGTATAGACAGGCTTTACGGAAAGTCAAGCAGGCTCGAAAGTCAGTTTGAAAGGTTGCTTAGCGCCCTTGATGACGGAATTATCGGTATAAATGAAAACAGACGTATTTTTGCAATAAATGAAAAAGCGCTTAGTATAATAGGCTGCGATGAAGATGCTGTAACAGAAAAAAAACTAAATGATATTATTCCTGAGATAAGTGAATACCTTGAAAATATACTTAAGTCTTATGAGAAGATCTCCATACACAGAGAAAATAAAATGGATGCAAAAGTAATAAAAATCAATTCCTCAAATATAAATATCAGTGTGTTTCCTATATACAAGAATGAAAGAAACATAGGAACTTTTATAAAACTCAACAGATTTTCGGAAGAGGAAAACAGGCAACAAGGGGCCAGGATGCAGCTTCTTACAAAGGGGCATTCTGCAAAATACAAATTCAGTGACATAATAGGTAACAGTGATGCTATGAAAGAGGCTATATCGATTGCAGAAAAAATGGCAGTAACCTCTGCTCCGATAATGATCGAAGGGGAAAGTGGAACGGGTAAGGAACTTTTTGCGCATGCTATTCATAACAGTTCACAAAGAAGAAGTAAACCTTTTATAGCCCTGAACTGCGCAGCCATGCCTGATAATCTCCTTGAATCAGAGCTTTTTGGACATGAGGAAGGAGCTTTTACGGGAGCCAAAAAAGGCGGAAAACTGGGATTGTTTGAATTTGCCCATACAGGAACACTTTTTTTAGATGAGATTGAAGCAATGAGCAGTGCCTTACAGGTCAAGCTTCTCAGAGTGTTACAAGAGAGAGAAGTCATGAGACTTGGAGGATATAGGATAATAAGTGTAGATGTAAGGATAATTGCAGCCACAAACAGGAGTATTGAAGAAATGGTGAGCAAAGGGGAATTTAGAAAAGACTTGTATTACAGGCTTAATACCATACAGATAGAAATTCCTCCACTAAGGGATCGCAAGGAAGATATTTCCCTGCTGATAGAGACCATGAAGAATAAGATGGGTGGAAAGTATAAAATAACAGAAGAAGTAATGAAATTCTTTGAACAATATACATGGGAAGGCAATGCAAGAGAGCTGCAAAATTATATAGAATATTTTACATATCTCGATAAAGAATTGATAGAAATGGGAGACTTACCACCAAATCTAAAAAAGAAAATGAATGCCGGATTTTTGGAAAAATCGTCACAGGACCGTATTTTTTCAAAAACGGGTTGCAGTGAAATGGGGGAAAATGGGTTAAAAAATAAGGAGATTTTAACCACAAAGTCATATCTTGAGGAAGAAAAAGTAATTTTTGTAATTGAAGAAATAAAAATTGCCAGTCAAAATAAAAAAGGAATAGGCAGGAGAGCTATATCTAAAAATGCTGAAACAAAAGGCTCAAAGCTTTCTGAACAGGAAGTTAGAACGATAATGGACAAGCTCGAAAACATGGGAATAATAAAGAAAAATCTGGGAAGAAGTGGAAGTGAGCTTGTTATTAAATAGATTAATGGCACGAAAATTGCAACACTAGATAATAACTATAGTTGAAAATGACGTAAAATCATATAACTATTCGATGGGAAGCAACTACAAAAGACTTTGAAGATCTTGTCAGGAATGATATTTAAAATTAGGAGATGATATGAATATAAGATACATCAAAATAAATGGAAACGGAAATAATTTTCTTCTTATGGATAACCGAGAACTCAAGCTTGATGACCAAAGAAAATCGAGTTTAACGCTAAGAGACTGCAATGTAAAGACTTCTGTAGGAGCAGATGGAATAATATTTGTAGAAGATTCCAAAACAGCGGATTTCAGGATGAGAATCTTCAATGTTGACGGCTCTGAGGCAAAAATGTGTGGAAATGGGGCAAGATGTATAGCGAGATTTGCTTATGACAACGATATTGCTCATGAAAAAATGACATTTGAAACTGCTGCAGGACAAATGAAGGCAGAAATTATAAAAGAAGAAGACCAGGAAGGGAAGCAAATTGATACAGGATATGTGAGTATAGATATGGGAGAAATAGATTTAAAATCCCTGGAGATGTACAATATTATAGAATGTCTTGGAAAGAAAATAATATACAGTTATATGCCAGTTGGAGTTCCTCATATTGGCGTATACTGCGACATGAACAATATAAGGACCAGAGAAGACATGATCAAGTATGGAAATGCCCTGAACAGAAGCAGGCATGTTTTTAAGGAAGGAACAAATGTAAACTTTATTGAAGTTATTAATCAAGACCACATAAAGGTCACTACTTTTGAAAGAGGGGTAGACGATCTTACAGATTCCTGTGGTACGGGATCATGCAGCAGTACGATTATAAATGCAATTAGAATCAGGCTTCACAATGGGTCATTTTCAGGAAGTGCACTGAATGGATTGAAGGGAACCACTCTAGTGCAAAATCCTGGTGGCATAAATAAGGTAGTTTATAATTTTAATGGGCAAAAACAAATCTGTGAAATCAAACTGGTTGGAAAGGTAGTAAGTGTTGCAGAGGTTGGTATGTTGCTCTAAAAAAAAGAACAAGATTGGCTTAGGCGAAGAAGTAGCTTAGTAATATGAATTTAAATAAAAGAGGTGATTTTTGGGCATAGTGTTCAAACAATTGCCTCTTTTTTATCTTCGAGAGGTTTTTTGTGGAGAAGTATAGTATAATTATTATAAGTAAACTTTATAATAAAAATCAAAATAAGGAGAAAATAATGACCAAATATTATGATACTAAAATTGAAGGTTTCAAGATAAGATACGCCAATGAATCAGACGTTTCGCTTATACTTAAATTTATTAAAGAGCTGGCCGACTATGAGGGGCTTTTAAATGAAGTAGTTGCAACAGAGGAAATACTTATGGAATCTCTTTTTGAAAAAAAACAGGCGCAGGTAATAATAGGAGAATATAATGGACAACCAGCCGGGTTTGCGTTATTTTTCCATAATTTCTCGACGTTCCTTGGAAGAGCAAATCTTTATCTGGAGGATCTTTATGTAGATCCAGCGTTTAGGGGTAAAGGTCTTGGAAAGACAATGCTTGCATGCCTTGGTACCATAGCAGTTGAAAGAGGCTGTGGCAGACTCGACTGGTGGTGCCTGGACTGGAACAAGACATCTATAGATTTTTATCTTCAGATGGGTGCAAAACCTATGGATGAGTGGACTGTATACAGAGTAGATGGAGAAAATCTGCCAAAGCTTGCTCAAATGATGTAATGACAGGAGGAATTAAATGGTAGAAAAAATTTATGATAAGCCAGAAATATACAGGGTAATTGTACCCCTTCCAGAAAACCCTCTCAGGAATCTGAATTCCTATCTTATAAAGAGCGATAAAAGAAATCTGGTGATAGATACTGGATTCAACAGAGATGAGTGCTATAGTGCTATGATAGAGGCTTTTGAAGAACTGGAGATAAAAATATCGGAAACGGATTTTTTCATTACACATCTTCATGGGGATCATTGCGGCATAGTAGGGCGCCTTGCAGGTGACCAAAGCAAGATATTCATGGGTGAGACAGACTATAAGTATCTCATTGGAGATATTGAAGGGGTAAGCTGGGATAATATGGAAATTATCTATGAACATGAGGGATTTCCATCTGATGTATCAGAGCGGCTAAGCAGTACAAATCAGGCAAGAAAATATATGCCGGACAGGATTTTTAAGGCTCTTACAATGTCTGACGGGGATATAATAAAACTTGGAAATTATGAGTTCAGATGTATACTCACCCCGGGACATACCCCAGGTCACATGTGTCTTTACCTGGAAAATGAAAAGCTTCTATTTTCGGGGGACCATGTGTTGTTTGATATAACCCCAAACATAACTTCATGGCAGGGCGTGGAGGATTCTTTGGAAGACTACATGAAGAGCCTTGAGATGATAAAAAATCTGGACGTGAATATAACTTTTGCTGGCCACAGGGAGAGCAGAGGAAAACTTTCTGACAGGGTCGATGAAATTCTTGAGCATCACAGGATAAGGCTTGAGGACACAATCAAGATACTAAAAGACCTTGACAGGCCCCTTAATGCTTATGAAATAACTCAGAGGATGAAGTGGAATCTGAGGGGGATTTCATGGCAAGAGTTTCCTGATAATCAGAAGTGGTTTGCAATGGGTGAGACCATGTCTCACATAGATTATCTGGTAAAGAGAGATGTAATTTCAAAAAAATATGATAAGGACTCAGGTATATATTTATATTCTTTATCCTAAATACTAAATCCCCGTGAAAAAGACCTTGTACAAGTCTCTTTCGCGGGGATTATTTAATACATGTATATACGATCTGTACTTATTCAATCTGCAAGCTGAAATTTGGATACCAGAGATTTAAGAGAATCTGCCTGAGCAGAAAGCTCTTCACTTGAGGCAGCGCTTTGCTCGGCTGTTGCAGAGTTGCTGTGGACAACAGATGATATCTGGTCGATACCTTGCTCAAGCTCTACTATCGCACTGGATTGTTCTGCAGAATCTGAGGATATCTCATGTATGGCCTCAACTATCATTTTTGTATGTTCTGTAACGTCTTGCATTATTTTTGCAGTTCTGTTTGCTATGCTGCTTCCATTTTCAACTGCAGTAATAGAGTTTTCAATAAGGACAGTAGTATTTCTGGCAGCTTCGGCACTTTTTGTAGCCAGATTTCTTACTTCGTCTGCAACAACGGCAAATCCTTTTCCGGCACTTCCGGCTCTTGCTGCTTCTACTGCTGCGTTCAGGGCAAGAATATTAGTCTGGAATGCTATGTCTTCTATGGTTTTAATTATTTTTCCTATTTCGCTGGAGCTGGCGTTTATTTCTGTCATGGCCTGCATCATGCGCTGCATTTCTTGGTTGCAGATGTCGACATCTTTTCCCACTTCTTCTGCCTTGTTGCTGGCATCTGAAGCGTTTACAGAACTCTTTTGTATAAGTGAAGACACTTCTTCTACCGTAGCTACTATTTGTTCCACTGAGCTGGACTGCTCTGTTGAACCCTGAGCAAGGACCTGAGCTCCTGCAGAAACTTGATCTGAACCGTTTGATACCTGGTCTGCGCTCATGGTTATTTCTCCCATTATTTCATTCAGGTTTGTATTGATAGTACTTACAGATCTTGAAAGAGGCTCCAGATCACCCATATACTGGCCTGACATATGGACATTAAGATTGCCGTCTGCCATCTCTATAAGGTTGAATGATACTTCAGAAATAGAAGCACTTAGAGTCTCAACTGTAGTTTTCAAGTCCCTGAGTAGGTCTCCGGTTTCATCTTTTGCATCTGTTACTGGAACTGGAGAATTGAGATCACCCTCTGAGAGCATTTTTAATCTTTTTGCACATTCGATTACTGGTAATGAAATAGAGTTGGCGAACTTTCTTGCTATAATAATTCCTAAGGCCACAAAAACAATTATGCTTGCTATTACATATAAGATAGCCTTAGATACTCCGCCCATGAATTCACTTTGTTTAGCGGTCACGGCTATGCTCCATCCATCGGTATTTGGAACAGGGGCATAGCCGCTGAGCTCAATCTCTCCCGCGTAGGTAGATTTTCCAAATCCGCTTAATCCTTGTATCATTTTCTTTTGTATCTCTGCCAGTTTATTAAGTGAAGAATCTGACTTAGAAGCCTCAATTGTATTTTCTATACCTACATTTTCAGGATAGGCGCTGGCTATAGTGGTACCACTATTATTAAGCATATATGCCGATCCAGAATCTCCTATTTTAATTTCTCTTACTGTATCATTGAGGAAATTTTCATCAGGTACCAGGTATATGACTCCCACGATTTCGCTTCCAGAAATCCCATTCTTCCAAAGTGGGGATGAAATTATAGTTGTGAGCTTTCCTGTAACCTTGCTTATCAGAGGTTCGGATACAAAGGAGTCACCTTTTATGGAAGCCTGAAAATACTCTCTGTCTGAGTAGTCGTTGCCGTCAAATATACTTGTTCCATTTGTAAGCATTATGTTCCCGCGGATAAATCCATACGAAGACAATCTGCTGTCTATTATTGATTGTTTCTCAGACAAGGATATATCAGGATTTGAGAGTTTTGCGATGGATCCTATTTCGTAAGCTATATCCTTGTAAGATTTAAGCTGGGTAGAAATCTGAGTGGACGCAATTTCAGCAGTTTCCTTCATGGAAATCTCAAGTGCTTCCATGGAAGAGGAATATGAAAGATATCCGGCAAGACCTCCAAGGACTATACTAAGAACTATAATTATAGCTGTAATCGCATTTGTAATCCGCTTTTTGATACTTGTCGATTTGCCATTATTAAAGTCTGTTTTTTTAAAAATTCCAATACGTTTCATAAAAACCTCTTTCGCAGTCTAATGTATTAAATAAAATTTTGCCTTACAATATTATTAATCGACAAAGAGAGGGCAATAGTTAATATATTATTCAAAAAAAATTATATTATAGCGAGTTTGGGTATTATATATTTATGCTATAATATAAGCAAAGTATATTTAAATAATTAAAAATGAAAAGGAAATTTAGATGAAAATGAAAAATATAGCTATACTGGGCTCTACAGGATCGATAGGGACTCAGACACTGGATGTAGCAAGAAACAATGAGGACATAAGGGTGGTTGCGCTCTCTGCGGGTTCTAATATTAAACTGCTGGAGGACCAGATAAGGGAGTTTTCTCCAAAACTTGTGAGCGTTGCAGATGAAAAAAATGCACAGCTTCTTAGAAAAAACCTTGAGGGTACTGGGGTTAGAGTGGTTTTTGGTATGGAGGGTCTAATTGAGGTAGCCCAGCATCCTGATTCAGACATGGTGGTTACGGCGGTTGTGGGAATGATGGGTCTGAGGCCCACGGTGGCTGCAATAAATGCGGGTAAGGATATAGCCCTTGCAAACAAGGAAACACTTGTGACTGCAGGGCATATTATAATGCCTCTTGCAAAGGAAAAAAATGTCAGGATTCTTCCTGTTGACAGTGAGCACAGCGCCATACTCCAGTGCCTTACAGGTGAAGACCAAAGGGAGATAAGCAAGATAATAATTACTGCATCTGGGGGGCCCTTCAGAGGGAAAACCATAGAGCAGATGAAAGATGTAAAACTAGAAGACGCGCTTAAACATCCAAACTGGTCTATGGGAAAAAAGATAACTATAGATTCGGCTACCATGGTAAACAAGGGACTTGAAGTCATTGAGGCAAAGTGGCTATTTGGACTGGCAGCTGAGGATATAGAGGTAGTGGTCCAGCCACAGAGTGTAATCCATTCTATGGTCGAATTTGTGGACGGAGGCATAATGGCTCAGCTGGGAACTCCCGATATGAGGCTTCCTATACAGTATGCTCTATATTATCCTCACAGAAGACCTCTTGGGGGACAAAGGCTCGATTTTAAAACCCTGAAGCAGATAACTTTTGAAGAACCTGATCTGGAAAATTTCAGGGGACTGGCGCTGGCATTTGAAGCATTAAAATCAGGCGGCTCTATGACGACCGTTTACAATGCGGCCAATGAGCTGGCTGTGGCCAAGTTTCTAAAAAAAGAAATAAATTTTCTTGATATAGTAACAATGATTGAACAGGCTATGAAGGCACACAAAGTGATTGAAAATCCAGATATAGATCAGATTTTGCATGTAGAAGAGCAAACTTATGAATTTTTAAATTCCAGATGGTAGAATTTAACATGATTTAATATTACTGAGGAGGTAATCTTATGGGTGGAGCACTTATGGTAGTTTTGGGTTTGGTTGTAATTTTAGGAATAATATCTATATCTTATTACAATACTTTTGTGAAACTGAGAAATCAATCTGATGAAGCATTTTCTACTATGGACGTGTATCTGAAAAAGCGTTATGACCTGATTCCTAATCTTGTAGAAGTAGTAAAGCAATATGCTATTCATGAAAAAGAAACTTTGGAAAAAGTAATAGGTGCAAGGAATATGGCAATGGGTTCTCAGAGTATGGATGATAGAATTCAAAATGAAAATATGCTTTCTGGAACGCTAAAGTCTCTTTTTGCGGTTTCTGAAAACTATCCAAATCTCAAGGCAGATACAAGTTTTTTAAATCTTCAAAGTCAGCTATCCTCTCTTGAAAACGAGATATCTCAGGCGAGAAAATACTACAATGGGGCAGTAAGAGCACTCAATACAAAAATCGAGATGTTTCCTTCAAATATTGTTGCAAACATGGCAGGATTTAAGAAATATCCTTTCTTTGAAGCTGTTGAGGCTGAAAGAGAAAATGTGAAGGTTCAATTTTAAATACTAAGATAGGAGGCCATGTTTTGAAAAAACTTTCTTTAATAATCATAGCCCTTTTATTGACCTTGCTTCCTCAAAGCGCACTTGCGCTCGAGGCCTTCAACATTTCTTCTTATGATATAGATATGAAAGTGGATCTGGATAACAACTACACTATAACCGAAGTGTTAGAAGTTAATTTTAGCGAGCAAAGACATGGGATAATAAGGAGTATTCCTCTTAAAACCAACGGAGGAAAACCTGCAAAAGTAAAATCTGTGAGTGTTCCTGGTCAAGATTTTGAAACCTACAAAGAAGGTGGATACTTTAAGATAAAGATAGGTAATGCTGATGCCTTTGCAGCTCAGAAGCAAAAATACACCATACTTTATGTATATGAAATTGGCTATGATTATCTGGATGATATGGATGAACTTTATTTTAACCTTATTGGTACTCAGTGGGACTGTTTTATAGATAATGTAAAATTTAAGATAGAGATGCCAGAGCCGTTTGACAGTGAAAAACTTAATTTTACCTATGGAACCCAGGGGAGTAAGGCGAGCGAGGGCGTCAAGTACAGCGTGGATGGCAATGTTATATCTGGAAAGTTAAACAGCAAGCTGGAGCCCTATGAGGCGCTTACTGTTGCACTTCCGCTTCAAGAAGGGTATTTCAGTCAAGCACATAAAAAAACCAATCCGGCTGACATGGTGCAAAAATATTATTTACTCATAATGCCTTTAATTACTGGTCTGGGAGCTTTTTTCTGGTTTAAAAAGGGGAAAAGTAAGCCCTTTGTGCAGACTGTAGAATTTTATGCTCCACAAGGAGTCACTCCAGCTGATGCAGGATTTATAATAGATAATTCGGTAGATCCTATGGATGTAACTTCACTCATAATTTACTGGGCGGATAAAGGATACCTTGAAATAGAGGAAATAACAGAGAAAAAAATTCTCTCTGTTAAAAAAACATTTACGCTTCATAAACTCAAAGATTTGGACACCAATGCCAAAGCCTATGAAATAACTATGTTTGAATCACTTTTTAATGAATTTGGAGATGGTTCGAGTGTTAGCACAAGTGAACTGGAACATAAATTTTATAAAGTCATGAGCGCCGTAAAAGAGATGGTAAAATCTTCATGGCAGGATGATTCAGATAATAGGATATATAAAAAAATGAACATTTTCATTTCAGCTATACTTTCGCTTGCATCGCTTCTGATTGCATTTATCGGTTTTATGCCGGCTATAAATACAGGATTTGGCGACACGTTTGCTGTGACAGTCATACTTTCCCTTGTTGGCGCTATTGTAGTAATGATACCGGTGTGGGGATTTATGTATGTAGTAAGCTGGAACAGATATAAAGAAAAGAAATTTGGATATTATGCAGCGCTTATACTGTCTGCGATATTGAGTGCGATCGCGTGGAGCATTGCACTTTATCTGAGCATTACTCAAAACAGTCTCATGCCTCTTGCAATATCACTTGCAGGCGCAGCAGTTCTTAGCGCAATGTCATTCATGTGTGATAAAAGGACTGAAAGCGGTAATCAGTATTATGGAAGAATGCTCGGCTTTAGGGAATTTTTGCAGACTGCAGAAAAAGACAGGATAAACATGCTTGTTGAAGAAAATCCACATTATTTTTACAGCACTTTGGCATATGCAATGGTACTTGGAGTAACAGACAAGTGGGCAAAAAATTTCGAATCAATAGTGACCCAGCCGCCTGACTGGTACAGGACTGACAGCTACGGAAGAAATTTCAATACGATAATATTTGCGAATGCGCTTAATAACAGTATGAGCAGTTTCAACTCTGCAATGACCACCCCTCAGCCTCAGAGTACAACGAGTTCTGGTGGAAGCATGGGAGGAGGTTTTTCTGGTGGAGGTTCTGGAGGAGGAGGAGGTTCCAGCTGGTAAATGGATAAAAAAAGAGGTTGCAGTATTGTTTGCACCTCTTTTCTTGTTTAAAATACGCTTAGATATAAGGAGTTGCTAAGCTTTTCAAGAAGTTTTATTCCGGCTATGCTGTTTCCTTTTGAATCAAGAGCTGGACCATATATGCCTATGCCCATAATGCTTGGAGCGACAGAGAGGATTCCACCACCAACCCCACTTTTGGCAGGGATACCAACTCTTATGGCAAAATCTCCTGCGCCATCATACATCCCGCATGTCATAAGTATGGCATTTACAAAGCGTGTGTATTTTTTTGATACTATTTCTTCATCAGAGGATTTGGATCTTCCGTTGTTTGAAAGTACAAATCCTATATTTGCAAGGTCTTTGCAAGTTATTTCTATAGAACATGCTTTAAAGTAAACATCGAGTACGTCATCTACATCATCTGTTATGGTTCCGTAACTTTTAAGAAGATAGGCAAGGGCCCTGTTTCTGTCTCCGGTCTTTCTTTCGGACTCAAACACTTGCATGTTTACCCCTATGTTTTCATTTCCAGAGAGTTTTTTTGTGAGATCGAGGAGCCTTTGAAACTTTTCATCCTTATCTTTACCCTCTATCATAGAACACATTGCAATAGCACCGATATTTACCATGGGATTTATGTGATCCTTTAGATCTTCAACCTGCGAGAAATCCATGATTGCATTAAAGGCTTTTCCTGTGGATTCAACACCTACTCGCTGGGTTACGTAATCTTCGCCATTATCAATAAGGGCAAGAAGGAGAATAAGGGGCTTGCATACACTTTGTATTGTAAATCTCTTATCAAAATTACCAGCGTAGAATTCTTTTCCGTCATTTCTTATAAGGTATATTCCCAAATCGTCCTTGTTATACTTAAGAAGCTCAGGTATGTAGCTGGCAAGTTGGCCACCTTGCGTAAATTCCCTGCTTTCTTCTACCATTTTTTCTAATAATTCTCTCACATTTCACCTCTTTGTGTATTTGTTTTTTATATTTTTATTATAGCACTAGAGCAAGTATAAATTCAACACTTGCTTATAATGTAAGAAAAATGTAAGAAAAATATAGATACTCACTTAAGAATTTGTTTGTACAATAATATCCATAGGCTCAATAAATTCACGATTAAAAAATATGATGAAAGGAGACGGATCTTGAATATGAAAATAACAGCTTCATCAGAAGGAGAAGCTACAATACTTGTAGTAGATGATGATATAGAGATTGCAAATTCAGTTGCAAAAATACTGGAAAAAGAAGGTTATATGTCGCTGATTGCACATGATGGGATAGAGGCACTTGAAATTATAGCGCAAAAACAGGTGGATCTTATAATACTTGATATTATGATGCCAAGGCTGGATGGACTCTCTGCTACAATGAAGATAAGGGAAAAACGAAACATTCCTATAATAATACTTTCGGCCAAGACAGAGGACAGCGACAAGGTACTTGGGCTCAGCATGGGTGCAGACGATTATGTATCAAAGCCATATAATTCAATGGAGCTGGTTGCAAGGGTAAAATCTCAACTCAGGAGATACCTTTATCTTGGAAGTTCAAAAAGGCTCCAGGAGAGGACTTCTCAGAGCGGTGAAATGATAAGGGTAGGAGGCCTGGAACTTGATAAGAACTCCAAAACCATAATAGTAGATGGCAGAGAAGAAAATCTTACAGCGACAGAGTATAAGATCCTTAAGCTGCTTATGGAAAACCCAGGCAGAGTTTTTCCATCTGAGGAAATCTATGAAAGAGTTTGGAATGAAGAAGCATATTCAGTAGAAAATACAGTAATGGTCCATATAAGAAGAATCCGTGAAAAGATAGAAATAAATACTAAAGAGCCTAAATATCTTAAGGTGGTGTGGGGAATTGGATACAAAATTGAAAATAAATTTATATAACGGATTTTTTAAATTCATAGCAGTAATATTTATAATAGCAGGAATGTCAGCGATAACCCTGAACATTTCAAATCAGGGAAGCCTGGAAAGCGTGGCAGTCTTCATCGAGGGAGAGAGCTACTATAACTCAAAAGTATATTATGACACGCAGGAAATAGCAGACATGATAGGTCCGCTCAAATTCTCGGAGAAGAATTCTGAGGGTGGCTGGAACTATTATCCGGATGACGAAGCAAGAGCGAGCATGCAAGCCAACCTTGATGAATATCTGAAGAAGGGATACAGGTACTTGGTCACTTCAGATGGCAGGACGGTGCTTGAGGATGGAATCATTCCTGGGATATCGCCGCAAAGCAATCTTGAGAGCAGATATATAGTAAATGAGTTCGGACAGAGCTATATGGAAAATGGCGCCTACAAAGATGTGACAATAAAGGTTGCGGTGCCAAAGCAGATGCTGACTGAACAGGGATATCACATGAATCCGGATTCTCCGGAAGGCCGCATAATATTCTACAGCACTGTGGCAGGGATAGGCGCTATACTTGCAGGAGCGCTGTGGCTGATGATTTTTGCTGGGCAGGGCAAAAAGGGAGATGATGTAAGCATCCGTCTTTATGACAGGGTTTACTTTGACATCCTTCTTGTAATAACGTTTTTTGCAGAGCTTGGCTTTGGTGCAGGATTTATATTGCTTTATCAGGGCATAATAGACAAAGCGGCAAATGAAGAGGTCATAATAACGCTGCTCTGGCTTCTTTCGGCGCTGTTTGTGATTTACAACATATATTTCGTGACAAACTTCGCAAAGAGGATCAAGAGAAAGGAACTTCTGAGATACACGCTTGTCTTCAGAAGCCTTGCATGGATGAAATCTCTTTTCAGGGCAGTCCTGGAATTTTTCAGGATAAGAGCCATGAATATAAGGACTGCTATTAACAGCCTCATGGGAGAAAAACTCTCAAAAAGATATACGAGGTGGATAATTCTTGTGATGGCAGTGCTTCTGATAAATCTTGTGTTTAGTGCTGCAGGGGGCCCTCTTTGGGCTATAGTGACTTATCCGGTGATTGTTTTTTACCTGCTTAAGCCGGCGGCAAAGGAAATAAAAGATTTTTCGCAGATGGCAAAAGGTGTCAGAGAACTAAGAAATGGAAATCTGGGTCAAAAGATTCCGTTTGCATCCTGCAGGGAACTCAGCGAAGTTATAGATGATATCAACAATATTGCAGAAGGATTTGACAAGGCGGTCCAGGGGGCTGTGAAAGCTGAAAAAATGAAATCAGAGCTTATTACCAATGTATCTCATGATCTCAAAACTCCGCTTACTTCGATAATCGGATATGTGGATCTGCTTGAAGGAACAGAGGGAATGCCTGCTGAGGCCAGAGATTATATCGCAGTAATAAAGAAAAAATCATATAGACTAAAAAATATAATATCAGACCTTTTTGATCTTTCGAAGAGTACAAGTGGAAATTTTGAGCTTGAAATGGAAAAACTGGACATGAAAAAACTTATAGAGCAGACGCTCGCAGATATGTCAGATTCCATAGAAACCAGTGGAAGGACCATAAGGCAGAGTTTGCCTGAAAATCCTTTGATGATACTTGGGGATGGGAAAAAGCTATATAGAGTATTTCAAAATGTAATAGATAATGCTATAAAATATTCTATGGACAATACGAGGATATTTATTAATCTTTATGAAAAGGACAATAGGGCCTTTGCAGAAATAAAAAACATTGCTGCATATGAACTGGATTTTTCTGAAACAGAAATTACAGAAAGGTTTACACGAGGAGACAAGAACCGGGCAACAGAAGGAAACGGGCTTGGGCTTTCTATAGCCAAGAGTTTTACAAATGCCTGTAATGGAGATTTTAGAGTGACTATAGACGGTGATCAGTTCAAAGTGACAATAGAATTTAATACACTCAGAGAAAATATGTAATAAATTAATTCAATTATATGATATCTTTTGTTAAAGACCGTCCAAAGAAGGGTATAAATAGTATCAGATATGAAATTGTGACCAAATGGAGGGTGTATGGATAATATAGTTCATAGAAAGATACGTGTAGGAATAAGTGCCTGCGCTTATGGTGCAAAAACCAGATACAATAGAAAAGGATGGGATCTCGTTTCCGAATTTGGAAGAGACATGTCCAATTTTATATGGTGTCCGGTATGTCCAGAAGTTATGTCAGGTATGGGTACTCCCAGAACTCAGATAAGGATACAAGGTGACAGTGGCAGGGACGTAATAGAAGGTCGTGCAAAGGTCATCACAAGAAATGGAGTTGATGTCACGGCAGATATACTCTCTGCGTCCAATGTATGCATGGATATACTCAAAAAATCTGAGATAGATGCATTCATATACATGGATGGAAGCCCAACTTGTGGAGTAGAAAGAACTTCTCTTAAAAATAACAAGGTTGGGAAACCGCCGGGAGTTTTTGGTGCTATGCTTCTTAATGAAGATATATTTTTAATTCCGGCACTTTCGCTTGCAAGTCCTGTTAGAAGATGGGACTATAAGAGGCGCCTCTATGCATATGTGTGGGCCAAAAATCAGGAAATAAAAACTAAGGATGAGCTTTTTAAATTTTGGCATAATGTAAAATTTTTATGCCAGGAGCTTGATGAAAAAGAGTCAAGGATAATGGGGAAAAAAATTGCAAACAGTGAATTTAGTCCAGAACTTGCACAAGAGCTAAAGATTTTTGTAACAGCTTTGATGAAAAAACCCTCAACTCTTGAAAAAATAAAGAACAGGCTGTGGAAGCATTATGTTTATATAAAAAGAAAGCAGGGAACTGAGATTGAAGAAATAATGGCACCTCAGGAAAACAGGAATATGCATCATATAGCAATGGAGCTTGAGGCACTTGAAAAATATGCATTTACACACGATATACTTTTTGGCTCAATGCCAGCCAGAAACAAATAAAACATTATATATAAAATAAGGAGGAAATTTTATGGTAACTTTAGAAAAAATAGACAAAATTGTTGAAAGAACAGGTGTAACGTTTGAAGAGGCCAGAGATGCATTAAACGAATGCAATGGAGATGTTGTAGAAGCTATAATTCTTATACAGTCCGAGCCAGGTTTAAAACAAGAAAAAGACAGTAAGGTTTCTGATATTATATCGACACTTAAAGAATATATCAGAAAAGGGAATGTAAGCAGAATAATAGTTGAAAATGACGGAGAAGTAGTTTTGAGTATTCCTGTCACTGTGGGAGTAATTGGTGCAGTCATAGCTCCAGTCATTGCAGTCATAGGCCTTGGTGCTACCGTTATAAACAAGGTTACAGTAAAGGTAGTAGACTCAGATGGAAAAGTAACCAACATAAATAAAGTCAAGTCTGAAAAAGTAGATGACCTTAAAAAAGCAGGCAAAGAAATGTCTGAAGATTTTAAAGATATGACAGATGATATAAAAGCGAAGATAAAGGTAAAAAAAAGAGCTGTAGAAGATAAGTTTGATGACATAGACGAAATCTTTGAAGATGGAAGCGAAGAAGTAGAGCTTGAAGCAGATGATGAGCTTTGTGAATGGCGTGAAGATGCAGGCACTGAGTGCGAACCGGAAAAAGAAGTAAAACTTGATAAATAGTTGATAAAAAAATCAGAGCCTCTGCTCTGATTTTTTTATCGAACTTGAAATTAATTCTAATTTACGGTATAATTAATAATTGTTCAAAACAAAAGAAGCTAATTCTAATAAAATAAAATTAAGGAGGTAAAGAAGTGGACAGTCATAGTATGAAAACGGAAACAAGAGAAACATCATATTCTGCAGACGGTTCATTTAAGTAGCCTCCGGGTCAGGTAAACCCCGCCCCATAGATGCACTGATATGAAGTTTTGGCCGTTTTCAGTTAAATCTGAAAGCGGTTTTTCCTGTTTTGGTACTCTTTAAAAGGAGGAAAAATGGAAAATAGAAACTTAGAACTATATGAACTTATAGAAAATAAGAAATTCATCGATCTGAGAGAAATTTTGATAGAGATGAATGAAGTAGATATTTCAGAGTTTTTTGAGACTCTTGAAATTGAAAAAATGATTGTGGTATTCAGGATGCTTCCAAAGGAAATTTCATCAGAGGTATTTTCTTTCCTTGAGTCGGATACCCAGGAGCACATAATAAACTCGGTAACTGACAGTGAACTCGCAGAAATAATTGAAGATCTTTTTGTAGATGATGCAGTTGATCTTCTTGAAGAACTGCCCGCATATGTTGTAAAGCGGGTTCTTGAAAATGCAAACAGTGATACCAGAGACCTTATAAATCAATTTTTAATGTATAAAGAAAACAGTGCGGGAAGTATCATGACAGCTGAATTTATACACCTGAAAAAAAACATGACTGTGGATGCGGCATTTGACAGAGTAAGGATGCTTGCGCGCGATATGGAAACAATCTATACATGCTATGTAACTAATGACGGCAGAAAACTCGAAGGAGTTGTATCTATAAAGACCATGATTCTTTCAGATCCTCAAGAAATTCTGGAGAACATAATGGAAACTGATGTAATATCAGTGATTACAGACAATGACAAAGAAGAAGTTGCAGCCATATTTTCAAAATATGGACTACTTTCTCTTCCAGTGGTGGATCATGAGAAAAGGCTTGTAGGTATAGTCACCATAGATGATGCAGTTGATGTAATAAATGAAGAAGCTACAGAAGACTTTGAACTTATGGCTGCAATGAGACCATCAGAAAAACCATATTTAAAAACCAGCGTCTTTTCTCTTGCAAGGAACAGGATAACGTGGCTTCTTGTACTTATGATATCAGCAATGGTCACAGGTAACGTGCTTCAAAAATATGAATACGCCTTTGCAACATTTCCCTTGCTTGTTACCTTTATACCAATGCTTACAGATACGGGAGGAAATGCCGGTTCTCAGAGCTCAACACTTGTAATAAGGGGAATGGCACTTTCGGAGATAAAGCTTGCAGACGTGGGCAAGGTTTTATGGAAGGAACTGAGAGTCAGTATTCTTGTGGGAAGTGTTTTGTCAGTTGTAAACTTTTTTAGATTATTGGTAATGTATCCAGGAAACGAAATCATAGCGTTCACTGTTGCCCTCAGCCTTTTTGCAACAGTAATAGTAGCAAAGACTGTGGGATGCCTGCTTCCAATGGCTGCAAAAGTATTTAAGGTTGACCCTGCGATAATGGCGGCACCAATAATAACTACATTAGTCGATGCTTTTTCTCTTATATTTTATTTCAATATTGCACAGAGACTGCTTCAATTGTAGATATAATTTCAAAAAGAGCATGAAATACGGATTTACTGTATTTCATGCTCTTTTTTTGTTTGAGTTTTAAACTTTGACAGTATTATAACATATTTTGTCCATAATTATAACATGTTTTGTCCGCCAAATAGAGCCAGGTTCGTTATAAAGTGATATTGATTTTTCCGATGAATATTATATTTAGATGTTACAATTATAACAATCAGAGAATAAAGATAAGTATAAAAATCCATAGCGAGGAGGAATTGATATTGAGCAGTAGCTTTTTCAACAAATTCAACAATGGTCAATCGAATTTTGTAACTGCTGGAATGCAACTAAAATACATTGCAGATTATAAACCAGATGATACCGCCATTATTTATATTGATAAGGAAGAAAAAACTTCTTTTATAACCTGGAGTCAACTATACATACAATCAAATAAGCTGGCATGGATGCTTATGGAAAAAAACATTAAACCGGGTTCGGTAATCATGGTAGCATGGCCCAACTGCATTGAACATATAATTGCAGCATTTGCCATATGGAAGGTAGGAGCCTGTTATCTTCCAGTCTCCAGCAAGACAGCTGATAAGGAATTTGTAGAAATCGGCGATATGATATCACCAACTATTGCATTTGCAGAATTTGAAGTTCCAGGAGTGCCTATAACCTTAAATTATAAAAAGATGTACGAGAGTATGGAAGGACAATCAGAAGAAATGCCAGAAGACATCAAGGCAGATCCTAACATGATCTCACTTTCCGGGGGAACTAGTGGAAATCTTAAGCTCATACGTCAGAACATGCCAAGTGGAATATCAGATGACATTTTACAAATTTGGTTTCATATGTCTGGGATGGGATTTGAACAAAGGCAGCTGCTCTTGGGTCCATTATTTCATGGGGCACCTCATACTGCAGCATTTAACGGTCTGTTCTCCGGCAATACCCTGGTAATACCAAGGAATCTGTGTGCAGGAAACATTGTAAGACTGATAAAAAAATACCAGATAGAATATGCGCAAATGGTACCTATTCTTTTAAATCGTATCATTAAGATTCCTGGTCTGAAAATCGAAGACTTTGACTCTATAAAGGCTATATGTCATACCAGCGGATACTGCTCTGACTGGCTCAAAAAAAGGTGGATAGATCTGCTGGGGCCGGAAAAAATTCATGAGATTTACTCCATGACTGAGGTGATAGGGCTGACTTGTATCAGAGGAGATGAGTGGTTAAAACATACTGGAAGTATTGGACGCCCTATATGTAATGGAAAGGTATCAATTCGCAACAATCAGGGAAAAGAATTGCCCCCACGTGAACTTGGTGAAATCTATATGACATTTCCAGATGGATGCTTTGATACAGAATATATGAACAAGGAACAGCTGGAAACTACAAAGGATGGATTTAGAAGTGTTGGAGATTTTGGATATATAGATGAAGATGGATATCTTTATTTTGTAGACAGGCGAAATGATATGCTGGTGACAGGTGGGGAAAATGTATTTGTTAACGAAGTAGAGACTGCCCTGCTCAGACATGAGGGCATTATGGATGCAATTGTTGTTGGCATCCCTGATGAAGAATGGGGAAGACTCATTCATGCGGTTATAGAGTCTACAACAGGAATATCAGAAGAGGAATTAAGAACTTTTTTAAGGCAATATCTGTCGCCGTACAAGATTCCCAAGACCTTTGAATTTGTAAATAATTTGACAAGAGTAGGTAATGGAAAGACCGACAGAGACAGGATATTAAGAGAATACGTGTCCAGCTAATAACGTTTTAAATGAACAATGAAAGTCGGTAATTTTTATTTAAAATATAATACAATCAATCGATCAAGGAGGATACAAAATGAGTTATGAAGCATTATTTTCACCGTTTAAAATTCGTGGGCTGGAATTAAAGAACAGAATTATTCTGCCAGGAATGAACACAAAAATGACAAAGAGCAAGCATGATATAGGAGAGGATCTTATAGCATATCATGTAGCAAGAGCTAAGGCAGGGTGTGCACTTAATATTTTTGAATGCGTTGCCATATGTCCAGCTCCACATGCGTACATGTATATGGGACTTTACAATGACCATCATGTAGAGCAGCTGAAAAAACTTACAGATGCTGTACATGAGGTTGGCGGCAAGATGAGCGTTCAGCTATGGCATGGAGGATTTAGCCCGGAACTGTTCTTTGACGAAACAAATGTACTGGAAAAACCTGAAAATCTTTCAGTAGAGAGAATCCATGAGATTGTTGAAGAATTTGGACTTGCTGCAAAAAGAGCAGTTGAAGCTGGATTTGATTCTGTAGAATTTCATGCAGCGCACAGCTATCTTCCTCATGAGTTCCTTAGTCCAGGAATGAACAAGCGTACAGATGAATACGGTGGAAATTTTGAAAATCGCTGCCGATTCCTTTTCGAGACAATTACAGCAATCCGTAACAACATACCAGAGGACATGCCTTTCTTCATGAGAGTGGGATGTATTGACGAACTTATGGACGAGACTATGACAGAAGCAGAAATAGTTGAATTCATAAACAGAAGTGCGGATCTAGGGGTGGACGTGGCAGACATTTCCCGTGGAAATGCAGTGTCATTTGCTACAGTATATGAGGTTCCTCCATTCAACCTTGCACATGGCTTCAATATAGAGAACATATACAACATCAAGAAGCAGATCAAGATCCCGGTAATGGGTGTGGGAAGCATCAAGACCGGAGAAATGGCAAACAGAGTAATAGAGGAAGGTAAATTTGATCTTGTAGGTATAGGGCGTTCTCAGATTACAGATCCAGACTGGGTTGCAAAAGTAAGAGATGGCAAAGAAGACACAATCCGTCACTGCATAGGCTGCGTACAGGGCTGCTATGATGCGATAATTGATCCTAAGATGAAGAGTATAACGTGCACTCATAACCCTATGGTAGCTCAGGAATATAAGGGACTTCCAAAGACGGAAGAAGCTAAAAAGGTAATGATCATCGGCGGGGGAATGGCTGGACTTATGGCGGCGCAGATACTTAAAAAACGTGGACATGAACCGGTAATATTTGAATCATCTGACAAACTTTCAGGACAATTTGCTCTTGCCGGAGTTGCGCCCATGAAACAGGACTGGGCGAATATGGCAATATGGGAAGCGGAAGAAGTTAAGCGTCAGGGAATTGAAGTTATGCTTAATACAGCTGTAACCCCAGAAAAGATTGCTGAAATAGCACCAGACCATGTAATCATTGCAATAGGTTCTGACTATGTGGCACCTGAAATCCCAGGAATTGACAGCCCTAATGTATATTCACAGTACCAGGTTCTAAGGGGAGAAGTAAACCCGACTGGTCATGTAGCAGTTGTCGGCTGTGGACTTGTAGGTACAGAAGTATCGCAATTGCTTGCTTCAAGAGGACAAGAGGTTACGGCAATAGAGAGAAAAGGTATTGGTACAGGCATGAATATGCTTAGAAGAATGTTCTTACCAGGAGAGCTCAAGTACTACAAGATAGCAAAACTGGCAGGTACTGATGTTACAGGAATAAAACCAGGAGAAATCCATTACAATATAACCGACAAAAAGACTAAAGAAATCATTCCTGGAACGCTTGAGTGCGACTCAGTAGTTATCTGTACTGGAATCACATCTCGTCCAAGTGAAGATCTAAAAGCTAAATGCCAAGAGCTTAATATTCCATATAACGTAATTGGAGACGCAGTTAAGGCGAGAGATGCAAGAATTGCAACACTTGAAGGCTACAACGTGGGTATGTCAATTTAAATAATAATTATTTTAAATAGAAAGGATTTATAGACATGACTTTAGAAGAAAGAATAATCGCCCTTGAAAAAGAAATTCAAAATATAAATGATATTGAGGCAATTAAAGAATTAAAAGGAAAATATTTCAGATGTCTTGACAGCAAGCACTGGGATGAGCTGGAATCTACGCTTTCACCTAATATTGTCACATCTTATTCTGATGGAAAACTTGTTTTTAAGAGTCCAAAAGAAGTTACAGATTATTTGAGAAGTGCGATGCCTCCTGAAGAAATCAGCATGCACACAGGACACACTCCAGAAATTACTCTTGAAAGCGAAAATATAGCTTCAGGAAGATGGTATTTAGAAGATAAATTGATTTTTACAGATGGAAAGTATAAGGGTATAGAGGTTAATGGCGGGGCATTCTATACAGACAAGTATGAAAAAGTTGATGGACAATGGTACATATTAGAAACTGGTTATGTACGAATTTATGAAGAAAACTTTAGAAGAGATGAAAAAAGAAGAATATTAACAAATATGCATGACAAATAAGAGGAACAGAAGGACAACAGAACTGGAAAACCATTTAAACCATTTAAATAATTTAAACAACAAGGAGAGATAAAATCATGAAACTAGTACAAGATAAAATTACAGTAATCACTGGTGGAACTCGCGGAATAGGTTTTGCAGCAGCAAGAAAATTCATAGAAAATGGGGCAAAGGTAGCTATATTTGGAGAAACTCAGCCAGAAGTAGACGCTGCGCTTGCAGAGCTTAAGGGACTATATCCAGAGGAAGAAGTGCTTGGATTTGCTCCAAACCTTGCTTCAAGAGATGAAGTAATGGGTGCAGTTGGTGCAGTAGCTCAAAAATACGGCAGACTGGATGTTATGATAAATAACGCTGGAGTTTCAATGAACACAGTTTTCAGCAAAGTAGAAGAAGATGAGTTTAAGAACATAGTAGACGTAAACCTTATAGGAGTATTCAACGGTGCCTGGGCTGCTTATCAGTGCATGAAGGATGCTAAAAAAGGTGTAATTATAAATACGGCATCTGTAACAGGTGTATACGGTTCACTTTCAGGTATAGGATACCCAACAACTAAGGCAGGAGTAATAGGTCTGACTCATGGTCTTGGAAGAGAAATTGTAAGAAAGAATATCCGTGTAGTTGGCGTGGCTCCAGGAGTGGTTAATACAGATATGGTGAGTGGAATGCCACAGGAAATTCTGGACGGATACCTTAAAACTCTTCCAATGAAGAGAATGCTTGAGGCTGAAGAAATAGCAA
Organism: Proteocatella sphenisci DSM 23131; assembly: GCF_000423525.1. GTDB lineage: Bacteria > Bacillota > Clostridia > Peptostreptococcales > Filifactoraceae > Proteocatella > Proteocatella sphenisci. The sequence continues at coordinate 44,100 of NZ_AUID01000012.1, read as the reverse complement.
ATGTGTATATGTTCCTTGCATCAGATCTGGCAAGCGGAATAACTGCAACTACAATCAGTGTAGATGGAGCTTACAGACCATAATTTGAAAACCTGTAATTTTAAAAATAACTTTAACTTTAACTAATAAACATAAGGGAGATATAAATATGGCTGGATTAAAAGATTTTCCACAATTTGGAGCGCTTTCAGGATTAAAAGTACTGGACAGTGGTTCAAATATTGCAGGACCTCTTGGAGGAGGACTTCTTTCAGAGTGCGGTTCTACGGTAATTCATTTTGAAGCTCCAAATAAACCGGACAATCAGCGTGGATGGTATGGCTATCCTCAGAACCACAGAAATCAACTTTCAATGGTAGCAGATATAAAGACAGAAGAAGGAAGAGAGATTTTCTTCAAATTAATAAAATGGGCAGACATCTGGGTAGAGTCTTCAAAAGGAGGACAGTATGACAGACTGGGTCTTTCAGATGAAGAGATCTGGAAGGTAAATCCAAAGCTTGCTATAGTCCATGTATCAGGATATGGTCAGACAGGGGATCCTGCTTATGTAACAAAGGCTTCTTACGATGCAGTTGGACAGGCATTCAGTGGATACATGTCTCTAAACGGAACTACTGAGGCATTAAAGGTTAATCCATATCTAAGTGACTTTGTGTGTGGACTTACTACATGCTGGACAATGCTTGCATGTTATGTAAGTACAATGTTAACTGGAAAGGGAGAATCCGTTGACGTAGCCCAATATGAGGCTTTAGCCAGAATAATGGACGGACGTATGATGCAGTATGCTACTGACGATATAAAGATGCCAAGAACAGGAAACAAAGATACACAGGCGGCACTGTTCAGTTTCTATACTTGTAAGGATGGAAAGACTATATTTATCGGAATGACTGGGGCTGAGGTATGCAAACGTGGATACCCTCTAATAGGACTTCCCGTACCTGGAACTGGAGATCCAGATTTTCCAGAAGGATTTACAGGCTGGTTGATCAATTCACCTGTAGGACAGAGAATGGAAGCTGCTGTTGAGAAGTTTGTATCAGAGAATACTATGGAAGAGGTAGAGGCTCTGATGCACGCTAATCAAATTCCATGTCAGAGAGTTTACGAACTTGAAGACTGCCTGAATGACCCTCACTGGAAAGCTCGTGAGACAGTAATGGAATGGGATGATCCAATGATGGGAAGAGTTAAAGGCCTTGGACTTATAAACAAGTTTAAGAACAATCCTTCACAAATATGGAGAGGTGCACCTTTGTTTGGTATGGATAACAAAGATATACTGAAAGATCTGGGATATTCTGACGAAGAGATACAAAGTCTGTATGAAAAGGGCATAACTAAAGAATTTGATCTTGCTACAACAATAAAGCGTTATAGATTGGAAGAAGTAATTCCGCACATGAGAAAGAAATAATTCTATTGAAAGGCGGGCAAAGCCCGCCTTTCATAAAATAAAAAGGAAGGGGATTATATAATGGATGCCGCGTTAAATAAAAAAGGTAATAATATTAAACCAGCTACAGATTATAAAAAAGGATTCATACCATATGCTGTTGCAGCCCTTATGTTGGGACTGATTGGAGGATTTACAGCAGTTCTGGCACCGGCATTCGTAGCGGATCAGGGGCTTGCCTACAATAATACTACCTGGATATCGCTTGCACTGGCAATGTCAGCCGCAGCATGTGCTCCCATTCTTGGTAAATTGGGAGATGTACTTGGAAGACGCAAGACTCTACTTATAGGAATAGGAATTTTTACTCTTGGTAACATACTTACGGCTATTGCCCCATCTTTGATGTTGATGCTGGCGGCTAGATTTGTTGTAGGTATTGGTACTGCAGCTATTGCGCCGGTTGTAATGTCTTATATTGTTTCTGAATATCCTCCTGCAGAAATGGGAAAAGGATTTGCTGTGTACATGCTGGTATCGAGCGGTGCAGTAGTTGTCGGACCTACCTGCGGCGGACTGATCATGAAGGCGGCAGGATGGAGAGTGATGATGTGGGTATGCGTTGCCATATGCGCTCTGGTATTCTTATTCTGCTCATTAGTTATAAAGAAAACGGCTTTTGAAAAGAAAAGTCTTGTAGATTTTGATAAAAAAGGCGCTGCACTTGTTGTTGTGTTCTTCAGTCTTTTCCTTTGCGTTCCGTCTTTTGGACAGAATATAGGCTGGGGTTCCACACTCTTTATGACTGTAGCTGGAGTTGCAATCATATCACTGTTTGCCCTTATAAAGGTTGAGAAAAAAGTTAAGAACCCTGTTTTAAATGGTACATTCATGGCACGTAAGGAATTCATACTTCCTGTGATGATTCTTTTCCTTACACAGGGACTTATGCAGGCTAACATGACCAATGTAATTGTGTTTGTAAGATACACTCAGCCGGACAATGTACTTATAGCAAGCTTTGCCATTTCGATAATGTACATCGGGATGTCACTTGGTGCTATTTTGATCGGACCTAAGGCAGACAAAAAAGAGCCAAGATCCATACTTACATTTTCACTTGTGCTTACAGGCATAGGCTGCGCCATAATGTACTTCTTCAAGGCGGATTCTTCAATAGCAATATTTGCAGCATCACTTGGTATCCTGGGAATCGGACTTGGAGGAAATGCTACAATATTCATGAAGGTAGCACTGAGCGGATTATCCAGTGAACTGGCAGGATCAGGAACAGGTACATACGGACTTTTCCGTGATATAGCGGCACCTTTTGGAGTAGCAGTATTCGTACCTATGTTTACAAACAGCGTGACTAGACTTATCGACAGGGCTACTGTAGCAGGTGCTGAACAGGGCGCTGCAGTTGTTCAAGCGGCTACTTCTTCAATACAGACCCTTGCATTAATCGAGGTGGCATGCATTATAGCAGGTATTATAATTGTAAGGATGATGCCAAAGATACATGACAGCAAAGCAAAATAAATAAATAATCAGTAATGAAAAGAGGTAGCATTATAATGAAAAACTCAAAATTATTTTCACCACTAAAAGTGGGTTCACTGACTCTTCAAAATCGTGTTGGGATGGCCCCTATGAGCATGGATTACGAAGTAGCTGATGGAACAGTACCAAAACGCCTTGCTGACGTTTTTGTCCGCAGAGCAGAAGGGGGAACTGGATTTGTTATAATCGATGCGGTAACTGTAGATCGAAAATACCCATATATGGGAAATACTACTTGTCTTGATTCGGATGATCTGGTTCCTCAGTTTAAAGAATTTGCGAAAAGAGTGGGAAACACAGGAAGCACACTTATTCCTCAGATTATCCATCCGGGGCCAGAATCTGTATGTGGTTACAGAAATATAGCGCCGATGGGACCATCTGTGAATACAAATGCAAACTGTCATGTGAGCAGAGCTATAAGCATCGATGAAATTCAAACTGTCATAAAACAGTACGGTGAGGCAGCAAGACGTGTAGAGGAGTCCGGATGCGGAGGAATATTTCTTCACTGTGCCCATGCATACATGCTTCCAGGAGCATTTCTGTCACCGCTTAGAAATAAGCGCATGGACGAATACGGAGGAAGCCTTGACAACAGAGCACGCTTGATGCTGGAAATAATAGCCCAAGTAAGAAAGAACGTAAGTCCGGATTTTCCTATATTTCTAAGAGTATCAGGAGATGAAAGAACTATCGGGGGAAACTCACTTGAAGATATGATCTATCTTGCACGCAAATTTGAAGCAGCTGGAGTTAACCTGATAGAAGTATCAGGGGGGACTCAGTATGAAGGAATGGAGCATATAATCCCGTGTCAGAATAAAAATATAGGCGTGAATGTATATGAGGCATCTGAGATTCGTAAAGCGGTTAACATTCCGGTTTTCGTTGTAGGAAAAATAAACGACATAAGATATGCGGCTGACATAGTAGAAAGAGGACTTGTGGATGGAGTATCCATGGGAAGACCTCTGCTTGCAGATCCAGATATATGCAACAAGGCCATGGAAAATAGATTTGAAGACATAACTCCTTGTGCAAACTGTGGAGGAAGCTGTATTTCGAGAAGTGCAGAAAGTCCACAGTGTCACTGCCATGTAAATCCTCTTGTAGGAAGAGAATATGATTTTCCGGAAGTACCGGCAGAAAAGCCTAAGAAGACGCTTGTAATAGGTGCGGGTCCAGGTGGTATGTACGCTGCAGTTACTGCAGCAGAGAGAGGCCACGATGTTACTGTATGGGAAGCAGACAGCATAATCGGAGGCCAGATCAACCTTGCCGTTGTTTCTCCTGGAAAACAGGAAATGACCAAATGGATGGTACATTTAAACCATAGAGCAAAAAAAGCCGGGGTTAATATTGAATTTAATAAAGAAGCTACTATAGATGCTGTAAGAGAATTTGCTCCTGAGGCGGTTATTGTGGCAACCGGAGCAAGACCACTTGTGCCGCCAATAAAAGGTACGCAGGATTATCCAGTACTGACAGCGCATGATTTCCTTAGGGGAAAATATGTAATACCAAAGGGACGTGTATGCGTACTTGGAGGTGGGGCTGTAGCGTGTGAGACGGCAGAAGCGGTTATGGTAAATGCAAGACCATCAGCATATATCAGAGGATTCAATTCAAGTATTGGTGATGTGGAAGTTACTCTTATTGAGATGATGCCACAGCTGCTTACGGGAGTGTGCAGTCCAAACAGAGGACCGCTTATAAGAAAACTCAAAGAAAGCGGCGTTGACATCAATGTAAACACAAAGATTCTTGAGGTAACTGACCATGCAGTAAAAGTGCAGCGTCTGGATGGTTCTGAGGAATGGCTGCAAGGATTCGATTATATCTTATTTGGACTTGGTTCCAGAAACTATGACCCACTTTCCGCTGAACTTAAAGAATTTGTTCCTCAAGTTCATGTAATAGGTGACGCTGTAAGAGCGCGCCAGGCGAGCTTTGCCATGTGGGAAGGCTTTGAAACTGCCTACAGTCTATAACATTTTCCTTTTCATAAATACAAACAAGGCATCCTGTGATATACATTCTCCGGGGTGCCTTGTTTTGGGTGCGCCCAGCATGGGCGATTATTTTGACCTTATATTACTTCCAAAAATCCACCTGATAAGTTTTTTGAAGGATTCCTATCAATCTCATGCACAGAAAAAACTCTGTATTTCCGCTTTTGTGAAGAAATCTGTCTGATATATTTCCACTTTGAGACAGGTCTTTGTATTTACTGCAGTTTTCTTTTTTTCGGCTTTTAGAGCTCGTGTCCACAAGTTCTTCAATTATATTCTCAGCCCTTTCAAGCATTTCACCTTCAAGTAATGCAGTAAGAGGTTTTGGATTCAGAGTAATCTCAGAGAAATCATAGTAAGGATTGGCGGCCATATATAAAAAAGTATCATAGCTCAGTCTGCACTGCATAAGCTCTATGGATACATTTGAAGGCTTTATCTGGAAATAGTGGTATGACCCTAAACATATAAGCATGCCTCTTTTGATTTCATAAGGCTTGGAATTTATAATTATGCTTCCCTCACCACTTCGAAAATAAATCAGAGTAATACCGCTGTTGTTCTTGAGCACAGTTGTATTATTTACAGTCTGATTGACCGCGTTAATTGGGAAAGTGAATTCTTTTTTTGAATAATAATGACCGCTGGCATATATTGGCGGATAGTTATTATTTTTGCACGTCATTTGAATAACCTCCCTTGTTAAGAGCCTTGTATTCGCCCGGGGTCATTCCGTGTATGGTTCGAAATACCCTTGAAAGAGAGCGCGAACTGTTAAATCCTACATTTATTGCAATGTCAAGGATCGGAAGATCTGTTGTGAGAAGAAGCGCCTCAGCGTGCCTGATACGGTTAAGTGAAGTAATATCTTTAAAACTTATGCCAAACTCCTTTTGTACAAGATCACTGACCATGCTCTCTGATATGTAAAGACTCTTTGCTGTGTTATTTATATTAATAGGATATGAAAAGCTGGAATAGCAGTGATTCAGAATTTTCATCAAAGTGCTTTCCATGATCATACCCCTGTATATGCCATCACCCTTGTTAAGGATATGACTTCGGTACTCAAGTGGAGTTATACCCATGTACTTTTTAAAGGTACGATAAAAATCTGTTTCTGAAGGAAATCCGGAATGAGTCGCAACATAGGAAAGTGGCATTCCCTCATAAAGCAGCGCCATTGAAGCGATATTCACGCGTATTCGGTTCAGTATCTGCGCAAAGTTATACCCACTTATATTGCGCAGTTCACGGTTTAGGTCAGAAACGCAGGAACCAAAATGTGAAGCTACATTTTCTGAAGTGAGATCTTTTGAGAAATGCGCACTCATGTAAAGAATGACCTTCCAACCAAGAGGTCTTTCTGATTTTGGCTGGCCCAGGTGATACTTCAAGCTCTTTCTTACAAAAATATCAGAAAGCTGGCCCAGTATTGATACTTTAATAAGAGAACTTCCGGGGTCGTAACACTCGTTTTCCTTTTCAAACTCATCAAAGAGGGATTGAATCTTTAAAAGCGGATCTCCTTGAGGATATAAAACTGGAGTGGCATCAATTATGGAGGCCACCACATCAGACCCTGGCTCCTCAAATACGAGAAAAGAGGAGAGCGGGTAGTCATATACACACACGCTTATCTCCAGAGGATAGTCGGCAAAAGCTTGTATGGAAAAAGTGTGATATGATTGTAGCCAGGCAAAGGTGCCTTTTTCAAAAGGGAACTCCACTCCATTTATCAGAATAAGGCCCTTTCCCGAATTTACTATAATTAATAAAGATTCATTTTCGGATATTGGTGGAGTTATGTCATATATACAATGTTTCTGAAGATGAAGATACTTGTCCACTCCGGTAAAATAGGAATGGACAGGTCTGCCACAGATACGCTTTGATTTAATAATTTTTTCCACAAGATACTCTCCTTCTAAATATTTTTTATAAAGAATTGATCATATCTGATTATTGATATAGCATTGAGATTTGCACCGCCTATGTTCTTTTTATGTGCTATTCCATTTTTGGGATGAAATAGGAATGCCCATGGGGCATCTTCGTGAATAATCTCAGCAAGTTCATTGTACATTTTCGCTCTTTTTGTTGGATTGACCATTTGCTTAGCATCTTCAAGAAGCTGAACTACTTCGGGATTATGGTAAGCGCAGAAGTTGTCGTTGCTGTCCTTTGTCAGGTTAGGTCTTAAGAAATTGTCCTGATCTCCTGTGTCAGCAGTCCATCTTGATATAAAGACATCTGATTTTTCATATGCGCGAGTCCTTATAAATTCCGCAGATGGGATGCTGTGCAGATTTATATTAAATCCAGCCGCCTTTAAATCTTCGACCACAAGTTTTTCAGTTCTCTTAAAGAGTCCGTTTCCTCCGTCATCTCTGGTATAGAGGTTAAGGGTAAGGTTACTCACACCACTTGCACGTATAAGCTCTTTAGCTCTTTGAATATTATGAGGATAAGGAGATATGTGGCTATCTTCAAGCATAGAAGGAGGAAGTGGAGAAGCAGCTATGGAACCGTAATTCATTAGCACTTCTTTTACAATCTGGTCCTTATTAATTGCAAGATTTACAGCCTGTCTTACAAGTTTGGAGTGAACAGCAGGGTGATTTGACTTGAAATTGAATCCTAAGTAGTAAACAGAGAGCATATCCAATTGCTGGATCTCCAGGTTTGCTTTTTTTGCAGCCTGATATGACATACCGTCTTCTATCCTTATGAAATCAAGTTCTCCATCTATGACTCTTTGAACACGATTTGCATCATTAGTTGAAATCTTAACTTTTGGAATATATGGAGCGCCAGAATAACATTCATCAAAGGCTTGCAGTATCATTTCGTCGTTAGAGTTTTTGGTAAGCTTGTAGGGTCCGCAGCCTGAAAGTTGACTTTCTTTTTCAAAGGCACGTGCTGAAATAACGGCAGAAGCAGGCTGGCCCAGATTAAGAAGAAATCCTGTATATGGGCTCGTTAGCTTTATAGTAAGGGTATGGGAATTTACAACTTTGATACCATCTACAGATTTAACCTGTCCCTTATGATATTCGTTTGCACCTTCTATATCCATAAGTATCCATGCAGAATTGGCATCAAGCGCCTTGCTGAGTAGTCTCTCATAGGAAAACTTCACATCTGCTGCTGTCAGCACGTCTCCATTGTGGAATTTAATGCCCTTTCTTATCTGGAATTCCCAGGTAAGCTGGTCGTCTTTTACATGCCAGAATTTGGCTATGCCAGGAGAGACTTTTCCATTGATATCTATATTTATAAGTGTTCCGTGGATATTGTACAATGTGCTGGAATCCACCAGGTCAGAGCTGATCATTGGGTCAACAATAGACAAACCATAAGGTTCACAGCACTTGAGTACAAGTGATTCCGAAACCTCACTGCTTAAATCATTTGAAGATATAAGTTTTTGAGACCCCTGTATAGAAGTGGATATGTTATTTAGTCTGCTCAGCGCTGTGCTTGTAAGCTCAGTGTTAAGTATAGTAAGCTCTACTGTTTTTATGAGCTGAGAAAAACTCTGGCTCATTTTTTGAGTAGAAAATATAACTGATTCAAGGGAATCTGTCTGTCTTGATATGGCTGTGCTTATTTCAGATGACACATTAAGATTTTCTCTTGCTGAATCTATAATGGTTTCAAAGACCTGTTTTGTAGCTTCAGATATCTGTTTTCCATCATTTACCTTGTCTATTGCAGAGAGCATAAGGTCTGATGTATTGCCTATGCTCTGCTTAATTTCATTAAGGATATTATCTATATGGGCCACGGATTCCATACTTCTGTCCGCAAGCATTTTCACCTCACCTGCAACGACTGCAAATCCTTTTCCTGCAGCGCCAGCATGGGCAGCTTCTATGGCAGCGTTAAGGGAAAGAAGGTTCGTACTGGTTGCTATGCCTTTTATTATATTGAGAAGGTCGTCTATATTCTTTGATTTTTCAAAAAGTTCGTTTACAGACTTTCTTACATCATTTACAACATTTTCTATTTCATCCATTGATCCAAGTACATTTCCCACAGCATTAGTACCTTCGTTTGCGTTTTCGACAGTTTTTTCAGCTATTTCTTTGGAGCTTTCAATACTAGTAAAGACTTCTTCGGCCAGTGAAGAATAGCTTGTAATTTCATCTACGACATTGTCTATAATTTCCATCTGCTCCTCGATAGAGTGGTTGATGCCTTTTGTGGATGCAATCAAGCCGTCTGCTACGACAGCTGTTTCTTCAACCTGATTGGTAAGTCTTGAAATCATCTTTGAACGATTCATTTCCTGAAGTATATCTAGATTTTTCTCGGAAATAGAGATTCTTTTTGGAGTGATTTCACTACTTACAGATATGTTGGTGCTTGATTTAAATAGATTGTTTTTTTTAAAGAACATTATATGTAACCCCTTCTTTTGTTTAAGTATTGTATATATATTATTAATTGTAACATTTATATAAACATACTTCCAGTTAATTAGTTTAAAATTAATAAATTAAAAAGTAAAAAGTTAACAATATTCCATAGATATTGACATTTTTATGTAAGGTTATAGTATAATAATCATAATGGAATAGTTTGAATAGTTAAAAAATGGCGATGGGTGGTGAATGATGAAGGCAGGACGAGCATTTATTTTAAAAATAGTGGTTATAATCTTAATAGCAGGTGCGGCGCTTTCGGTGTGGGACAGAGGAAACGGTTTTTTCAAATTGGGAACTGCTGGTATGGACCCCTATACTTTTTTTGGAGAGCTTAAAGAATACTCCACAGGTGAGGCACAAATTCCGTCTGGCCATATAAAACAGATAGATGTTATATGGGCATGGGGAAATATAGAAATCTCAGAATATGAAGGAGATTATATCGTTGTTGATGAAGCATATAAAGAAGATTTATCGGACATAGATAGAATAAAATTTCTTTCAAAAAATGGAAAGCTGATAATAAGATATAATGGAAATACTAGTGAAAACAATTTAAAAAATTTAAATAACAAGACACTCTATCTTAAAATACCACAAGGTATAAAGGAAGATATAAATCTGATAAAAATAATGACTGATGAAGCCTATATAAGTGTAGCTTCTGATCATGTGGAAAATCTTGTGGTATCTTCAAAAAAAGGAAATGTAAATATTTCAGGTGATATTGAAGACATAAAGATTCAAGAAGACTCTGGGCATATAAATATAGAGATGGATTCCAGACCAGATGATATTGAAATAAGAACGAACACAGGAAATACCACCATACAGATACCAGAAAACAATGGGTTTAAAGTGGATTACAAAATAGGAGAAGGACGTTTTTTGTGTGATTTCCCACTTATCTCAAGGTCGCATTATGGAATATATAAAAAGGTGGAATCGAAGTTTGAAATAAGAAGCGCTAAGGGCAACCTGAGTATTAAGAAAACGGCTTAATTTTTTAAAAGCGGATTTAAAGACTAAACAGGAGGTAGTTATGATAACATTGATAAAGAATGCAGAAGTGTACGCTCCAAAATATCTGGGAAGGCGAGATGTATTGCTGACAGCAGATAAAATTTGCAAAATCAGTGAAGTTGTGGAGCTGAGTGGATCTGTCGAATATACAGAAATAGATGCCACAGGTAAAATCTTATTTCCTGGATTTATAGATTCACATGTTCATATAGCGGGTGGAGGAGGAGAAGGCGGGTTTAACACCAGAACTCCGGAAATAATGATCAGTGATATAACTCAAGGAGGGGTAACGACTGTAATTGGGTGTCTTGGAACAGATGGAACCACAAGAAGCATGGCAAATTTGCTTGCAAAGGCAAAAGCACTTGAAGAAGAAGGAATAACGACTTTTGTTAATACAGGTTCATATCAGGTGCCGGTATTAACTCTGACTGGATCAATAACAGATGATATAGTCTTTATAGACAAGATTATAGGAGTAGGCGAGATTGCAATTTCAGACCACAGATGTTCTCAGCCCTCATTTGAAGAAATAACTCGCATAATATCTGAAGCCAGGATTGGCGGAATGCTCAGTAAAAAAGCTGGAACTGTAAACTTTCATGTTGGAGATTCTCCAAGAATGATAGATATATTAGAACAGATCGTTGAAAATACAGAGATACCAATAAAAAACATAATACCCACTCATATGAATCGAAATGAATTTTTATTCGAAAAAGGTATAGAATATGCAAAAACAGGAGGGATAATAGACCTGACTACAAGCAGTATCCCTCGATTTTTTGAAGAAGGAGAAGTAAAGTGTTCATCTGCTCTCAAGATACTTATTGAAGAGGGCGTTCCCGTTGAAAATGTCACCATGTCTTCAGACGGCCAAGGCTCTCTTCCTGAATTTGACGAACAGGGAAGAGTAGTAGGAATAAGTGTAGGAAAAGTAACATCACTTTACAAAGAGATTCAAGATGCAATACTTGTAGATAAGGTCCCTGTTGAATATGCAGTTATGACGGTCACATCAAATCCGGCAGCCATATACAGGCTCAGAGGAAAAGGTTCAATAATAGAAGGATTTGATGCAGACATAGTGCTTGTTAATGCAGATACATTTGATATAGAAACAGTGATATCAAAAGGAAGAATCATGGTAATGGACAAAGCGGTAACAGTAAGAGGAACTTTTGAATAAAGCTTATTTGTAAATGATTTTAATATTTAAATAAAATAGATCCCCTAAAGTATTCTTCAGGGGATCTATAAATTTAATTAATAATCAATCATCCTACCATACATCAGTATTTTTTATGCCAACAGCCTTTGCAGAAAACACAGGATCTTTTCCAGCTTTTCTCTGGTCAGAGTAATCCTTGAGGACAAGAACAGCTGTATTTCCAAGCAGAAGTATGGCAGTTATATTTATAAGGGCCATAACTCCCATGAGAACGTCAGCAATATTCCACGCAAGATCGTATCCAGCTATACTTCCAAGGAAGACAGCGATTATACACGTAATTCTAAAAATCGTAAGTGATCCGTCAGGTCTGTTTTGTATAAACATTACATTAGATTCAGTATAATAATAGTTTCCTATAATCGAACTGAATGCAAACAAGAACACAGAAATTGTAATAAATGTGATTCCCCACTCTCCAACTTGAGAAGACACCGCCTGCTGAACAAGAGGCATGGCTTTGAGTGCAGTATAATCTACTCCAGAAAGAAGTATGATAAAGGCAGATGTGCTGCAGATAAGCAGTGTATCTATGAATACAGATATCATCTGAACAAGGCCCTGCTTTGCGGGGTGAGAAACCTGCGCAGCTGCAGCAGCATTGGGAGCGCTACCCATACCGGCTTCATTAGAGAAAAGACCACGCTTTATTCCCCAAAGTATAGCAGACCCCATAAGGCCTCCCGAAAAACTTTCAAAATCAAATGCACTCTTGAAAATCATTGCAATTGTAGCTGGAAGTATACCGATATTCTTTACTATTATATAAAATCCAAGTGCCATATAAAACAAAGCCATAACGGGAACAAGTATAGAAGATATAAACGCTATATATTTTTGTCCTTTAAATATTATATATCCTGTAAAACCGGCAAGTACGAGGCCTATCATTGCTGGAATTGCAATGCTCGGATATTCGCCTCCAAAATAGTATGATAAAGCAGAAACTATGTTATTTGCCTGAAGTGTATTAAATCCATAAGCGAAACATGCTATAAGAGAAATTGAGAATATTATTCCAAGCCATCTCTGTCCAAGAGCTTTCTGGATGTAATAAGAAGGTCCCCCACGAAATTCCTCTCCATGCTTCACCTTGTAAACCTGAGCCAGAGTACTTTCAACAAAGGCAGATGCAGATCCAAGTACTGCAATAAGCCACATCCAAAATACAGCGCCAGGACCACCCGCGGAAATAGCAGTTGCAACGCCGGCTATATTTCCAATACCCACGCGTGAAGCCGTAGATATCATGAGAGCCTGGAAGGATGACATTGCAGATTTATTTTCATTTTTTTCCATAATTTGCTTTAATCCATCGGGAAAAAGCCTGAACTGAACGAAGCCAGTCCTCAAAGTAAAGTAAATACCAACGACCACAAGAAGGCCTACAAGTATATAACCATACATATAATCATTAATAGTTCCAATTATACTGTTTAATAATTCCATAAAAAATCTCCTTTGAATAATATTTTCATAATTTCATATTATGACAGTAATCATTATATCATCCTTCAAGATGTAAATAAAGCTAAAATTTCAAAATAATACATTGTATTATGAAAAGTGGAGTATACAAGACTTTAAACCGGATGTATACAGGAATGTCATCTAAAAAAGTTCGAATAAGACGAAATAAATCCTGCATAAATGAATAATCTAAACGGAAATAAATCAAAAAATTGAATTATCGATATTGATTTCCTTCTTGTTATTATTGTATAATGAGGAATAGCAAATATTGCAAATATAGCAATTATAAAAAAGGAGAAAAAATTGAAAAAACAGAAAAGCAGCATACTTTTTAAAATGATAGCAATGATACTAATTCCTGTCATAATTACTCTGATAATAATGCAAAGCGTGCTCCTCAGAGAATCTGGAAGTGCACTCGAAGGACTCACCAATCAGCAGATAGAGGATAAATCTGAGCTTGCTGCAAAGGATACTGAATCGTTCTTCTATAAATACCGCATGGTATCAGAGCAGATGGCAGCAAACAGCCTTGCCGCTAAGCTTTTCGCCAAGGTAACGGACTCATCTGACCGTATTTCTGAAAGAGATGAATACATACAGGTCCTTAATGATATGAAGGATTCGGCTTCACTTGATACACATAACGTATTGTTTACATGGTATGCAGATGCAGACACCAGCCAGTATATCCAAAATGATGGGTTTGTGGCAAATAAGGACTGGGACGTGACTAGCAGGCCGTGGTACAAGGTAAAAGAGCTCGGATCCACAATGCTTGTGCCGCCGTATGAAGATACATCTACAGGAAAGACTATTGTGAGCCTTGTTTCCCCGGTTTTTGAACCAGGAACAAAAAATGTAGTTGGCTTTGCCGGAATAGATCTTCTTCTCGATACGCTTGGAGAAAATTTTAATACATATAAGCTCGGAGAGACAGGGTTTTTTATTCTTTTTTCCGATGACGGAAGGATAATTTACCATCCGGATTCTGAAATGATAGACAGATCGATTGAAGAAATGGACATATCTGAAAATGTCGCATCTGCCTTAAAATCAAGAGAAGAGAACGACTTCAGCTATGAATTTAAGGGAACGGATGTATATGGTGTTACAAAGGCCGTAGGAGATACTGGCTGGACCGTACTGACGGGGCTCCCAGATGAAGAGCACTACAGAGTTGTCAATGGCCTTAATACCAGAGCCATGATAATACTGCTTGCGGGGACATTGATAATCGCACTTATAACATATTTCATAGCAAAGAGCATAACTACTCCTATGAAGCGCCTTGCAAAAGGGGTGGAGCAGATTGCAGCTGGAGAACTCGACGTAAGAATAGATGTAGTTACCAATGACGAAGTAGGCCTGATTGCAGATGGGGTGAGAAATACCACAGACAGACTTAGAAAATACGTGGCATATATAGATGAGATAACTCTTGTGCTTGATGATGTAGCAGGTGGAAATCTGGATTTTACCCTTACACAGGAATATAATGGGGAGTTTGCAAAGATAAAGTCAGCGCTTATAAATATATCTGAATCACTTAGCTCTACACTTTCACAGATTGGAATAGCGGCAGATCAGGTTGCAAATGGATCAGAGCAGGTTTCGGCAGGGGCACAGAATCTAAGTCAGGGAGCGACGGAGCAGGCATCATCAGTGGAAGAGCTTACTGCAAGCCTTGTTGAGATAACAGACAAGATTTCTGAAAACAGTAAAAATACGCTAGAAGCAAGCCGCCTGAGCATCGAAACTGGAAAAGCAGTTAACGATAATAATTACAAGATGAATGAAATCGTAGATGCTATGGAGATAATTACACAAAAGTCAGATGAGATTGGAAAAATAATCAAAACCATAGACGATATAGCATTCCAGACCAATATACTTGCACTCAATGCGGCTATAGAGGCAGCGCGCGCAGGAGCTGCGGGAAAAGGGTTTGCGGTAGTGGCTGATGAGGTAAGAAACCTTGCACAGAAATCAGCTCTGGCAGCTCAAGAGACAACGGAGCTTATAGAAGGCTCTATGACAGCAATAGCCTCAGGAAGATCCATAATCAATGAGACGGCAGAAGCACTGGGCCTCGTGGTTGAAAAAACAGAGGCTGTAGGCAGGGAGATAATAAGGATTGCAGATTCATCTGCGCTTCAGGCTCAGGAAGCAGAAAAGATAACTTCGGGAGTTGAACAGATTTCCTCAGTTGTACAAAACACCTCGGCAACTGCTGAGGAAAGTGCGGCAGCCAGTGAAGAACTTTCCGCACAGGCACAAATGCTGAGGGAGCTTGTGTCAACTTTCAGGATAAAGAGCGAATACTAGTTTTAAAATAATATGAAATCAAAAAAAGCAGGATGAAATCTGAATCAATAATCAGATTTCATCCTGCTTTTTTGCGTAAGTGCATAAATTGGATATATTTATTTTATATTGAACTTGCCTATCAGGCTGTCAAGAATCTGCGACTGACCAAAGAGCTCCTCGCTTGCTGCGGCGCTTTGCTCAGCGGTGGCAGAGTTTGTCTGAACTACAGCAGAGATCTGGTCCATACCAGTAGTTATCTGTGATATAGCCACCGATTCCTGCTGAAGGTAGCCTGATATAAGGTCGATGTTTTCGACAATTACCTGAGAATCCAAGGCCACTTTTGAGACAGAATTTGCAGTTTCTACCGCCATGTCGGAGCCTTCTTTTATTAGCTCAACGGAAGATTCTATAAGTTCAGCGATATTTCTTGCGGCCTGAGCACTCTTGCCCGCAAGATTACGGACTTCATCTGCAACTACTGCAAATCCGCTGCCGGCACTTCCAGCTCGAGCGGCTTCGACTGCGGCGTTTAGGGCCAGTATGTTGGTCTGGAAAGTTATGTCCTCTATAGTCTTGACAATGAGTGCAATTTCATTGGACTTGCTGTCTATGGCCTTCATGGCTTCAAGCAGATTTTGAACCTGAGCATTGCTGCTTTCCATTTCTGTGCCCATTTCAGTAGCCTGCCTGCTCACATTTTGAGCATTCTTTGCATTTGTCCTTACTTTTTCTGAAATGTCCTCTATGGTCGCTGAGAGCTCCTCTACAGAGCTTGCCTGCTCAGTGGCTCCCTGAGCCAGGGACTGTGATGCGCTGGAAACCTGATCAGAGCTCAGAGATACCTGAGATGAAGCCTGGTGCATTTCAGAAAGTACATCATTTAGAGAATAAATTATATTGTTAAGAGAATCTTTGATTTTTTGAAAATCACCCTCGTATTCACTTTCTACTTCAAGTTGAAGGTTTCCTGAGGATATGTTCTCAAGTATATATGATATGTCGCTTATATATCCATGAAGGCTTTCAGAAGTTGTTCTGAAAATTTTCATTAAATCACCAAGCTCATCTTCTCGAATATTGGATTCATCAATTTGAAAATCCAGGTTTCCTTTTCCCATTTGCTCAGCCATATGGATTACATCCTGGAGCGGGGAAAGAGATTTTCTAAGTATGGCAAGGGTCAAGAAAGTAAGGATTATAAGTCCTGCCAGGGCAATGGCTATGACTATGAAAGTGATATTTCTTACAGAGGCAAGAGATTCACTTTTATCCACTACGAAAATGCTCGACCATGACTTGTCAAATCCGCTTATTTTGACAGGAGAGTGGACTACAAAGGTCTTTCTGTTTCCATCAAGGGACTGGTTTCCTTCACCTATCATGAATTCTCCGTTTTTTGAGGCATTGCTTACAAAATCATCTTTTCCCGTAGATTCATAGGCAGTACCGACCTTTGAGCTGTCTCCTGAGTGGGCTATGTAGCTGTCTCCGTTTGTAAGGATATAGCTGTAGGAAGTATCATAGTTACCACGGTCATATTCCAGGCCGCTTATTGATTCTGTAAGGATATCACAGTTGGCGACTCCGATGAAATTCCCGTTTTCATCCAGTACAGGGTTGCTCAAAGTGATAAGCCATACGGTTTCGCCGTTGGAAAGCTCATAGGAGTAAGGCTCTGTGATGTGGGTGGAAAGAGTTTCCTTTGTGGGAGCATAATAATCTCCATTTGAATATGTACTGTAGTCATTGTAGATATCCATAACTATGCTTGAACCATCACGAAAGGCATAGTATGAAAGGCCTTCTGGTGTATCTTTAAAAAATTTGTCAGGCTCAAATGCGTAGTAGGCAGAAAAAATTCTTTCATCACGCAGTATCCCAGTAAGTGAGTTTTCAAGCATTTTTTCTGAGGATTCACGGTCCAGGGACTTGTAGCGGTTTACCTCCATTGCAAGAGCTTTTGAAGTAGTCTGGAGGTTTTCCAGATATGACTGAGCTGTATTTGCGTTATGCTTTGCAATGTAGCTTATCTCGCTCTTTACATCTGCAGAAATTATGGTGTTTAGCAAGATGTTAAGGGAGATGCATATAACAAGCATAACCACAGATACTACAACTCCAATCTTAAGAGGGATCTGAAACATAAGGCTTTTTCTCTTGTTTTTCATATAATCATTTAAATCCTTTCATGATGAATAAATTATTCCAATTGATAAAAAACTATTTTAACATGATAACATCATTTTGTTTATTATGTCAATATTTTACGGATGATATTGATCATAATTAAAATTAAGTTCGTGAAAAAATAATTGACATATAGCATATGCCATGTTATTCTAAAGAAAATTGAATAGCAAATCTTCAGGGCAGGGCGAAATTCCCTACCGGCGGTAAAGTCCGCGAGCCTTAATTGGCCGAACTTGTGAAATTCAAGTACCGACAGTAAAGTCTGGATGAAAGAAGATATCTACAGGAGCTTTATTTTCCTGTATTTACAGTACGCACGATACAGCTCTGGAATGTCATAAAACATTTCAGGGCTTTTTTATTATGTGATTTCCTGTACCCTGAATATGTACGTATTCAGGGTTTTATTTTATTAAAAAGGAGATGCAGGTTATGAAAGAAAACTATATGAAACTTGCCATAAATCTGGCACTCAGAGGTGGAAGCAGAGTAAGCCCAAACCCTATGGTGGGAGCTTTAATAGTAAAGGATAATGAAATTATAGGACAGGGTTATCATGAAGAGTACGGAGGGCCTCATGCAGAAATAAATGCTCTCAGATCCGCACACAAATCTCCTGATGGAGCGACTATGTATGTCACTTTGGAGCCGTGCTGCCATCACGGAAAAACTTCTCCATGCACAGAGGCCATAATTAAAAGTGGGATAAGCAAGGTAGTGGTAGGCTCAAAAGATCCCAATCCCCTGGTTGCCGGAAAGGGAATAAAAATGCTCAGAAAAAAGGGAATTAATGTGGAGATGTCTGAGCTTGAGAATGAATGTGATAACATCAACAAGATTTTCTTTCACTACATGAGGACAGGCTTGCCATACCTGGTAATGAAATATGCCATGACCCTGGATGGAAAAATTGCTACATACAGTGGTAAATCCAAATGGATAAGTGGAGAAACTTCAAGAGCTCATGTTCATCATACGAGGAATATGCTGACTGCGATAATGGTTGGCTCGGGAACCATCATTGCCGATGATCCGGAGCTTACATGCAGGATGGGGGGAGGAAGAGACCCCAAGCGTGTAATATGTGACGGAGGACTCAGGATTCCGCTTGATGCAAAGATTTTCAAGAACGCGGACCGGATAGAGACCTTTGTAGCAACTTGCAGCAAAGACGAGGCGAAGATTGAAAATCTTGAAAACTTTGGTTGCAAGGTAATTCGAGTATCAGAACTCAACTGCCATATGGATCTTGAAGATCTTATGAAACAGCTGGGAGCGCAGAATATTGACAGCATACTTCTCGAAGGAGGCTCAAACCTAAATGCGGCAGCGCTGGAGGCTGGCATAGTAAACAAGGTTCAGGCATACATCTCACCAAAGATATTCGGGGGAGAAAGTGCGAAAGGTCCGGTTGGAGGAAAAGGGATCTACAGCCCGGATGAGGCATTCATTATGAAGAACAGGAAAATCACATTAATGGATGAAGATGTGCTTTTGGAATATGAGGTGGAAAGATGTTTACAGGAATAATAGAGGAGACGGGAAAAATTATAAGGGTTGAAAAAAGCACAAAATCGTCAAGACTATCCATTGAAGGAAAGCTCATATTTGATGATCTAAAGCTTGGAGACAGCGTTGCAGTAAACGGAGTGTGCCTGACTGTTTCGAATATGGGCTCGGGAATTTTTGTGGCTGATGTGATGAGCGAGACAGTCTCAAGGAGCTCGCTTGGAATGCTTCGGGCGGGAAGCAAGGTAAATCTTGAGAGAGCGATGCCTGCAAACGGTAGATTTGGGGGTCATATCGTAAGCGGGCACATAGATGGTACAGGAACTATAGCCGCTTTAAGGTCAGATGAAAATGCGGTATGGATAACCATAAGTATCTCAGAAAAAATATCCAGATACATCGTTGAAAAAGGGTCGGTTGCAATAGACGGAATAAGCCTTACAGTAGCGCAAGAGAGCCCAGGGAAGTTTTCGGTGTCGGTAATTCCACATACGGGAAAAGAAACGACCCTTCTTAAAAAGAAGGTGGGAGACATAGTAAACATAGAAAATGATGTCATAGGAAAATATATAGAGAGATTTACCGGGTATGGGACTGGTAAAGGACCGGATTTATACAAAAAAAGTTATGAGAGCAATATAACTGAAGATTTTATCATGAGGTCGGGATTTTAATTATCGGTATTTTAATTACAGGGAGGATTAAAAATGTTTAAATTCAACACTATAGAAGAAGCACTTGAAGATTTGAGACAGGGAAAGATAATAGTTGTGACAGATGATGAGGACAGGGAAAATGAAGGCGACTTTATCTGCGCAGGAGAATTTGCTACCACAGAAAATATAAACTTCATGGCAATCCATGGAAAAGGGCTTATCTGCATGCCTTTAAGCAGAGAACTTGCACAAAAGCTGGATTTTCATCAAATGGTAACTAAAAATACGGATAACCATGAGACCGCATTTACAGTATCTGTAGATCACGTGGATACAACTACTGGAATATCTGCAGCAGAAAGATCCGTAACTGCAATAAAGGCGCTCGAAGAAGGAGCAAGGCCACAAGATTTCAGAAGACCTGGCCATATGTTCCCACTCCTTGCTAATGATAATGGAGTACTTGCGCGAAACGGACACACTGAAGCCACAGTAGATCTTATGAAGCTTGCAGGCCTCAAGCCCTGCGGACTTTGCTGCGAGATAATGGGACAAGACGGCACAATGATGAGGACTCCAGAGCTGATAGAGCTTGCCCAAAGATTTGGACTTAAGTTTATAACCATAGAGGCCCTCCAAAAATATAGAAAGCAATTTGACAGTCTTGTGCAAAGAGAAGTAGAGACCAAGATGCCACTTGTTCACGGAGAATTTAAGGCCATTGGATATGTAAACAAGCTTAACGGGGACCATCACGTTGCGCTTGTCAAAGGAGATATAAGCGGTGGAGAACCGGTGCTTTGCAGGGTTCATTCAGAGTGCCTTACAGGAGACTGTTTTGGATCGCTAAAGTGTGATTGTGGCCAGCAGTTTGATGCAGCCATGGCCCAAATAGAAAAAGAAGGAAGGGGCCTTATGCTTTACATGAGACAAGAAGGCAGAGGGATAGGCCTGATAAATAAGCTTAAGGCATATGCACTTCAAGATACAGGCCTTGACACAGTTGAAGCAAATATTGCGCTTGGATTTGAAGAAGACCTAAGAGAGTATTATATAGGGGCACAGATACTAAGAGACCTTGGGGTAAAAAAACTTAGACTGCTTACCAACAATCCCAAAAAGATAGACGGCCTTTCAGACTTTGGGATAGAGATAGTAGAAAGAGAGCCCATACAGATGGAAGCTACAGACCACGATGAATTTTATCTTAAGACAAAGCAGAACAAGATGGGACACATGATGCATTTTTAATTAAAAAAGGAGAGAAGAAAAATGAAAACATATGAGGGAAGTTTAGTATCAAGGGGAATCAAGGTAGGTATAATAGCAGCCAGGTTTAATGAATTTATAGTTTCAAAGCTTATAGGTGGGGCTACGGATGGCCTTCTTCGCCACGACGTAAAAGAAGAAGACATAGAAATTGCCTGGGTTCCAGGGGCATTTGAAATCCCGCTTATAGCTTCAAAAATGGCAAAGTCAGGAAAATATGATGCCGTAATATGCCTTGGAGCAGTGATAAGAGGAGCAACGACTCACTATGATTATGTATGCAGCGAAGTCACAAAGGGAATAGCGAGTGTATCTCTTGGGGCAGACATACCTGTGATGTTTGGGATACTTACTACAGAAAATATAGAGCAGGCTATAGAAAGAGCGGGAACTAAGGCAGGGAACAAGGGATATGACTGCGCGGTGGGAGCCATTGAAATGGTAAATCTCATAAGAAAAATAGAGCAGAATTAATATGAAGGGAATAATTTTTGATTATGATGGAACCCTGCATGAGAGCATAAGGATATACGCTCCGGCTTTTCAAAGAGCCTATGAATTTCTCGTGCAAAGAGGGCTTGCTCCTGAAAAAGAGTGGAATTACTCAGAAATAGGCCGGTGGCTTGGATACACCAGCAAAGACATGTGGAATGCCTTTATGCCTGGTCTGGATGAGGAGCTCAAGCAGCGCTGTAGCACCATAATAGGACAGACGATGCTGGAATTTACAGGTCAGGGGAAAGCCCAGCTTTATGACGGGAGCCTGGAGACCCTGGAAACCCTTAAAAATAGAGGGCACAAGCTGATATTTCTAAGTAACTGCAAGACTCAGTATATGGAGGCCCATAAAAGAGAATTTGGCCTGGATAGATACTTTGAGGGATTCTACTGCACCCACCAGTATAATTTTGCACCAAAGCATGAGATATTCAGCCATATACTGGCGCAGCACCCAGGAACGTACACTGTTATTGGCGACAGATTTCAGGATATTGAAATTGCACAAAGGCATGGCCTTGTGTCCATAGGTTGCACATACGGATATGGGGAGCTTGATGAGCTCAGAAATGCGGATTTCAGAATTTCAGACATAAGAGAACTCAGCGACATACTCAAATCGAGATATCCTCTACAGCACCTATATCCCTGAATATCCCTCGGGTAGCTCAAACATATCCGGCGTTACGTTTTCAGACAACTCTATGATTTCCATCATTACCGTCTCGACAGGATTGGTATTCAAGATGGCATAGAGTTTTTTCTTGTCTTCCTTATTAAAAAAGAATTTCAGAGTTCCTATGTCGTAGGTATACTCCTCATATATCATTCTCATGCCGTTTATTATTTCTTCGCCCTCAGATGAGTACACCAGGGACTCGCCGTTTATCAGGCTGGTTTCCATATTAGATATAGTTCCTGTTATATAAGATTTAGACTCTTGGTCAATCATGAAGGCCGTATCGCCCTTGGTAATGATATGACTTTTTGAGTCCTCGGCTTCGATTATCCAAAGGCCGTTTTCACCTTGCATTGCAAAAGTAACATTTGAGAATATATCTTCGGGATCGAGATCCACTACGCCTTTGAATTTGAGAAGATAATTTCCGCTTTTAAAAAGCTCCACATAGGGGTTAGAAACAAGCTTTGAGGTATCTATTTCGGGAACGGTATCTTCTGCATCTATATCTTCTGCAGCGGGTTTTTCGGTAGAATCCCCGCCTTTATTGCATCCGGCAACAGAAAATATGGTTATCAGGATGAGTATTAAAATATATATAAATTTTTTCATTTATTAAACCTTCCTTTATTTGTTTAGCAAATAGGTATTTTATCATATTATCATCAAAAATCATATTAAAACTTTTAAAAACAAATTTATCAGACGCTGAAACAGGCATTGACCAAGACACCTATGAGTGTTACAATCTTCATAGATATACATTTAGGGAGCTGATGCAAATCGGCTGAGATAGAAGTTAATGCGCTTCTGACCTTAGACCTGATCCAGATAATGCTGGCGTAGGAAAAATAAATTGAGAAATTTTTTCTACGCAGGCCTCAGCTTGCGTATTTTTTTATTTAAATTTATTAAGAATGGAATGGAGAAAAACATGAAACAACCAGAAGCAAGTATTGCAATACAGGTACTTCCAGCCCTTGAGGGAGAAAAAGTAATCGACGTTGTGGACAAAGTGATAGAATACATCAAATCTACAGGACTCACCACATACGTTGGACCCTTTGAAACCACAGTAGAAGGTGACTTTGAAAAACTAATGGATATAATAAAACAGAGCCAGATAATATGTATCAAGGAGGGCGCACCAAGTGTGATGTCATATATAAAAATAGCCTTTAATCCTGAGGCGGGGGTATGGTCAATTGACAAAAAAGTTAAAAAGCATCACGAATAACATTCATTCAATAGCATTTATTGCAGTGCTTGTGCTCATATGGCATTTAGTGTGCCGCTTTGAGCTGGTGCCTGCATTTATGCTGCCATCTCCAGAAAGTGTGGTAGCAGCCTTCTTTGCATCTGCGGCCCTGATGATGGATCATGCAGTCGTAACACTTGCAGAAGCATTTGCAGGGCTTTTTCTTAGCATAATTTTTGCTCTTTTGCTTGCAATAATGATGAATGAGTCAGAGTTTATAAAAAAGACTATTTATCCTTCAGTTATAATAACTCAGACAGTGCCTGCCATAGCCCTGGCTCCTCTTCTTGTGCTCTGGATGGGCTACGGTATGGCGCCCAAGATAGCTCTGATATTTATAACCTGTTTCTTTCCCATGGTAGTAAGCACACTCAGTGGACTTATGTCAGTGGATGAGGATATAATACGCCTCTTTAAATCCATGGGGGCAGGAAGGCTCAAGATACTGCTTTGGGTAAAATTGCCTTCAGCCATGGAGAGTTTTTTTTCGGGCTTGAGACTGGCGGTCTCTTATTCCATAGTGGGAGCAGTTATTGCCGAGTGGCTTGGAGGAAACAGGGGGCTTGGAGTCTATATGACAAGGGTAAGAAAGTCATATGCATTTGACAAGATGTTTGCGGTTATAATATTTATAAGTATAATCAGCCTCTTGCTCATGAAAATTGTTGATATTATACAGAAAAAAAGTATGCCCTGGAAAAATCTTGGGGACAAATCAGAATAAAGAGGAGAAAATAATATGAAATTTGGAAAAAAACTAATAAGCCTGGGACTTGCAGCTTCAATGCTTATTTCGCTTGCAGCCTGCACAGGAGAAACTAATACAGATCAAGAAAGTACAGAATCAGGACAACTTAAAAAAGTAACATTCGTGCTAGACTGGACTCCAAACACTAATCACACAGGAGTATATGCGGCAATAGAAAATGGATACTACAAAGATGCGGGACTTGAAGTTGAAATAATCCAGCCACCAGAAGGCGGAGCTCTTTCGGCAGTAGGTACGGGAAATGCTCAGTTTGGAGTAGATTTTCAGGAGTCTCTGGCTCTTGCGCTTGTAGCAGAAAACCCAATACCAGTTACTGCAGTAGCTGCAATTATAGACCACAACACTTCGGGAATGATTTCCATGAAGGATAAAGGCATAGACAGCTTTGATAAACTTGAAGGAAAGACTTATGCAACCTGGGATATGCCTTCAGAAAAAGCAATAATAAAACAGGTTATGACAGATGCAGGAGCAGATTACGATAAATTGAAAATGGTGCCTAATCCAGGATCAGATGCACTGTCTTTGATGCAGACAGACGTAGACGCAGTATGGGTATATGAAGGCTGGGATGTAATGATGGCAGAGCTTGCGGGCCTTGAATATAACTATATTTCCTTTGCAGACCAGTCACCGGTTTTCGATTTTTATACACCGGTAATAGTGGCAAACAACGACTTTCTTGAGTCTGATCCAGAAACAGCAAGAGCATTTTTAAGTGCCACTGCAAAGGGATATGAATTTGCAGTTCAAAATCCTTCTGAGTCAGCAGATATACTTTTAAAGCATGTTCCGGAGCTTTCTCCAGAGCTTGTTCAAAAGAGCCAGGAATATCTTGCAAGTCATTACATGGGTGAAAAAGAAGCCTGGGGATTTATTGACGAGTCAAGATGGAGCGCATTTTATACTTGGATGTTTGAGCAAGGACTTATAACAAGAGAACTTGGAAACCAGGGTTTTACAAACGAATACCTTACAAAGTAAAAAATCACAAGCTTGAAAGTAAAAGGAAATGGAGACGCAGTATGGCTTTTTTTGAAGCAGACAATATTTACAAGTCCTATGATGGAGAGCGCATCCTTGAAAACGTTAGGGTAAAGCTGGAAAAAGGCGAACTCGTATCTTTGCTCGGGGAGAGTGGGACTGGAAAAACTACCTTATTTAATATAATGTCAGGCCTTGAAAAACCAGAAAGTGGAAGAGTGACACTCGATGGCAAAGATGTAACAGGGATTCCAGGAAAGATAAGCTATATGCAGCAAAAAGACTTACTGCTGCCATTTATGAATATAATAGATAATGTAAGCGTCCCCCTTAGGATAAAGGGAGTCAGCAAAGCAGAAGCGAGAAAAACTGCTGCCAGATATATTCAAGAATTTGGACTCGAAGGATCAGAGGGCAAGTATCCAGCTCAGCTTTCTGGTGGCATGAGGCAAAGGGCGGCGTTTTTAAGGGCATATCTTTATTCAGATAATGTGATGCTCCTTGACGAGCCGTTCAGTGCACTTGATTCAATAACCAAATCCTCCATGCATCAGTGGTATAAGGACGTTGCAAAGATACATGGGACGACTACATTTTTTATAACGCATGACATAGATGAGGCCATACTGCTTTCAGACCGGATATATATAATGCAAGGTCCAATCGGACATATAAGGAGAGAATTCAAGGTGGAGTCTAGTGGAGACCGTGGTTCTGATTTTGGAATGACCCAGGAATTTATAAAGTTAAAAAGAGAGATTCTTGAATTTATAAAAGTATAATTTGAAAAAAAAAGTATATAAAAACTCCCTGAAGAAGGCTTTTTTGCCATTTACAGGGAGTTTTTATTTTTATTAAAACATTCCGATTTTATTTAAATATTCCAAACGGTTTTCCAACTGGAAGGAAAGTTTTTCCAAAGTGGTTGTTGAGTACGTTTGCACCACATCCGTAGAAAGAGAGCAGTGAAATAATAAGCTCAGAGTAAGCCGCAAGGCTATGCATAGCATGCTCTGCGATTCCAAGTGTTGAAAAAGCAAGTCCGATGAAAAGAAAGTCTATCATCAGGAATATGAAAAACAGTACCTTATTTGTTTCCATTGCTCCGATTGTCATGAAAAGAGTGAATATCAGATATCCGATAAATGCGAATCCTAACTGCTTTGGATCTGCAGCAGCTGCAAGAGATTCTCCAAAAACACCATTTTGAATCATCCATGACATAGCCATAGAAAACCAGAAGAATGCATAAGCTCCAAATGCAGTAGCACCAAAATGGTTGTTATGCTTGAAGTCATTGATGCAAGCTACAAGCTGAGCACAAGCTCCTAAAAATATTGCCCACGGGATAACAAGTGATACCCCATCTGTTAGACCTAGTTTTTGAGAGGACGCAACAAGTGTAACCATTGCAAGTCCAAAGAGTCCGATAGCCGAAGGGTCAGCTACAACTATCTTAACCTTATTTTCGTTCATGATACCTCCGAATAATATTATAATTGTAATAGTGCAAAAAACACATGCTACAAAACTTTACCAAATTTATGTACGCTTGTCAACTACAATTATAAATAAAAAATCATGGACAAAGCACTATTCAGTCAGAAACAGCCTTAAGATCTCTGAAATATGTTTCACGATAGGTAAATCCAAGATTTATATGGCCATCCTAAAGGGTAGCTATAATATAGAGGTTAAATATATGAGAAATTGGAGGATGTAATTATGAAGGTGTCAGAAATTTATAGAAAAAATAAAAAGAAAGTTATATTTCTTGTAGTAATACTGGTTTCTCTGGGAGGTTACGGCATATACCGTCAGCTTTACAGTACACCGGTGCCCCAGATGACCGTACCTGTAGATCTTTCCAAGAAACTCGATATTGAGCAGACGATTTCGGTAAATGGAAACATAGTCCCGTCCCAGAGCGCCGAAGTGAACTCGATTTACAATCTGGAGATCAAGGAGATAAGAGTAAAAGAGGGGGACTATGTAAAGCGTAATCAGATACTAGCAGTACTTGATTCAAAGTCAATCATGCAGGAGCTGACCATATCAAAAAAACAGCTGGAGCTTGCAAGTCTTAATCTTTCAGAGACTCTGAAAAAATCTCAGGAATCATACAACGATGCAGTTCTCAATCTTGAGAATCTGAGTCGCAGCCTTGAAAATACCAAGGCCCTTTTTGAAGCAGGTTCGGCATCTCAAGAAGAAGTGATTCAGGCTGAGAAAATCTATAAGAGCGCCCAGATAATGGTAGATAGCTTCAAGGTTTCTGGCGGCAAAGTGGTGGCTACGGCGGCGCAGAGCAAATCAATCGAAGTTCAAAGAGCGACTTATCAAAAGCAGCTAAGCAGCCTTGATGATATCGAGATAAAGAGTCCCATAGACGGCACCGTAACGAGGGTCAATGTGTCTCTTGGGAAATTTGCAGGTGATACGCTCAACCGTGAACCCATGTTTATAATAGAGGATATAGCTAATCTGAAAATGGATGTTAAGGTGAGCGAATATGACATAAGTCAGATAATAGAAGGCCAGAGCGTGAAGATAAGTTCAGATGTCACCGGAGATCTTATGGTGGATGGCCTTGTCGCGCGGATTTCGCCTTCGGGAGAGAAAAAAGATGCAGTAAGCAGCGAAATGGTAATACCAGTAGAAATCAAGATATTTAAGGGGAAAGCCAGACTCATATCAGGTGTAAGTGCAAGAGCACTCATAGTCGTAGAAAGCAGGAAAAATGTACTGGGAGTTCCCGTGGACTCAATCCTGGAAGATGGAGCAGGTGGCTACAGGGTCATAAAGGTAGATGAGAATAATATGCTTAGACTAATCGACGTAAAACCAGGCCTGGAGGGAGATTTTTACATTGAACTTGTTTCTGGAGATATAAAGGAAAATGAAAGGCTGGTTTTAAGCCCCGACCTTTCTATGAAAGACGGAACTCTGGTTGCTTTGGCAAATGAGGAGAATCTGGATAATGAAGCTGTCCTCCAGGGACCACCAGCCGTTGTAAGACAGGAAAACCAATAAGGAGACAATATGATAGAGCTGATAGATATATGCAGGGACTACATCATGGGAGATTCTACGGTAAAGGCGCTCGACCAAGTAAATCTTAAGATTGAAAAGGGTGAATTTATTGCCATAATGGGGGCCTCGGGTTCGGGGAAATCCACTCTTATGAACATCCTGGGCTGCCTGGACAGGCCGGACTGCGGGACTTATCTTCTCGATGGAATAGATATCAGGGATAAGACTGAGAATGAACTGGCAGAGATAAGAAACAAGAAGATAGGCTTTGTATTTCAGTCGTTTAATCTCATACCCAGAACCAGTGCCCTTAAAAATGTCGAACTTCCCATGATATATGCAAAAAAAGATGCGACGCAAAGGACCAAAAAGGCTATGGAAATTCTGGGCAGCCTGAATCTCGGGGACAGGGCAAAACACATGCCCAGCGAACTTTCTGGCGGGCAGAGGCAGAGAGTGGCGATAGCAAGGGCGCTTGCAAATGACCCGGATATAATTCTCGCCGATGAACCCACGGGAAATCTCGATTCCAAATCGTCGCTGGAAATAATGGAGATAATGAAGGCACTTAACTCAGAAGGCCGAACCGTCATAATTGTAACCCATGAACATGACATAGCAGACTATGCGAACAGGACAATTACCTTCAGGGATGGCAGAGTAATATCTGACGTCCTCAGAGACGATGCTTTGAAGGGAGATGCTTAATATGCTTATAGGCGAAAATATAAAACTTGCACTTCTAGCCATAAGGGCCAACAAGATGAGATCCTTTCTTACTATGCTCGGTATAATAATCGGGATAAGCTCGGTGATATCCATAACCTCCATAGGAGACAGCGCAAGAGCTTTGCTTACGGACCAGTTTTCCAGCTTTGGTAAAAACCGTATGATAATATATGCAGACAGCGAACTGTCAAAAGACGAAATCAGATACGAAGACTTATTTCAGATGAAAGATATCGATAATTTGAAGGAGAAGTTCAAAGACTCCATAGCCTATATAGTGCCGTCTGTTTCTGGTAGCAGTGAGGTAAGGGTCGGAAGAGTCGAAAGTACCATAATAATGGAAGGGGTAGATCAGGATTATGATGTATACCAGAACATCGAGATGCTCCATGGACGTATGATATCAGGCCAGGACACGGATTCGAGGAGAAACCGGATCGTAATCGATGAGGAGGGCGCATTAAAGCTTTTTGGAAGGACAGATGTGCTTGGTGAATCGCTGACCCTGGATATAGACGAAAAGACACTTGTGATGACCATAATAGGAGTCACCGCAAAGTCGGATTCCATATTCGCTTCGGTGGGCATGTCCAACAATCTGAAAGCTTATATCCCATATACCCTGTTTTCATCGAGGCTTAAGGATATGCCGATTCTGGATTTCTACACAGGAGAGGGACTCGACCAGAGGATAATGGGCAACACCATAACAAATTATCTGGCAAAGGTAAAGGATCGTCAGAGAGGTTTCTATGTCTTTGAATCCACCCAGCTTCAGCAGGACGAACTCGATAAGACGCTTCAGACCATATCGGTAGCAGTAGGAGCCATTGCAGGAATATCGCTGGTGGTAGGCGGTATAGGTATAATGAATATAATGCTGGTATCTGTAACAGAAAGAACCAGAGAAATAGGAATTCGAAAGGCGCTCGGTGCAAAAAGAAGAGACATCTTGCTTCAATTTCTTATTGAAGCCGTTATACTTTCAGTTATCGGAGGAATCATCGGACTTGTGCTCGGGATACTGCTTGGGATGGCGGGGGCAAAGCTCGCCGATATAGAGCTTGTGGTAAATCCAAATGCGGTAATTACCGCCCTTATCTTTTCAGCAATGGTCGGTATTTTCTTCGGACTCTACCCGGCCAACAAGGCTGCAAAATTGAATCCGATAGAAGCCCTGAGATATGAATAATTATGAGGTATGAAAAATAAAGAAAGCCCATCCATATGGATGGGCTTTTTGCATGAGTTGGTCCAAGCCATTGGCTGAAAGTAATATAGCATTGTCTGCCGCTATATGCTCATGAAAGGTCCAAATCTTGCCAGATATTCCTGATGCTCCCTGTAAGAAGGGTCATATGAGCCAACCTTCCGCCAGAAAGATCGGTCGTGATTGAGGTGGTGCATATGGCACAGCTCATGGATGACTACATAATCTATTACAGATTCAGATGCCATTGAAAGCCTGTAGTTGAATGTCAGCTCCCGAAGCGAATTGCAGGTGCCCCAGGTGGATGGTGAATCAACAATGGATACACTCTTTGCCTTGACCCCTATTATGCCTTCAAAGTGCTTAACTCTTTTTTTGACTATCTCGCCTGTTTTTGATAAATAGAATTTTTTTACCATTTCCTGGGATTTTTCATCAGAATCAGGGATTTGATCCAGCAGTTGCGAAAGGCTGCGGGCATATCCAAGATAGAGGAAGGTTTCTTCGCTGACATAACTTTTTTCCCTTGTTATATATCTTCTGTTTTCCAGTTTTTCAAGAACACTGAGGATTTCTTTTGAATTAGATTTCACG
This sequence comes from Proteocatella sphenisci DSM 23131, assembly GCF_000423525.1. Taxonomy (GTDB): domain Bacteria; phylum Bacillota; class Clostridia; order Peptostreptococcales; family Filifactoraceae; genus Proteocatella; species Proteocatella sphenisci. Next base: position 13,269 of record NZ_AUID01000012.1, on the reverse strand, counting down.
AATTCAATTATTTCAGCTTCGTCAGTTTTTGGAGGAGCTTTTACGGTCACATATCCCTCTGGCGTGACGTCCAGACTCATCTTTTTTCTTTTGGAGTATTCAATATTAAATACTACTTCTTTGCCTTTTATTTCGATTTGCATATTATTCTCCAATGATATAAAAAATTTAAAGATCCTATATAGATATATTATATCAGAAAATTGCCATGAGAGAATGTGCAGATATAGAAATTAGACATTAAAGATGATATAATGAAAGGTAACGATATAATATTACGAAAAACATGAAATTTTAATATAAAAGGAGAATATTGGATATGGATAATAACGTAAATATGGACAGAGAAAAAGCTATAGAGTTACTTGAGGGATATGTTTCTACTCCACACATAAAAATACATTCACTTGCTACAGAAGCGGTAATGAGAGCTCTTGCTTCAAGACTTTCTCCTGGAGACGAGCAGATGTGGGCCATGGCAGGGCTTCTTCATGACCTTGATGAGGACCACTGTGATTGGAAAAATGACATGTCCACTCATGGACCAAAGAGCATTGAAATACTAAAAGACCATAATTTTGGAAATGAAGAGATGTATAATGCTATACTTGCCCATAATCCCAAAAACGGAAAGAAGCCGGAAACTAAATTTGAGATTGCCATGTATGCAGGAGATCCGATAACTGGATTTATAAACGCCATAGCGCTTGTATATCCGGACAAGAAGGTAGGCAGCGTAAAGCTTAAATCTATAATAAAAAGAATGAAAGAGACCAGATTTGCTGCGGGCGCTAACAGAGAAGCCATGAAGGCGATAGTGAAAACAGGAATTTCCTTTGACGAGTTTGCAGACATATCTCTTAAGGCAATGCAGGATATATCAGACGATCTGGGACTTTAACAGACAAGTTTATGAATGAACAGGAGAATTAAAATGTATATAGATGATACGATTGCGGCCATAGTAACTGCCCCGGGAGAAGCCGGAGTAGGCATAATAAGGGTCAGCGGAAAAGATGCACTTGAATGTGTTAACCGTATCTTTGAACCTGCCAGAGAAGGCACAAAACTTGAAGACAAGGTAAGATACATGGTGCTTGGCCACATTGTTGAAAAGACAGGCGACTTAGACAGACATACTGTGGACGAGGTGCTGTGTGTATATATGAAAGCTCCCCACACGTACACAAGAGAAGATGTAGTGGAGATAAACTGCCATGGAGGATACCTCAGCCTCAGAAAGACTTTGGAGCTTGTGCTCAAAAACGGAGCAAGGCTTGCCGAGCGGGGGGAATACACCAAGAGAGCTTTTTTAAGTGGCAGGATAGACCTTTCCCAGGCAGAAGCGGTCATGGATATAATAACTGCAAAGACTGGAAAGAGCCATGAGCTTTCGCAAAAACAGCTTGAAGGAAAACTCTCCGGAAAACTTGCTGATATAAGGCATGCAGTTACTGCAGACCTTGCGAGGATAACTGTAGCGGTAGACTTCCCTGAAGAAGACGAGCCGGATGTGACTTACGCCGAGCTTATAGAAAGTACGACGAAGCATCTTCTGGACATAAAAAAGATGGTGAACAGCTTTGAGGCTGGAAAGATATACAGAGACGGCCTAAGAACAGTAATAATAGGAAAGCCAAACGTAGGAAAATCTTCACTTCTTAATGGAATACTGATGGAAAACAGGGCTATAGTTACTGAGATAGCAGGGACTACAAGAGATATAATAGAAGAATACCTTACACTTGACGGGATACCGATAAGACTTGTGGATACTGCGGGGATAAGATCGACAGAAGATGTCGTGGAAAAAATTGGAGTAGAGCGCTCTAAAGAATCGATAGAAGAGGCAGATCTTGTAATTCTTATGCTTGACCGTTCAAGAGAACTCGATTCAGAGGATCTGGATATTATAGATATTTCAAAAGATAAAAAGCTGATTGTCATAATAAACAAACAAGACCTTGAGAGCAGGATGGACGAAGAAATTGTAAGGAAGCACATCGACACAGACCACATCATACATGCCTCTGTAATAAACAATCAGGGAATAGATGAGCTCAAGACCATGATAAAACATATGGTAGAGGGTGAAGGACTCTCAACTGACAACGATTACATGATAAACAATGTCAGACACAAAAATGCCCTTGAAAGAGCGGCAAAAGCATGTGAAGACGCCCTTGAATCACTTGCTGTGGAGCTTCCACTCGATATTATAGAGACGGATTTTAAAAATATCTGGGATTATCTTGGAGAAATAACAGGGGATACCACATCGGAGACACTCCTGGATAATATATTCGCGAATTTTTGTATAGGAAAATAATGATGATTTAATAGAGACAGGATTTTGGAGGAAAAATGTATTTTGATGCAGAAAAATATGACATTATAATTATTGGAGCAGGACATGCAGGCTGCGAGGCGGCACTTGCGAGCGCAAGGCTGGGTAAAAAAACACTTATGATAACGCTGTCGCTGGATACTATAGCGCATATGCCATGCAATCCGGCAATTGGTGGAACAGGGAAAAGTCAATTGGTAAGAGAAGTTGATGCACTTGGCGGAGAAATGGGTAAGAATATAGACAGGACATTCATACAGTCAAGAACCCTCAATGCCTCAAAAGGACCGGCAGTTCAGTCCGTGAGAGCCCAGGCCGATAAGATAAGATACCATGTAGAGATGAAAAAGGTAATGGAAAACACTCCAAACCTTGATCTTGTAATGGATGAAGCAGTTGCACTTATTCATGAGAACATGAAGATAAAGGGAGTAAGGACAAAACAATTCTGTCAATACCATGCCGATGCAGTAATACTTTGCACTGGGGTATTTCTTAACGGAAGGATATACATGGGAGAAGTGAATTTCCCATCAGGTCCTATAGGCCAGCCTAATGCGCCTTATCTGAGCGACAGTCTTATTGAGCTTGGACTTCCTCTTAGAAAGTTTAAGACGGGTACTCCGGCAAGGGTGCATGGAGATTCCATAGATTTTAGCAAGATGGAAGTGCAAAATGGAGACGACAATATAGTGCCATTTTCCTTTATGACGGAAAAGGTAGAAGACATGGATCAGGTTCCTTGTTATCTTACAAGGACTACTCCAAGAACACACGATATTATAAGAGAAAACCTCAGTCGTTCAGCCGTTTATGGGGGGATGATTGAGAGTACGGGTCCGAGATACTGCCCTTCGATAGAGGATAAGGTTGTGAGATTTTCAGAAAAAAAGAGTCACCAGTTTTTTGTTGAACCAGAAGGTAGAGATACAAAAGAATACTATATACAAGGCTTTTCAACTTCTCTTCCTTATGAGATACAACTTGAAATATATCACAGCGTAACGGGATTTGAAAATGTAAAACTCATGAGACCTGCATATGCCATAGAATATGACTGTATAGATCCGCTCCACCTCCTGCCTTCTTTAGAGGTTATGTCAGTAGAAAATCTGTTCAGCGCAGGACAATTCAATGGAACCAGTGGCTATGAAGAAGCCGCGGCTCAGGGACTTATGGCAGGAATAAACGCAGTAAGAAAATTAGACGGCAAAGAACCTGTTATATTTGACAGAGCTACAGCCTATATAGGGGTTCTCATAGATGACCTGGTTACAAAAGGCACCAATGAGCCATACCGCATGATGACTTCAAGATCAGAATACAGACTGCTTCTAAGACAAGACAACGCAGACCTTAGACTCACTCAGACAGGGCGTGAAATAGGCCTTGTAGATGATGAAAGATATTCAAGGTTCCTTGAGAAGAAATTTGAAATAGAAAAAGAAATGGCAAGACTCTCAGAAGAAAAGATTAAACCTTCGGAAGCGAAAAAACTGCTCGAAGAAATGGGAGCTTCTCCTTTAAACAACACTATTGCTCTGGCAGACTTTATAAAAAGGCCGGAAATAAACTATGAGATACTCAAAAAACTGGGCAAGTATGGCGGAAACCTCAACTGGCAGGTGACTGAGCAGTGTGAAATTCAGCTCAAATATGATGGATACATCAAAAAACAGGTACAGCAGGTGGAATCATACAGAAAACTTGAAAAAAGAATGATTCCAAAAGACCTGGACTTTAAGGCTATAGATGGACTAAGATTAGAAGCCAAACAGAAGCTTGAAGCCATAAAACCACTCAATATTGGGCAGGCCAGCAGGATATCAGGCGTTTCGCCAGCAGATATATCAGTGCTTCTTGTATATCTTCAGGCATATAATAGAAAACACGAACCCACCATGGACAGTTATCATCCACAGAATTAATATCTGATTAGAGAAAGCGAGGCAGTAATGAAAGAGGCTAAGGAAATAATAAGATATGATCAGGACGTGCTTGACGAGATACTAGTAAGCGGACTTGAGAAGATGGGACTTCTTGCAAGAGAAAACGATAAGGTAGCAAGGGAACTCTGTATGGATTTCAAACTATACAAGGACAAACTCCTTGAATATAATGCCCATACCAATCTGACTTCTATAACAGATGAAAAAGAAGTATATATAAAGCACTTTCTGGATTCACTTTCTATATTCAAAGCCATAGAAACTGCAAAAAAGAAAGTGGAGCTTCCAGAGGGAGCAAGGATAATAGACGTAGGAACAGGCGCAGGATTTCCTTCACTTCCAATGAAGATTTACAGGAGCGATCTAAAGCTTACACTGCTGGATTCGCTCAACAAGAGGATAAAGTTTCTTCAAGAAGTATGCGAATCGCTTGAACTGGAAAATTCACTTTGCCTTCACGAAAGAGCAGAAGACGGAGCAAGGATGGCAGACCACAGAGAAGGCTATGATATGGCGGTTTCAAGGGCAGTAGCTTCACTTCCGGCGCTTTTGGAGTACTGCATCCCATATGTAAAGCTTGGAGGATATTTTGTATGCCTCAAAGGCCCTGCTGTAGAAGAAGAAATAAAAATGAGTGAAAAAGCACTTAAAGTCCTAAAATCAGAGATAGTAGATGTTATCGACATAGAGATACCTCACAGTGAGCTAAATCATAAAATTGTTATAATAAAAAAGAACGGAAAGACAGACAAAGCTTATCCTAGAAAAGCAGGAAAGCCAAACAAGGAGCCACTAATCTAAAATGAACCAGATAAAAGAGATAGGTCTTGAAGATATAATAAGAGATGAAAATCAGCCAAGAAAGCATTTTGGCAAAGGCGAGCTGGATGAGCTGGCGGATTCCATAAAAAAATATGGATTACTTCAGCCTGTAATAGTATCAAAAGATGAGCTCTCAGGCAAGTATGTAATAATCGCTGGAGAGAGACGTTATCGCTCGAGTGTAATTGCTGGGATGAAGTCTATAAAAGCGCTTGTAAGAAGCCGTGATGACAAGTCAGAGATTGCCCTTATCGAAAATCTTCAGCGAAAAGATCTTAACAAGATAGAAGAAGCAAATGCCATAAAACGCATAATGGAAGAAAAAAAATATACTCAGGACCAGGTAGCTCAGATACTTTCAAAGAGCAGGTCCTATATAGCCAACAGTCTGAGGCTTCTAAGACTTAGTCCTCATGTTCAAAAAGCGCTGATAGATGAAAAAATATCAGATGCCCATGCCAGAGTGCTGGCTGGTATAAAAGAAGAAAAAGAAAAGCAGAAACTGCTTGAAAAAATAATAAATGAAAAGCTTTCTGTAAGAGAAGCCGAACAATGCAGCAGGAGCCTTAAAGAAAAGAAGGACATCTTTTTGATCAGCGCCCTTGAAGAACTTGAAGACAGCCTGGGGACCAGGATATACACAAAAGGAAGCGAAAAAAGCGGAACTCTTTGTATAAATTATCACAGTGAGTTAGAACTTGGAGATATAGTAGAGAAACTGCTTGATACGTTCAGATGACAATCTGACATCTCAGAAAAGGAGATAGAATGATATATTTAGATAATTCAGCAACAACCTTTCCAAAACCGGAATCAGTAATTGAAGCTATGTCAGAATTCATGAGAACTACCTGTGCAAATCCAGGCAGAAGCGCTCACAAGATGGCTCAGGAAACCAACAGAGAGATCCTGATGGCAAGAATGGAACTTTCGCAGATGCTTGGAGTCCAAAACCCAATGCAGACAGTATTTACAAAAAATGCATCAGAATCTTTAAACATGGCTATAAATGGGTATGTGAAAAATGGAGACCACGTAGTAACTTCATGCATGGAGCACAACTCGGTGCTCAGACCCCTTCACTACCTTCAAGACCAGGGAATAATAAACCTTACTATAGTTTCCAGTGACGATGAAGGTTTTGTACATGCCAGAGATATAAAAGAGGCCATAAACTGGGAAACATCGCTTGTAGCAATTACCCATGCCAGCAATCTTACAGGAAGCATAAATGATATAGAAGAAATCTCAGATATGATAAAAAAAGAAAACATTGGCAGAGATAAGAATATAGTTCTTCTTGTGGATGCGGCTCAGACAGCAGGTTTTGCAGATATAGATGTCACACAAATGGGCATAGATATGCTTGCAGGAGCTGGGCATAAGTGTCTTTACGGCCCTACAGGTACTGGGTTTTTATGTGTAAGTGAGAATATAAAACTAAGACCAGTCTACAGGGGCGGTACGGGTAGCATGTCTGAATCCCTTGAGCAGCCAGACTTTATGCCCGATATGCTGGAAACAGGAACCCTAAATGCCGCTGGAATAGCAGGGCTAAGAGCTGGAGTAAAATATATAGATCAGAACCAGGTTTCAAAACTGAGAGAAAAACAACAAAAATATATAGCAAGACTTATAAGAGAGTTTTCTGGCATAGACGGAGTGAAACTTTTTGGGACAAGAGATGCATCAAAAAGAGCAGGAGCGGTTGCGATCAACATAAGAGACAGAGATTCTCAAGAGATCACCCACCTTCTGAGCAGTGAATATGACATAGCTACAAGAGGTGGCAAGCACTGCGCACCCCTTGCACACAAGAGGATGGGCACCCTTGAACAGGGAATGGTCAGAATAAGTGTGTCCAGCTTTACAACGGACAAGGATATAGACAGTGTAATACAAGCAGTAAGAGAACTTGCGAAAGAATAACGAGGTTTTAAATGGATAAGGATAGGATAGACATAGCGCTCCAAGAATTTTTGAAAGACCAGGAATTACAGGACCAGCGTGAGAAAAAAAGACAGGAGCTGGAGCTGAAAAAAGCAAGGCGACAGAAGACCCTTAACAAAGTAAAGATAACAGCCATAGTGATGCTTATTGTTGCTGCTCTTGTTTTTAATCCCTATAATGTCAGAAAGTTAAAAGATTACAGGCAGCAGCAACGCCCAAGAGAAGAATACCTCATAACATACAACTACTCACAGGGAATGCAAGTAATGCCCTTTGCAGATAACATACTTATATATGACTCCTCAAATCTCAGACTTTTAAAACCCTCAGGGGAGGAGATCTTTAATGTAAATCTGGTATTGGACAGTTGGGCTTTGGAAGTTTCAGGCAAGAATATATATCTTATGGACAAAGTAGAAAAAACCCTATATTTTATTTCATCAAAGGGGGAATTTAATAACAATGTGAGGCTTTCAAATATCCCACAGAAGATAGTATCGGGGGCAAATGGGGCCATAGCGGTATACTATACTACTGATGTAGGAGTTGAAGGCACAGTGTTTTTTGATAGTGAAGGAAAACAGATAGCTGATCTTAATTTCCCTAAGATAAGCATAACAGCGGTAGAAGTAAATGAAAAAAATCAATTTACAGTCCACGGTATATACCGGCTTGCAACCACCCTTACAAACAATGTATATCATTATTCTTCACAAGGGCAATTGATATATTCATCCGAGATAAAAGATGCCATAGTGATGGACCAGATAGACATGAAGGACAGATATATGCTTGTGGATATAAACAATCTCATAATGCTGAAAAACAACACAAACGAAGAGCTTTTTCGCATAAGCACCACCGTGCCCTTCATATCGGTCCAGCTCCATGAAGACTTGATATATGCAGTAGACAAAAGAAACAAACTGACAGTAATAGACTTAGATGGAAAAATAGTAGACGAAAAATACTATCAGGGGGATTTTACAGGGATAACATGGCTTGACGATGAGATGATATTTTACAGCAAGGATTATGTAAAAAATGCAGATACACAACTCAAATTTGCAAAGCCTATAGAAAAGATAATACATGTTGGAAACCATATAGGAATTGTTATGAAAGGTGAAATAAAACTTATAAACAGGATAATGCAATAACTTATTAAATAAGAGATTGGAGAAAAAATGAACAGTTTGGATATTATGTTTGGAATATATGCTTTGACGCAGATATACAGAGGATTCAAGCTGGGGTTCAGAAAAATGCTCTATGATACTGTAAAATGGGTGCTGATCTTTGGCGGTGCAGGACTGGGATATAGATTCTTGCTTCCCCTGCTCCTTAAAATTGAAGAATATACAAAAATGGCTATGAAGGTAAATTCGAGTGTGACAGGATTTATACAAAAGACATTCGAAGACAACAAGGGAAACTTTATTGCAGACTTTATTCTTAATCTTTCTCAAAATGCAAAATTTGACAGAGTCGCTGTATTTCTCATACTCATGATTATGGCAGGTTTTATAGCCAGAGGTATAATAGTAGGGAGTTTCTGGAAATCAGACAGCGGCGGTAAAATACTCGGAGCCTGTTTTGGATTTGTAAAAGCGTCTATATACGCAATAATCATAATGATCCTGCTTTCCGTGGTTATGAATATGGTAAATCCGGAAGGTTTTTACAGATGGCAGATGGAAAGCAGAATCTTAGATTTGCTTAACCTTGTTTTTTAATCTTTGCTAATTCAAATTTTATTAAAAAAAGGAGAAATAATGAAAACGACCTTAGACCTTAAGGGGATGGCTTGTCCAAAACCAGTACTAGAAACACAAAAAGCATTTAAAAATCCTGAAATCACAGAATTTGAAGTAATAGTAGACAACAGCGCCGCAAGAGAAAATCTGAAAAGACTGGCAACAAGCAAGGGATACAAGGTTGAGATTTCAGAAGAAGGAAGTATAATAAGAGTCAACATAAAAAGAGACCCGGCTTTTTCAGAAGAAGAAGAAGGTCAGGAATATGTAGCCTTATGTGATATAGAAACTGAAGAATCACCTTTAAAGGGCAAAGTGCTTACTATAAAGAGCGAATTTTTAGGAGAAGGAGAAGGTGAGCTTGGGAAAGTTTTGATGAAAGGCTTCCTTTATACTATAACAGAAACAAAACCATATCCACAAAAAGTAGTGCTTTTAAACTCAGCTGTAAAGCTTTCAACTCTCAACGAAGAGACTGTAATGCATCTCAAAAAACTTGAAGAATCAGGGACACAGATATACAGCTGTGGAACGTGCCTGGACTACTATAAACTTACAGATCAGCTAAAAGTCGGGGTAATAGGAAATATGTATGACGTAGTAGAAGCACTTATGTCAACGACAGACAGAATAATATTATAATACTTAAAACTGAAAATATTTGAGGAGAAAAACATGATAGAGTTTGGGAAAACAGGGATGAAGGTAAACAGGCTTGGTTTTGGAGGCATTCCGATTCAAAGGATAGATCAAAATGGAGCTAATGAACTGCTTAAATTTATTAAAGAATCAGGAATAAATTTCCTGGATACGGCAAGGGCATACGGTGAGAGCGAGACCTACATCGGAGAAGCCATAAAAGAAATGAGAGACAGCTTTTATCTTGCTACAAAATCTATGGCAAGAGACTATGAAGGAATGAAAGCCGATATAGAAAAAAGTCTGTCCTGCCTTCAGACAGACCATATAGACCTTTACCAGATACACAATGTGCAGGTGCTTGAAATTGAAAATCTAATGTCACAAGATGGGGCCTACAGGGCGCTTTTAGAAGCCAGAGACCAGGGAAAGATTAAAAACATAGGAATAACTACCCATACTTTGGAAAGCCTTGAAAAGATAGTAGAAATGGGAACGGATTATTTTATGAGCATACAATTTCCCTTTAATATAGTCGAGTCACAAGGAACAGACCTTCTTACCAAAGCACATGAAAAAGGAATGGGAACTATAATAATGAAGCCACTTGCAGGAGGTGCTATAGAAGACCCTGAGCTCGCGGTAAGATATATACTGGATCAGAACTTTACAGATATAGTTATACCAGGAATGGGAGACATAGAAGAAGTAAAGCAGAACATCCAGTCAGCAAAAGCTGTCCTCGAAGCAGAAAAACATGAATTTACACAAGAAGAGCTTGTTAAAATAGAAGAAATCAAAAAAGACCTCACAGGCAATTTTTGCAGAAGATGTGGATATTGCAAGCCCTGCCCACAAGGAATAGATATACCGCTTGCATTTTTGTCAGCCAGATATATGAAAAGGTACAATCTTGCCCAGTGGGGATACGGAAGATATATGGCATCCAATCTAGAAAAAGATGGAGAGTTTGCGTGTGTAAAATGTGGAGCCTGTCTTCCAAAATGTCCATACTTTCTGCCTATCCCAGATATGCTTGAAGAAGTCTACAAGACAAAACTCGAGACTGACAAATCAAGAAGACAAGAGGTATAAGATGTATCTGATAAGTTTCAAATCAACCCATCATGCTATGATGATGGAAATGAAAGTAAAAGAAAAAAATCTAAAGGCGCTTACCATACCAACCCCAAGGGCAATCAGCAACAGCTGCGGTATGAGCATAAAGCTCATGGAAGAAGTAGAGCTGGAAAAGCTGATAAATATAGTTGAAAAAGAAGATCTCAAGATACTGGGAATATTCAAAGTGGGAGACAATACCCTTGAAATGGTATATGAGGGTAAATAGGAGGATTTATGTACAAGCCAATGAAGCTCGATGTAGGCGATAAAATAACGACAAGAAAAAACCATCCATGTGGAGGAAATACATTTGAGCTTACCAGAGTAGGTATGGATATAAGGATGAAATGTGATACCTGCGGAAAAGAAATATGGATAGCCAGGCCAGAATTAGAACGCAGGATAAAAAAGCTTGATAAAGCCCCAGGAACAGAAGAGGTGTAAATATGAATGCAGAATTGCTTAAAGGAAAGCCCGTAGCAGATTCCATGCAGGAGATGCTTTCGGAAAAATCACACGAACTTAGAAAACGTGGCATAATACCCAAGTTATGTATAATAAGAGTTGGGGAAAAGGCTGACGACATAGCCTATGAAACTGGTGCGATGAAAAAAATGGCAGCCACAGGTATCGAAGTTGATCACGTGCGGCTTGACTTAGAATGTACACAAGAAGAACTTGAAGAAGTTATGAAAGAAAAAAACATTGACGAAACCGTGCATGGCATACTTATGCTCAGACCTCTTCCTTTGCATTTTGACGAAAAAAGAATTACGCAAATGGTGTCACCACAAAAAGACGTGGACTGCATGAATCCAGCAACCCTTGCAGGAATACTGGAGCTTTCACAAGAATCAAAGACTCCATGCACGCCCCAGGCTGTAATAGAGCTACTCAGGTATTACAATGTAGAAATGGCAGGTAAGAGAGTTGCAGTCATTGGAAGATCAAGCGTTATTGGAAAGCCGGTGGCACTTCTTCTTTTAAATGAAAATGCCACGGTGACCATATGTCACTCAAAGACAAAAGATATGAAAGCTATAGTAAAAGAAGCAGATATAGTAGTATCTGCAATGGGAAGAGCAAAGATGATAGACTCAAGCTACATCAAAGAAGGAGCAACTATAATAGATGTAGGAATGAATACAGATGAAAATGGAAAGCTCTGCGGAGACGTAGATTTTGAAAGCGCAAAAAGCATTGCAGGAGCCATAAGCCCAGTCCCAGGAGGAGTAGGCAGCGTTACTACAACAATACTTGCAAAAAACCTTCTTTCTGGAATTGAAAAGCTGATTGAGATGAATTAAACAAGTCAAAGGGGGATTTATATTGAGCAGATTTATAAACAGACAGATCGTAAAGCTTCATAAAAAAGAAGATAAGATGCTGAAAAAGAAATCAGCGGGATTTTTACAAAAAAATGTAGACAATATATCTGACAAGCTTGAAGCCAAAATTCCACAAAACCTCAGAGATACCCTTGAAAATGCCTTTGAAAAGGCATTCAAAGTCGTATTCGAAAAAGGAACGGCCATAATAGAAAAGACTTACTCAAAGGACAGGGTTAGCTTTGAATATGAAATAAATGACTTTGCAATAGATAGAAACAGAAGAAGTATTCCCTTGAAAAAACACATGAAAAATATTGACAAAATATCCAAAAGAAGCAGGTTTATGGGAAAAGGACTAGCCTTTGCAGAAGGTGCGGGGCTTGGACTGCTGGGCATAGGCCTTCCAGATATACCGGTTTTCATATCAGTAATCCTAAAAGGTATATATGAAACTGCAACTGGTTATGGATTTGAATATGATACGCCTCAAGAAAGAATGTATATACTAAAGCTCATACAGGCAGCCGTTTGTGAAGATGAGGAAAAATATATAAAAAACTATGAATTAGACCAATGGGCAGAAGCTATCAGAAAAAAACATTGGAATGGAGACCTTGAAACTGAGATAAAAAAGACAGCGAAGATACTTTCAGACAACATGCTCTTTGCAAAATTCATACAGGGCCTTCCTGTAATAGGAGTCGCGGGAAGTTTATTCAACCTGAGCACATATTCAAGAGTATCAGAATATGCCGCGCTTAAATACAAGAAGAGATACCTTGAAAAGAAGAAACGCAAGAAAATATTAGCCGGGGATAATAGCAGATAATATTTTTAAAACCATAAAAACAAGCCTGTGTCCCAAATATGTTTTTTTGAAAAACATGTTTGGGATGCGGTTTTGAGGGTATAAAAATAGAGTACCGAAAAAATATAATAAAAAAATAAAAAAAGATGTTGACAAAATTATGAATCCGAAGTATACTAATAAAGTCGCCAAAACACAGCAACAACAACACAAACAAAACAAGATAAGAGCGGCGCAACATGAACCTTGAAAACTAAACAGCAGAATATACAAACCATTTATAGGTGTGAGCCGCAAGGCAATCATCTACAAAAAAGAAACAAACCGTAATTTCAATTAATTGAGATAACAAAAATAGATATGTCGGATGTTTAATCCGGCCAGTCAAACATTAAATTTAAGAGTTTGATCCTGGCTCAGGATGAACGCTGGCGGCGTGCTTAACACATGCAAGTCGAGCGGAGTTTAATTGCGGATCCCCTTCGGGGGTGAAAGAGTTAAATTTAGCGGCGGACGGGTGCGTAACGCGTGGGTAATCTGCCCT
>NZ_AUID01000011.1 GCF_000423525.1 Proteocatella sphenisci DSM 23131 | reverse complement strand
AAATTATTCAGTGCTCTACATTTTTGTAGATGTTGAATAATCTAGGATTTTTAATTATTAAAGTTTAGGGGTCAAAAAACGTCATTCTCCGACAGCTCATTTTCTTTTAAGATTCTGTTATCATTTCACTATCCACTCTTTCCTTATAGTCCAGAGCCCAGCCTGTATGCTTCCTATGCCTTGAGTTTTCCCGTTTATTATATCCTCATGGTGCCTGAATAGCCTTTTCCAGCTTTCCTGAACCTGCCTCCTGAGATTCGGATAGAAATTAGTTAGCACGACATCGCTTTCTCTCGTGATTCCGTAATCTCTGAGCATATTCCTAAATTCCTGTTCGTCCTTTTCGGTCTCGCCTATGTATTTCAGGCTGAGTACCTTGTTCCAGTCGTACATGTCAAAAAAAACAGCCTCTTCTATAGGAACCTCCAGCTTTATTATCCGGCTGTCTCCTGATGCCTCGACGCTGTAAATATCCTTGAAAGCCCAGTAAGGGTACTCTGCATTTTCAGGCCTCGCAACATATTTTTCAGCCTCATGGACAAACCAGCTGTATGCCGAAACAAAAATCGGCGCACTTTCCTGATACTTATCTTCAACGTATTTCCTCTTTGAAAAGCACTCTCCGTCATGCTCAATTATCCGCAAGACCGCCTCTGCCTGAGATGAATACAGGATTACCTTATTATTTCTGATATCCATTCTTTTCTTACCTCCCATATGTTTCCATAGCATTTGCTGCTTCCAAGGATTATGCTCTCATCAAAAAGTCTGCTCCAGCTTTCAATTATACTTCTCTTTATATGAGGATAAAACTGTGACATATATGCCTGCGCATCGCTTGTTCCATACTGCTCCAGATATTTTCTGTGTCTTATCCTGTCCTGCTCATCTGAAGGGATGTAGGAATAGTTGAGTATGGTCCCCCATTTTTCTATGTTTACCGTAGTTATGATATCCGGATCCAAAGTAAGCTCAATTATTACAGTCCCCTGGCTTGGAAGCATCGTAGCCTCTCTTTCCATGGATACCCATATCGGATAATGAGCATCGGCAGGCTTTTGAAGAGCTCTTGGAGAATTTCTTACCAGCCAGTCATATACCTCGAGCACCAGATTTGCATGCTCATCCAGGTCCTTTATTATATACTCCCGCTTTGCCGTATATCTTCCTTTAGATTCCAGCTCTCTCAGCACATTTTCGTTCTGCTTCGTCCATACTTTTATGCTTCCCATCCGAAGTCCTCCCATCATTTTTACAAGAAGGAAAGCTGCTCAGCCTGATAAGGCTTTTTATATTCCCTTATGATGTCCTCCATCCTGTAAAGAATTCCGTATTTATCGCACCTGCTCTTGAGCAGAGCCCACAGCTTCTTTGAATTCTGTGACCTGCATTCATATGAATCTCCATATGTGCTTATATATTTCGCCTTGAGCCCCGGAAACAGCTCATCCAGCTTTCTGTAATACCACTGCCTCTGATTATTTCGCAGAGTCACTCCAAAGGCCGGATAAATGAATTTCGCTCCGTTTTTATGAGCAAGCTCAATTATTTTAGATATATTTTCCTCTGTATCTTCAATGAACGGGAGCACAGGCATGAGAAGCACGCCTGCAAATATCCCCGCATCTGATAGTTCCTTTATCGCGCGAAAACGTTCAGAAGAAACCGATACCCCAGGCTCCACTTTTCTGGAGAGCTCATCCCGAGCCGCAGTTACAGTGATTTTTACGATTACCGGAGAATGCTGAGCAATCTGTCTGAGAATATCCGTGTCACGCAGGATAAGTGAGCTCTTTGTCGCGATTGCAGCTCCAAACCCAAGGCTGTCTATTATCTCAAGCGCACCTCTGGTCAGATTGTGTTCTTTTTCAAGCGGATTGTAGGGATCGCTCATGGCACCTGTGCCTACAACCCCCTTCTTTCTTTTAGTCCTCAGCTCTCTTCTTATCATCTCCAGAGCATTTCGCTTTGCTCTGACTCTGTCAAAATCCTCTACGCCATAGCAGTCGCTTCTGCTGTCACAGTAAATGCATCCGTGGCTGCAGCCTTTGTAGATATTCATATTATAGTTTATCCCAAACCACTGACCGTTTTCAGGGCGTGAAGATATTATCGTTCTGGCTTCAATTAGTTCCATTGATTACTCCGATTATTTTTTCTTGTACTTCGACTGAATCTCCATATACTTCTGTTCTCCACTCCTGTAGAGCTCTATCTCGGCATCAGTGACCGGGTTGAGAGGCGGTACGGGAGAGGGAGCATCATCTTTCATGTGGACCATGGTGAAGAATGCTGTAAGTGCAGTCTCGGGTTCCTGATAATTTTCCAGTTCATGAACAACTATCCTGACTCTGATCTGCATGGATGTACGCCCGACATAGCAAAGCTCCGCTATACATGTAACAATGTCTCCTATGTGGATTGCCTTATGAAAGACAATCTCATCGACCCTTGCTGTCACTACGCTTCCTTTTGCATGCTTTGCCGCTGCTATTCCCGCGGTGTTGTCCATTATTTTCATCAGCTCTCCGCCATGAGCTGTACCGTGAGGGTTGCTCAGTCTTGGCTCCATAATCAGGCAGGTCTCCGCTCTTGAGAATGATATTTCATTATTCATTTTTACCTCTTTCCTGAAGCTTATATTCCTGCTTTATTACTCTGCCGCCATGTACAATTTTACCATCATCAATCTTAAGTTCCCAGAATACAGGAAATCTTTCACTTATCTCGACTTTGATTATTTCTGGTGCAGCAAAGCATATAAGCTGAAAGTTAAGCTTGTCAGCTATTTCAAATATTGGATCAAGCACATGCTTTGCCGAGGCTTTTCCAAAAGGATTATCAAGTATGAGCACTGTTGATGGATTTTCATTTCCTATATACTTCTTTTTAAAGCTCATGATCATCATTATGACAAATGTATTTACTGAAAGTGTCTGCCCTCCGGAGCCTTCCGGAAGATCACCTTCTCCTTTATTGATTGCCTCCCATGTCGTGTAGTATTCATCTCTGGCTCTTGCATATCTGAACTCATTTTTTTCTGACATTTTGTAAACCATAAGAGTTGGATACCTTCCCTGCAGAGCTTTTGAGAATATCACTCTGTCACCCATAATATCTTTAAGCTCTTTGTCGTCTAATGACGAAATATCTTTATATTTGTCCAATATGTTAGAAATAGATTGAAGAAAATATTCATCCAGAAGATATAAAATTTCATTTTTATCCCTAGGAAGCCTCTCTATACCCTTTAATTTTACAAGAGGGAAAGCATAGCCCTGCTCATTGGTATAATTCATACTTGAGACCATGTTCTTGAGACCTTCAATCATCCTTATCACATGCATAGAAGCTCTCTCTGTCCACTGCTTCATAAGCGATTCAGCCTTGCTTTTATCATTCGACAGTCTGAGGATTTCTTTCTGAAAATTTTCTTCCATACTGTTGAAAGACGAATAATTATTCTTGAAATTGTAAATATTGGCTTCCTTTACTGCAGATACTATTTTTTCTCTGAGATTATCTTCCTGAAGCTTGCTGTCAACTGATTTTACAAATCTCGCCCTTATATTTTCACCATTTTCGATTGTTTTCTGAAAATCCCTCTTATTTGTTTCGCATCTCCTCAGCCATTCATCTACCGAAAAATCCGCATTTTTAATCACTTTTTCTTTTAACTGCGGATTTGCTTTCCCTTTTGATAAATCAAGTGAATATCCGCTTTTTATTTTTGTCAGATTTATTTCCAGCTTTGTTTTTTCCGTTTTATTCCGTTCCAGTGTTTCTGAGCATACCGTCGAATATGAATTATTTGATTTCAGTTCTCTTTCCACTAAATCTATCTCGGCACTTATATCCGCTGTTTCAAGAAAGACAGGAGACCTTCTATGGATTTTTGATATGTCAGCCTCTTTATCTGAAAGCTGCTGTTTCATGATTTTTACACTTCCTGATTTAATATCTATATCTGACTTTATTTTATCTCTTTCATAGGCTGCTTTGTTTATTGATTTAGTAATACTGTTTATGATTATTGCAACTTCATCCGGAGGAAGCTCAAAATACTCGTATGAATTCCAGTCTTCTGAGAGTTTATCAAGATCGGATAAATGTCGTCCAAGTTCTTTATCCAGATTTTCCAGTTTAACATCCAAAACTGCAATTTCGATATTCTTTTCTGAAATATCCTTATTTATGATTTTTCTCTGATTCACAAGCAAGCTGATGTTTTTGTCTGATAAATCAAAGTCTGGCAGCCTGTTATTTGAATAGCCGGAATTGGCTTTATAATCATATTTTGCTGCTTTATATACTTCTTTAATAGATTCAAGCATACTGCCAGTTTCAAGCTTCCAGTCAAAATATGAGGCTCTTACTAATTCCTGGTTTTCTGATGCATCTGCATTTTCATCCCGAAGATACTCAATATCTTTTTCAAGACCCACTTTATCTTTTTTCAGTTCAGCTATCCTGCTTCTTTCATATTCTATTTCAATTTTCTTTTCAATGTATGATTCAATGAGCATGAGTTCAGATTTATTAGTCTGTATGCATATGAGCGCATCACTTCGTTCACTCTCAGAAAGTAATATTTTGTTTTTTATTTCAGAATTTTTTTCTTTGAGAAGTCTAAGCTTTTCTTCTGTTTCTGCAATATTTTTCTTTTCTTCATTCAATATTTTATTCAGAGAGAATACGGTATCTGTATTTTTCAGGGTCTCTATTGACCGCAAAACATTATTAATATCTTCTAAATCCTTCTTGAGCCTGTATTCTGACTGAATCAGGCTTTCGATTTCCGTTTCCATGTCATGCTTCCAGACGGAGAACATCTCACTGTCAGTCAGTTTGTCAGCTTCATTCCTTATGATCCTGTAATTTAAGTCACCTTTCATTTTCATTTCTGATCTTATAAACACAGGGACCATATTGTTTATGAACAAATCTTTGCTTATGTTCTTTTCAACAATCTCCCAGTCTCGTAAATTTCCAATCACAAGGGAATATAAAAACCCAGGATTTTTCATAATCAATTCAGTTTTGTCAGATTCATCCGCTTCATGCAGATATTCAGCTCCAGTCTGAACATTGACTCCGGATTTTTGTATTTCTTCTTTAATTAAAATTACATCCTTGTTTGGGATAAAATAATCTTCCCTGTTCAAAACCCTGTCGATGTTTTTGCCCCATATCATTTTCTGAAGCGATTCAAGGCTGTGCGTCTTATCTATTCTCAGATTGTTCAGCTGTTCCTTTTTTCTGTCAAGCCAGATATCGTTTAAAATGCCTCCCTCAGGATTTTCCAGCAACAGTCTTGAAATATTGCCTGCAACTTCTAATTCATATTTCTCCTGCTTTTTGATTTTAATGATCAGTTTTTCTAGTTTCTCGCTACAGCTGTTAAGAGAATATCTGAGCCTCATATCCTCTAATTCCTGCTCTGAGTTGATTTTATTTAAAGAAATCAGATCTGCATCAAAATGCTTTATTTTATCTTCAAGTTCAGCATGTATTTTAAGAAGATCTTCTTTTATTCTCTCCGGAAAAGCCATGCTCATGGCGTCATATGTTTCCTCCAGTTTTCTTCTCTGCTTTTCATGCTCTTCTTCTTTTATTGTAAAACGATTTATTCCATCCTTTAGAGCATCAATCTTTTCCAGATATTTTTTTATCTTGTCTTCATTTTCTTTCTTAAGATTGTTGTTGTAATTATTAAAAGCAGAATACTGATTTTCTGTGTTTATCCATAAGCTTTTTATCTTTTCCCATTCAATTTCAATTTCATTATCAATATCTTCAGCTTTCTTAATTATGTCTGATAATTCCAGAGATTCCATAATTCTGTTCTTCTCATTGTTTTTTGCTTCAATCTCTTTTTCTGTACATATTTTTTTATACTTTATATCATTAATCTCATATAATAATTGTTCCTCTTTTTTTGTTTCAAGATAAGTCACTTTATCTTTAAAAATTGTACTCAGATTCTCAATTTGATTTTCCATGAAATCAAGATCTCTTTTATACTGATTGTACACAAGATTATCTTTTCTATATTCGAGCTCATTTTTTTCTGTAAATGCATTTTTAATTTCCCGCTCCCATTTTTCTATTTCCCTGTCTACTGAAAGCGTCTCTCCATTAAGTATGAAAAACAGATCATTCCCTTCATTAATCAGGGTATCCCTGTGATCAATGAGTCTCGAGCCAATGTCAGTATTTTCAATTAAAGGCTTGATTTCTGTAAGAAGTTCCCTATAGTCACCTTCTCTTTTTATGAGCACAGGCAGATCTTTAGTTATTGAAAGATTGCTCCTGAACATTTCAATAAGATTGTCCTTATCGTCATATGAATAATTTTTGATATTTTCACTGATAGCCGGAATTATTATCTTGTCAAAAATCGATTTATTGTCACTTGCTCCCGTAAAATAGTCTCCTGCACCTCCCTCTAGTTTGTTTATGTCCTTGAGATTTATCCACTCACTCCTGTATATGCCTCTGGTTTCAAGATATCTGAAATAATCGCTGTCTTTTCTTTTTGCATTTGACTGGCTGTATTTTATAAAATCCCTTCTATTATTACTTATAAAATCGTCCAGCACCTCTATATCCGTTGCTTCATATGATTTTTGATCATAGAGAGGAAGATTTTCAACCGTATAGAATCCTCTGCCATCGTGTTCATGAGTATAAAGGAAATAGGAAATCCCTGCCTTTCCTTCCTCTTCTCCAACTGAGTTTTTCAAAACTGCCTTAACTGCAATTCCTGTGATAAGTCTTTTTTCAGGAACAGTATCCAGTATCCATTCAAGTACGACATGAAATGTAAATGGGTTCAGATTGTTGCGCTGGTCATAAAACATTGAGATTACTTTGTTTCCATTGTTCTTTCCCCACCTGGTTTCAGGCAACAGCAGCTGAAATATCAGCTGCATCATTACCCCTTTCCCGCCTCCGTTGCACAATGTAAAAAGCGCGTGATCAGGCTTTTCATTTTTAGTTAAATCGAATATGGAATTCTCATGTTCTTTTTTAAGACCATCATATCTGCATCCCGTAAGCCTTATTTTGGAAAGTTTTGGCATCTCCATCTCCTTCTCTTACATTTTTTATTATATCCATTATCTCGTTATAACGATCACCTTCGCGATAAAGATTATCCAGTCTTTCGTATAGCTCTTCTTTTGGAACCAGTCTGTTCTCGCTGTGCAGATTTATAATTAGATTTTCATTTTCGAGAGGCTTCATAGCATCATTGATAAATCCCAACCTAGTCTGAGACGAAAGGCTGAATCCGCTTCCATCCTTATTTTCTTTTGAATGTGACATTTCTATATTCCATAGCTTGTGAATTTCATCAATGGCTATGGCGAAATCCTTTGAAAATGTATCTTCTGAATCACTTCTTTTCTTCCATGAGTCCAGAGTGTTTGTAATGATCTCCTCAAGCTTATAATATGATATACCCGCATCCTCTATCCTGAATGAATAGCTGTTTTCTCTGTCAATTTCCGAAAGATATATGCATATTATTATGTTAGCCAGATAAAAATGCTTTTTTCTGTCCAGCCTGGTGTATTTTCCCTTCATCTGAGTGTATGTTGTAGCAAAGACAGACCCTTCTCCGTCAGCCACGAGATGGAGATTCTGTCTTGTTCCAAACACTCTGAGTCCACCTTGCTCAGCCATGGTCTTTACAATCTCTCTGATATCATTATTTTCATAAAACTGTGCAGCCTGTATGTCACTTGCCGGCAATATTTTACTGCTCAAAAGCCTGAAAAAAAGTTCACTTGCTTTTCTTATATCTTCACTTGTGTAGCTCATTTTCTACTCCTCAATATAAATCGTATATGGTGAAACAGATAGTTCGTTCCAGTTTAGGATTTCAGCATCCCTGTCTAATTTTGCCAATAACTTCCTGTTTTCCAGAATTCTGAATTCAGGATTCTTTTCACAGAGAAGCTTAAAAAGCCTGAGCCTGTCATCTTCTCCCGTGTAATTAGATTCTAAGACTGTTTCTGATATAACGAACATCATGAATAAATCTATATTTTCCTTCTGACTTAACCATCTGGCTTTGTCATAATCATTTGCCTCGTTCAGCTCAAGTATCGAAAATTCACCTTTGTCCATAAGTTTTTTAAAAACATCCGTGTAGAGATCTGTCAGAAGTTTCCAGTCCGTTTCCCTGAACTCCCAGTTTTCATCTTCATGAATCTGTGACAGCTTCTTTATATTTCTTTTTGTTCTGATTGTCTGCTCTGCCCACGCCCATTCCAGAGGGTATATAAATTCGATATCAGGAGAGAAAAATGAATACATGAGTTTTTCCAGGTCATCCATATTTGCGAGCCCGTTTTTTACAATGTTATTCTGCCATATATCCTTTTTGAAACTGAAATTTGTGATATTCCAGAAGCTCTCAGGATACTTGACTCTTATCTCAAGTTCAAGTGCCAGATTCTCCATAACGTGTTTTGCCAGACTGTCATGCATAAGCCTTGCTCTCTCAAGATTGTCAAACATTATCTCCGCTTCTGTCTTTTTGTCTTCAGGAAGAGAATTATATCTGTTTTTCCAGGCAAACATATTCTGAAAAACCTTCTGTTCGTCCTCAAACTGGCTTTTTATCTCTTCCTCAGTTTTTCTTCCTCTTGTATTTCTGTCAAAGAAAATATTCTGGGGATCTCTTATTATATCCATTCGGTACTCTTTTTCTCTGTTTATAAGTACCCTGACCCTGGCAATCAGGTTGTCTATGCTGCTTCTCGCTTTTACAAAATTTCCCGTCTTAATCAGCTGGAGTGTATAAAACTGTTCAAGATCAAATCCAAATTCTTCAAGTATCTCGCGAGTGATGAATATCATCTCCTGGCTTTCCTCGCTGAGCATGTATACAGTAGGTCCTCCGCTTTCCCAGTGGCTGTTCTCTCTGTCTACCTTGAAATATCTGAAAGAGAATTCTTCTTTTTTTCGAGTATCCTCATTATATATCCTTGCGTTAAAACTCTCCTGTTTTGAAGGATCCCTGTACCAGAGTGTTCCGTCAACAATCCTGTCTACAAGTTCTCTGCTGCATTTAAGATCCATGTCATTGATTATTCTTTCTGTTATAAGCAACATATCATTTCTTGTACGGTTTATATTTTCAGTTATTTCTCTCATGAAAACATTCTGTATCAGTAAAAAACATATCTCATATGCGTATTCATTCAATTCACCCAGATCCATCCCGCTTCCAAGCATTCTGATTGCCTGCATTTTTTTCATCCTGTTAAAAAAGCCTTTTTCTATGGTCATTTCTTCACCTTTAACAAATATTCATAATTTAAGAGCTCCTGTGGTATTCTGCAGTTGCTGTTCCATATATTCTCGAGTTTTTCTATTATAGAATAATTCACATGCTCTTTTATTTCATCGATGAAATAACGCAGATATGCGTCGTTTTTTTTCTGTTCTCCAAGGGGGTATTCTCTTTCGCACGATTTTATGAGGTGCATGTATGCTTCTGACTGTAGTTTAATATCTATTTCAGGATACCTTTCTTTAAGCCTTTGATAAATTCCAAAACCTTCAGAATCAACATCTCCAAAATAAAGTAACTTTACTTTGCCTGTATCTGTTATCTCATTCAGAAATGACATGCTGCTCTCTATCTTCTTTCCTTCACCATAGATCAGTATGTCCGGAACAAATCCAAACAAATCTCCTATTTTTTCAGCTATTCTTTTATAAGAAAAAAATGTAGAATGATTTTCCAGGATTATTCCATTTCTGATATTGCTTGTACCCCTGTTCCAGTATATGAACATTTCTCCATATTTTTTGATTTTCAATTCTTCATGAGAAATTCCAAGCCTGCTTAAGATACCAAGCTTCCCATTGGCTTTATCTTTACGATTTTTTAGAAATTTTTCATCATTGAAAAGTTCCAGCGATCTTTCCTCAAGACTTACCCATTCTCTTGAATCCCTGCTTTTCATAAAAAGATATATGTTGTTTATATATTCCCATTCCGTATCAGTCTTATAATCTGGATTTTTTGTGTAGTAGCTGAAATCAAGTTCATCTGAAAATTTAAGCATTTTTGATTTGTCCCAGCAGTCACAGGATTTTCTGGTAATAATCTGCCACCTTGTTTTTAACGAAGGATTAAGTCCATTGTAATCAGACGATTCTATTTCTCTGATTTCGCCGTTTATTTTCAGAATACTAATGGTTTCATATACTGAAATATATCCTCCATTTCTGAGATATTCATCATGCCCTCCATAAGCATCTACTACAAAATTCTCTAAATCAGTCAGATCAAATCTCTTTCTATTATTTTTACGGCATTCATTCATGAATCTGGCGATTTTCTTTTCCATAAACACCCCACCATCGAAAATTTAAAATAATTAAACATATTATACCACAGAGTGCGTTAATAAATAAAAATCGCGCTCAAATGAGTACGATTTTTTTATTACTTATTATCTGAGGCCCTTCGTCTTTCTGAGATGGTGACCCCAGCACTCAGTTATCACTCTCTGTCCGGCATACACAGAGGTCATTGACGCATCAAGCGAAGGTGCTACTTCTACGACATCAAAACCAATTACAGGAAGGTCGAACAGCCCTCTCAGAATATCCAGAAGCTGCCTCGACGAAAGTCCTCCAAATTTCGGAGTTCCCGTTCCTGCAGAATATGCAGGATCCAGGCAGTCTATATCGACTGTCAGATATATGCTCTTTAGATGTAACATCTTCTCTTTGACCTTCTTTATTACATTCTCCGTACCCAACCTCTCGTACTCAGCCGCATTAATGACATTGACTTTATTTTCCCTTATGTATTTAAGTTCATCCGGCTCAACTGAACGTATCCCTATGAAGAATATGTTCTCGCTCTTTCCAATGTTTTCCATTTCTATCGCTCTTCTCTGTGTGCATCCATGAGACAGCCTGCTGCCATTGAGCTCGTCGCAGAGATCAAAGTGAGCATCTATGTGTATGACCCCGAATTTATGATTAATCGCCTTATTTACACCGCTCAGCACAGGTATGGTAACAGAGTGGTCTCCGCCTATCATGGTGAAGAATTTTTTATCCTTAACAAGCTCGCTGACCTTCTTTTCAACATCATTATATACCACTTCGAAATCATCGCCGCTGAAATCTCCTATATCTACAACTGTATTACCGGACATATCCTCAAAATATTCTGTTGTTGGCGGTATGGGAATAGTTGATTCTCTTATGGCCGCCGGAGCATCTTTTGCTCCTTCTCTGTAGCTCACGTTTCCATCAAAGGGAATCCCAAAAACCACAATATCAGCCTCTTTTTCATCCTCCTTGCTGAGCAATCCCGGGTAAAGCCCTCCCCACAGGCTTTCATTTTTAATCATTTCTTCAGTTGTTCTCATATTATCCTCCCGAATTTTAAAATGAAATATTTAAGTTTTTTCTGATTTGATCCTATATATAAGCCCCAGCAGCTGCAGGGTTATTATTAGAGTCATAGCTACCATTGCAATTATTCCAAATCCATCAACAAGAACATTCGCATGATCTATTCTTTCTGCCGCGCCCTGGGCGAACGCCAGAATAAAGGTTGCCGTCATCGGTCCTAAGGCAACTCCGCCCGAATCAAATTCTATCCCTATGAAGAGCTTTGGAACGATGTACATCAGCCCCACAGCCACAAGATACCCGGGAAGCAGATAATGCCAAAGCTGTATCTCCTGAACCAGTATAGGAAGCAGCGCCAGCAGGACTTCATAATTTATATGCCCGATTTTTGAAACAAACGGCTCTATTATGCTGTTCCCAGCTCCGATTGCAACATCAAGGCTTCCGGAAAGCTCCTGCCTTTTAGATAATATGCTCATGAGCATTACAGAAAGTATGGCTCCTGTCGATGCAATGGCAACCAGTCCAAAGCTGTCTTTTTCTGATGCCTTTGAATCCTTCTTAAGAGAAGCTACCCCATGTCCGATTGCAAGGATGAATGGTACAGTCAGTGCCCCGGTGGTCGCCCCTGACGCATCAAAAGATATTGCCAGAAATTCCCTTGATGTAATAATAGCTATCCCAAATATGATAAGATAAAGCACTGTGAGCACCTTAAAAAGAGGAATATTGTAAACTATTCTCACAAGTCCTACGGAGAGCATCACTGCTATTCCAACAGAAACGTAGACAACGATGCTTAATTTTGATATCGCTCCATCGGTCACCGTGCTCACCTGGCTGGCAAGTATGTGCAGATCCGGCTCGGCAATCGAGACAAAGAATCCAAGGAGAAGGCCTGCCGCCGTTATAACTACTATTTTATTGGGTTTTGTTATCAGTGCGCCCATATGATTTCCAATAGGTGTAATTCCAAGATCCACTCCAAAAAGAAATATCGTGAGTCCTGAGATAATAAGCGCTGCCCCTATGATAAGTCTAGCCGTGAGTGGTCCGCCAAGCGGAGTAAGCGTAAAATTCAGTACCAGAGCAATCAACGTGACTGGCAGCACTGAGGTTGTAACTTCAAAAAACTTCTGTTTTATTATTTCCATAAATTCACTCCTTCAAATTATAAAATTGATGATTTACAGAAATAAAATTAATATCTCAATAATCCTTCAATCTTATAAGGAGCTACGATCCTTATCTTCTTTCTATGACAAAAACAATATTTATACCCAGTTTTTACAATTACATTAATTACTGTGATATCAATTAAGTCATAAAAATCCTGATTGTCGAGGACATGTCCCTTGAGCAGTTCAGATGATGCTCCCTGATTGCCAAAGCTGCATGGTGCGTCCTTATTTAAGTACAATCCCGCTGCATATGCGACATCTCTGTCACTGTCACTTACGGGCTTAATATCTTTTATGTCAAAAAAAGAACCTGACAGAATAATAAGAACCGCCATGAAAATTATAAAATTAGCTTTTATAATCTCATATTTCTCTGCTCTTGTCATTTTCCCTCCCTGCATTGTCAATTTCTTTCCTGTATTCCAGTATATCGCCTGGCTGGCAGTCCAGCACTTTGCATATTTCTTCGAGCGTTGAAAATCTTATGGCTTTTGCCTTTCCATTTTTCAGTATGGAAATATTCGCCATCGTTATTCCAACTTTCTCAGAAAGCTCTGTGACGCTCATCTTTCTTTTTGCAAGCATCACATCTATATTTACAATAATTGCCATTTTATTCACCTCATATCGTCAATTCATTGTCATTCTTCAAATCTATGGCATTCTTGAGCAGCTTTTTCAGTATTGCAGCAAAAACCGCCTCTAATATAACTTCTCATTATATTATATCCTCTCATTTATCGTTATACAATAAATTTTTATCATATATCACATCATTTGTCAGAATTCGAAGCAATTATCTGAATTTAAAGAAAGCCCCCGGAGACAATGAAATCATCGTCTCCGGGAGCTTTTCAAAGGAATCAGTGATGATTTCCTGTCTCATAGCACCATTTTGCAATCTTCGCAATCAGTTCAAGCGGCAGCTGCCTGTCATATGGAAACTGAATCGCGCCTTTACTCGTCTTATATGGTTTGAGCTCTTCCTTAAAATTCAGGATTGCCTTGTCGCCCGGATAAAGGACTGTATGCTATTTAAATGCTGCAAAGTGGATTATGCTATGCTTCAATCGCATCAGGCGCTGGTTGACCTGAGCTTGAGTCATCTTTTTTTATTCTCATAACTCTGAATCTGAGAACAGTCTTCAATTTCTCCGGCGCAGTTTTTCGCGGGTCAGAAAGATAGATCTCTCTGTGGGTCATCTCCGATCTCTTGTAACCCTTATCCCTGCAAAAATCCTCCATTATATCAAAAGTCTCACGTTCGCTGTCATAGCTTCCCAGGTGCATCATCTGACAGCATTCTCCTTCAGTAACGGTTATGTATCTTATTCTGTCAAAGCAGACATCGGGCTTTTTCTTATTCAATTCACTTATGAAGCGCTCAAAAAGCTCGTCTGTAAGAAAATCCGGCTGGCGTATCATGATGGTATACTTATAATTGCTCTTCTCCTCAACAGGCTTGGTCTTGTCCACCAGGTCCCATACTCCTTCGAGAGGAAACACGGTATATTCATAATATCCCGAAGGTACATCCTTGCTTTTGTATGACATTTTAACGGTATAGCTGAAGCTGTAAAGCACACCTGTCGCTTCTGCGAATTCATCCGAATTGGGATCCCCCTCGCCTTCTATAGCTGCAAATCTGAAAGAAGGAACCTCTTTTATTTCAGGACTGGTCCCCGGAATATAAAGCTTTTTGAAAGTCTTTCTGTAATCTACTTTTTCCATCACTGACATCTCCTTTAGGCTCATCTGAGATCAAACTCCAGTTGAAAATCATTTGGATCCTCTTTCAATAATTCCTGATTTATTTCAAGCGCCCTTACGCACCCAAGCCTCTTATAAAAAGCTATTGTCGCTTCCGATGATCCTGCGCAAAGATACAATTTTTCTGCTCCGAATTCTGATGCCTGCCTTGCGCAAATCCTGAACAGCATTTTTCCTATTCCGCAGTTTCTGTAATCTTTTGAAACAAAGAGCTGGTCCAGCAGAACATGCCTGCTGTTGTTTCCAAAAATCTCACTGTTCACCGTAGCATAACCAACCAGAACATTATTGTCAAAGCACCCTAATGCCTTTCCTCCACTGCTTACGGTCTTCTCAAATCGGTCAATATGCCAATCTGTCCCATTGGGAAGCTCGTGGTCAGTCCAGTCGATTTCTACCAGCTGAAGCTTTCCATCAATCATCCTCCATGCATTTCTGATATAGCATGTGGCATCAATCATCTTTACCTTACACGCTTCACCTGCCGCCATTTCCCTGAATATCATTTTCCCTCCGTAATCCCTATATCAGGATATCATACTTATCTTTAAGAGAAAGGATTCTAATTACGCTTTCATCAATTCTTTCCTCGCTTATCTCTCCTCTTGCTACTGCTTCAAATATGCTTTCAAATGCCTCTTCATAAACTTCTGGCATGAGCACTATGTCAGTTCCCGCTTTAATTGCGAGCACTGCCGCTTCACCGGATGAGTACCTTTCAGTTATAGCACCCATGGACATAGAATCAGATATTATTATTCCATCAAATTTCAGGTCCCTCCTAAGCCTTCCTTCTATCATCTCCTGAGAGAGTGAGCTCGGAAGCCCATCCTTTGTTATATTCCCGGCAGTTATGTGAGATATCATTATCATATCGGTTTCCGCTTCGATGCCGGCCTTAAAAGGAATGAGCTCACATGCTTCGAGTTCTTCCCATTTCTTGCCGATAGACACGAAACCAGCATGCGTATCTTCTTTTGTGTCCCCATGTCCTGGAAAGTGCTTTATGCAGCTCATTACACCGCTGCTGTGAAGTCCGCTTATGCCTGCTTTTACCATATCTGCGACAAGATGCGGATCATCGCCAAAAGCCCTGCTTCCTATTACTATGTTTTCCGGGTTGGTATTTACATCCGCAACCGGTGCGAAATCCAGGTTGAATCCATAGTCTCGAAGGTATGATCCAATCACCTTTCCGGCTTCCTCTGCATTTTTGGGATCTTTTGTACTCCCGATTTTCTGCATGCTTTCATATTTTTTTACATCAAATCCCGGAGAATTTGCTATCCTGGCTACCATACCGCCTTCTTCATCTATCCCCATAAAAAGAGGCGTCGTGCTTGCTGATTTAATTTCGTTCACCAGCTCTTTAAGCTGTATGGGAGACTCGATATTTCCACCAAAAATTATGATACCGCCAGGAGGATATTTTTCAAGGCTTTTCGCCATCTTCTCAGTAAAAACCGTTACAGAAGATGTGTCTGCTGCTTCGCCCTGTCCATCCTCAGTTTCAATCCTCAGAGATTCCGGCTGTATGAATATCATCTGGCCTATCTTTTCTCTGAGCGTCATCTGCGAAATAAGCATATCAGCTTTTGACACAGGCACTTCGTCTTCAGAAACATCCTGAAGCTCATCTGAGCCATTCCCTGATTCCAAACCGCTTCCTCCTGCAGTCTGTCCACACGAAGAAAGCATAAAAATACTTAAAATGACAAAAAATATCAAATAGCGCTTTTTCATTGTTTACCTTTCTCTCTGATTCAGCTGTGTTTTTTTCTGTTTAGAATATCATAAATCGCAATGCTCAGTCCTCAGTCCTGTGCCGATCCCAAGTGAGACTGTTATAGCCAGCAAATTAAGGTCGATTATGCCCTTGCCCTTTATGATGGAGTTGACTATTACATTAAAATCCCTGAGGACATATCCCTTGTTCATGGCTGAGACAAGAATCCCGAAAGGCATAGCGGCAAGGGTACATACTGGGGCAAAAACCTTAAGCGCACTCGAACCGAAAATGAATATTCCCATAATGCTTCCAAATATCAGTCCCATGATGGAAATACCTATGGCATCCGGGATTCCTGTATATGCCAGGCTCGCTGATGCGGATGGAAACAGCAGCTCGAACAGGCCCGCTGCCCCAAAGCTCAAGAAAAGTCCCAGCGGCATACCGATTGCGCCAGATGCTGTCATCTTCGTTCTTTTGTCTTTCATCCTCAGGAATGTACCCATCAGAAATCCCCCAAGCCCTCCGGATATAAAAGTAGATATTATATACTCATCAAAAAACACTATTACCATTACCGCAATCAGCCCACTCAGAAAAAACGCTGATAGGCCATACAATCCATACTTGACTACTTTATTCGTCTTAAGCTTACTGTTTTCAGTCATAATGACTACCCCCATAGCATCGAAAATGCTTTGCTTAATTATCAGTAAGAGTCTTTGTTATCTCCTCAAATCTCTCATCTGATATTCCAAGTTTTTTCCTTAATATGTCATCATCCATCCTGACAACTATGACTTTATCTGGAGATATTTCATCGATTATATGCTTTAACTTAAGAACAGATTCCTCATCATCATTATATCCTTTTATGATAGTGACTTCAAATATGAATTTACCATCATACTGCCCCTTAAAAGATACCATGTTTGATACATATTCAGCTATTGTATACCCATCTACCGGCCTTTGTACTTTTCTGAAATCATCTTCTGTTATTACTTTTATCTCGCCAAGCACTTCCTCGCAGATATTTGCAATTCTTCTGTTTCTATGCACATGAATGCATTCTCAGTTTTTTCGGTAAGCATAGTCCTGACTGATTCCCTCCAGTTCCAGCACCTGCATATTGCGCCTTCATCGTCCTTGTATACGATCTCTCCCTCATGAGGAGGTGAATTCTCATCTGTGCCGAGTGTTATAAATGGCTCATTGCCGTCCGCTCTTGTAAGCCTTATGTCTCCTGCGAACGTGTCTATATCCTCTCCGCCGCATGGAAGTGCATATTTGAGCGAGATTGAATTATAGATGTCGACAAGCGGATTTATCGCTCCGATATGGTCTCCCCTGTGAACACGCTTTAGCAGAGCCTCAATTGATGAACGTGCGCCTTTTTTAGTCTTAAACTTCTGAAAAGCCTCTCTCCATACTTTTATCACCTCATTGCTGCTGAAATCTCCGGCAGCAAGATGAGTCATTGCTTCTTTTTCAGCTTCCCGAATAAGGCCTTCAAATCTTCCATTTTGCTTTACGCTGTTGTCAATCCCATTAAACACAATCACGCCTATCTTCGCTTTCGGAAAAAGATCCCAGAATTCGCTCTCGATAATAAATTTTTTCATTGTTCATTCCTCCTGATTTATAATATGAATAAACAGTTACAATAAATTCCGTTGCTATAAAAGATATCCATACTCCAGTCATCTGAAAAGCCGAGCTGAGCAACAGCACTGCCGGGATGAGTATAACGCAGCTCCTCAGCACTGATATCATCATCGCTTCGGCTGTATATGAAATCGAACCAAAGAAGGATGCCATTACAATATTTATACCAGCAAATACAAATCCTGTAAAATATATTTTGATTCCATATTCCGCTATCATATAGAGCGATGCATTGTCCTGGCTGTTAAATGCGGACACGATCTCTCCTGAAAAGAAAAATACAACTGAATATACTGCTGCAGCTATTGATATTGAGCTCATCAGGCCATATCTGAGAAGCCTTTTAAGGCCCTCTGCATCATATTTCCCAAAACACTCGCTTACCAGAGGCTGCATGCCCTGAGCAAGTCCTGAAAAAAGAGATGTAGCGATTATCGCAGCGTTGGCAATGATTCCATAGGCAGCCACTCCTACATTTCCCGATATTTTCAGTATTACGATATTGAAAGTGAAGAGCGTTATCGAAGAAGCCAGCTCATTTACAAGAGAAGGCATCCCAAGAAACATTATCCGTTTCATTCTCCTGATATCAGGACTGAATCTGGAAAACCCAAACCCGGAAGTTTTCCCTCTGAAATGAGCCGTAAGCACCAGTATGCTTATAACCGGAGAAAGTCCTGTCGCAAAAGCAGCTCCAAAGATTCCCATAGAAAGAGGAAAGATGAATACATAATCGAGTATTATATTTGAAAAACTGCTTATGATCATGGCTGCCATAGGAAGTGACGGGTTATCGTCATTTCTCACGAAAGCTAGAAGTATGCTGTTGAATATGAAAAAAGGAGCAAAGGCAGATGTAGTGGCAATATAAGTCATTGTAGGACTGATCGTCATTTCGTCAGCTCCCAGGAAATATGAGATCTGCTCAGAGAAAACTGTCCCTGCCAGAAGAAATAATACCGACAAAACAGTTCCTGCAAGCACTGCATTCATGAAGGATTCATTTTGTGTCCCAGATCCTTCGGCTTTTCTTATTCCAAAATCAATTGCCCCTCCGATGCCTGTCATCATACCTATGCCCTGCATAATCATGAAAATCACGATTGCAAAATTAAGCGCAGCCAGACCAGTTGCCCCAAGAGCTTTTGCAATAAAATAGGTATCTGCAAGTATATACAGCGATACACCCAGCATAGCGACTATATTAAGCGATGTATACTTTAAAAAATCCATTTTTATATTTCTCATGATTCCTCCGAAATTCCCCTTTAATTAAAAAAAAGTGCCAAAAGCACTTCTTCTCTGACCTAACGAAGTACTTATGGCACTTAAATGCTTACCCGGTGGCAAGCATACATGCTTTAATTTATTTTTTTATTATATTACATCAGTCCGGCGTATCTGTCAAGTCAGAATTAGAATCAGAATTGTCTTCTATACGTATAATGACCTTCTCAATTCTCTTGTCTGTAACATCCAAAACCTGAAAAATAAGATTTTGGAACCTCATCTCGCTTATCTGATCTTTTTTTGGTATTTTTCCAAACAAGCTTATAAGGAAACCGTTGAGTGTTTCAAAATCGTCAGACGGAAGATCCATATTCAGAGATTCCTCAAGCTCATTAAGACTTATCATACCACTGACCTCAAAAGTAAATTCATCGATCTGTTTAAATTCAATCTTGTCACCTTCATCATATTCATCAAAAATGTTATCTACTATCTCTTCGACAAGATCCTCTACCGTAACTATACCTGCCGTTCCGCCATACTCGTCTATAATAATGGCCATGTGCGTTTTGTTATTCTGAAGATCAAAAAAAGCTCATCAGCTTTTTTCTTGACAGGAATAAAAACCGGGTTCCTTATATAATCTCTAAGATTGAAGTTTTTACCTGAATCTTCGGAAATAAGCGTCAGTAAATCTTTTACGTTGAGAATTCCGATAATGTTATCAATGCGCCCTTCATAAACAGGCAGCCTTGAATAATGTTCTTCATTTGTATTGCCTTTTTATCACCCGCATCGGCCATCAGCTTAATCTTACTGTCATTAAGTGAAATCAAGGCTATTTCAGATGCAGCAAAATATGTCAGTGCTCCTATGATTTCTCTTCTCCATGATATAATGAGAAGGACTATGAGTATTATTGAAGGAATATTGTGCATGAAAAGCCCTAATGCTATTTCCGCTGCGCTCATTCCCGGCTGAAATACGTCAAGAGAGAAAAGGCTGAGAAAGCAAATGAACAGGATTGACAGAATTCTTGGCATCCAGTATATTGATTTTTTCATCTTAAATTCTCCTTTCAGAGATATTCTACCCATATTGATGCGAAAATATCCCTGCATAGAAAATCAGATTTTCCAAGCAGGGATTATAAAATTTATTTTGCTTTGCATGGTATTGGTTTTGAAGGACTTTTCGGCTTTACTGAACCACACCTTGTAATTGCCCCCTCGTCACAAGCATCAAGGCATCTGCCACACTGGACACACTCATCCTGATCGATCACATGAATGAATTTCTTTTTTCCCAGTATGGCATCATCATCGCATGCATCGAGGCATTCTGTACATCCGGTACATTTGTCAGCAAGTATGTGATATGTCACAAAGCGGCTGCAGACAAGCGCTCTGCAGTCTTTCTTGTTTACATGTTCTGTGATTTCTTCTTTAAAGCTTTCTATACATGACATTACGGATTCTGCCATGCAGCTTCCTGTATCACATAAGCACTGAGTCTTCATTTGACTGCATAGATTCATAAGAAGTTCCAGGTCATCTGATTTTCCTTTTTTCATTGAAATATCATTTAAAATCATGCTTATCTGAGATGTTCCTTCATAACCAAATACGCATTTACCGCAGGATTCATTCAGAAATCTCTTTGAGATGTTCAGTAATGAGTCAATCATGCAGCTGGTTTCATCATATATTTCGATATAGTCTGTTTTCAGCTCTATTTCCTCGTTCAGGGTATCCCCGAAAATGAACCTGCCCATCGGATAGCCAAGGTAAATTCCCTTAAATTCACTTATAGATCCAGCTATATCCAGGATTTCCTTTCCTGTGATTTTTCTATTTAAATCATGCATACCCTTATTTTCAGCTGACCCAAAAACAAATACCATCTTTTTTTCTGATTCCATTAATTCTTCCAGCGACTCAACCCTTTCCATACTGCATGGTATTGGTTTTTCGCCTTCGATTATCTTTGAAGCTGCTGACCGGTTACTGAAAACAAAACCATCTGTATATTCAGTCTCTACTAATTTGATATTCTCCATCAGGTCACTGTATCTTTCTTTAAGATTGAGCTTTTCAGATTCCTTTTTGTTGATTATAAGATAATTGTTATTTGGATTCTTCTCCGCTAATAATCTTAAGCTCTCTTCTGTTTTATTTTTAAACAGCTCACACGAGACTGGAGCTTCCCTGTAAACTGGCACAAGATTCAATATTGTATAGTCGTTCAATTTCTTCACCCCCTAATATTAATTCCATAGCTTCGGCTTTGTTATTTTCAATCTCAAATCGCACTGCAGGCAGCGGCTGGCTTCACATATTGCTGCTTCCTCTGTAAGCGTCTGCTCAACCATATCAAAAGTCGATCTTCTTTTATCTGCATCTGATATTTGCGGGATATATCTTGATAAATCTCCAAATGATTCTGTCCTGCCTATAAAATGATCCGGTTCTTCTTTATCTAAAAGTTCCTCAGAAATATCCCCATCACCGCCTAAATATTTATCAACCTCTGAAGCAGCTTTCCTTCCAGCTGCAATTGCAGCAATAACCGTTTTTGTGCCTGTTACCACGTCGCCTGCCGCATAAACGCCCTCCAGGCTTGTCCTTGAGTTTTCATCCACTTTGACATAAGCATTATTTACAAGCTCAAGCCCCATATTTTCAGTACCAGCAGGTTTTTGACCTACTGCAAAAATAACATTGTCAACAGGAATTATTTCATTAGTACCTTCCTGAAGCTCTATTACGGCTTTTCTGTTTTCATCAAAATAGAATTTATCTACCTTCTGAAGCTCCACTCCTTCCGTCTTCTCTTTGCCTGTGATCCTGAGGAATGAGTGAGCGGAATGCAAGATTATGCCTTCTTCTCTTCCTTCCTCGATTTCATCTTCTGTCGCTGTCATCTGCTGAAGGTTCTCAAGGCAGGCTATATGGACCTCTTTTGCTCCTAGTCTCAGGGCTGTTCTTGCGCAGTCATATGCAACGTTTCCTCCACCAAGTACCATGACTCTTTCTCCAACTGAAAGAGGATTATGAAGTCTTGCTCTTTTCAAAAAGTCAGCATTTACATATACTCCATCTAAATCATTTCCCGGTATCGGAAGCTTTGTTCCCCTGTGAGTTCCCGCTGCCACTATTACTGCATCGCAGCCTTCTTTCAAAAGTTCTTCCGGCGAAAGTCTCTTTACCGATGTCTTAAGCTCTACCCCGGCATCTAATATGTGTGCGATTTCCCGGTCTAAGACTTCATCAGGAAGCCTGTATGCTGGAATTCCATAACGGCATTGGCCGCCTGCTTTTTCATTTTCCTCATAAACAGTCACTGAGTGGCCTTTTTTTGCAAGATAATATGCAGCAGTAAGCCCCGCCGGACCTGCACCTATAACTGCAGATTTTTTGCCCGTGCTTTCTGATTTCAAGGATTTTTCTTTCCAGGCAAAATCATCCTTTGCTGCTGCAGCGCGCTTCAGCCTGCATACAGAAACAGGTTCACTAAGCTCGCTTCTTCTGCATGCATCCTCACATGCATGACTGCAGATGCTGCCTAATATTTCCGGAAACGGAACCTTTTCGCGTACGACTGCCGTAGCCTTTCCAAAATCGCCGTTCTTGATATATCTTATATATCTTGGTATATCAACATTTGCAGGACATGCACTTTTGCATGGGACTACAGAATCACTGTACGCCACATTTTCTTTTATAATTCCAAGTGCATCCATGATAGAACCGGTAGGGCATACTTCTATGCAGGCTCCGCAGAATTTGCACCCCGCCTCCTTCAATGTCTTTCCTTCCTCAATTCCTGCACGGATTCCATCTTTGGTTTTCTGGAAATCCAGCACCTTGACACCTCTTAATTCTCTACAGGCTCTTATGCATCTGCCGCACCTTATACATCTTGTGAACATATGAGATATCAGGGGATTGCTGTCGTCATTTGCAAATGTTCTGGATTTTTTTCTCCATTTTTCCGGACTTACTCCCATGTACTGATATATGGACTGAAGCTCGCATTTGCCATATTTAGGGCATCCTGTACAATCGGCAGGGTGGGTTGCCAGTATGAGCTCCATGGCCATTTTTCTTGTCTGTTCAGCCTTTTCAGACTTTGTATGAACAATCATTCCATCTTCAACGGTTGTCATGCATGACTGTACAGCCCCTTCGATTCCTTCTATTTCTACTGAACAGAGCCTGCATCCCCCGGCTGCCTCTAAATCAGGGTGATTGCAGAGATGAGGTATATAAATCCCCGCATCCAGAGCAGTTTCAAGCACTGATGCGCCTTCTTCTGCTTCTATATTATTTCCGTCAATATATATTTTCATTATTCCTCCTGTACGTTAAACACAGGCAGGCATTTAGATTCTGCCGGCCTGTGCTCTGATTGAAAATTACTTAAAATTCTTCTATAAGTATTGCCGCATTCTCTCCGGCAATACGTCCGCTGTTGAGACAGAATCCCATCGTGTTTCCTGATAAAATAAACGGGTAACTCTCTCCGTAAATATTGCAGGCATCGGTTCCTACTGCGTATAAAGAAGGTATAACTCTTGAATCCTGATCCATTACTTCTGTTTTGTGGTTTATCAGGATC
Source organism: Proteocatella sphenisci DSM 23131 (assembly GCF_000423525.1). Classification (GTDB taxonomy): domain Bacteria; phylum Bacillota; class Clostridia; order Peptostreptococcales; family Filifactoraceae; genus Proteocatella; species Proteocatella sphenisci. The sequence continues at coordinate 60,083 of NZ_AUID01000011.1, read as the reverse complement.
CCTCCAACTGAGCCGTACGCTCCGACATTCTGGCGACAGCAGTAGAATGGCCCTTTTTCAATTGGCTGCATGTAATTTCTGTTTTTCTCAAATATTTCATCATACCCAGCTTCGCACATCTCGTTGTATTCATCTACCTGTGCAACCAGTCCAGCCACATCAATACCTGCCTTTTCTGCAAGCTCCTCTATTGTGTCAGCCTGCGCTATAGGCTCATATCCTGCTTCAAGGTCTTTTTCCCACTGCTCGTCAAAATGGTCATACAAATCATGTGGGTGAACATGCGATACCATATCCGGACCTTTTTTCTTGTATTTTTTCAGCAGCTTGCTGTCAAATATTGAATAAGCAATCATCCCCGGCTGAGATGTAATCGCATTTCCAGTGAATGTGGTATTTCCTATCTGATCCTCAGGCATGAATCTCTGACCATTTCTGTTGACCCACAGACATGGCTGACGGAATGCCCCATCAAGAATGAAGTGATTCATATTATCAGGAAGCTGATACATAAGCTCCATCGATGGCTGAGTACGTCCCGCTCCTGCTTCCCAGGCCATTCTAAGTCCATCCCCTCTCATCCCAGGAATTGCAAAGTTAAATATTGTCTTTCCAAATTCGTATCCGGTAAGTTCCTTTATCATCTCAGGATTTTCACCAAAACCGCCTGTCGCAATTATAACAGCCTTTGCTCTTGCCTCTGTTTCCTGTCCATCTTTGTCCTTTGCAATTACTCCGGCTACCATCCCATCTTCCATTATTATCTTGTTTACCGGAGTCTCATATATAAACTCAACGCCAAGTTCTACAGCTCTCTCTGTCATTTTTTTTGTCATTGCAGATGCAGATCTAGGGCCCGGCATGCCTCCGCCTTCTGGTTTTACAACATGCCATGTAAATTCACCGTCAGAATATGGTCTTGTAGCTTCGTCTGCGCTGAATGCTCTCTGTACTCCTGCAAACTCCACTCCCATGTCCATCAGCCAGTCAATCGTGTCGCCTGATTTATAGTAATAATCTCTTACCATTCGTGCATCTACTTTGTAATGGGTAAAATACATGTGTTTTCTGAAAGCTTCTCCCGGCGTAAGATTAACCATTTGATTTTTCTGTATTGATGAGCCTATACCAAGTGGCCCCATTCCCATATTAGCAGCACCACCTGTAGTGTTTGATTTTTCGAACACGACAACCTTCGCTCCATTTTCAGCAGCTGCAATGCAGGCCGCCAGCCCGGAAAGTCCTGCTGCAACAACAATCACATCTGTATTTATATTTTTCATCTCGTTCCTCCTAAATTATATTGACGGGAAAGTCATATTTTTGTATTTACCGATTTTAGCCTGAACTATATCCAGATTTTCTTTTGTATAGAAACCTCCCTGTGTATGAGAAATCTCTACCAGATGCTTAGATCTTCCTTCTACAGTCGTTCTGTCTCTTTCAAGCCCATCTTCCTGAATCACGAATTTCCAGCTGCCCGCTTCAGTTTTTTCGAGCGTGCCTCCAGCTCCGCAAACCTGGCATTCGATAGGATAATGAAGCCCATCCCACTGAGGCTCTCCAAGTATCAAAGCATTTGAATGACAGTTTGGACACCATCCCATGTCAGGATCTCCAAGCCATTTTCTTTCTTCCACAGGAGTGCTTGCTGCCTTGAGGACATTTTCTCCGACCAGCCTCGCTCTTTCAAGCATATCGTCATGGAGCAGACATTGAGAACTTGCAGGAATCCTTGTCGCAAGATACATATCCACCACATTTATATCCGTAGTGAACATTCCCGCCTGAATCGATTCAAGCGCCATCGACATCCACGAGCGGGTTGATCCCCCTACTGCAATAAGTCCGCCCACTCTGTCTCTGTGTTCTATTGCGTTAATAGCTTCCAGGAATGATGTTTCGTAGCTCAGGCCTCTTTGCAGGAATTTAGCCATCATAGCACAACCCATGAGATCATAGGTAGGTGTTGAAAATATTACCCCATCCTGTTCAAGCATGACTTCCATTATTGCTTTTTTGTCATCTTTTTCATCAAGAGTACAACCTACATTTTTGCCCTGAGACATTCCATGAGTACATGCAGTGCAGCCAGTGCAATCAAGTATATTATAGTCTCTCAGATTTATCATCGTAACTTCAGCTCCAGCTTCCTGGCACGCCCAAAGCGCTTCTTTTAATAGAATTTCACTGTTGCTGTTTTTTCTTCCAGCAGTTATTCCCATTATCTTTTTTTTCAATTTTATTCCTCCTGTTAAATTAGAAATTATCTTTTTCCTCTTCATATACCATAGGCAAGATATGTGCAAGATGAGTGAACTCTTTTAAATTGTGCGCAAACAATCCTCTTGGCACAAATTCAGGTATTTTTATTCCATCTGGAACAAGCTTTACAGGCTTTACGTCTATGATCTGATATCCTATCCAGAAACGACTTCTCAGCTCGATCCCGCCCTCTGCTTCTCTTATCATATGTGTCATTACCGCAGCTACTCCCTGCCCTGGGACAGGACCGTGGCCATTTGCACACATCATTGATGCGCAGTATTCACTTCCAACTTTTTCTATGTCATATCCCATTTTGTCAGGATATTCGAAATTAAGTATAAGATCGTCAGCGCCTCCGCCGATATCTTCCAAAATAACATGCTGCGTCCCCCAGGTTCTTTCCCTCATAGGAAGCGATGAATCAAGAACTTTCTCTCTGTTTTGATTTCTTGCATAGAAGTGATCTTCCGGGTCCCATATCCTGTATCTCAAATCTTCCATGGAGTGCCAAGCAAACCACCATTCAAACATTTCCTTCGTTACCCCAGGCATGAATGTATGATTAGCCAGATACCCGGTGCCATCTTCCATAATGCAGTACCCCGTTTCACACTCGAGATATCCAGGCTTGAAAAGATCATTTCTGTCTTCTATCTTTAATGCAAGGCCCGAATCTATGGGACCTTTTTCAAGTATGGCCAGCTTCTCTTCAGGAACTGGAGTCATTGCCAGATCATAATATTTAGAATAGCTCAGTATCTTTTCCACATCCGTTAATTCCGGTCTAAGTGACATTGTTTCTCTCCTTTATTTTCTTATTGTTTTGGTTTACTCAGCTCCGCCATACACATGTTTAGGCCAGTCTTTTCCAAGAATCATCGTACAGAAGAATCCACCTACAAGTACCAGCAGTACGCTCATTACAATCCCTGCAGTGAAAAATGCGAGCAGGTGCATCTGATTGATTACAGGTGCAAGGGAATGTCCTGATGTCATGAAGATAGTAAGGGCAAATCCCATAAACAGACTTGGTATATTCCCAACAATGCTGTCTCTCAGAAGATTTTCATGAACCGTAAGAATTGAGAAAACCATAAGTATTGTAAGCAGTATCCCTGAAACCCACATCGGCGCTCCACTTAAAGCTCCCATTAAAATTCCGTTCAGCGCGGCCCACGCTAATCCACATGCAAACGATAAGATAATTGAAGGTATCTTTTTGAAATCTGCACCAGTAGCAAAGAACAGGATAAGTGCAGTAAACAGTATCCAGACATAACTGCCATACCCCATGATGAAGACCGGCTGCATTGCCAGTGCCAGCACAACAGATCCACCTGCCGCCTGAATTAATAAAGCTTTTCTTTTAATTGACATGATTTTTTCTCCTTTTATGTATTAGATATCGCAGATCAATATCTTGTTTACATTTTATCAAACATTCCGATTTATTAGAAATATCCAGAAGGAATATCAGTTATTCTAAAAAGGAATAACGTTTGCCTGACCCGGTGAGCGCTCATATATCTTTTCGCACAAAAAAAAGCGGCTCTTTTTTAAGAGTGCCGCTCTAATATCAAAATATCAGTTTTATTGATTTTGTATATTTATTTATGAATTTTCAATCTCCCTGCTGAGCACGCTGTTTGTAAACAGCGAAACAGAAGGATTAACATTGTCTTTCTTCCAGGCCATGACGACGTCGACCTGGTCATTTTCGATTTCAAAATGCTTTAAGCTCGAATTATGCCTTCTTATGTTAGAATCCAGTATGGAAATCCCAATTCCAGATTCTACGCATAAAAGCAGAGATCCAATATTTGGCAGCTGCCTGACTATATTAGGGGCAAACCCATGTTCTCTGCAAAGGGAAATCACTCCATCAAATCCCCTGGGAGATTCATCTCTTGATATGAATACGAAATCTTCATTTCTTATATCCTTAAAAGTCAGGTTTTCTTTATCTGACAGAGGATTTGTTGTTGACATCACTATGCTGGTGCGCGATTTGAAAATAGTGTCATAAACTATATCAAGCGAATCATCAATTTCAAAGGAAAGAGTAAATATGACATCAAGGCTTCCGCTCATGAGCTTTTCTCTCAATGCCTTAAAGCTGTGTCTTTCAAAAACCATGCTGATTCCCCTGTGATTTTCCTTGAATGATTTTATAAAAGGAGGAAGAAAATTGTCTGTATCCATTGTGTCAAGGCATCCGATTGTTATGGAACCCTGTTCTCCCAGATTCTTCTGTGATGATTTTTCTATAGCCTCATGAATCGTTTCAAGTACATTTCCCATTTCTTTGTATAATACTGCGCCTGCAGGAGTAAGCCGCACCCCTCTGGTGGATCTGTTAAAAAGCTGAACGCCGATTTCTTTTTCAAGCAGGGCGATTTGCTTGCTCAGTGAAGGCTGCGCGACGTACATGCTTTTAGCAGCATCTGTAAAATTAAGACTCCTTGCCACTGCAATAAAATATTCAATCTGAAGAAGAGTTATCCCTTTATTCAATATTCCATCCCCCATAATATCTCTAATAATATAAGTTTAATTATTATCAATAATACGGGTAATCTGAAAAGTTGTCAACATTAACCAATCTGAAGCAGTTCTTTTAACAAATCTAAAGCAGTTCTTTCCCACAGGCCGATCTTGCAGCTACACGTCCAAAGTGAAGCGCATGGCCGAGACTGTATCCACATGAAGGAACTCCATGTCCGAAATTCCCTGTATTCGCTACCTCTCCAGAAGCGAATAGCCCCGGGATAACTCTTCCATCTCTATCAAGAACCTTTGCTGCAATATCTATCTCAAGTCCACCAAAAGTAATAGATGCAGCTGGTTTTAAAAATACAGCGTAATATTCAGGTCCTTTTAATGCATGAAGTTCACTAGATGGTTTTTCGAAATCTTCATCAAATCCAGTTTCACATAAATAATTGTAGCGATCTACAGTTGAATTTAAGATTTCCGGGGCAACATCCATTTTTTCAGCCAGTTCTTCTATGTTTCCAGCTTTTGGTGTATCTGACAATGTCAAAGCATAATTTAAAAGCGGATATGGTTCTTCCCCGCATGTAATATACCATGCGCCAGGGCTTCCGGTTTTTGCAAGTTCTGCACCAACCAGGCTGTGGAACTGATATTCATTGCAGAAACGCTTTCCGTCACGGGTAACTATAAGTCCAGATTCTTCATTTACACCTGCGCCACTTCGATCATGCAGAAGCATAGTCTGAAGATAAGGATGATGATAGTTGCGTGCACCTATTGCTTCTGCTGCTAGTGCTCCGTCTCCCTGGCTTGATTCAGGACAGTTGTAGTAATAATTTTTCATCCAGGGATATCGCGCTTCTACAACTTCCCTGTTGGCAGCAAAGCCGCCAGTACATAAAATAACCCCTTTACGCGCCATTATTTTTACCGTGCTTCCATCTAGTGTGTCCACAGCTGTTGCCCCGGACACTCTGCCTTCTTTCACTATCAGTTCTGTAAGCGATGTGTCAAGCAGGACAGTCCCGCCTCTTTCCTTAAACAAATTGTTAAGCGGAACGATAAAACTGCCGCCCCATCCCATGGTCTGTCCTTCGCCACCAATACTGTTGTGAATTCTCCATGGAAGCTGAGACGAATGAGGAGCTTCTAAGTCTTGTATTTCAAAGCCCTGTTCTACCAGCCATTCCAAATTTTCTGCGGAATGATAACAGAAATAATTTATTTTGTCATCATCCAGAAAATTTCCAGCGGCGTTTTTTAAAAAGTTAAAAAGCATCTGAGGAGTATCTAATATACCCTGTTTCTTTTGTACTTCAGATCCCGCAGCAATAATTTTACCACCACAAATAGCAGAAGATCCTCCCACAATCCCCTGCTTTTCAACAAGTATTACATCAGCACCGCAGCATTGTGCCTCTAATGCGGCAGAAAATCCTGCGATTCCGCTTCCAAATATTACCACGTCCGTTTCAAGAATTCGGTCTTCCTTCTTTGACGCAATGGGAACCGATTTGTTCTTGAGTGCCTCCAAATCGCCTCCTGCTTCTTTAACGCAGGTACTAATGGCTTTTACAATGGCTTTACAAACTGTTTCTGCACCTACAACCATAGGAACCGCTAAAGACTGATATTGAATTATCTTTGGTATGTAATTTTCAAAAGGGGAGCTTTCAAGGCCGTATGCCTGACCAAAAATTTCTTTGTGTTTAATGATTTCTATGCCTGTAATTTCTGTTTCCGAGAAAGTAACTTCTATGATTATTTTACCGCGTACTCCGTAGCCTTTTCCAGTATATGTACCAGGATTAAATGTTGCCATCAAAATATCGACTCCTTTCAAAACAAGATAAATATATTATTTATCAAAAGTTATAAAAATGCCCCTTAAACAATTGAATAAGGGGCATGATCTTTTTTATTAAAATACTCTTACATCTTGTCGAATTCTTCAAAAAACTTATAGCATGGATCTTCATGGTTATCACGTTCACCATTATAATTTGGAAAATCACGACTTGGTACGATAATAAAAGTATTATCCCCACATACAACGCGTTCAACTATCAACCATTTGCCATCTCGGCATTCCCATTTATCAATGTCTCTGCATCTTGCCTCAACAGTAAAAGGTTTTTCTTTGCCTGGGAACTTGCAGGCTGCATACATGTAGGTTTCACTTACAGCCTTGTCACCTTTGACCTTGATGAGCATGTTGGTCATCATGTGATGGGTAGAAATCATTTGTCTGTGTTGATTCATCATATCGTCGAAAAACTCACGACCTGATCCCTTAAACGTACCATAGTCTACCTTGCTATCCTCGGCAAAAACGGAATAACCCAGTTTGTTGTCTATTCTGTCAAGAGCACGGCAATAGGTGTAGATTTGGTCCCTGATAGCTTCTTTAGCTAGTAAAGTTTTCAATTCTTCTGACATAAGTTACCACTCCTTTGAAATATATAATAATTATAATTAATTACCTTGTTATAATTTTAGCATTATAAACAATAGTTCAATGGATAAATTCTTTGAAGTTTATAACATTACATAGTTTCTTTTGAATGCAAAATATGTCTATATAGAGGACAAACCACGTTACAATACTATCAAACATTTCACTTTACTATTTAACAGGATATTTAAAGTAAATCTTTGATGCATTTTCAAGTATGAAATCCGAATCAATTGTAATATCATTTGTGCTTGTCTCTTCTTTTTCAGTCTTGTCTTCCCATACTGTTTTCAAATATTGCACTGCCGTTCCACTTGCCTGATTTACTGGATTTTCAAATTCAAGTATCACGCCCGTGGTTTCCAGATTATCAATCCCATTATCGTATACCACTACCCCTTTCGAACTATCTATTGCTTTGCTCGATGTATAAAGCGATACATTTCCAGTTGATGTAAAGTTGATAGTCCTTGTTAAAGTGCCCTCTGTCCGCGCTTTCTCGAATAAGGCCGGTACTTCCTGATTTCCAGTAGTCGTTGTCGTTATTGTTACCGTATAACTGTAAGTTCCTTTTCCATCAAGAAGCAGGGCTTTTTTGTCTGTTCCAATAACTGGAAGCTCGCTGTTTACTGTAAGCGGTATGTTAAGATTGAAATTTTTGACTTCATATTTGTATGCCGTGCTCCATTCTCCACCCAAATCATTTTTTCCACTTACAGTGTCTGTAGCCCAGTTACCACTTAGACTTACATCAATAATATTGTCCTCCGGTATTGATATCGGCTGTTGACTGAGCATACGCTCCATTGGCACTGGAAATAAGTTTTCGGTGTAATACGATTTATATTCATCTTCCACTAACAAACTCGAGATAATCTCATCAGCAGACCTCTGTGTAACAAGTGTTTTCAGCCTGCCCGCTTCTTCACTTATAACAATATCAATAGAAGGTGGAGTAACCTTGAAGTCAATGCTCTCTACTGGTTCGTCTCTGTCCATATCCGCATCAGGAGCGTAGATGTCAAGCGTTGAAGGTGAACCGGCATACATGTGTCCGTAGAGCGTAAAACTGGTGCTCAAACTACCATCATCCTTGAACTTGCCAGTCCAGTTTTCAAGCTCTGCCTTGTCGCTCAGCGTTGAGAACCTTGCCTTATGTTTGGCATAGGTCTTCTTTGGATCAGTTACGTTGAAGGAAATCACCGTATTCAAATAGTCCGAAAGCTCCTTGTACTCAGCTCTCAGCTTGTTCTCGTTCTCCATGTTTATTTTCAGTGCTATTTGCCTGAAAACTCCAGGCAGTACATCATTATAAAGTGCAGCTCTTCTTTCCTGGCTTATACTGTCTTGAAGGTCCTGATTCAGTCCCGCTCCACCTCCAGTCCATGCCATCTTTTCTCTGGCCTCGCTCACGTAGTAATCTACTCCAAGCTTATTTGCAACACTCCAGAACTCATTGCAGTGAGAAGTTACTATTTTATCTATTTCCACTTTTAAAGCTTCTTCTGTCATTTTTGGATCACTGAACATAGGATATAAAGTCCTGTACCAATGGTCTGAACCCTTAAAGCCATCTTCTCCCTTAAAATAATAAATTGAATAGGCGTCTCTATATATGTCAGCACGTCCCTCTATGGCTGTAGTTCCAAATTTATTGATTGCGTAGTCTACTATTGCAACCGAAGCCATGCTTGCCGATAAAACCGAATTACTGAGCTTGGATACAACCTTACCCATCATATATGTATATGACGTCTTGAGACTGCCAACCACAGCATCGTTTATTTTGCCGTTGTAGATATTGTTTCCTATTTGGACAACAGATAACAGTAACCCAACGCTTCCAAGATGGTCTCCAATGGTCGAAATTACATCATCCCCATATGCGAGATATCCTGCACTTTGAGCAATGTTCCCAAGAACATCTCCACCAAGCTGAAGTGCATCCCCAGCAGCTCCTGAACCTATTTCAAGGCATTGTGAAGCTGGAACTCCCCCCACGGAGTATTCCTCTATGGCGGAAAGAAAATCCTCATCTTTCGCATCGCCATGTAATCCAAGGAACTCTACTCTGGCACGCCTTCTGCCCTCACCAGATACCGAAAATACGCCATATTTTGACAAATGGTCCGTCAATATTACAACACTCGAAGAAGCTTCATCATACATGAAAGCAACTGGTTCCCACTTCATAGTCTCTTCATTAAGATAAGCCGCTCCTGGAGTCTCTCCATCTGCCAGCTCAACAGGAATCGCAAGTTGTATAACTCCGTCAACTTTAGAAACTCCATCAAGCTTGAAATCATAAACCTTAAGATTTATTTCATTTTCCTCATCCAGTGCCGGAGCATTGGAAACCTCGGAAATACTGGCATTCAAATCAGAAGAAATCATCACCGGATCAAGTCTCAGCTCAACGCCATCCTTCCCTAGCACAAGATTTTCTTCATTCAAAACAGCCTCCGCCACCAATTTCTCACTCATTGACGATCCGCCGCCACATCCTGTAATGGATAGTATCATTGAAACCACCAGAATCATTGATATTAATCTATTTCTCATCTTTCATCTCCCTTTAGCAGTCCGCCCTTAAAAAACTTATATCTCATTTTAAAATCCAATTTTACTTCAAGCCCTTTGTTTTTCTCAGGTGATGCCCCCAGCACTCAGTGATTATTCGCTGACCCGCATAGACTGAAGTCATTGAAGCATCAAGCGAAGGCGCTACTTCTACCACGTCAAATCCAATGATTGGAAGATCAAACAAACCTCTAAGCAGATCAAGAAGCTGCCTTGAAGTGAGTCCGCCAAACTTTGGAGTTCCAGTACCCGCTGAGTAAGCTGGATCTAGACAGTCAATATCTACTGTAAGATATATACTCTTTAAGTGAGACATCTTTTCTTTAACAGACTCAATTACCTTTTCTGTTCCCAGTCTTTCATACTCAGCAGCATTTATAACATTAACTTTATTTTCTCTTATGTAGATTAACTCATCAGGCTCAACAGAGCGTATTCCTATAAAAAATATATTCTCACTCTTGCCAACATTATCCATTTCAATGGCTCTTCTCTCTGTACATCCATGAGATAATTTACTCCCGCCAAGTTCATCACATAAATCAAAATGCGCATCAATATGAATGACTCCAAACTCATGATCAATAGCCTTGTTTATTCCACTTAGTACCGGTATAGTAACAGAATGGTCCCCGCCTATCATAGTAAAAAATTTACGATTTTTCACAAGCTCACTTACTTTTTTCTCTACATCAAGGTATACAGTTTCAAAATCTTCACTGTTGAAATCCCCAATATCAACAACCTTATTGCCTGACATATCTTCAAAATATTCAGTTGTGGCCGGTATAGGTATTGTAGATTCTCTGATTGCAGCCGGTGCATCTTTTGCCCCTTCTCTGTAACTCACATTTCCATCAAAAGGTATTCCAAATACTACGATGTCAGCTTCTTTTTCTTTTTCTTCACTGCTCATACCAGAGCAGAGTCCTCCCCAAAGGGTTTCATTTTTAATCATCTCGTCAGTTTTTCTCATATCATCCTCCATATTTTAAATATTCATACTATAAGAATAATGGCTAATTATATTTTCGTCAATAGAATGATTTGATTTATCCTATTTCGTGAATGGTATCTCCTATAAATATTTTGTCTGCTATTTTATCAAATACTGTTCCATATAATCGGCTGTATATAACTCCTATTATATTGCTAGATACCCTTATTATTATAGCCCCACTTAATCCGAATAACGGGACTACTGCTGCAAGTGCACCAAAGCTATTAAATGATGTTTGCCATGAATACTTTCCTGAGAATCCCACCATAATTCCGCCAAATAAACCAGCATATGTTCTATATTCTTGTGGTAAAATTAAATATACCGCCGCAAACATTAAACAACCTATGATTGAAAATATATATCTAATTTTTGAGCGATATTTAATTTTTTCTTTATCTGGTTGAAGTACCGACATGCATGCAAGTGCAATCCACATTACACGTGGCGAATTTAAAATTTCTCCCATTAAAATAACTGTAGTTACGCCTAAAACAAGTTTCAACTGCCATTTAGTACGTTCTGATTTGAAATTTATATCTTTAATTATATCACTAAAACTATTTTCAAATTCAATTTTTCTATGCTTGTAATAGAAAATTCCTGCAACTATTATTCCGCCAAGAACAAGTGCATATGACCTATTTGTGTACACATTTATATCATTAATCTTGTATCCATATAAAAGTAAATACGATAATAGCAAAGTTGATTGATTAGACAATGCTACGTTGTGACAAGATAAAACAACAATTACCATCATTGAAACAAAATTTATTATGCTGCCTGTAATCGGATTTACCATAGTCGCCAAACATGGAGAAATAATAAATATTGCAAATATGCACAACATGGCAATGGCTGATTGTCCCGTATTAAAATCAAAGTTTGAAAACCTAAATGTCATTAATATTATAACTGTTACCACACCTACAATGGCATTCTCAACGCCGAACATATTATTAAAAAAAGTTACCACGGCTATGCAAAACAAGATACATGCAAAGTTCTTAACTGTTAAAGCTTTTACATATTTTTTCTTCAGTTTTTCATCTTCAGCCGCTTTAATTAATGGTTTGAGATCGCATGTGCCTAATTGCATTGCTTCATAAAAATTCATTATTATATTTCCTCCTTGAGCTAATTTTTTTATATTAAATTCTTCTTAATATCCCACAAAAAAAAGTCCTTTTCTTCTAATTATGTTATAGAAACAAAATTAGAAGAAAAGGACTTTTACAGTTTTAAAAAATTTTAGACTATGACCGTAATTATAACAATTTAATCAATCCTTCAAGCTCATCAGAAAGCACTTTTGCAAGTTCAAAGTCATCGGCTTTTAAGGCGAATGCTATTTTTGTTTCAACTGATTTCTTCTTTTGTTCTATTTCTAAATAATCTTTGTCAAAATGATTCGAATAAATCATCTTTCTAAATTTCCTCATACTCATTTTCCTAATTTTCTTGTCCTCAATCATCAGAACATAATCCATACAATTGATGATTGAATAATAGTCATGAGAAATCATCAGTACTGCACCTTTATATTCTTTTAAGACACTTTCGAGTGCTATTTGAGAATAGGTATCCAAATGGCTTGTCGGCTCGTCAAGAAGAAGCATATTCGCTTTACCATATGAGACCTTAGCCAATTGAAGTATGTTCTTTTCTCCACCAGATAGTGACCCTATTTTTTGATTAATACCTTCTTCATTAAAACCGTAGTTTGAAAGATATGATTTAATCTCCTGCAGAGTATTAAAACCTAAATCAAAGAATTCACCAACTATCGTATTAGATTCATCCAGCATTTCTCCTTGATTTTGAGATAAATAAGCCATCTCAACATTAGCATTTATTTCAATGGACTCATTATTGTTTTTAAATATATCTCTGAGTAAAGTTGTTTTCCCGGTACCATTAGGCCCTATTAGAGCAACTTTATCGGTAGATTTAATTTCAAAGTTGACATTTTCTAAAAGTGTATCATCAAATGATACGCAATAATTATCAACTTTTATAGCAATACTATCTTCGATTTCTTTATCAAAATCTAAACTGATTTCTGGCTGCTTAATATCTACAAATGGGGCATTTATTCTATTTTGTACTAATCTCTCCTGAACCTTAACTCTAGCTTTTAGCGCTCTTCCGTTGGCAGAATCAGAGTTATCTGTTGATATTTTTCTTAATCTGTCAATTAGAATATCATTTCTCAAAACTTCTTCATCAGCCGCAAGCGACAGCTCTTGTTGTTCTATTTTTATTTGAAGCTGAGCAAAGTTGTAATCAACATATCTTCCATCAAACTCTTGAGTTACCATATTTTCAAGATGAACAATTTTGTTAAAGCAATGATCCAGCAGGTATCTGTTATGAGTAACAATTAACAAAGTTCCTTTATACGCATTAATTAATTTTCTTAGAGAATTAAGATTTTCAAAATCTAAAAACACATCCGGCTCATCCATAATTATCAAACTTGGACTGGTAAGCATCTCTTTCATGACTGTAACAAGTTTAAACTCTCCACCACTTAATTCGGATACATCCATATCCTTATGATTAATAAGGTTTGCAAGATTCAGTTTACTATTTATGTTTGTTTCAAAATCATCTCCACCAATCGCATCAAAAGCATCCAAAGCACACTGATATTTTTCTAATAAAGACTCTATATCTGAAGATGTTTCCATTTCGTTGCAGATAGAAGCTATTTCATTTTGCAGTTTAATAAATTCTTCACCTATAAACTCAAACACTGTGGTTTTTTTCGTTTTGTCGAATTGTGAAAATTGGGTTACATGACCAATTTTACGACTTGAATTCACTTCTAAATCACCGTCGAACATGTATTCTTCCGGATCCATAATTATATCTATGAGTGTACTTTTCCCGCTACCACTTGATCCTATAAATGCGCAATGCTGACCCTCTTTTAGTGTAAATGAAATCTTATTATATAAATCTTTTTGCGGATATGAATAAGATAAGTTATTAACTTTTATCATAATATTACCTTTCGTTCTAACTTAAAAAGAGCCTATATAAATAAGCTCTTCAATATAAATCTTTCCAATTGCAATAAAGCAATTGAATATCATTTAATTACGACATTATTTTTTATTCCTATCCTATATAATATCATTTTTTCTCACTATTTACAATTATTTTATGCCTGTTTATTCATAACGTTTAAAAAGAACACTGTTTTCTTTTGAAATATGAAGAAAAATATCATCCACTAGTTCATGCAGTTTCGCATAAGTTACCTTCATTGTAGGACAGGCATAATCCGGGAGTTTAAAATCTTCAGTTTCTTTTATAATCAATTTTATGATCCGACCTGCTACTTCGTGTTCTTCCTCAAGCACCTTTATCAAGGCTCTTATTGCGGCAACTTCTTCTTCAGTCTTTTCTATTTTACGCATTGCCGGAAATAGTTCTTTTTCTTCTTTAGCAAAATGTTCTTCCAACTCTGTTTTTAATTCGCTAAAATTTCTATGCAATTTTATGAGTAAATCTTTACCATGACTGTAATGCACAAGTAAAATTTTATTAATCAGCTGGTCCAGTTCTTTCCACAGAGCCCTCTCTGTTTCATGATGGATTTCCAAAATAAGATCAATAAGCTGGTTATCAGACAAATCACTTACGGGTTGCTCTCTATCTGGCCTGTTTAAAAAATCGTTATACGCAATTTGTATTTCATTTACGATGTTTTGTGATAATCCAGCTTCCTCTAATGCACTCTCAATTGAGCGGTCCCCCTTGCAACAGTAGTCTATATGTAACTCATTTAGACGCTCTGAAATAGAGGGGAAAAAAGTAACAAGTTCTCCAAGTCGCGTTTGTCCACTTATATCAATTCTATTAATCATAAAGCCTCCTTGAATGAAATGTTTTTAAAAAACCATTTCATTACTCATACCCTATTTCGAGGATTTTATTTTATTATCAGCTATATCTTTAAATATTATAAATTAGATGTAGCTTTAATAACTTGTTCCTTGATTCCATCACAGTCAGCCTTGTCCGGATGTGACGAAGCACGATCAAAATTATCAATCTGATCCTTGAATTTTAAATCTGCCTCATTTCCCGTCATCATATTTTCATATCTTTGACGGTCCTCCAAAGTAATCGCAATCTTGTTCAGGAAGTGCTTCTTTAATCGATTCTGCCAGTATTTTTGTGTTAACTGTGTGACTGCTATAAACTATTGAATGATTCATTATTTCTCCTCCTTATCATATATACAATGAACTCCTTGATGTTTCTGCATGCCACCAAGGCATTTGATATTGCAACGAATACAGTGTTTTATTGTGCTCTGATGCCCACCAGCTGTTTTGTTCACCCAATCAGGATCTGCAATAAGTTGGCGGCTCATAGCTGCACAATCTATACGACCACTTTTCAATTGAGTTTCAACAAAATCTGGAGTTGCTAATCCACCCACCCCACAAATTGGCAGTTTAGTGTATTTACGGGCCTCATCACTAAATTTTAAGAAGCAACCTTCCTCAGGAAAATATGGGTGTTTGGATGTAGGTATAGTGTCTTCAAGTTCAGAATGATTAGCCAGCGTAACATGGAAACTAGTAACCCCTGCCTTTTCCAATAAAGGAATAAAAATAGGGAGCTCCTCTACTAGTACTCCAGCATTGCCATAATGAGGATTTTCCTGCCTTACACTAAGATTGTAATCAATAGGCAAATCTGGCATTTTCTTTCGAATAGAAGCAACAGCTTCAATAGCAAAGCGTACACGTTTTTTGGAATTTCCGCCATATTTATCAGTACGGCAGTTGAAAATTTCCGAACTGAAAATTCCGCACATCCTGTCACCATGCACCCGGACCATGTCAAATCCAGCCATTTTGGCAAGAGCTGCTGCTTCACCAAAATCAGTAGTAATTTCTTTAACCTTTTTTTCAGGAATTGATGAAATATATTTCCCAACCTGATCATTTAACAGATTTCGAAGTTCTTCCATTGAAATCTTTTTGGTTAAAACTCCCGGAACATACTTGAGCATGGCTTTCATGTTGGCATCCGATTTAAATAATTGCGCGCATATTTTACACCCATGTAAATGTGCAATTTCAGCCAACTTTTTATAATGGGCAAATCCTTTTTTACTGTAAAGCGACCTTCCGAATAGAGTTTTTGATACCGTAATATCTCCAATTATAATCATGGCGCAGCCGCCCCTGGCAATTTGATCTATTTTTTTGTAATATTCATCTTTTGGAAGTCCCATTGTTGTAGGGGCAAAAATTATGCGATTTTTTAGTTGCATACCGCCTAAATTGAAAGGACTGTTAATTGTTTCATACATGTATAAAATCTCCTTTTGTTTTAACAAGTTTTTCTAATAGTGAAATTAGTTGCTGTCGATCCGCTGTGGAAATATCTTTAAATATTTTTTCGTCCCATTGCGAAAACATAAGATAACTGGACTCAAATACCTTGTTCCCGTTTTCTGTCAACTTGAGTATATATGCTCTTTTATCATTCTCGCTCTTTTTGCGTAGAACGAATCCAGTCTTGACTAATTTATCGATGGAGCGTGTGGTGTGTCCTGAATCAAAATGTAATTCCTGAGAAAGATTACTCGGTGAACAATTGGGATGCTTTCCTATATATAAAATAAAATAAAGCAAACCTTTGGTTATTACCAGATCTTGAAGTCTTTCATTACAAAATTCAGAAAAATCTTTCTGGAGACCCGCTACAAAGAAAGATAAAGTATGTTGCATTTTTCGTACCTCCTTTTACCTGACTAAGTCAATTACAATTCCTTTCTAAATATTATTGCATACAATAAAAAAGGCATTCGCATTATTGCCGAACACCTTTCAAAATTTTTATTTAAGACTTTTAATCGCTTTTTCTGCCCACTTAGAATCTTTGTATATAGGTCTGCCAACACCAATAAGATCTGCTTTCTCTTCAAAAATAAGTTTCTCCCCGGCATTTGCTTCAGTCAGTGGTGAAAAATAACCTTGGCTAATATCATCATGGACAATATTATCAGCTGCAACAGAAATCTGCCCTTCACTTGCCTTTCCACGTTGTGTAATAAAGCTATGCTCGGTTTTTCAGATTTAACTTGTCAATTTTTAAGATTTTTAGTAAATATGACATTTCTCCTCCTCTTGCTTATATTATTGCTATAACGCAGCGGTTACGGCCTTCTTGTTTTGCAGAATACAGCGCTTCATCAACTAATTTCAAAGCTTGCTCTGTCGATGTTAACTCAGCTGGGTAAACTGTGGCTATTCCGACACTCACAGTAACGCATTCGGAGATGTCAGATGCAATATGTGGAATTGCCAGTTCCTCAACAGATTTTCGGATTCTTTCTCCCAAAATTTTAGCCCCATTTTCATCTGTATCAGGCAGTACAGCAATAAATTCTTCTCCTCCGTATCTCGCAACAATATCAGGAGCTCGTCCTATAACAGTTTTTAAAGTAGTTGCGATTATTTTCAAACACTTATCTCCTTCTAAATGTCCGTAGTTATCATTGAATTTCTTAAAATAGTCAATATCCAGCATAATTAGTGATAATTTAGATTTAGAACAGGTTAGTCTGAAAAACTCAGTTTTAAGAATCTCATCTAAATGTCTCCTGTTAGCTAATCCTGTCAAACTGTCAGTAATCGAGTTTAAATTAGCTGTATTTCTCTCAATTTCAAGTTGCTTTACTAATTCTTGTATTTTTAGATCTATGAGCTTTCGTTCTGTAATATCTCGGATAATAAATACCATTCTAATAGGTATAGCATTTGCATTATAAACAAACCCACTGTTAACCTCAATGTCAAATATGCTTTTGTCCTGACGAACTCCACGATATTCATTTGGTCTTTGCTTGCTTCCCTCATACATTTTCACAATATTGAATTTTGCTCTTTCAACGTCTTCAGGTATAATAAAGTCCAGCAGCTTCATACCTATAAAGTTGTCAAAATCCAATTCATAACCAAACATTTCTTTGGCTGCTGGAGAGATTATTAAGATTCGACCCTCCAAGTCCGTGATTGTTATATCATCAGGAGAAGCATTAAGGATAGAACGATATTTTTCTTCACTTTCTATAAGCGCTTCCTCAAATTGTTTTCGCTCTGTTATATCACGAATAACACTGATAACATGGTCTTCAGAGTTAATTTTAATTATTCTTGATGAAATCATTCCGGCAAATTGACTTTTATCTTTTCGCTGAAAAACAAATTCCATATTTTCACAAATCCCTTTATTGTTAAGCTCTTTTATTAAAATTTGTCGATCCTCAAGATCATGCCAAATTTTAGTTTCTTGTATGAAAGTTCCAGTGATCTCCCCCTTAGGATAACCGCTTAACAAAGAGAATCCTTCATTTATGTCAACAATATAACCGTCACTTAGTTTAGTTATAAATTGTGCACTTAAATTCGTATTAAATATAGATTGAAATTTTTCTTTTTCTAATTGATTGTCAATATTCAGTCTCTGATTTACCATACTTATTAATCCAAAAGTCCATAAATTGCTAATTAAGATAGATATTACAAATGGAGTAATAAAAAGTAAGCCCTGACTACTATATGAATCTGCAGGAGGTGACATGAATGTTAAAAATGCGGATACCATATAATGACAACCGTAGACAAAAAAAACTAAAGCATTAAAACTTCTTGTTCCTGAGGTTAATATGTCTTTTTCCAATAAAAGCTCATAAACTATCATAAATGATACAATTGCAATAGTTACACTTATAAAAAAAGAACGCGTGGAAATACTATTATTAACATACATGTTATAATAGTAAAAAAAATTAAATACAATGAAAATTGAAACTGGTATCCATTTATTTAATTTTTTACCCAAATATTCTTTAATGCCTACGTAAAAAAATATGTAACCTAAAATTAGGAGTGGATTCCCAATTCTGGCAATAAGGTATAGATGTTTCGCTTTTATCAATGTCATAAAAGCAAAACCAAGTGACATTAGAATAGAACCCGTTAACCAATGTCCCATACCCTTGTACTCTTTGTTTACTCTATACTGTACAAAAAGAGCAATAACCTGGGTTGCCAGCGTTAAACTTAGTACCAAAATAAGAGCTCTAATGTTAATAACTATAGTATCTCCTCCCTTCAAATGTTATTTGTTTCTTAATTATTTTTTTATTCCATCAGGATCACAGATTCGCTGTACTCGCCCTACAATACCTCCTGCTAACATTACCTTAATTCCTCTGTGATGATTACTCGAATTTGTTAGCAGTCTCATTACAGTTCCCTCTGTTAATTTCCCTGTTCTTTGATCTTGTTTTTGTACTACCATAACTTTTGTACCTATTTTTATATTGCTTCTTACTGTCCCATCCATAATATCTCCAGTCTTTCTTTTCATTAACAATCATCCTGCGCAAATACAACTGTTGTTTTTCAAACTAATTGTTATCCGTGCATACTCACTTAAGTAAGTATATAGCATGAATAAGCATTTTTCAAGGTTTGCTTTTGAAAATCATAGAACAATTTATATCATCTATCAAATAATTAAGATATAATATTTTCTTCTTTTGTTCTCATAGCTTATAGTTTCTTGAACGTGATTTTATCATTCCTGATTTATTTTAAAATATTGTATTTTCCCTTCAGAGAAAGAATCCTCAAGACACTCTCATCAATTCGTGACTCACTTATTTCTCCTCTGTTTAGCGCTTCGTAAATGCTTTCAAATGCTTGTGTATAGTTTTGGGGCATGAGAACAATATCTGTCCCAGCTCTAATTGCAAGAACTGCCGCTTCACCAGATAAATATTGATTTGCAATTGCTCCCATGGACATAGAATCAGATATTATTATTCCCTTATAATCCATCTCTTTTCTAAGTTTTCCTTCTATCATCTCATAAGAAAGTGAACTTGGAAGCTTATCACTTGTTATGTTCTCAGCTGTTATATGAGAAATCATTATCATGTCCGTTTTCGCGTCAATACCTGCTTTAAAAGGAATTAATTCACACGCCTTGAGCTCTTCCCACGTTTTTTCTACGGATACAAATCCGCTATGGGTATCGTCTTTTGTATCTCCGTGTCCTGGAAAATGCTTTATGCAGCTCATTATACCGCTGCTGTGCAACCCTTCAACCCCAGCTGCTACCATATCTGCCACAAGCTCTGGGTCGTTTCCAAAAGACCTGTTTCCAATTACTATATTATCAGGATTTGTATTAACATCTGCAACTGGTGCAAAATTAAGGTTAAATCCATAATCTTTTAGGTATAAACCTATAGATACTCCTGCTTCTTTGGCCTTAAGCGGATCTGCGCTCTGACCTACTTCCTGCATGCTCTTATATTTTTTCACATCAAATCCAGGCGTATTTGCAATTCTTGCTACCATGCCGCCCTCTTCATCAATTCCCATAAACAAAGGAATCGTACTGCTTTGCTTAATGTCACTTACCAGTTCTGTCAATTGAGATGGAGACTTTATATTTCCTCCAAAAATAACAATACCTCCTGGAGGATATTTTTCAAGAACTTCAGCCATCTGATTACTGAATTCTATAACAGGATCTGCATTTGATTCAGCAATTTGTCCATTTTCAGACAAACTTAGCAGTGACTCTGGTTGAATAAACAGCATCTGTCCTATTTTCTCTCTTAAAGTCATTTGTTCAAGCAGTAACTCCGCTTTTGAAATAAACACTTCCTCCTTGTCAGAAGAGGCCTCGTCCAATTGTTCCAAGCCATTTTCATCTCCAGTATCAGCATTTTCCATAATCAATCCACACGCAGAAATCATAAATAAACTACCTATAATAAGAAATACTAAATATGTTTTTTTAATTTTCACTTTGCCTCCGGAAACAAGTCGCAAAACTCGTCCTCAATAATAAATTTTCCATTATGTTTTCCTCTTGGTTTAAAGTATACCATAGAATTTGAATATCTTTACAAGGTTATCTAGTTTCTGCATATTAGGATTTCATTTCTCTTAATACACTTTTAAACTGCATTGTAAATATTATGCTCGTTATTGTAACCGCTATGATATCCGCTACCGGCTCTGCTAAAAATACCGCAATCACCTTGTTTTCTGAAAATAAAGGCAATATATATATTAGAGGAATCAAAAGTATAATTTTACGCAAAACAGCTAAAAAAACTGATGTCTTTGCATTTCCCAGGGCTATAAAAGTCTGCTGACAACTGATTTGAATTCCAAATAGCAATGAAGCCGCCATATAAATTCTCATTGTTTTAATAGAAATACTAATTAGCTCAACATCTTTAGTAAAAATTCCAATAAATACTTGTGGAACTAACATTGCAACCAACCACAAACCCACTGAATAAATCAAGGATGCCTTAAGTAATAACAAAAATGCTTCTTTGACCCGCTTACCATTACCAGCGCCATAATTAAAACTTATAATAGGTGTAGCCCCCTGAGTAAGTCCGACTAATGGAAGCATGGAAAATTGCATAACACTTGAAAGTATAGTCATTGCACCAACCGCTAAATCTCCACCGTATTTAAGTAAGGAAGTGTTAAATGATATAACTAGAATACTTTCTGTAGATTGCATTATAAACGGTGCTAATCCAAGAACCATACAAGGTAATAAAATTTTAATATCTATTCTTAAATGTTTTTTTCTTATTTTTAATAAAGTCTTATCTCCTGTAAGGAACTTCATAACCCATACTGCAGAAACTCCCTGCGATATTATAGTAGCTAAAGCTGCACCTTTCACCCCCATATTTAACCCAAAAATTAAAACCGGATCCAAAACTATATTCAATATTGCCCCAATTAAAACTGTAATCATACTTATCTTAGCAAATCCCTGAGCAGTAATGAAAGCATTCATACCTAAAGAAATTTGTACAAATAATGTTCCAAAAGCATATATGTTCATATAATCCAGTGCATATTCTATGGTATTTCCACTGGCTCCAAATGACATTAACATTTTTTCACCAAATATAAGAACCAAAGCTGTTAATATTACCGAAATGATCACAAGTGCAGTCATACAGTTTCCCATCGTTTTTTCAGCAGTATCGTTATTTCCTTTTCCCATCATAATTGAAGATCGTGGCGCCCCGCCCATACTGACTAAAGAAGCAAAAGCAGATATAACCATAATTATTGGCATTGTAACACCTACCGCAGTCAAAGCAGTGGCTCCTACATCAGCAATGTGTCCAATATACATTCTGTCAACCAGATTGTATAAAAGATTTATAATCTGCGCTGTAATTGCAGGAACGGCCATGCCAAATATTAATTTGCCTATACTTTTCGTACCTAATTCGCTTTGATCTTTGTTTCTCATATCTTATATATCCCTCTCGTTTTTATGAAAAAAACACCCATCATTCGACGAGCGCTTATTTTTACTGATTTATTGACTTATTTAATTTTTATAAATGCTCCTTAGTTTTTACAAATATACGCGGCAGAACGTTTACCCGTATTTATAACTTGGAGATTTCCAAACTGCTCCATCAATTCATCCTTGTTTGTTAGTATAAAATTAAAATAGTCTCCACCTTCCAGCCATTCCACGATGTCACTAATTAATGAACGCTGTTCATTGTAGTCAATAAAAATAACAGTTTTCCTGGCAACTCGTTTCATCTCATTATAAAGTATCATTCTGTCTTTTGGCATAAGCCCATGAGCAACATAAGACGTTATAGCAATATCAAAACTTTTGTCTTTAAATGGGAGTCCATTAAGTACATCGCCACAAATAAAATTTATCTCCGTTTCATTTAATTTTGCTTTTCCAGCCTTTTTGGTGGCAACGCTCAACATAGCCTCAGCAGGATCAAGTCCAGTTACATTAAGACCGTATTCTTGAAGTACTTTGCCCAAGGCTCCGGTGCCGCAACCTATATCTACTACATTTTGAAAGGAGGAGATATCATATTCTGATTTTATATTTTCTAAAATGCGCCTGTAATTCCTCACTTGCCAATTATAAAACAGACTATAAAGACCAGCAATTTTATTGAATAAGAAGGGGTTTTTTCTCATATGCAGATCCTTTCCTTGTATTGTCATGTATTGTCAGTTATTATCTTTATTTTACATTAACTTATCAAAACTGTACAGTTAATTGTAGATAGGAAATTCTGATACCTTTAGCAAATTTGAAATCTCATGCTATATGCGTGGTCTAATGGTCCGCTTCCCTTACCTATATCGGCGTTTGCTCTTAATGCCCCTGTTAAATATATTTTTGCTTTTTCAATACTTTTTTCTAAATCCAATCCTGTTGCAAGATTACATGCTATAGCCGAAGATAAAGTGCAACCAGTACCATGTGTATTCAGATTCTCAATACGAATTTCATTAAACCAAGTACATCTTTCATCCTTGTATAAAAGATCGTTAGCTGTGTTTTTTAAATGGCCTCCCTTAATTAGTACGCCACCTTTTTGCATTTTATAAATAAGCCTGGCCGCCTTAATCATATCATCTTGAGATTCAACTTTAAAACCAGCCAGAGCCTCCGCCTCTCCTATATTTGGAGTAATAACAGTGGCAATAGGCAGCAGCTTCTTGACTAAGACATCAATTGCTCCATCACTCAAAAGCTTGCTTCCACTTGTTGAAATCATAACAGGATCAACAACGATGTTTGTTGCTTTATGTTCTAATAATTTTTCTACTATAACCTCAATAATTGCACCATTCGATACCATTCCAATTTTTACAGCGTCAGGACGAATATCATTAAAAATATAATCTATTTGCTGCGCTACAAACTCAGGACTCGTCTCTACAACTCCATAAACTCCAGTTGTATTTTGAGCTGTAAGCGCTGTTATTACACTCATCCCATATATCTTGTGTGCCATCATTGTTTTTAAATCAGCCTGTATACCCGCTCCTCCACTGCAATCCGAACCCGCAATTGTTAAAACTTTTTTTATCATAATATTTCCTTCCAGTCATCAAGTGATTTTAAATATATATTCGCTATTGATTTGATTTCGTTTTGTGAAATTTCATATGATTTATCATAAACCGCAATCACATTAAGATTTGCTCTTTTTGCAGTTTTAATAGCATGCAAGGCATCTTCAAAAATATATGTATTTGAAGCATCAGTTCCAAGAAATTCTTGTGCCTTAAAATATATTGTGGGAGAATCTTTACCAGACTTAAGCTTGAGCACCTCAAAATAGAAATGCTCAATAAGCTTATTAATGTCATTGATTATACCCTCAACGCTATCATTCACATTGTAGTGTGATTGAAAATGCCGTGCTCCTTCAATAAGACTCAATGTCATTAATTCATCATTTAAATTATCATCTGCCTCTATTCCTAACGTCTTCAAATAATACGAACCTATATTATCCCAAATATACATCGAATAAATAAGTACTCCATCAAAATCAAATACCGACCCTGTTATCTTCATTCAGCTTTCACCATCTTTGTTGCTAATTCTAAAAGATTAGCGGTGGATTGCTTAATATTATCTTGAGCAAAAATGGCTGAAACAACAGCTATTCCAACAATGCCACTTTTGGATAGTTTTAAGATATTATAATCATAGATTCCACCAATTGCAATAACAGGAATACTTACTGCATCACAAATTTGTTTTAGAGTTTCAAACGAAACGGTGTCTGCATCAAGTTTTGTCAAAGTGGAAAACACCGCACCAACCCCAAGGTAGTCGGCTCCACTATTTTGCGCAATTATGGCCTGTTCCACGGTTTGAGCTGAAACCCCAATGATTTTGTCTTTCCCAAGCCGTTTTTTAACATTTAAAGCATCCATGTCACTTTGCCCAACATGTACACCATCAGCGTCACATTCAATTGCTATATCTATATTATCGTTAATAACAAACGGTACATTATATTCTTTGCATAGTGATTTCATTTTTCTTGCCTCATCTAAAAAAGTACCGTCGTCTAGTTCTTTTTCACGAAGCTGGATAAAAGTCGCTCCTCCATCAAGTGAATCTTTTACTTGCTCAATAAGTGTTTGCTTCCCAATCCAGGCCCGATCAGTCACAGCATATAATAGCAGAGACTCTTTATTGTATTTCATATTTTGCACCCCGTTCTACGGCTTCACCCTCTAATTTGCTCATATAATCTATAAGATACATTCTGAAAGATGAATATCCACTGTCAGTTTTTATCATTTTATCATATGCAAGTTCTCCGCTTATTCCCATTGAGCAAACCGATGCAACTGTTGCACCCAAAACATCATCATAATTCGCACCACAATATGTAGCTATAACGGTAGTCAACATACAACCACTCCCTGTAATCTTGGTCATTACTTCGTGACCATTTTTAATTACATATGCCTTGTTTTCATCTGTTACAATGTCAAACTCCCCACTAATTGCAATTACAGCTCCCGTTTTTTTGCTTAGTTCTTTTGCAAGCTTAATAGTTTGATTTAGGTTTTTTTGAGTTATGATATCTTGCTCGCTTACATCTACGCCACTGGTATTCCCACTTCCATAATAAACTGCCTTAATCTCAGATACATTACCACGGATTACAGAAAATTTTACTTGGTCCAGTAGTTTTGCAAATCCTATATTTCTCCAGTTTGAAGCCCCAACTGCAACGGGGTCTAAAATGACAGGGTGACCCAGTTTATTTGCATGTTTTCCTGCCACAATCATAGCTTCAATTGTGTCTTTGTTAAGTGTACCCATGTTTATTGCCAAAGTGTTGCAAATGGTAGTTATGTCTTCAACTTCATTTATGTCATCTGCCATAATTGGCGAACCACCCGCTGCCAGAATTATATTTGCACAATCATTTACAGTTACATAGTTTGTAATTGCATGCACAAGTGGAGTTGTTTTTTTTGTTTTATCAATAATATTTTTTAACATGGTTGGGTCTCTCCTTTTTTAAATCTATTAATTAGTACAGATAGAAGTGAAATGATTATCATAACAGGAATGGTGTTTCCTATTGGAGTGTCAATACCCATAAATATCCGATATATTGCAAATCCCACTGCCCATAAAATCATATTACTAATATTGATTTTTTCGGATGTATGATCTTTTTTAAGTATAAATACATCAGTTATTTGAATTGCAATCATTGGAGCAAAAACTGAACTTATTAGATATAAAAATCCTTCAAACTTTGAAATAGGTGCAAATATCGCAAGCAGGGTCCCAATTATAGAAATTATTATAGCTGCCCATTTTTCATTTATTTTTTTAGAAATGCTCACACTACTTACACCTGCAGAATAAACATCTAAAAAAGTGGTTGTAACCGTAGAAAAAATTATAATCATAATACCCATTAAACCAAGTCCGGCGCTCATCATTATCTTTGCAATATCACTTTCTCCAGTTAAAATCGCAGCCCCCATTCCAATAATATACATCCAGCAGCTGGCAAAAAAGTAGACTGCAGCGCATGTAAAAGCTGTTACTTTTTTCTTTTTTGCATTACGTGTATAGTCTGAAATGAGTGGTAACCATGATAATGGCATAGCAATAGAAAGTTCAATGGCATTTCCAAAACTTAACCCATCCGAAGCAAGAGCTGTCATATCTCCACCAAAAATAACAGAGCTCAATATAATAGTTAATATAAAAAGTCCCCCCATTGCAATTATATTGACTATTTTGAGATTTTTAATACCTATGAGGCACCATAAAATAATTAATGCCCCAGTTACTATACTCCAAACCCATATACCACCTATGTTGACAATAGCATTAGCTGCTGAAGCACCGCTGACTATCATAACTGCAGTCCAACCAACAAGCTGTAATACGTTAAGGCTTGAAAAAAGAAGCGATCCTTTTTGTCCAAAGGATATTTTTACAGTTTCCATAGAACTTCTTTCAGTTTTTGCGCCGATTAACCCCGCGAAATAGAGCAATATACATCCAATAATATGCCCAATAATAATTGTGGCAATCCCTTTTTCAAACCCAAGAGGTGCAAATAATGTTCCAGTTAAAATTTCAGCAATCGATACTGCTGCCCCAAACCAGATAAGACCATTTGAGAAAACAGATGTTTTTGTTTCTTCCATAATGTCTCCTTTTTTTACGAACGGCACAAAAAAACGAGGAATACCCGTGGGTATTCCTCGCAAATAAGCAATATATCACTTCCTACGTTGGCATTATCCAAATCAGGTGTAAGGGTCGAAGTTAATTACTTCCTCTCAGCTTGCTTACAAGCTCCCCTGTTCGTTATTTAATTTCTTAAATCATATCATAGACAAATCAGTTCGTCAATAAAGCTATTTTATGTTATACGCTAAAAACAAACAAAGACAAATTATATACTGCTGATATAATCTACAAACAACTTAACCAGGTTTGGATCAAATTGAGTTCCTGAATTATCCTTTAATTCTTTTATCGCATTCTCTTTTGAATATATTGGTTTATAAGCTCTTTCATGAGTCATTACATCGTAGGCTTCTACTATAGAGAAAAGTCTTGTTATAAAAGGTATTTCTTCACCCTTTAAGCCTTGGGGGTATCCGCCTCCATCCCAGTGTTCATGGTGAGCAAGAATGCCTTTCCCAATGTGAGAAAGTTTCTTAGATGCACTGACCACCTTAAATCCCAGTTCTGGATGCCGTTTTACGCATTGCCATTCTTCTATACTTAACGGTCCTTTTCTCAAAAGCAGTTCTTTTTCCAGTCCAACTTTTCCTATATCATGCAATTCAGCTAACAAAACAAGATTTTCAATATCATTTTTGTCTAAATTCAAAGTTTTTCCCATTTGTCTGCACATTGTGACCAATCTTTCGTAATGGTCTTTGCCTTCATATTTGTTTTCATAAAGATTATTCTTAATAGAATTTATAATCATATCATAGTTTTTTTCGCTGTCAGCCCCCTTATTAGTGTACATCTCGTCTTCTGCAAATTTAAAGAGTGCGCTAAAGCTGTTATTTACATCACATGTGCTTGCAAAACCTAAGGCTACCAGAGGTTTAATAGGATCTTCTTTTGCATCAAGAGTATCCTTTTTGATATTTTCAACAATATCATTACATTCTTGTTCAGATGTAAATGGCATAAGTACTACTATTTCATCTCCGCCTATTCTGCAGGCAGAATGATTAGGCTTTATGTTGCCTTTTATTATTTCAGACACTTTAATCAACATTCGATCTCCGGTTTCATGACCAAATGTATCATTCGTAATTTTTAATCCATTTAAATCTGCGACAATAATTGAAAAAGGCAAGGGATTCTCTTCTTCTAACTCTCTTAGAAGTTCAGCCATATATACTCTGTTGTATAGCCCTGTAAGCTCATCATGATATGTCTTAAACATGAGCTCTTTAGTAGATTCTTCCAGAGCCTGAGTTTTTTCTTCTACAGCTAATTTCAGACTTGAGTTCCATACTGAAATAACAATTATAATAGTTATTAACAGTACAACAAAACCCAACACAGCTATCCAAAAATATGTATTTTGAAATATGCTTTCTCGTTGTAAAGGCATCCAATTTTGTTCAATAATTTTTCTCTCATGGTCCGTAATTTGAGCTATCCCTTTATTAAGTATTTGGTTTAAAATCGGCCAGTCATTTCTAGTTGCTATGGATAAGTTAGAATCATAAGGAGTCTCTACATTTACAATAAGATTCGAAATATTGTCTCTTTCAATAGTTGCAGACGCGCTCATTATTTCGATTATCATTGCATCAGCCTCACCAAAAGCTACCATCCGCATGCCTTCTCTTGGAGACTTCACCGTTCTATATTCAAGCTTTGGAAATCTTTCGTTCAAGATTTCTATAATATCATAACCCTCTATTACTAATATTTCCATACTGGTATTAGCTAATTTTTCAAATGTTAAGTTCTCCGAAAAATTTTTCCTGGTAATTATAACGTTAGGGTTGTCTATATAAGGAATCGTAAAATCTAAGTATTCACTCCTTTGAGGGGTTTTGGTGGCAGCTGTTATACCTGTTAATTCTCTGCTTTGAGTCCGCCTTATAAGCTCATCAAAATTGTCAAACTCCACCATCTCAATTCGAATGCCAAGCTTTTGTTCTAGCAATTTAAAATAGTCAGCTGAAATACCTACATATTTTTTATTATTTAAAAACTCCACTGGAGGATAATCTGTTGTATATCCAATTCTAATCTCATCTTTATGCTCATCGAGCCACTCCTTTTCTTCAACCGTAAGAAAAATTTCCTCAGCTTTTGTATCTTGCTCATGGAGTAAACAAAATATTGTTATAATACCAATGAAAATCAATAAAAACAACATTGATATATTATATTTCTTAGATTTAAAAATGATTAGTCCCCCCTTTTTGTATGATATTTGAGATTCATAGATTTTCTTCTACATTATAAACGTTTTTTACATATTATACAATCTTTGCAGAGTAAAAAGCAGTTTTTTTTATCTACATATAGTTTCCTGTGTTTAAGCTATACCCTCTAAGCATTGAGTTGATATCGTTATACAAAAAACACCCATCATACGATAAGTGTTTTTTGTACTGATTTATTTAATTGTTTGAATTTTCAGATCTACCGAGCCAAGCTTCCAGTATCAAACCATACAAAATACCAGCTACAAAACTTACAGGATCTTGAAATCCCGTAGAGCTGTAAAAAGCAAAGGAAACCGCAAGCCCTAGCAGTGCCCCACGAAGAAGTGACTTGTTTCTGGTCGTTATCTCCCACGGAGCTCCCACGGCTAGACCGATAATAACACGGTTATACCATAGTGAGAAAACAAAAACTGGTGAAGCGGTGAATCCGGAGCGAACATACGCTCCTGCAACACAAACCAATCCCAGTAAAGCTCCACCAATGAGAGCTACTTTTATTCTACTTTTCATGACTACTCCTTAATCTTTAAACAGCTGTAACTCCACCCTTTTTTTAATTTAGAAATCCCTTTAATATAGTCTCTTCTGCTTCTTCTTCTGTCAGTCCTAAAGTCATAAGCTTTATCAATTGTTCAGAGGAAATTCTTCCGATTGCTGCCTCATGAATAAGTTGGGCATCAGAGTGAAAAGCAGAAACTTCCGGAACCGAAGACACACGACCATTGTCCATAATAATTGAGTCACATTGTATATGTCCGCGACACTTAGCATACCCTCTCATAGACAAGTGAAAAACTTGATTAGAATAGTCTTGAACTACGGAGCGAGAAATTATTTGAGCCGTGGAATTTTCGCCTCTTAATTCAACTATTATATTGGATTCTGCGTCTTGTTTATCAGTTGTAAGAAGCCTCTCAGTTACAATAAGTCTGGCATTTTTACCCAAAACCACCGTTGTGTCTCTTTTGGTTTTGTCTACCCCCTTAATCTGAATCATTTCAAGTTCGACAATTCCACCCTCTTCTACATTTATAATAGTCTTGGGATTTAAAACCCTTTCTCCACTTCCATCGCCTTCACCGTAGTGCTTTTCAACATACTTCATTTTTGCACCTTTTCGTACAAAAAACTCATGGATTCCATCATGCTGAGCCGTATTGCATCCCGAATTATGAATACCACAGCCGGCTACGATTAAAACATCAGAATCAGCACCCACCTCAAAAGTGTTATACACCAAATCATTCATATCTTCAGATAGAATAACTGGGATATGAACACTTTCCCCTTTTGTTCCCGGCTTAATTATAACATCAATACCTGGTTTATCCACTTTTGTTATAATATCTATATTTGCGGTGGTATTTCGACCTGCTCCCTCACCATTTTTTCTAATATTGTATGCCCCTATGGGTATTTCATGTAAATCGGCAACTTCTTCTAAAATCTTCTTATCTATTACACTCAATGGCATTTGATTTCCCCCTTATTTCACAAGTTTTACGACAACGGCAATTACTATCTAGTATTTTGATTTCATCTAAAATTTTTTCCTTATCAGTAATTTCGCTAATTTTACCATCTGCTACCATAATAACTTGATCCGCCAATCTTAGAATTCTCTCCTGATGGGATATAATAATAATAGTCGTATCATATTTTTCGTTTAAATTCTCAAACGTTTGTGTCAGTTTTTTAAAACTCCATAAATCAATACCTGCCTCAGGCTCGTCAAATAGCACAACCTTTAATTTTCTAGCGAGTACACTTGCAATCTCCAATCGCTTTAACTCTCCACCAGAAAAACTTGCATTTATCTCACGATTTAAATAATCCTGAGCGCATAGCCCTACATCAAATAAAAGATCACAAAGATTCTTTTCACTGTCATCGCCAGCTGCTAACGTAAGCATATCCCGAACTTTCATTCCCTTAAATCGAGCAGGTTGTTGCATGGCATAGCCAATGCCTAGTTTAGCTCTTTCTGTGATGCTCTTTTCACTAATATCTATACCATCCATCACGATTTTTCCCGTTGTCAATGGATATATCCCCATAATTGTCTTAGCAATAGAAGACTTTCCTCCTCCATTAGGCCCTGTCATCACATAGATCATTTTCTTATCCAAGTTTAGATTTATGTGATTTAAAACTTGCACTTTGCCATTTTCTCCTTCTAAATTAACACCTACATCGATTAATTCCAACATGTATCTTACCACCTTTATTTTTAAAATAACTACTGTAAGTTAATTTATCCACAATTCCATCTAACTCTATTTCGGTATTATCACTGATTATAATATACCCAGTACAAACATTATTGTAACAACATATAGAGTCCAATTCATTTAGTCACAATATTTCTTTATTCTACAAATTCCTCAGTTAGTGGATAATTTTCATTACTTATTAAACCCAAAGTCAGGAAAATACCAAGTATACATAAGCCAATTACATAATAGAACACAAAATAATAATTTTGGTGAATGTCTAATAATAATCCTGAGGTAGAAACACCTGCAATTGCGCCAATACCATATGCCGTAAATACCAAACCATAATTTTGACTATAATTGTTTATCCCATATAATCTCAATGTTGAAGCTGGAGCGATTGCAAGCCATCCACCCAAATTGAACCAAAAAATTGAAAATGAGATGATGTAAATTAATTTGTTATTTTCACCCATTATTATCAATAACGTAGCCGATAAAATAATCAATGTATATGATAATAGCATTGATTTTTTAGAAGTCAATCTATCTGTAAGCCAGCCAAATACAGGTCTGCCTATTCCATTAAAAACAGCAAAAATCGTCATCAATCTAATGACTTTATTAGGCTCTATTCCTATAAATTCAACGCCTATGCTAGTCGTCATTCCTATTAACATTAGGCCAATCATTGTTCCAATGATGAAATTTATATATAGACCTTTGAAACTTTTTGTTTTTATCATTTCTTTAGTTTCGTAATTCTTCGTATTATGTCCAACTATTGAAATATTTTTCATTGCTTTAAGTTCTAACTCTGTCGGATATTTAAATGGGAAAGATAGAACTGGTAATAAAATCCCAAAACCAATCCCCAAAACAAGGAATGTAGTCATAACACCGTGAAAATCAACTAATAAGCTAGCAAGTGGAGCAGTAATCAAAGGCGAAAGTCCAAATCCAATCAATACCATTCCTACCGCCAAACCTTTTTTTTCTGGAAACCACTTTGCTACTACGGTCATTGGAACGCCATAAGCAATGCCAACCCCTGCGCCGCTAATGACCCCATACGTAATAGTTAATAAGATAATATTAGAGGCAAACGAGGATAGAATCCAGCCTATTGAAACAAGAAAACCACCTGTTAATAAAACGATTCGAGGATTAAACCGCTCCAAGTATTTACCTGTTATAAACATAAAGAGCGCATAGAAAGCCAAAGCAGTCATATAAGGCATGCCACTTTCAGCGGATCCAATGTCGAAGATTTTCTCAAGTGGAAGCCTAAACACGCTGTACGAATAGACTGTCCCGAGAAACATCATGATCATAATTCCTAGAATTACATAAGTCCACCTATTAATTACCCTGTCTTTTTTATTTATCTTCTTTATTCTTTGTATCATCAGGTGCCCAACTCTCTTCTAGTTTTTGTTTCAAATCACAAATATGATTTCCCTTGATAAAAAGCGATTCCACGACTAATTTATGATTGATTTCAGGATACTTAATGCCGAGTATTCTTGCTGCCTTTTCCATCATAACCATCCGTACAGGTTTTTATTATAATCTTTTGATCAAATTTATAAAAAGCACTTTTTAGTTCTTCAAGCGTTTGCACGGAACAAAAGTCTGGCACATTCATGCCAATGTTTTTTAGTAGGATCTTTTTAGCGTGCTTATTTTGAATCCATTTTAATGTAACTGATGACGGATAAACTGAATGGCCTTCATTTTCAATAACGCTAAGCAACGCAGTATCAATATGCTCGAATTCCTACGTTATGATATCTGCTTTTCTTGCTAATTCACGGAATTCCCAAAGATCATTATAATTCGCTACAATTTGTTCATCTGAAACCCATTCGCTTGGCTTCAAAAGCAATCATTCTGCCTAGTTGCCCACCACCTACGATACCAATTGTCGCCGGCGGATAAATCTTTTTTATTTGCTTAACGTCCATTTGTTCACCTTCCTGTTTTAAAATAAAAAAGCCAATAACAAAGCTCTAATACAGAACTTTTGTTATTGGCTCACTTTTGACTGGTTAAAAACCTTTCAACTTGTCTTCCAAAGACTTAATCTATTAAATTTTCTTCAATATTTTGTTCAACGACTATGGCAATAATCTTCTCACCCGTTTTGGTGCTCACGTCGGAATAAGTGCTTATGATGTTGACATCGATAACGGACTTAACTGCCTCTTCCAGGCCTTCACGTGCATTTTCAAACAAAGCGATTCTTACTTTTTTTATTAATTCGATACCGTCCTTCGTTTGAGCAAGGCTTTTCTCTGATATGCTGAGAAATCCTTTTAGCCTAATAATAATCAAATCCTGAAAGATCATCGTTCTGATTTTCTCTGGACCTCTTCCCATTTGTTCAATTTCAAACTTACTTATTGCTTCGCTTAATTTCGATTCAATTTGTCCTTTTGTCATGAACAGCCCCCTAAATCAATCCGTTTGATATTAATCGTCAACGGTAAATCCCAACTTTTATGCTTACATTTAAATTATAACATATTCCCACTACGCTAGCAATATTATATTGATTTATATGATATCTTTGTAAATCGCAATATTAAATAGAATAACTCACCAAGAGTTCTTTTATCGGAAGAGGCTCTATTTTCAATAGCAAGCATCATAAGACAAAGATCGGCATTCCTTAGTAAGTTTCAGATATGATTTGCAGATCTTGAAAAAGACTCCTATATCCCATCTTTTGCCATATATCCTGATGATTTCATTTTCATTCAGCATTATGTCTGTAGAAATGATTGCAAGACAGTCTTTCTTATTGTTTCGGTTCCTTACAAATACAAGTTTTGCCGGAAGCATCTCACCGTTGTATTGATAATCGCTTTTATATAAGGGGCTATTTCCCGACAGCCCCATTTTTGCATATTTTTTATTTATCTGATTTTTTTCTATTGAATATACATGAATTTCCCTCAGCATCTAAACATTTTCCACAAGAAATGCATTTAGCAACACTGTCTTCTTCTAAAATCCATCTGTTTATTAGATGGGGCTCTCGTAAAAATGGTCGTGATAAGGAAAAATATTCAATTTTTGTATTTTCTAATATATTAGTCATTAAGTCCAGTGACCTGTTTCCTCCAACTAAAATGACTGGTATATTTAATTCTTCAGCTATTTCTGCAGCATATTTTCTAAAATATGATTCTTTTTTTAAATATCTAAGATTCCGTTCTCTTAGTCTTACATCTTCGGTTTTCGCTCCAACAACTCCACTGATTTCTATAGCATCTATACCAAGTTCTTCCAGTCTTTTGCATACATACTTGCATTCTTCAAAAGAAAAACCATCATCTATAAAATCAGAACAATTTATTTTAATTAAAATCGGAAAATTTGTTCCTACTTTTTCTCTTACCGCTTCTAGGGTTTCAAAGATAATCCTCGCTCTGTTTTCTATATTGCCACCATATTCATCAGTTCGTTTATTATAGTGTGGATTTAAAAACTGACTATATATATATCCATGAGCAGCATGTAATTGTACCCCGTCAAATCCCGACATTTTAGCCCTGAGCGAGGCATCTGCAAAACTGTTAATGAGATTTTTTATATCTTCTTTTGTAGCTTCTTGGGGAGTCACTCCGTATATACTATGTTCTACAGATGATGGGCCTAATATTGTTCTTTCTCCAACATTAAAGTTTGTTTGAGAACCGCCATAAGCAATTTGCAATATAATATTTGTATCAAGCTCGTGCAACTTATCTGTAAATACTTTGTTTTCTTCAATAAAAGAATCATCATAGATTCCCATCATTTTAGGATTAGGCTGTTCATCTTCTGTAACAAAGGCATACCCTGTTATTATTGTTCCAACCCCACCTCTAGCAAGTTCTAAATATAGATTTCTTAATTTTTCTGTCATATGACCTTTACTGTCTGCCATAGCTTCCCATGTCGCAGATCTGAAAAATCTGTTTTTCAACTTCATATTGCTTAAAGTTGTATTGTCAAATAAGCTTTTCATAGATCCTCCATAAATCAAATTGTTTGGATTTCATTTAAATCATCTTATATAAGTCACAACTTCTTTATTTCTTTTTGTTGGCCCTAAATCACTATCATTGTACTACTGTAAAATGCCATTGATTTAATAATCTCATTTTCCATATTTAACACTCCTTAGTTAATGATTAAATCACTTTTTTGCAAATATTAACTTCCGCTTTTTGAGCCATAAACTCATTCATTTTTGGAACTATATTTTTAAAATGTTCAGAAGACATATGATTATTTAGAGCTTCCATAGTTTCCCACTCTTCTACCATAATCAGTATGCCTGGATTATTAAGATCCTCATACATTTCATAATTTATACAACCATCTTCTTTTAGTGTTTCTTCTACTAATCCTTTTGCTAATTCTAAGACCCTTTTGACTTTATCTTCTTTTGCAAAGTTTTTTGCTATAACTTTTATCATCTAATTACGCTCCTTTAATAATATTGTTTTTTTATTATACTGTATGTTATTATTATACTGCAACAATATCAAATCACAAGTACGCACTTTTTTATCACATAGTATGCAAAATGATACTATGTGATATTAAAAATATGGAGGTCACAAGATGTCAGATTTAAAGGATAAGTATAGTTGTTCAATTGAACTTACGATGGATTTAATTGGTGGTAAATGGAAAATAAGAATTCTTTGGTATTTAAACACAGGTACAAAAAGATTTTCTGAACTTAAAAAACTAATTCCTGATATTACGCCTAAAATGCTTACCACTCAACTGCGAGAAATGGAACGCAATAATTTGATAACTAGAAAAGTCTATCCAGTAGTGCCGCCAAAGGTTGAATACTCTATTACTGAATATGGCAAAGGGTTGCAAAGTACTCTTGAAGAAATGTGTAAATGGGGTAGCAAGTACGCTCTTGATCACGATATTGATTTATAGTTTATCTATGTTTTTTATAAAACTCGATCCTTTTTGAATGACCATGGTCATTTTTGACATGATAAAGTCATAACTACCTTCATCATGAGGTTTTATACAGCCAGAACAGTCTTTTATGCCATTTGTTACTTTAAAATTACCACTACACTGGTTCCCCAACATATAAAGTGGACAATAGCAGAAAAGACAGTTAAATTTTTCTGCCTCCATTCCTTTGTGACAAGGAAAAAATTCGCATTGTTTATGTTGATTAAACTTATAATTTTCAGTTTCATATGTCCTCATAATAATATCTCCTTTATTATTCTCTATATAATACAAAAAAGGTTCCCCCAAATCTAAATTTGAGGGAATATTTTTGTATTATAACTTATTTATTTAGTGATCCTGATCTTTTAGTATTTTTAAACCCCTTGTTAGGACCTGCATTCAATTTGTTTGGTTTACCAGATGCTGAACCTTGTTCTAAACCTTTTTTCTTTTTATCTTCTATCAATTTTTTCATTTGTTCCATGTTTGTATTTGACATATCGTAACACTCCTTTAATTTTAAACTATTTCTTAAATCAATTTTACATTATCTCATGGAAAATGTACAGTTAATTTTTCTATGAAATAGTTGTAAAATAGTATTCTCCTTGAAATTACTTAATTTTATAACTTTCTAATGGAAGTTTCTCTTTTTCAAGTAAACTTGAAAGGGATGGTTGTTTTTTTTCCTCGTTAATCATGGTTTTCTGGCGTTGGTACATAAGATTGTCGATATATTTGAAAGCATTTAGTCCAATATCAAAATGTGAATTTAGTGATAATTATTTTGGAAATACTCTTAACTGTATAGATACCCCATTAGGATCGTAAACATAAAAATAACGTGTATTGTCACCAGGCTCTTGAATACTTGAAGGATTAAGACCTTTGTCTATTGCAAGTTTATGCATTTCATCCAGCTTATCTGTTTCAAAACAAATAAATATACCTTTTCCTTGAAATTTAGATCCTTGTGGCATATAAATAAGTTCAATCTCTGTTTCTCCACTTTTATTTCTTAGAAATGCAACTTCTCCTGGTTCTGATTTAAAACGTCTCGCAACCGATAATTCTGTAATCATTTCATAGAATTTAATTGATTCTTCCAAATCATTTACATTTAATGCTACATGCTTGATATGCATAATTCCACTCCTTTTGTTTTATATAATTTAAAAGCTGGACAGTCCTGTTTTTTCTTGAATATAATACAAGACTTGTTTTATAACAGATTTTTCTTTGTAAGCTTCAAAATCCAAGGTATATTCAGCGTCTTCGTTGCTCCATATTCTATCAAAATACTCTACTACTTTAACTGCCTGGGGACTATCTTTTAGAAATACAACTTTCAAGTTTGTCTCTAAGTTATAATTTTCAATATTTCTACGGGTCAGATTTGCGGACCCTCCTATTACGATTGTCTCTTCTTCTTTTAAGAACATAGTCATTTTACTGTGAAACTGTTCCCCATGGGTACTATACCAACGTATTGCAATCTCCCCATTTGAATCATCAACTAAGTTATATGCAACTGGTCTGTTTGGAACTCCATTTTTTTCAATTCCAAAGGCATCCTTATTTGCATCTAAAATAATTTTTATCTCCACACCTCTGTCACTGGCATTTAATAATTTTTCTACTACCTCATGATTCGATAGATAAAACATTACCATATGAATCTTGTCACCTTTCTTGGTGTTTTCAATTTCTTCAATTAATGCTTCTTTGATTTTCCCTTCTGTAATAACTTGTGCTTTGTCTGAACCTTCTACCGAGCTGTTAACACTAAACTCAAAAGGCTCTCCCCCAGAAAATTTCACTACTGTATTTTCTGTTTCTAACAGGTCATTGATTATTTCTCCTTTAACCACCAAAGCAACATTTGAATGATTACTACTTGCATCATGGGCATTAAAAGAAGTAACTAAAGCTTCGTTTTCTGTTATTACTACCTTCCTGTGATTTGCTTTCATGTTTAAAAGCCTTAAATATGAAGGCATTGTTGCTTTTGGTGAATCTGGACTAAAAGGATTTGGCAGCCAGCCTTTTTTATTTGTATTTAAATTTGTAAAAAATGTTCGCCATACGCCTGCATATAGGGGGTTTGGATCTCGTAATTGTTCTAGATCAGTAATGAGCACTTGAATACCATTGTCCTTTAATCTTTCCAACTGCTCAGAAGGGTAAGAACCATAGAAGGTATTAATTTCATCAGTAATAAATACAACTTCTATGTCCGGAAATTTTCTCTTTTGATCAATTAAAGTGTCTGTTAACTGATCAGAAACATTTTTATAACTATTTTTTCTGTCGTAGTCATCGTTAAACAAAAACATATCTATTACAATGAAATCCTGTGCTTCTTTTATCATATCTTTTATTTTAGAAAAGATATTTTGCTCATGAATAATGGAATCATTTTGCTTGTATGT
The DNA here is from genome assembly GCF_000423525.1 of Proteocatella sphenisci DSM 23131. Lineage (GTDB taxonomy): Bacteria > Bacillota > Clostridia > Peptostreptococcales > Filifactoraceae > Proteocatella > Proteocatella sphenisci. The sequence goes on along the minus strand of NZ_AUID01000011.1, from coordinate 21,276 downwards.
TAAGTCATAAATAAATTCAACTTTACTGTTTCTCATTTCGCCTTGTATTGAAGTTCCATCAGGTGCCAGGGTTTTAAACCCCTTATAAACAATCACAGTTAATAATATTACTGTAATCAGTAATATTATTATTTTCCATGACTTGTCTTTTTTAGATTTTTCCATATAATCTCCCCTATTTTACCTTCTAAATAACATTCTGTCTTAGGACAATTATATCATGTTTTATCATGAATTATCAAAAATACTCATAAAATGCCCCCAAGGTTAATTGTATCTACCGTTTGGGGGCACTTCATTTTAAAATAAATTATTTAACAGTTTCGAATCCCGCATCAACCCAGGCACTGTAGTTACCCTCTAGTCTGTACACATTCATAAATCCTGCATCTATAAGTTTTTGGGCACCTTCCATTGAAGCAGCATCAGTATGGCAATAAACCAAATAACTCTTATCCATATCTAACATAGGTATTGCTTCATCCAATGATCCATCTCCCAAAGGATAGTTGATTGCATTAGGTAAATGTCCATCTGCATATGCTGGTGAAACATCAATTATTACAATCTCTGGCATTGAATCAATTAAATCTTTTGCATCCGCAACAGATATGTCCATATATGCTTTTTCCTCAGCTGGTTCAACTGGTTCAGTTACTTCAGGGGTTTCAGGAGTTTCAGGAGCCTCAGGTGTGGAGGATGCACAACCCGCCATAACAAAAACTAAAACTGAAATCATAGTTATTAAAAAAATCGATTTTTTCATTTAATTTACCTCCTTGTATAATAATACTCACACTGATAATTTCGGACTAATTGAATATGTATATATTTTATACCCTATTCACTCTTTCCAAACCAATTACTGCTTAATATTACTTATTAGCTCTGTGAACCTCTCATCACTAAAGTGACGAGCTTCTGTATTGCTACATCATTTTCCTACTTCTTAGACATCGCAACCTACTATCTCCACAGGCGTTAATTCGGATCATCCCGACCCTATTTATAACTATTAACTACATTAACAAACCTATCTCTCTCAGCCCTTCATTAAGTATGTTTTTAGCAGCGTTTCCATAAAAATTTGTATCCGAGTTGTCTTGTGAACTCACCCCAAGCGACATCGCTAATCGACTTAGCTAATCTTGAGTTTTGAACCATTCCTTTAATAAACAAGTCTTCTGTGACTACCACTTGGTTATCGTTGATAATCTTTGAAGATAATTTATGTTGGAAATCAGTTCTAAGATTGACTATTCTCTCATGTAACTTTGCAACTTTCTTGCTATGTTTCTTAAAATTATTGCTACCTTTAACTTTCTTGGCGTGCTGTCTTTGAAGTTTTGCAAGTTTATCTTCGTATTGTTTTAGATATTTAGGATTATCAATATGGATTCCATTTGTATCAATTGCAAATTCCTTAACTCCCAAGTCAATACCAACGCTACTATCATTTATAGGTAATTCGCTATGTTCGCATTCGACATTGAAACTTACAAAATATTTTCCGCTTGGAACTTTACTTACAGTTGCAAACAATATCCTGCCATCAAATTTTCTGTGAAGTTTAGCTTTGATTTTGCCAACTTTAGGAAGCTGAACCAATCCATCATTGAACAATACCTTGATATTATTATTTGTAAAATTCGTTGTGTAAGAATAGTAATTTGTTCGTTTACTCTTAAACTTCGGAAATCCCTGATTTTTGTTTCCTTTTTTAATTTCTCTAAAGAAGTTCTGATAAGCAGAATCGAGATTAAAAATAGCGTTAGTTAAGGCGAATTTGTCTACTTCTTTCAGCCACTCAAACTCTTTCTTCATTTCTCTGTTACAGAAGTTGTTGCAATCAGTCTTGGACATGGATTTACTGTCGTTCTTATGCTCTTCGATTCTCATAGCAAGAATATGATTATAAACAAATCTGCATGATCCAAATGTTTTCGCAAGCATTACTTCTTGCTCTGGATTTGGATAGATTCTGTATTTGAATCCTTTTATGACTGTTTTCATAGATAATTCACCTCGCTTTCTATTTAGTCCTTTGATTCTGAATGTTTTCACTATTTTATCATGTATTTGTATTTCTCAGCCTTGTTCATGTATATCAATCTTAGTGCGTACAGTATAAACAGAAAACACCAGGAGAATGCTTCGGCATAAGCGATAGTCATATTATTAAATCTTGACTCCATAGTGTAAGTCAGGATGATTCTAACACAAAGAGAAAGAAGTGCGATTGCACTTGAATATAAAACTTCACCTTTTCCTTCTATATAACCACGCATTGCCATAGACAAACCAAATATTAAATAAAACCATCCTAATATATAGAAAAACCTTCCGCCAATTTGGGCTGATTGAGAACTTACTCCAAATACCTCTATAAGATTTTCACCTAAGGTCACTACAATTATTGTAAGAATAATAGAAACAATTGCACTGAGTTTTAGACCTATGAATAAACTTCTTTTTGCTTCTTTATTTTGCCCCACACCTATATTTTGGGAAGTAATAATCGCAATTCCAGTACCCAGATTAATAACTGGTAACAATAATAAAGTGTCGATGCGATATGCAGTTGTAATTGCAGCTACTGTAACCGTTCCAAACCCATTCATGAAATTTTGTAAAATCAAATTTCCAAAGGACATAATAATTGATTGAATAGTAATTGGTAAGGATAGAGAACATCCTTTTTTAAATAAGCTCATATCAAATGTTTTTTTACTCTTCACTCTTAGTATTTCATATTTTTCCCTGGAATAATAAATCATAAAAATAGCCATCATTACTTGAGAAATAACTGATGCAATAGCTGCCCCTTCAGCCCTCCAACGAAATACTCCTACAAATACAATATCTAAAAACACATTAGTAATCGCCGAAACTAACACAGCATAAAATGACATCTTACTGTCACCTATCCCTCGTAAAACAGCAGCATAAACATTATATGCTGTGATAAAAGGAACTCCAACCAAGACAATCTGTAGATAATTTTTTGATATTTCAAATATATCTGAAGGGGTTTTCAAGAGCAACAATATGCCATCAGCAAAATATATTGTTATTATAGTTATTACAGTAAGAAAAACTACTAAAAGCAAATTAAATGTTGAGAGTATTCTCTTTTGTATATTATTATCCTCATCTTTAAAATGTCGAGCTGATAAAATAGATATTCCTGAAGCAAAACCTGTTATTCCCATTATAAAAAGGTTGGTAATGACAGTTGTTGCACCAATCGCTGCCAGGGCTGCTTCTCCTTCAATATTTCCAACAATAAAAGCATCCGCCCAATTGTATAATTGCTGTAATAACCCACTCAAAATCAAAGGTAAACTAAATGAAATTAATGTTTTTGCAAGTTTAGAGTCTGTAGTTTTATTTTCCATTTTCCCTCATTTTTCTCCCTATATAAAAATGCCACCCTCAATGGGTGGCAATCTCAAATTTATCATAATATCATTGATATGTCAATTGCTGCGTACTATATGACAGTGTAATTAACGAACCTTATCTTGGGTCCCATTGCTTGATTTCCTGAAAGTTTTTAACATAAAGATGTTTTTCCACCTCTATAAGTATAAGAGAAGTAGTTGAGGCTTTAACAAAAGCATTAAGATTTGGATGTTTTTTTATCAACTGCTCTGACCACTTTACAATATCACTTTGATCAGATAAAACCCTGCCTTTTCCTATAATCGTCAATGCACTAATTTGGTTTATGCTGTCTTGCTGAAGGGAGCGGTCATCTACTAAAACTGAAACATTTTCCTCAGCTGTGATAAAGTCAAATTTACCTGTGTTAACCGGTGTAGCAAATACAATATACTTTAGATCATAACTAACAGAAAAACTTATGAGCGAAGCGTGCGTAATACCCTTTCCCTGAGTCGCTAAAACTGCAAAAGGTTGACTTTCACAAAGTTTTCTAATGTCATCTACGAGTTCTATTGATTCTTCTCCTTTGAGAGAATTTTTCTTTACATCTAAAAATAGCGGTTCATCTTGTTTAGGCATATCATTCTCCTTATATGTGTATTATGTAAATCTATAATATCACATAATCAATACCCATATACAAAAATAAAAAAAGATCTTTCACTGCATACAAGTCTGCAATGAAAGATCTTTTTTTGCCTTACTTTATTTATATACCTTTACTCTATCTTCTAAAGGTTTAAACTCTTTTTCTCCTGGTTGTGATGTTGGTTTCCCAAATGGCATTTGTGCTCTTATTTCCCAACCTTGCGGTATATTCCATTCTTTTTTTACTTCTTCTTCTATAAGCTCATTATAGTGTTGAAGTGATGCACCATAACCTTCTAATTCCAGAGATGTCCAAACATTAAATTGATGCATTCCACTTGATTCTTTTGACCATATTGGAAAATTGTCTTTATATGTTGCAAATTCTTTTTGTAAATATTGGACTATATCCTGGTCTTCGAAGAATAACACTGTACCATAGCCTGCATTAAAAGAATTTATTTTTTCTTCAGTTGGGGCAAATTTATCCGCCGGTACTATTTTTCTAAGCGCTTCTTTTGTTATATCCCATAATTTTTCATGCTGCTTGTCTAATAATACTACTACTCTGGCCGTTTGCGAGTTAAATGCTGATGGTGTATGTTTAACGGCATGTTCTATTATCTCTTTTATTTTTTCATCTGATACTATTTCCTCTTTGCTTATTCCGTAATGTGTTCTTCTTGTTTCTATTGCTTCATAAAAATTCTTTTTCATTTTCTTTTCCTCCGTTGGTAGTTTATTTATTTTTGTTCTTTTTCCATTTCTATAATTAATACATGAGATGTATCAATTGACTTAATCGTAATATCTTCTTCTACTATTTCAAGTGCATCTCTATCATTCAATACAATATCATTAATCTCTGAACTGCCTTCTATTTGTATTAAATATGCCTGTCTTCCTTCTCCTACTTTAAAATCTATTTCTTTATCTTTCTCTAATTCTAATACATGAATATTTGCATCCTGATTGATTTTTATTGGTGCATCACCATTGATACCCGATACTATTTGAAGCCATTTATTTTTTCTGTCTTCCCATTTAAATCTATAATCTCCATAATTTGGAGTAAGTCCTGCTTTGTCTGGAAGTATCCATATCTGCAAAAATCTTGATGTGGATTTTCCAAAATTGTGTTCAGTATGAGAAATCCCTGTTCCCGCGCTCATATATTGTACATGACCTCTAGTAATAGTATTTTTGTTTCCCATGCTGTCTCCGTGATTAAGTTCTCCATCTACAACATATGATATTATTTCCATGTCTCTGTGAGGATGTAATTCAAATCCTGTATTAGATTTAACTAAATCATCATTTACTACTCTTAAAACCCCAAAATTTATATTGTCTATATTGTAGTAATTTGCAAAAGAAAAATGAAATAGACTTTTTAACCATCCTAAATCAGATCTGCCCATATTTTTATTATCTAATTTTCTTAACATAAACTTCTCCTTTCAACTTATCTATAATTTTTTATTATTGTTATTTTTTAAAACTTAGTTACTTTTTATTACTTGGTATGTTTGTATTATTACATATAGTTTTTTATAAGTCAAGCCTAATTATAATTATTATTAAAAAAATCCTCTACATTAAAATAAAGGATTTTTTCTTACTATTTAATTGTTATACCCATTTCTCCGCCCATTTTTGAATTTCATCCATAACAGCACTGAGTTCTTTTCCTTTTTCTGTCAATTCATATTCTATTCTTACTGGAGTTTCTGGATAAACTGTACGTGTTACTATTCCATGGTTTTCTAATTCTTTAAATCGCTCCGTAAGCATTCTTGCGCTCATATTTGGTATAGCCGCAGATATATCAGAGAAGCGCTTTTGTCCATTTAGTAAAGTTCTTATTATTAATCCAGTCCACCGTTTGCCTAATAATTCAAATGCGTCTTCAAATTTTGGGCATAAATGATATTTTTCCATAATTTTCACCACCTACCGGTATTATACCATAGTTAGTACGATAAAGTAAGTATGTTGTTTAAATATACTCACCTGTCGAAAAATATATTGACAAATTAAACTACAAGGAGTAAACTAGTTTTATATAGTTGACGTGTCAACGGTTGATATATCAACTATTTAGATATTATGGAGGATCTGAATGGAAATTAACGAATTAAGTAATATGCTGCACAGATTGAGGAGCATTGAACAACAGCTCACACAGCAGTTTGAAAAAAAAACAGGATTCAGTCTTACGCGCTATGAGATCCTTACCTTTTTAAATAATCATAACTTCTGTAATCAAATGGATATACAGCAATTTATGCAAATTGACAGAGCCGCCATAACAAGACATCTTAAAATCCTGGAAACAAAAGGATATGTAAATAGAAAAAGAAATGAAGCAAATGCCAGAGAAGTCATTGTTTCTCTTACAGACTATGGTAAATCAACACTTGAAAAGTGCCAAATGAATCATTGCAGCGAGTCATGCAATCTTCCTATAAACATTGACAAAGACCATATGAAGGCACTTATGGAACTGATGGATATTATACAAAACCAGATATAAAAGGAGAAAACTAAAATGAGAAATAACAATTTTGAAGATATTGCTTTTAACAGAAAGTCCGTTAAAGTCTTTGATGAGAACGTTAAAATAAGCCGTGAGGAAATGCTAGAGATGATTAATGAAGCCATCAAAGCCCCCTCTTCTGTAAATTTACAGCCATGGAGATTTGTTGTAGTTGAGTCTAAAGAGGCCAAAGACACTTTAAGACCACTTATCAGATTTAATGTAAGACAAAACGATACATCTTCTGCTATGATCCTTATTTTTGGAGATATGAAATGCTATGAAAATGCCGAAACTATATACGGAGAAGCTGTCGAAAAAGGTATGATGCCTCAGAACGTAAAAGATGACATTATGAACATGTTCATTCCTTTTTATGAAAGAGCCTCAAAAAAAGAAATGAACGACATTGTAAAAATAGATTCAAGCCTTGCTGCCATGCAGCTTATGCTAGTAGCAAGACGTCATGGATATGATACCAATGCTATAGGAGGATTTGAAGAAGATCAACTTGCACAAGCTTTTAACCTTGATCCTGAAAGGTATGTCCCAGTAATGATTCTTGCCATTGGTAAGAGTAACTATGAAATACATGATACTACAAGAATTGATGCTGCTGAGATAAGCAGCTTCAAATAAAATTATTTTTTCGAAATAAAGAGGAAGAAGTACACACTTTTTCACAAAATATAAAAACCTGGGAATCGTTCATATTACATCGATTCCCAGGTTTTTTATATCGTTAAATAAGCTCCGCAACATGAATAACACCGTTTATTTCCTGATTGGATGCGGCAAAACCACTTTAATGAAAGCTTTCATTGTTCTTGTAAGATATAAAGGGCTGCACAAGCATTCCCGGAAACAAAGAATATTTTTCTTCCGGCATGGGTACAGTACCTATATGAATCTTTTCCTGAGGAAATTTTCCCATGGCGCAAAAGGTGCCAAATACCTTGTCCCACCAAGGAACGGAGAATCCGTAATTTGACATAGTTTCTTCCATAATCTTTGAGTGATGAATGGTATGCAGTGCCGGTGTTATAAGAACCTTGTTCAAAATAACTTCCAAGGGTTTTGGAATATGCAGATTGCTGTGATTAAACATGGAAAGTCCGTTCAATACCACTTCAAAGATTATAACAGCTACAGGTGATATTCCGAGAACAAGTATGGAACTTATTTTAATGAAATTCGACAATATTATCTCAATGGGATGAAACCTGAGTCCCGAAGTCGTGTCTAGCATGGGGTCAATATGATGCATGGAATGAAGCCTCCACAATACAGGAACCTTGTGAAAAATACGGTGTTGGAAATATATTACAATATCAAGTAAAAAGAATCCTGCAACGACCTCCAACACTCCAATGTCAAATTGATGCATCAGGCCTAGATTCAGGTCATTTGCATATACTGCGGCTTCAATTGGTATAATGGGCATCAAAATAAGGATGAAATTATTGAAGGCAACCAGTACAACATTGGATACCATATATTTCCATCTATCCTTCTTAAATTTTCTGCTGGGTATTATCAATTGCAATGTCATACAAAATATAAACACACCAACGAAACTTATACTGCGTATCAAAGAAATATTCAATTATTCCACCTCATTAATTCCAAAAATATATTACTTCTTTTTACCTATTAACTTGCCCGCGAGGGATAGGAGTATCAAAGCAGCTATACCGGTTCCCACATAGCTTATTGTCTTGGCGACATCCCCTTCAGCAACGCCAATTGCACTGCCAAGAAATACATAACCAATAGTTGCCGGCAGCATGCATATCCACGATATGAATACATAGGTTTTGAAATGCACATCAGTTAATCCGTATACATAATTCTGCGCATTAAAGGGAAAAAGAGGCACCAGTCTTGTAATTGCAACCATCTTCCATCCTTGGTCCCTTATTCCATCATCTAGTTTTTTGAACATATCACTGTTTCCAAATTTCTCAAGAACTAAGTCCCTTCCTATAAATCTTCCTACGAGAAATGCTAAGGAAGCTCCAATTGTCGAGGCCAATGAAACCCAAATCGTTCCCAAAACAGGACCGAAAGTGATACCCGCAAGAATGGTAAGTGGCAGACCTGGAACAAACAGCACTGTTGCGACGATGTATAATGTAATGTATGCAATAGACGCCCATATTCCTAAACCATCAATGAAATCCCTCATTTCATCAATCCCGCAAAAAGAGTTTTTTCACAATATTTTTCTGCCAAGGTTTGAAGCCCTCTTTCATGGCTTCAAGGGCGATGGTCTTGTAAATTTCAAGTTCTGTGGGATATGGAAATATCATGGATATGAAACTGGTGACTTTCATCTTTCTCACAATGGCCATATTGGCCAGACCTATCATTTCACCCGCTTTTTCTCCCACCAGAGTTGCACCAACAACAACCCCTCTAGCATCTACGAGGATTTTCAAAAATCCCTGTGCGTCCGACTCAGCCTTGGCTCTGTCATTTTCAATAATGGGTGCCATATATTTTTTGTATTTTTTCTCTTCTTGTATAAGTTGATTTTCTATATATCCTACATGGGCAACTTCCGGTTTAGTATATGTAACCCAAGAAACAGCACGATAATTAACTTTCTTTTTAATAGGGAAGATTGCGTTTTGAATGACAATGCCCGCCTGGTAGCTTGCCATATGGGTAAAGGCAAAGGGACCGGCAACATCACCGCAGGCATATACATTGGGTATGGTAGTTTGAAGCTTTTCATTTGTAGCAATATGTCCGCTTTCAGACAGTCTTATTCCTACCTTTTCTAGACCAATATTTTTGGTATTTGGTTCCCTTCCAAGGGCAACTATAAGCTTGTCTGCTACTATGGTAGTAAGGTTTCCATCTTTTTCAATGTCAACTTCGATTTCCCTACTGTTATTCTCACGTATTTCAACAATCCTTGCACCAAGTTCCATATTGATTCCGTCAAGGATAAACCTTTGAAGCATCAATGGGCTGACCTCGGGCTCATCTTTCTTGAACAATTGCGCGGATCTGTTGATCATGGTAACCTTTGACCCTAAGTGTGAAAAGCCCTGTCCCAGTTCGCATGCTATTGGACCAGCTCCTAGAATCACAAGCCTTTCAGGTAGTTTTTCAAGGTCAAAGACGGTTTTGTTGGTAAGATATGCTACATCATTCAGTCCCTTTATGTGTGGCACCGATGTACTTGAACCTGTTGCAAGCACAATGATTTTTGATGAATATACTTTTCCATCAATCTCTACATGATGAGGGTCTTGAAGCTTTCCATATCCTTTTATTACCGTTACCCCAAGAGATTCATATCTTTCTATGGAGTCATGGGGTTCTATGGACTTTATCACTGATGACACCCTTTTCATGACTTTGTTCAGATCTGTAGTATTTAGAGTAGCGTCAATGCCGAATATATCTCCTTTTGAAATATAGTCAGCAACATGGGCACTTTTTAGAAAACTTTTACTGGGAACACAACCCCAATTCAAACAGTCTCCTCCCATCTTTTCGCTTTCAACGAGGGCAACCTTAGCACCTAGCCCTGCAGCACCCGAAGCAACAACCAGACCTGCACTGCCAGCACCGATAATGAGTATATGAAAATCAAATTTCATCGCGAACTTCCCCTTTCGTTAACTGTTTAATTCTTCTACTACATAAATCAGCATTTAACTCTGTTTCCCTGTACCCATACTTCTTTTATATTCGATGACTCTGACAGTAAAAGAACTTTATGAAGTATATCTTCTTCGCTTTTTTCTGGATAAAATTTAGGAATATTCTTTTCAATATCCACTATTTGAACATCAAATGAATATCCTTTTTCAAGTTTACCTATAGGTAAGCCTAAAGCTATTCCCCCACTAACGGTAGCACTATATAAAGCATTGTTAAGTGTTATTGCAGAATTTTTTCTACCTCTGTTTTTACCATTTATTGAAGGATCCACTCCATCTTCTAGCATCCTTGAAGATATAATTGACTGTCTTATAGCTTGATACATACTCGGACTGTATCCTCCTGATATATCAGTGGCCATCCCTATATTTACTCCCCTACTGCTAAAATCTTTAAAAGGCAGTACTGAATTTGCAAAATAAGCATTTGATAGTGGACAATGCCCTATGGTAGTTTTTTTATCGGCTAATAATTTCACATCATCCGGCTCTAAAAATGGTGCATGCGCAACTACTGTTTTGCTGGTTATTAATCCAAATTTATCTAAAGCCTGCGCATCTGTTATACCAAATCTCTCTTTTGCAAAGTTGTGTGCCCAATCACTTTCACTGCAATGAGTTTGAATATGAGCATCGTATTTTTTGGCCAGCTTTCCTAATCCTTCTAATGTTTCATCTGTACAACTGGGAATAAATCTAGGTGTTACAACAGGGTATACTTTTTGTTTATATAAATCTTGTATTTCTAATACTTCTTTTATAAATGCTTCCGTTTCATTTATTGCTTCTTTTGGAGAGTTATCTCTACAGAACTCTGGAGTACTTTCTGGATTATCCATAGCCACCTTACCAACTAAACCACGTTGACCTAGTTCTCCACATATTTTTGCTAACAGTACAGATGGTTCTCTGTCTACAGTCGCAAAGTATAAAGCTGTAGTTGTTCCATATTTAAGTGTAGAACTTACAACATCACGATAAACTTCGTTGGCAAAATCCAAATTTCTATACCTTGATTCTAAAGGGAAAGTGTATTCACCAAGCCATATTTCCAGCGGCCTATCTAAAGCAAGTCCCGCCTGTGGCCATTGAGAAGCATGAATGTGTAAATCTACAAATCCTGGAAGCATTACTTCAGTATCAGATAGTACTTTCAACTTCCCTTTTTCTAAGTACTTAAGTCTAATCAAACTATAGTCTTCATCACCTTCTTCATACACTCCATCTATATAACCTTTGTCATTTACACAAAATATTCCATTTTTAATATATCTTACTTTATCAAAATCTACACTGTAAAAAGCACTCCCTTGAACAGCCATTTCGTTAATCATATATGAATTCCTCTCTAATTTCTTCCTATGCCAAATTTCTTATCACATAGGATTAGTGTAACCTATCCATTTTAGAGAATCAATGAAATCTTTCTAGAAAAATCTGTAGATATTTATTTTTTGAATTTTACACAAGATTGTCCAGCTTTGTTAATGCGCTTTATTAAAGGGTATTACTTAGTTAACATGTGAATATTTTTAAAACACAAACTATGGAGGGCAATAGTATGAAAATAGGTATGATTGGACTCGGGAAGATGGGATACAATTTGGCTTTAAATTTAAAAGATAATGGATATGAAGTAATAGCATATAATCGTTCTTCAGAAGCAACTGACTTAATCAAAAAAGAAGGAATTGTTGGAACTACAGATTTATACGAATTCATAGGACTATTACCTAAACCTAGGATTATTTGGATAATGGTTCCAGCAGGTGAAGCTGTAGATGAAATGATAGAGAAGTTAATTAAATTTGTAGATAAAGATGATATCCTTATAGATGGTGGCAATTCTCATTATAAAGATACACTTAAAAGATATGAACTTTTAAAGAATAAAGACATTAATTATGTTGATATTGGGACAAGCGGAGGAATTTCTGGTGCTAGAAATGGTGCATGCACAATGATTGGGGCAGAGGAAGAAATATTTAAAATAATCGAACCAATCGTAAAAGCAATATCAGTTGAAAATGGATATTTGCATGTCGGTAAAAATGGCGCAGGACACTATGTAAAAATGGTTCACAATGGTATAGAATATGGCATGATGCAAGCCATAGGTGAGGGTTTTCAGCTGCTTGAGTCATCTCAATTTGATTTAAATTATGAAGATGTTGCCAAAGTATGGAATAATGGTTCTGTAATTAGAAGCTGGTTAATGGAGCTTAGTGAAAATCTATTTGCTAAGGATCCACACTTGAATAAACTAAAAGGAGTTGTAGATTCTTCAGGTGTGGGACTTTGGACCTTACAAGAGGCAATAGAACTAGGGATTCCAACTCCTGTCCTTGCTATGTCGCTTTTTACCCGGTTTAGCTCCAAAGATGACAATTTATTTTCAAACAGAGTAGTAGCAGGGCTTAGGAATGAATTTGGAGGACATAATGTCACAAAGTAATAAGGAGGGCTTGTTATGTTAAATGATAATACGAGCATAAGAGATGAGGATACATCCTGTATATTTGTCATTCTTGGCGGGACAGGAGATTTAACGAAAAAAAAATTAATTCCTGCTATTTATAAATTATTTTCAGATAAGAAAATTTCCAAAAATTTTGCATTGGTGTCAGTCGGGAGAAAAAATTTATCTCACCAAGAATATAGAGATCAAATGGAGCAAAATACTATAAAATATGGTGAACACCAATTTAATAAAGTAAAATGGGATGAATTTGCTGATAATGTTTATTATAATGCTTTCGATATGGTTGATGATAATGTTGGTTACCGTGATTTGGATACATTCTTAAAGTCATTGGATAATTTAAAACAGACCAAAGGAAACAGGATTTATTATCTTGCTGTAGGTCCCAATATGTTTATTCCAATTTCGAAAAATCTCAAGAATAATGGAATGCTGGAAAATCAGACTTCCTGGCAGAGAATAATTATTGAAAAACCATTTGGCTACAGTTTAGATACAGCGTTGGAATTACAAAATTCTTTATTGGAGTTGATTCCTGAAGAAAAAATCTTTAGAATTGATCATTATTTGGGTAAAGAAATGTTACAAAATATAATAGCTATTCGGTTTAGTAACTCTATTTTTGAATCTTTGTGGAATCACAAATACATTGACAACATCCAGATTAATTCATCAGAAACAATCGGCGTAGAGCATCGGGGATCCTACTATGAAAAATCTGGAGTTTTACGAGATATGCTTCAGAGTCATATCTTGCAAATGTTATCATTGATATGTATGGAACCGCCAATAAATCTAGATGCGGATTCTATAAGAGATGAAAAGGTTAAGGTTTTAAAATCATTACAACTTTTTGATAAAGTGTCAGCTAAAGAAAATATTGTTTTAGGCCAATATGGTAATGGTGAAGATAATATACCCGGATATAGAGATGAAGAAAATGTAGATAAAAATTCTATAGTTCCTACCTATATATCACTTAAAGCAGGAATTAAAAATTATCGTTGGGGAGGAGTTCCTATATACATTCGTGCTGGGAAAAGACTAGATAAGAAAAGTTCTGAAATAATTATCCAATTTAAAAAACTTCCTGGTATTAATATTTATGATGAATACAAATATACCGAACCTGACTATTTGATTGTTAAGATACAACCAGAAGAAGGAATAAAATTTCAAATAAATATTAAAAAACCTGATGATGGTAACTTTATAGAAAAAGTGGAGATGAATTATTGCCAAACCTGTAGATATGATTTTAATTCACCTAAGGCATATGAAAAACTTATTCTAGAAATTATTAAGAATTCTTCTGCTCTGTTTACAAGATGGGATGAGGTTGAAGCCGCATGGAAATATGTTGATAGCATAGAAAACTCTATTTCAAAGAATAGTACAGATTTTCCAAATTATAAGGCAGGATCAATAGGGCCTGAAGATGCTAGTATATTAATGGGTGAAACAAAAATTTATAGAGATATTGAAGGTGATAAGTTATGAAAATATTCGATGTTTCTATGTTAATTGAAGAGAATATGACTGTCTATAAAGACAGAGAAGAAAAAAAGCCAAGTTTAAAACTAGAGAAAAAAATTTCAAAAGATGGTATAAATGAATCAACTATCAGTATGAATCTTCACACTGGAACACATATTGATTCCCCCTATCATATGCAAAGCGATGGAAAAACAATAGAAAGCTTAGATTTAAGTAATTTGATCACAAAATGCTATGTATTTGATTTAACAAATGTAACAAGTGGAATTAATAAATCCGATTTAATAAACCTTAATATTAAAGAAGGCAGTTTTGTATTACTAAAAACAAAAAATTCTTTTTCTGAAGTTTTTCTAATGGATTTTGTTTATTTGACAAAGAGCGGAGCAGAGTATTTAGCAGAAAAGAAAATAGTTGGTTTAGGAATAGATGCATTGGGAATAGAAAGAGATCAACCCAAACATGATACTCACAACATATTGTTTGACAATGAGATAATAATAATTGAAGGATTAAGACTAAAAGAAATAGATGAGGGCGAATACTTTATGATAGCTTTACCCATTAAGATAAAAGGAGCAGATGGAGCCCCAGCAAGAGTAGTTCTCATCCAAGAAATAAGCATTGAAGATGGTATAGTATTATCTAAATAAACTTATATGGAGGTATGTGATATGGAACAACAAGTTTTAATAATTAGAAAGATTGAAAAAATTACACATAATGTATTGCGTTTTACCTTAAACAATACAAATAAAATTAAGTTTATGCCTGGACAAGCAGCTGAATTGGCTGTTGATAAAGATGGATGGCGTGACAAAAGAAATCCTTTTACATTTACATCATTACCATTTGAAGATCATTTGGAATTTACAATTAAGATTTATCCTGATCATAACGGGGTAACCAATGAATTATCAAAACTTGAAGTAGGAGATAAAATTATTTTAAAATCTGTATTTGGAGCGATACAGTTTGAAGGGAAAGGTACTTTTATTGCAGGAGGAGCAGGAGTTACACCGTTTATTTCCATAATTCGTGATTTACATCAAAAAGGAAATTTAAAAGGCAATCGACTAATATTTGCTAATAGTACACAAATAGATATTATCAATAAAAATGAATTTGAATCAATATTAGGTGATAATTTTCTAAATATTTTATCACGTGAAGAGGTAGATCCTTATTCACATGGCCGTATTGATACTGCATATTTGAAAGATAATATTACTTCTCCGGAAGATTATTTCTATATATGTGGACCAGAGCCAATGATGGATACTGTAGAAGATTCACTAAAAGAATTGGGTGTTGAGGAAGACAAGATAGTAAAGGAAGTATTTAACTAGTAATTAGAGGCTGTCAATGTAAAATTGCAGCCTCATTTTAGATTATTATTCTTTTTCAGGCACCCATGAAATAATATACTTTGTATTTGGAGGTATTTGAATTTTTTGTTGCGATCGTTTTTCAAATCTACCAGACAAACCTCGTTCCAAAGAAGCTTGATGGAAATGACTTATCCCGATTCCTAAATCAATCCTCTTGATTGATTTTTCATATTCCTTTGTTTTAGCGCTATGTGTCTCATAAAAATGAAATACATCCCCTTCTTTTACTATTCTCCATGGTTGAGCATTGATAGCCGAAGGAGCTAATCGAAGCATTTCTAGAGGTATTGCATATATGCCCGCTTCTTTTTGTGTCAGAGGCGTTGAAAAATCATTTTTAAAAAATAGCATATGCCAAGGATTTCTTTGATCAGATTTCACGAGTTTTCTCATTACTGCTTCTATAAATCTTTTCTTTTCAAGTGGATAGCCCACTGGTGAAATAGCTGGAAACAATTCATCGTCTTTGATCTCCATACCAGATAAAAATTGCTTACGATTAAATGTTCCAGCTAGCCATACCGTACCAAGTCCCATGTGCGTTGCGTATAAAATTAAATTTTCAAATTCGTATCCTACCGCTTCAAGTCCAAACTCAGTATCAGAAACTGATACTCCAATAAAAGAAGTAGCTCCTTTTATAACGCCATATGTTCCAAGTTTTTCTCCATTTCCATCTGTTGCTTTTTCGATAAAATGAAAGTTCACTTTTTCACCAAACGGATTGGATAAATTATCAGCAAATTGCATTAGCTTTTCCTTATCTGTTGCAGAAAGATTTCTTTCTTCATAAGTTCTAACGCTGCTTCTTTTCTTAATTGTTTCTTCTACAGGAATATTAATTTTCATTGTTTTTTAATCTCCTAATCAGATCCTTCACTTTAGCTTCTATTAAATTTCGTGTTTCTCTAAAGTCTTCTATCGTCCCTCCTGATGGATCATCAAGACCCCAATCCTCTTGATGCCTGGAAGGAAGAAAAGGACAAACAACTCCACAACCCATAGTTATTAATACATCTACCTCTTCAGGTATTTCTGTTAAGAGTTTAGGATAATGACCATCCATAGATATTCCTATTTCTTCCATAACCTCTACCGCTAGTGGCTTTACTTCTATATATTCTTCCGTTCCTGCTGAGTAGCTTTCTAATACATCACTACCTAAATGTCTAGCTAAACCTTCTGCCATTTGTGATCTACATGAGTTGTGAACACATATAAATGCTACTTTAAACTTCATATTATCTCCTCTCATCATACAAACATATTCAATTACATTCATTCATATTATAAAAATATAAGTCGATTTTAATTATCTTTTACAGGTTTTGGAAACCAATTTTTTGTATTATTGGCTATTTTAACTAATTGAAGCATAACTGGAACTTCAACTAAAACTCCAACCACAGTCGCAAGTGCTGCTCCAGAACCTAATCCAAAGACTGATATTGCTACTGCCACTGCGAGCTCAAAAAAGTTTGATGCTCCTATCATTCCCGCCGGCGCAGCTATATTATGTGGCAACTTCCAGGCTTTTGCCCATAAATAAGCAACAAAAAATATTAAGAAAGTCTGAATTATTAGTGGAACTGCAATTAATACTATGTTAAGTGGATTATCAACAATAATTTGTCCTTGGAAAGAAAAAATAATTATTAAAGTTAATAATAATCCAATTATTGTTACATTACTAAATTTAGGAATGAACTTCTTTTCAAAGTATTCTAATCCTTTGTTTTTTGTTATTACAGTTCTTGAAATAACACCAGCTGCCAAAGGTATAACTACAAATAAAACAACTGATAGAAATAGGGTCCCCCAAGGTATTGATATATTGCTCATACCCAATAAAAATGCAACTATAGGAACAAATCCCACTAAAATAATAAGATCATTTGTTGCTACTTGCACAAGAGTATATGCCGGGTTTCCTTTAGTTAAATGACTCCAAACAAATACCATAGCTGTACACGGCGCAGCTCCTAAAAGAACAGCTCCTGCAAGATATTCTTTTGCAAGATCTGGAGATATGAAATTTTTAAACACTACATTAAAGAAAAACAATGCTATTGCATACATTGTAAATGGCTTAATTAACCAATTTGTTACCCATGTAACTACAAGTCCTTTAGGATTTTCTCCTACTTTTTTAATACTGTTAAAATCCACCTTTAGCATCATTGGATAAATCATGAGCCATATTAAAATTGCTACAGGTACCGAAACATTTGCATATTCAAAATTTCCTAAAAAATCAGGTATTTGAGGAATATACACTCCAATAAGAACCCCAATTACCATACATATTCCTACCCACAAAGTTAAATACTTTTCAAAAAAACTTATCCCTACGGCTTTTTCTTTCTTTGACACAACTTTTCACCTCTCTAAATTATTATTCTTTATACGATTTACTTAAGACTAATTTTATTTAATTCGCCTATATTATCACAACTAATCCCACTTTCTTTATATAATGATAACTTTTTGAGATCACTTGTAAATTTAGGGTTTTTATCCATTTTCTCTATCAGATAATTATACAGCAACAAATTATCCGCGATAAATTTAGGATTTATCTGATAATATGTCCACTGAGATTTCTTTTCAAAAACAACAATATTTTCATTTCTAAGCTTAGTCAAGTGTCTTGATACATTGGATTGAGTTGTAGCTAAAATAGATTCTATCTCACAAACACATAAGTCTTGCTTTGTGAGTAAGTTAAATATTCTGAGCCTATTTTCATCTCCTAGTGTTTTGAACAAATTATCCATTATTTACACTCCTTCACATTACTATATTCGATTATACTCATATAATATGTCTTAAAAAAATATTTGTCAATGATTTTTCAGCAATAATTCTGTAATAAAATATACATCTTTTATAGATCGAGCAGGAGCTAGATAAGTATTTGCCTATCTAGCTCCTGCCTGATTAAGGATTACATCTTTTGTAAGATTCACTATTTTTCATATATACTCTCCCATATTGTATACTATCCTAATAACTCTATTTTAAATAAATACCATCTATAATCCTAACTTATTTTTTAAGTAACAAAAAATCCCCCGTTACGCCATCACATTTTTCTTCAATATAATATTATATCACACTTAAGATTAATAATGCTTCATTCTAATCTCTCCAGTATTACGTTTTTAAACAATAAGATTAAGCATATTATCGCTAATAGATTAAACATAGGAAAAACAAGAATCTCTACCAAACTCATATCAACGCCATTTAGAGCCATATTTATAATCATAGCCGATATACATGTCAGCATTGTAAATCCTTTAATGATTATTACGGATGATAGTAAATAACCTAAGGGTTTTCGTTTTATTAGGAGCATCCCTGAAAGAACTGCAGTTGGAACAACTATTCCAACTCAAAAGACATAAAACACAAAATAAAAGCATATAGACTTAAAGTCATTAGGACAACATAAACTATGAAGAACGGGTTATACATCCACAGAAATGTGTAGGAGATATAAGTATACAAAAAATATCCTAGCGTTCCTGTCAACATAAGTTTTCCTCTTAATGAACCTTTATTTGTGAAATAAAGCGAAATCATCAGAATCGGAATTCCTATAATAGCAGTTATAAAATCAGAGGCTTTACCTTGAGCTACCATTGCTATTGAATCATTCCTATACAAACCGCTACCATATATTTTCACGATTTCACCATTTATCGATTTAAATTCATGTTGTCCACTTCCACCGCTTATAAACAACCCTGCAATGCAAGCTCCCATAGCCAATACACCAATGCAAATTACAAGAGTATTAATCCAAGGTTTAAATTTACTCATAATCTAAATCCTCACTTTCGTTGACTATTGATAATTTCTGCAAGCTTTTTAATGTTGCCTGGAATTGGCATAGGCTCGGATTTACCTTCCTTATCTGCCGCCTTTTTCATTAACCCAGTGATCATTTTATCAGTTAAATTCATTTTTCCAGTTCTAAGTTCTCCACCAAAACATTCCTTTGCAACTGCTTTTGTTAATAACTCCTCTGGAAAAGCCGTCTTCACATACTTCATGAAATTTTCAGGTAGTCCGCAACATAAAAATAATGCCAGCCTTTTAGTTAGAAGCATCTCCATATTCTCTGAACAATAAAGCTTTATTTTTTTCTGGATCTGTCCCATATAAATGGAACCACCAATAATAATATTGTCGAATTCATCTATATGGGGAATCTTCTCATTACAAATATTTACAAAGGAAGCATCTCCATCAAGCTTATCCGCAATACTTTTAACGCAAGCTTCGGTATATCCATACTTACTGCAATAAATAATTATTGTTTTCATTCGCTTAATCATCCTCCTGTTCGCCCATTTCCATATTAGCTAAGTTAAACATCATTTTATAAAGCACCGTTCTTGCCTTTGACATTTCATCCTCACCAATCCCCATAAATAAATTCCCAGTAAAAATTGCAGCTTTTGCTTGTATTGTTTCAGAAAACTTGTAGCTTTGCTCAGTTAGTCTAATCCTTGTAACTCTGGCATCCCTTTTATCCTTTTCTAGACTAACCAATCCCTTTTGCTCAAGCTTTAAAGCTACTTGCTTTACATTTTGGTGAGAACTTCCCATTACCTTAGCTGCTTCTTTTATGGTAGGAGGCTTATCAAAGGAATTTTCTATAACAACTGTAAGAAACCATTGTTTAGATGTTATATCATATTCTTTAAGTTCTCTTTCTAGCAAAGTGTTCATCTTATTTGCTACTATTTGGACTGATCCAAAAATAAATTTTTGGTCTTTCAATGATTCAATTTTACTCAAAATATACCTCCTTCGTTAATTATAAGTAACACGTTACCTTTTTATATAATACATTACCTTTTTTGATGTGTCAATATCGTTTCTCAAAGGGTATTTTTTCACATGAGACCGCCCTGTATCTTCACGGTATAACAAAGAGCTGAACTTGTATATGGTCGCATCCAATATCCTCAAGGATATGCGCAAGCTCAATTATCGTCTTGATGATTATGAGTCTTGAAATTATCAAGGTCAATCATGAGGACATAATAATAAGATTTTTCATGGTCTGATTTTTCAATCATTTCCTCAAGCGTCATCATGAAGCTTATCTTGTTTGGTATTCCAGTAAGCGAATCAAAGTAAGCCAGATTCTGTTGAGCAGAGTAAGATAAAGTCTGTCCCAGTTTTTCCATATCATAATTGTTCTCAGTCTTCTGATGATTGAATATAGTAAAAATGAGCATTGCAAAAACAAAGATCATTATTATCATCTGTAAAGCGATATAAAGCGAGTATCTGCTTCTCATTATACCCAAAAACCCGCTGCCAATGCGATGAATCCAGCGGCCATACGCTAGGAATTTCAATGTCAACATGCTTATTTTTCTTTTACCCATGAAAATACGTAATTCATATTTATCTCCTTCTCGAAATTCAATTTAATTATTTTTAATTTTATTAAATTAAATTTTATACAACGAATGCGTATATGTCAATATTATGAGTAAAAAACTTATCAGGAGCACTCTGTCCCATTTCGATATTTTCCTTTCGCAGCCTGAGTATGAGCTTTCCAGTATTTTCATTGTTTATCCGTCTACCGCCCTTATTACATACTAATGCAATCTGTCTTTTTAT